>NZ_KB893624.1 GCF_000374085.1 Spirosoma spitsbergense DSM 19989 | reverse complement strand
TGAAATAGCGATTGCAATCTTGACAGATGAACTGGCGGATACGTATGTGCAACCAGACTTGGCGGCCCGACATATCTAGATCGCGCACTTGCCTGGTTAAGTACTGATTGAGTTGGGTGGTTTGCTTGAGACAGGAAGGGCAGGCCTGGCTGTTGGTTTGGAGTTGGCAAAATAGTGTAATTCGAGTCGGTGTATATTCGACCCGCTGCACCTGCAAATCAGGCAAGGCTAAAAGCTGTTGGTAGAAGTCGGTTTCCTGCATAGACCAAGTTAACCACAAGAATTGTCAGAGTACCAAACATTTTTTTTTAACCCTAGGCTTACCCCTTCTTTTCCTGGTCTGTTCGACCAAAAATAACGACCCTGAGCCCGATGCGGGAACCGCTGTTTCGGGTACCTATGAACTCCGCCGATAGGTTAAACTGGAGAATGACAATACCATCTACAACTACAGGTTTCCCAGTACGGCGGGCACTACCACCCAATCGGGAACGCTGACGATAAGTCGCAACTCGGCAACGACCGTTTACGTGGAGGTGACTTTACAGGTGCAGCAGCTAAACAAGACACCGGCTACGTCTACCACCACTTTTGGGAAGATGGACGTGAAATTGACCGTCACCGGCTATGAGCTTTCCCAGTTTGGTATCAATAACCAAAAAACGGGTTCGGGGACAGCCAATGGCTCCGATATGACCCTTGAACTGTCCGATACGTATGAGCCCACAAAGACGACTACCCGCTACATCGTCGAAGCCAAACGATAAACGACTCTGTTGAGCGCTCCCAGGTATTGGCATTTGTACCGCATCATCCTCCGCTACCTGGCCAAAGACCTCTTTAGTGACTCACCCTGCAACCGTGTCGGCTGCCTGAATTCACTGCCCTGGTTGCAGATAATGCACCGTACTGGTCGTGCCGTGGGTAGTCAGGTTAATTTCGCGGATGCCGATTCGGTAATGGTCGATGGCAAACTCCGGGGTGTTCTGCTGCATCTGGTAGTACGTTGACGGGGAAAGCAAAACCAGCAGGTTGCCACGCTGCACTACCTTGTCGACGTGGTAATGACCGCACACCACCGTAACATGACACGGCAATTCGCGCACCAGGTCCAGAAACGCATCGCTCTGCTCGAACGGGTATTTCCGGTCCATGAACATCACATCGGCAGGTAGGGGAGGGTGGTGCATTATAATCAGGATGTTACTGTCGCGCAGCGCCTTCACATACTCCCGTAGCCAGGTCCACTGGTCGGTGGATAGTTCGCCCTTCGATGAATCCAGGAATAAAACCGGGCGACCTTCCAGCGGCAGCGCGTAATACAATTCGCGGCCGTGCAAATAATGCGTATTCCGAAATACCTCAGCCAGCAGCGTGGCGTCGTCATGGTTTCCGGGTATGACGTAGCAGGGCATGGGAAGCTGGTCGACCTGTTTTTTTACCCACTCGTACATAGCCCGGTCACCCGTGCCGTTGCAGATGTCTCCACCCAGTACTAAACCGCTGGGCTTCATGTCGGCTACGAAGTCCAGTGCTTTCAGAAAATGTTGCCGCACATCGACACCCGTCGGTTTTTCGCCTTCTGCTCCCAAGTGCATATCGGTAATAAAAGCTAGTTTCATAGCGTTTTTGCCTGATTCCAGTACACATCCATTTCCGCCAGCGTCATATCAGTCAATGCTTTCCCGTTAGCCCGCGCCTGTTCTTCCAGGTATTGAAAGCGTTTGATAAACTTTTTGTTCGTGCGTTCGAGGGCTGTTTCGGGGTTGATATCGATGAAACGGGCGTAGTTGACGAGCGAGAAGAGCAAATCACCAAATTCCCCTTCGGCGCGTTCGGCGTCGACGCCTTCTGGCATGGTAAACTCGGCTTTGAACTCCTGCATCTCTTCCTCTACTTTCTCCCAGACCTGCTCTTTCTCGTCCCAGTCGAAACCCGCACCCCGCGCTTTTTCCTGAATGCGCATTGCTTTTACCAGAGCGGGCAGTGACCCTGGTACACCACCCAGCACCGATTTGTTGCCTTCTTTGAGCTTGAGCTGCTCCCAGTTCGCTTTCACCTGCTCCTCCGTGTCGGCCACCACCTTCTGCCCGTTGGCATCCCCATAGATGTGCGGATGGCGGCTTATGAGTTTGTCGCAGACTCCATTCAGCACGTCGGCCATATCAAAATGGTCTGGCGAGTCTGGATCGGATTCCGAAGCGATTTTGGCGTAAAAAATCAGGTGGAGTTGAATATCGCCCAGTTCTTTCCGAATCTCGGGAAGATCCTTTTCCAGGATGGCGTCGGAGAGTTCGTAGGTTTCCTCGATGGTGAGGTGGCGCAGGGTATCCATTGTTTGCTTACGGTCCCAGGGGCACTGTTCGCGCAGTTCATCCATGATGGTGAGCAAGCGGTCGAAAGCAGTGAGTTGTTCCTGACGGCGGGGCGTTAATTGGTCAAAATTCATTCGGGATGCGAAAAAAACGGCTATAAACAGTTGAGTAAAGCTACTGAAAAGAACACAGGAATGCACCCGCTAGGCATAACGCATGAAGAGGGCCGTTGTCCATGAAAGTTCTCTGGCGGAAGCCCGTTCTTTTTCGTAATAATCGACCAGCCGCATGTTATGTGTACGCATCAGTTGCAGAATTTCCAGCGGGTCGGACTGCCCTTCGTAGAGTGCGGCAAAATTCAGTTCCAGCAGCACAGCCTTCACTTTTCCCTGACCGAGCAGGTTGACCCCGCCCCGCAATACGGGCAGTTCAAACCCCTGGGTATCAATCTTGAGCAGGTCGATATAATCAATGTGGTGCGTAGCGCAGAAGGTATCGAGCGTATCGACCGGCACAGACTCTATGGAAACTACCGCTTCTTCCGCAAAGATATTCTCGGTCTTATCGGGATTCATGGGCAGAAATGAACTGAGTTCCGACTGTTGATAATTGCGGAATTCTGCCACGCCGACCTGTTCACCGAAGGCCAGTTGATGCAGATGTACACCGGTGCCGGGTGCCTGGTTTTTTAAGGCAGTAAACGTGGCCGATGCGGGTTCGAATGCGTGAATAACCGGCTGTTTATAAAGGCTTTGTAGCAGTTCAATGGTTTGGCCTTTGTTGGCACCAATATCGAAGCAAAGGGGTGCGTTGCCGGGAACGATGATCGCCAGATCATCGGTTAGCCGGTAGCCGTTTACGCAGTCAGGATACTGGCGGGCGGCAAACAACCCCAGCGAAGACAAACTTGATTTTACCAGATCAACGAATCGTTTCTGCATCTGAATACCCGTTGCCGGGGCGTTTCAACCAACTCGTATAAAAAGAAAAAAGGAGTGTTCACTAACTCACCAGCCAACGTAGGCAGGAGGCTTTACGCCGTTCATTCGAAGATAAACAACGAGTTGCCCCCGGTGGTGCGCCTGGTGGTCATTAACCAAATTCATGATCTGCCGTTTGCTCAGCGGACCCGCAAAAAAGGTGACCTTTTCGTCCAGCCTGCCCGCATCGAACACCCGAACCGATTCGATGGCGTAATCAAACGCCTGATTGATAAGCTGCTCAATAACTGCTTTTGACTGCCCCGTGTCCTTCAGGTTACTTTCTGTAAAAGGGCTTTGTTGTGTGGTGAGGTGGGAGGACGTAAGCCAGTTTACATTCTGGCTCATGTGCAGCAACTGCGCCCGGAAGCTCATCTCATCGGCAACTGGTTTATACCCGTACTGGTTTTCTGGCATAGCCTGAGCCATCAGTAAAGTAGACTTTTTTGAATTTTCCAGCCGTGAAACCACCTCCTGCAAATAAGAATCTGACTGAGCCCGAGCGACCAATGAACCTGATAGCAGTAGAAGAAGAAGAAATATACGGTGCATACGTAGATATTGATGGATTAACATGTTCTGGTGGTTGAACAGGGCGTTTGGGCAAATATAAGGCGTAACAACCTATGGCTCCATACATTCCGCCGATGAGCTGTCTGGATTCGACGTGACTACAAAGGAAATCTCCGTAACCACGTCATTTACGACCTGATTACGGAGATGACAAAAGGAGCGTTTACAGGATTAGTACCGAACCACTTTTAAGCGTGAGATGCCACCATCGAACCGGATGGTCATTTTGTTTTTGGCGGCTTCGTAGCCGGGACTCAAAAATTCGCCCCCGCCAACGTCGGTAAAGTCGTCCAGCTGTTCCAGGTTCAGAGCGCCGTCTTTTTTGACCCGGCAACCTACTTCTTTGGGGACATGAATCGTTACGGAAGCCGCACCCACGTCCAGCTTCACGTCTGACTGGTCGGCTTTGGCACCGAGCTTCAGGTCGAGATCGGCGGCACCGGCGGCTATTTTCAGGCTTTTCACGGCATAGTTACTTAAGTCGAGGTCGCCCTGACCCGCGCCCAGGGCTATATCCATCGTCCAGACGGGGGTGTTGTTGAGATGAACGGTTACCCGATTTTCATAGTTGCCGTCTTTCAGATTGAAATGCTGACTTTCCTCCGTCGGCTTCAGTTCGATGGTGGGGATATGGGTTGTCTCATTTCGGTCTACCGACATCGAATAAGTGCCAATGCTCTGTTTCGTATCGGCCTTTATGAGTTCGGTGGTTGGGTCGCTGATAATGAACCGTCCGGCTCCACCCGCCAGTTTGAATACCGCTTCGCGGGTGTCGGGTGCCATCGACTCTACAAACGAACTGGTCTTTACCGAACCGTTTTCTGTATTACGCTGACCGCTTTCTGACCGGTACGCATCTTCGTTATCCTGGTCGTCGTTGTTGTTATCTTCATTGTCCTGATCGTTATTAGCATCCGAATCGTTATCTGATTCGTCATCACTCTCATCGTCGTCCTGCCAGTTCATTGAAAAACCGTCCCCGTCGCGGTCGTGCGACAAAAAGCCAAACAGGGTAGTCGGCACAGCTACTGCCAGCATAACCGTAGTGATAAAGGCGGCTGAATTACCGCGTCGTTCCAGAATCAGGTTGACACCTGCCAGAATGAGCAGTAGTGGCCACAAATCCACCAGCGAATGCCAGTTAACATCGAGCCAGCCCGCCCGGCGTGCCAGGAACAGCACGCCGAGGGTGAGCAGCGCGATTCCCCAGAATAGTCCGTTTCTACGTTGCATGATTACTGAGGGTTATTGGGATTGTAGGGAGCAGTTGGGTCGTTGGGCGTGCCCGGGTTATAGGGAACACTCGGCCCGCTGGGATTTCCCGAATTATAAGGAGCAGTCGGGTCGGTTGGCATGCCCGGATTGTTAGTCGTCGAATCGTAGGTTGGTTTGATACGGTCTTTAAAGATCAACCATAGTCCCAGCGCAATGAGCATGAACGGCCATAAATCCCGGAAGTGAATATGGAAGAAACGTTCAATCAGAAACAGGATGCCCAGAACAATCAGAATGGCACCGCCCACAACACTACGGTCGGGTTTGTTAGGGTTATAAGGGTTCATAGCGGAATAAGGATTAGAAAATGCACTGGCTTGAACGACCGAACTATCAAAACGACGTTCGGGTAATGCAATCCACAAGATAATGTAAATGATAATAGCCGGAAAGTGCGGTAAGAAAATTCCGATGACAAAAAGTACGCGAACCAGAGCACGGTCAATGCCAAAATAATCGGCCAAACCAGCGCATACACCCCCAATCTGGGCCTGGTTAGCAATACGTTCCAAGCGTTTGTTCATGGCTTCTAGTGTTTAAAACCGGGATAAAGCTACAAACTACCCAATGCGGGCAAAAGGGGATTTGGACGGATGGACGCGGTTATTGATGGAAGTATGTTTTCAATGATAGTAGGTAATACATAGTACCTGATTTGATGGTCATTTGCTGCACGTCATTTGATAGTCATTCGCTATGTGTCATTTGTAGGTACTATTCTGACGCAAATGACCATCAATGATAACTAATGACAATCAATAACTACCAATGCCTACTCTACCTCAATCGCTTCCAGAATATCCATCAGTTCACCGAACTCTTTGTTACCGGGTTGTTCTTCGTGGCCTCCGCTCAGGGCAATACCCCGAACGGGCAGGTCGGCCAGTAATGTGTGTACATTCGCCACAGAGATACCCGTGCCCAGCAATACAGGGTGCCGGGCTGACAGTCGCTGGAGGGTTGCTTTTAATTCCTCTTCGAGGTGGAGTGGGCTTTGACTTTCGAGCAGCACGTAATCGGCCCCGGTTATTCCCGTCTGAAACAGGCTTTCGAGCTGGTCGAGCGTTAGCTGCTCTATATCCACGCGCAGAATAAGCTGAAGTTCGGCGTCGGGTCGGGAAAACGTGGCGAGGTACGGCAACAGGGCGGCTTCATCAATTTGCAGGACATCGGGCTGGTAGGTATCCAGAAGCTGTTCAATAACCTCAGGGTCCGTAGCGGTCGTTTCGCCCACAATCTGCACCCCGGCCACCCAGCCCCGGATATCACCAAACTTAGTCGGCTCTACGTATTCCGGCGAGTCGGCATCCATCGAAAAGCCGAGCATATCAACGCCCATCCCGGCGCAGTAACGGGCATCACTCAGGTTCGTAACGTTGGAGATTTTAACGATTGTTTTCAGGGACATAATGGCGGTTGTCGGTTTTCTGTTTACCGTTCTCGATTAGGCCGCTAAGGTAAGAAGAGCCGCTTTATTGACTGGTTTTTTTTCGTCCGTATTGTTCAACTTCGGACAAAAAGTGTACGCTTTCGGACAGGTTCAATAGGAACAAACCGGCTCCATTGTTCAGAAATGGCCATTCCTGAAACTGGCAAAGCATTTGTTCTACAAACGTTAATCTTATTCTTTCGGCATGAAACGAACGTATTTGGGTGAGTTTGAAGAAGTCGTTTTATTAACGGTAGCCGTGCTCAGCGAGAGCGCGTATGGTGTAGCCATTACGGACGAACTGGAACGGCAAACGGGCCGCTCTGTGAGCATCAGTGCAGTGCATGCGGCCCTGCATCGGCGGGATGCTCAACTCGCAGATGGGGGAGGCCACCGCCGAGCGCGGAGGCAGACGGAAACGGCTTTTTTTCGTTACGGCACTGGGGAGCAGGGCGCTGCACGACATTCGGGCCGTACGTAATCAATTGTGGGATTCCATTTCGCCACAGGCACTACCCGCTATCAGTATATGAACACGCCACCTACTCCGCCCCGCCGGGCCAACCAACTGCTGGAATGGGTCGTAGTTCCGCACCGGCGGGAGGAAATACTGGGCGATTTGCACGAGCGCTACGGGCGGGATGTACAGCAACGGGGCATCCCGGCTGCCAACCGACGCTACTGGCTCAATGTGCTGGGCTTTCTGCGCCCTTTTGCTATCAAACGACAACCAAGTACCTATTCGTCAAGCGCTTTATTCAGTTCTGTTATGCTTAGCAACTACGTTAAAATCGCCTTCCGGAATCTGGCCCGAAATAAGGTTTATTCGTCCATCAACATCATTGGGTTGAGCATTGGGCTGGCGGCCGCCATGCTGATTTTGCTGTACACCAAGGACGAGGTCAGCTACGACCGTTTTCACACCAACACCCCGTCTATTTACCGGATTACCAGCAGGTCGATAACACCGGCGGGGAAACTAGAATACCGCCAGCCGTACACGGGTTTTCTTCCGGGTCCACGATTCAGGGCGGGTGTTCCGGAAATAAAGACGTTTGTTCGGTACCAGGGAAACCAGAAAGACATGAAACAGGGTACCGAAGTGAAAAGCCAGGAGGTCTTCATGGCCGATTCCAGCTTCTTTGCGGTTTTCACATTCCCTCTCTTGCAGGGTAATCCCCAAACAGCCCTGCAAAACCCAAATTCGGTGGTGATTTCGAGCGAAATGGCTAAGAAACACTTTGGTACAACTCAGGCGCTGGGTAAGGTTATTTTCTTCAGGGACGACGACACATTTGAGCCGTACATGGTAACAGGTGTGGCAAAAAAATGCCCGCAGAACTCATCCATCAAATTTGATGTGCTTATGCCCCTTATTGTGAAGGCAGAAGACATGGCCAATAACGAGAACTGGTTCAGTGTATTCATGAACACCTTCGTTGTACTAAGCCCCAATGCCGATATCAGGGTTGTAGAAGCAAAAATGAACCGGGTGTACGTGGCTGATGCCCGGGAAAGCATTAAGTCGATGGCTGAAAAGTTTGGCATTATGGGCAGGACGGAGTATGAACTCCAGCCAATGATTGATATGCACCTCAGCAAAGAGCTACCGGCCAGCAATGGTCTTGTCGACGAGAGTAACCCTACTTTTTCGTACATCCTGTCGGGTATCGCGTTGTTCATCCTGCTGATTGCCTGCATCAATTTCGTTAACCTGACCGTTGCCCGTTCCCTGAAACGCGCCAAAGAGATTGGGGTCCGGAAAGTGGTGGGCGGGGCAAGGATGCAGCTCATCATTCAGTTTCTGGGTGAGTCATTCCTTCTTTGCTTCGCGGCCTTTGCGTTTGCCTTTGTGTTGATTGAACTGGCATTGCCGACCTTCAATCAACTGGCCAATAAATCACTGGCTCTTTCGTATCTGTTCGATACAACGCTGGTTCTTGGCTACGTTGCCCTTTTTGTTATCACCAGTTTGCTGGCCGGTTTTTATCCTGCCCTGGTTTTGTCGGGCTACAGTCCGGTGCAGACACTGTACAGCCGGTTCAACCTGTCGGGTAAAAACTACCTGCAAAAGTCGTTGGTAGTGATGCAGTTTTCGCTGGCGTCATTCCTGATCATTGCGTCGCTGACAATTTATTCTCAGTTCAACTACCTGACGAGTAAGGATTTGGGATACGATGACAAGAACATGATTATCATCAATAAGTCGTCCTTAAAGCGCAGCGAAGTAAAGTTGCTGAAAGAAGAACTAGTAAAGAACCCGGCTATTGTTGAGGTTTCGCCGAAAAATGGTGGAGGATGGGGAACAGTGGCAAAGGTTAATGGCGATACCCAACTGAGTTTTGCCTACGAAACCATTGATGAAACCTACCTCCCAACGTTTAAAATACCCATTCTGAAAGGGAGAAACTTCTCGACTGCTTTCCCGTCAGATTCCTCACAGTCGGTGCTGGTCAATGAATCATTTGCCAAAAAAGCAGGCTGGAAAAACCCCATTGGACAGGTTGTTAATTTCTGGTTTGATAATAATAAAAAGTACACCGTAATCGGTGTTGTTAAAGATTATCATTTCGAGTCATTAAGCCAGCAAATAAAACCGCAACTGTTCACGATGAAAGATGCCAATCAATACGGAAAGGCATTCATCAAGATCAGGCCGACGACTGAAACCGCCAGTCTCCGGCACATCGAAAAGACCTTCAAAAAACTGTTTCCGGTTAGTCCCTATGCCTACACATTTCTGGATCAGGAAAACCTGAAACGGTATGAGTCGGAGGAAAAATGGAAACAGATGATGCTCTTCGGGGCCATCCTGACCATTTTTATTTCCTGTATCGGCTTGTTTGGTCTGGCTACCCTCTCCGCCGAACGGCGAACCAAAGAAATCGGTATCCGAAAAGTACTGGGAGCGTCGGTGGCGGGCATCGTTCAATTACTATCTACCGACTTCCTGAAACTGGTGTCGCTGTCGTTCATCTTTGCGTTTCCTGCCGCCTGGTTCGCCATGGACGAATGGCTTAAAAACTACCCTTACCGAATCAGCATTGGTGTGTGGATGTTCCTGGCGACGGCCTTCATTGCCATTTCCATCGCCTTCCTGACCGTGGGCTGGCAGTCGGTAAGAGCCGCAATGATCAACCCGGTAAAGAGTCTGAAAACCGAGTAAACTGGCTGGTCTGAACCGGGTCCGCGTAATGCGCATGCACTACCGTTTTTCACTGGTTTCGCCCAGGGCAACGGGTTGCGTGAAGGCGTGTTTTATGGACGGAAAGGACTTCATGATAGCCGCGTGGATGCGGACGATGGCTTTATTGATCTCATCCGTTGTCAGGTCGTTTTGAAAGACTACATCCTGCGCGAGGGTGATTTCTTCGGGACCGAGGTAGATGGTGGCAATGCGCTGGGATTTCTGCACGGATGAATCCGCTTCGGTAAGGGCCTTCAGTTGCCGGGCAGTTTCCGGGTCAACGCCCTCGCCCAGGAGCAGGCTCTTGCTTTCGCGAGCCAGAACGCCAGCCACGCCCACCAGCAGAATACCAATGAGAATCGACGCCAAACCATCGAACAGCGGATTGTTGAAAACCTGCCCCAGAAATACACCCAGAAACGCGATAATCAGGCCCAGTACGTCGGACGCATCCTCGAATAGCACCGTAAACGTGGCGGCATCTTTACTGTTTCTTATGGCCGACCATAACGACTGATTTCCCCGTTTTTCGTTAAAAGCCTTCCACGCCGTAATCAGTGAGTAGCCATCCAGCACAAACGCGATGCCCAGCACAATATAATTCCAGAACGGATCTTCAACCTGTTCTGGATGCTGGAGATGCGTAATGCCCTCGTACAGCGAAATGCCGCCCCCCACCGCGAAGATCAGTAACGCCACTACATACGACCAGAAATACTGCTCCCTACCGTACCCGAAAGGCCGCTTCTGGTCGGCAGGTCGTTTACTTCGACTGAGGCCTAGTAACAGTAGCAGCTCGTTCAGCGTATCGACCAGAGAGTGAATGCCTTCCGATATCATAGCAGAACTACCCGTTATGCCGGCCGCCACAAATTTAGTAGCCGAAATGCCCAGGTTAGCCGCCAGTGCGGTGTAGAGTGCTGTTTTGGATGATGCCATACGAAAGAAACCGTCGATGGTAGCAGAAGTTCGAATCTGTACCAAAATGAGATTCGCCAGCGGTTAGCCAGGTACGGAACGGGAAATGCGGAATTCGGGAGCGATAAATGCCCGTTCCGCCAGATTGATTTTTTAAGTGACCCGCAATCCGGCAATTTTGTTGGCTTATAAGTCAACAAAATCACTGCTCGTCCATCAATTCCTTATGATATCTGGTTTACCGAAAAAATACCCACTGCTACGAACGGCTTTGCTGAGTCTGTTAGCGGTCAGCTTATTATCCTCTCGCTCTTCGCAACCCACTCCCGGTGATAAACCGAACGCGGCCCGACTGAACGCAGCCCGACCCGACGATAACCGCTTTACGAAGGTGATTCTGGCTGAAAACCTGGATGAACCGATGGAAATGACGTTCCTCAACGATGGACGCGTGCTGTTCGTGGAGCGAAAAGGGGCGTTGAAGGCCTATAATCCGGCTACGAAAGAGACAACGGTTATTGCTACCATTCCAGTCAGTACCAAATACACCGCGAAAGATGGCAAGGTGACGGAAGCCGAAGATGGGCTGCTGGGCATCGTGACCGACCCGAACTTTGCGACCAACCACTGGATTTATCTGTATTATTCGGAGCCGGGCGACGTGGCCAAAAATGTCCTGACCCGCTACGAGCTACGGGGTAGTGAACTGGTCATGTCCTCCAAAAAAGTACTGCTGGAAGTGGGCACGCAGCGTGAGCAGTGCTGCCACACCGGCGGAGGCATGGTGTTCGATGACCGGGGCAATCTGTTCCTGACCACCGGCGACAATACATCCCCCCGCGATACGCCCTTCAACCCGATTGATGAGCGGGAAGGCCGTGGCCCGTGGGATGCCCAGAAATCGTCGGGAAATACCAACGACCTGCGGGGGAAAATCATCCGGATTCACCCCGAAACCGATGGCACCTACACCATTCCCGATGGGAATCTGTTCGCCAAAGGAACCGAACCGTCGGACCGCGCCAAAACCCGGCCCGAAATTTACACGATGGGGCACCGGAATCCCTGGCGGATTTCAGTGGATAACAAGACTGGCTACATCTACTGGGGCGAAGTAGGCCCCGATGCCAGTGCCGACTCGACCGGGCGCGGTCCGCGTGGCTACGATGAATTCAACCGGGCCAAAAAGGCGGGAAACTTCGGCTGGCCTTATATCATTGGTAATAACATACCCTATTCCTACTACGATTTTGGCGCGGCTAAATCCGGTGCCGTTTACGACCCGGCTCACCCGGTCAACAAATCGCCGAACAACACCGGCTTGACCGATCTGCCACCCACCGAAAAAGCCCTTATCTGGTATCCTTACGCCAACTCCACCGAGTTCCCAATGGTGGGTCGGTCGGGGCGTAGCGCTACGGGTGGCCCGATTTTTCACCAGTCGGATTTTAAAAATACCAGCCACGTTTTTCCGGCTTATTACGAAGGGAAATGGTTCATCGTGGAGTTTATGCGCGGCTGGATCATGGCCGTTACGCTGGATGAGCAGGGTAATTACCAGTCTATGGAGCGGTTCCTGCCCGACGAGAATTTCAGCAGTGCCATCGACATGAAATTTGCGCCTAACGGCGATTTGTACGTGCTCGAATATGGCAGTGCCTGGTTCCGGGGAAACGATAATGCCCGTATCGTTAAAATTGAATACAACGGTGGTAACCGGCCCCCGCTGGTGCAGGCAGTGGCCAGCAAAACGGGCGGGGCCATTCCGTTCACGGCCACTCTGTCGTCGGCAGGGACCAAAGATTACGACGGTGATGCGCTGAAGTACAGCTGGAAAGTTTCTGCCAAAGGAAGCCCGGCCCGTACGTTCATTCAGGAAAGCCCAACCGTTACGTTCGATAAGCCGGGCGTGTATCAGGCAACCCTGACGGTGACGGATTCCAAGGGAGTAAGCAGTAGTAAGTCACTGGAAATCAAGGCGGGGAATGAGCCGCCCGTGGTGGCTTTCGACATCAAAAAGGGCAATAAGTCGTTTTTCTTCCCCAATACACCCATCGACTATGCCGTTCGGGTGAGCGACAAAGAAGACGGGAGCCTGGCCACGGCGGGTGCGACACCGGGCAAAATCGCTCCATCGCAGGTAGCCGTGAGCATCGACTACCTGCCCGAAGGGTTCGACCCCATCGAAGCAGCGCAGAACCACCGGGGCACCGAGACGGTAGCGCGCTACGCCACCGGGCAGCAACTGATTGGCCAGAACGATTGCAAGTCCTGCCACATGCTCGATAAAAAGTCGGTTGGTCCCAGTTACGCGGACGTGGCGAAAAAGTACAAGGGTGATGCCGCTGCGGTGGACCGGCTGGCCAAAAAAGTAATCAGCGGGGGCGGGGGCGTTTGGGGCGACCACTCCATGAGCGCCCACCCGCAACTGACCACGTCCGATGCCACGGCTATGGTGCATTATATTATGAGCCTGGATGAGAAACCCGTAGCGGCCAAAATGTACCCGGTGCAGGGGCGTTTTTCGCCCGTTATTCCGGAAGGGGAAAATGGAAAAGGCGGCTTCGCCCTGCGCGCGGCCTACACCGACCGGGGCACGAAGCTGATGAAGCCCGTGTCGTCGGAGAGCGTTATTATTCTGCGCAACCCGGAAGTTCAGCCCGAAAATGCCGACCTCAAAAAGGGAACGCAGTACACCATCACCCCGGCCAAATCGTTTCTGGTCCTGGGCAACCAATCCTACATCGGCTACAAGCAGATTGACCTGACCGATATTGGGCAGATCGACATACTGGCACAGGCCACCAGCCGCGTTGGGGCCGTTGGTGGTACGGTTGAGGTACACCTCGATTCGCCGACTGGTCCGCTGGTGGGTAAAACGGACGTTATCAAGGTAAGCAACCCGACGTTCCCAAGGGCTGCCCCGGCCGCTGCAACGGCTCCTGGCTCTACAACGGCACCCGCTGCCCCCGCCCCCCCGGTAGACCGGGCGGCCATGATGCGCCGGATGTCGCAGAAATTGACGGCCGACATTACGCCCACCACCGGTATGCACACCGTTTACCTTGTCTTTGCCAATCCACAGGCCACAGCCGAACAGGTGCTGATGCAGGTGGTGAGTATTCAGTTTCAGCCTACCGGGGGCAGCACATCCGCCAAAGTCGATAAATAACAACCCTTTTCCTTTTCTTATTTCGATGAACAATCGTAGAGAGTTTTTAAAGAATACCGGTGCATTAGTCCTAGGAGGTCTAGTGTTACCCCACATCAGTCGGGCCGAAAGCCTGTTTGGGCCCACCGCCATGCGACCGGTGGGGATTCAGTTGTTCACCTTGTTTCGGCAGATGAACGAAGACCCGAAGGCAACGCTGAAACAGATATCGGATGCCGGGTACAAAGAAATCGAATCCGCGTTCAATTTGCGGGGTGGGTATTATGGCTACACAGCCAAAGAGTTTAAAGCCCTTACCAGCGATTTAGGTCTGAAATGGCGGGCGCACCACGCGAGTGGAGCACCCTTTCGACCCCGACCAACACCCCCGGCCAGCACAACGGGTACGGCGGGGGCCGCTCCGGCACCACAACGCCCCCCCGGTGTGCCAGCTAACATGCCGCCCATGCTCAACCTGCGCGACAACTACCAGCAACTGGTGGACGAAGCCGTGGAGGGCGGGCTATCGTATCTGGTGTGTTCCAGCACGCCAGTGGGCACCGTGGAGGATATCAACAAGTCGATTGCGGTATTCCAGAAGACGGGTGAAGCCGCCAAAAAAGCGGGTATCGGCTTCGCGTATCACAACCACGCTACCGAGTTCGACCCGGTCGAAGGTGGCAAAACGCCCTACGAGTTAATCCTGTCGCAGACGGATAAAGACCTGGTGAAAATGGAACTGGACCTGGCCTGGGCCACCAAAGCGGGTAAAGACCCGGTCGAGTTGTTCAAGGGGCAGCCGGGGCGTTTCCCGCTGTGGCACGTCAAAGACATCAAATCGGATCTGAAAACGGTTACCGAAGTTGGCAACGGGGTGGTCGATTTCAAAAAGATTTTTGCGGCTGCCAACATTGCCGGGCTGCAATACATCTTCGTGGAGCAGGACATGGCACCGGGTGTGGAAAGCATCCAGACCAGCTACAAAAACCTAAGTAAAATGCTGTCGTAGTTGATTCTACTGTCCCTCTACGCTATAACTGGTGTGGAGGGACAGTCTTCAATAGCCGGTTGCTGAATCCGGTACACCCGTATGTATCAGCGATACATAGGTCGCAAATCGGTTTCGAACAGCGTATAGGGGTCGTTATAAAACTGTAGAAAATCGGGGACGCTGGCCTGCCCCGGATAGGGGGCGTAAAAGTGAGTGGCACTGCGGGCGTCGTTCCGCCAGACCAGCACGTAGGTGAGCCGTACTTTCTCGGCTTTCAACGCTTTCAGCAACGACCCTGTCCACCAGGTCGAATCGGGTATCGACTCCAGGCCCGTTTCGGTGAAGGCGGCCAGTTTTCGGTTTTTTCGGGCAAAATCCGACACGATTTTCAGCCTGGCGATTCCTGCCGGTAGATTGTACCGGCCATTGCGACCAAAATCGGCGTAGTCATCAAACCCAACCATGTCCACCCAGGCATCACCAGGGTAGCGGTCTACGTACTCGGCTTCGGTTTTGAACAGGCAGTCGGGCGAGAAGACGTACACGAAATTATGCACCTGCAAACTGTCGCGCAGGTAGGAGACCGTAAACTGCCAGAGTTTCGTAAAGTCCTCCTTCGAGCAGTGTGGCTTACCCCACCAGAACCAGCCCCCGTCGAACTCGTGATAAGGGCGAAACAGCATCGGTACCAACTTCCCGTCCTTACCCCTGACAGAATTGGCCAGACTACCCACTGTTTGCAGAATAGCTTTGTACTGCTCATGGTGCGAGCCGCCCGGTATCAGGTCGGGTACGGCCGGGGCTGATACCGAATCCTTCCAGTAGAATCCGGTTTTTGGCGTAACAGGATTGGTAAAATGCCAGGCCACGGTGGTTACGCCCCCCCGGTTGTAGGTATCGGCAATCTGTTTACGCAGAGATGCTTTTGTCCGCTCAATCGCTTCGGGCGGACGACCCGATAAGCCGCTGAAATCAACCCCGATAACAGCCGGGTTCGACCCCGTTACGGACTTTACATCCGAGCGGTCCGTGTCGCCATTCCAGCCGTGTCCGTACTCGGTAGCGTGCTGATGACCAAACAGGATATGCTTTTTAGCCAGCTTGTTCAGATTACGGTACAGCGCTCTGGTTTCCGGGGTAGCGTTGGGGTCTGTTAGTTTTGGGCGGGGTGCCGCCTGAATACCAGAGGTAACTGCTAATAAACTCAGCGTCAGTAGAAATGAAGGGAGGGAATTCATGGAAACGTTGATGAAAGAAGAATTAAAAATCGAACCTGGTGTTGGCCGTTACACCCGGCCAGGTATCGGTGCGAAACGAGTTGGCGGGTAATCCATCCGAGCTGAACAGGTTGGCATCTACCGGCGAATCGGCCCAGCCGTAGCGAACGGCAACAGGTTTGGGTACGTCGGGACTGGATACCACCACGGTGTTCTTTGCGTTGATTTCGGCTTTGGCGTAGTGAAAAACCTTATCCCCACCCGCGATTTCGAACCCTTTCAGGTAACCGTAGGCATCCTTCGCCACCAGTCCCGGGCCAGATGGGCCGTCGGCCACGTGTTTGAACGTAACAATGGCTTTATTACCCTCGAAGTTGACCTTGTCGAACATCGGCGAACTGTAATTGATGTCCTGACCGTAATCAAGTTTCAGCGCGTTCAGGGCGAGCCGGTGCCCAACGTCCTGTTTGTTGGTCGGGTGAATATCGGCAGGATTACCCACATCGGTCGTGACGGCCATACCGGTTTTGGGCAGGCTGAGCGTCATGGTCTGAGCTTCGCGGAGTTCGGCCCAGCCGCTGCCTTTGTTGCTGTTCTGATTCGGTCCATAGCTGGACAACTGCACGATGTAGAAGGACATATCCTGCCCGAACTTCTGCCGCCAGTCGGTAATCAGCAGGGGCATTGCCTGCCGGTACTGGTACGACCGCCCGGCGTTGGTTTCACCCTGATACCAGAGAACTCCCCGCATGGCAAACGGTTCCAGCGGGGCGATCATGGCGTTGTACATACTGACCGCCACGTTATTCATAAACCGTTTGTATTCATGTTTTTCGGCAAAGGCGGGTAGTAATCGCCAGTCGTGAGCCAGACTGATGCGCTGTAGCTTGTCGGCCACGTACAAGTCATCCGCCGACCCCTTAAGCCCCAGGCCATACCAGGAAGGATTGGCCATGTTCCCCAGTTTCATGACAATGTGGTTTGTCCCAGCTTTCCAACTGTTGGCCGGAATGGTAATCTTTCTGACACCCGACAAAACGCCTTCGGAAACGAGTTTGCCGTTAATGTAAATCTGGTTTGGGCTGTCGTTTTCGGCCAGGGCCAGCGTGGTTGGTTCGGTTACCATCTCGTCGGGAATTGTCACGATGCGGGCCATGTACCCCTGTCCCATAAAACCCCGCAGTCCTTTCCATTCCCACTGCCCGATGGGGTCGGATTTAATCCAGCCCGCAAAATCATAGTTCGGGTCGAGATACTTTTTCTCGTCGGCTGCGGTCAGGTTGGGCGAAACGTGCAGCTGCTGGCGCAGTCTGACGTCGATGAGGCTGTCGGCGGCCTGCCAGGTGGTAGGCAGGTTCTGGACGGTGGGCCGCAGTTCGGCATTGCTCATCATACCTTCTTTGCTGATCCAGCCCTCAATCTGCGACCCGCCCCAGGACGAGTGTACCAGCCCAATCGGAATGTTCAGTTTCTGGTATAGTTCGCGGGCGAAGAAGAACCCAACGGCGGTGAAATCGCCAACGGTTTCAGACGAAGCAACTTTCCAGTCGCCCGTTTTTAGTTCGGTTTGCGGGGTCAATGCCAGTTCGTGGTCTACCTTGAAATGGCGTATCTGGGGGAAGTCGGCGTTCTTTTTCTCCACGGCATAATTATCGGCCTGCTTCACCATAAACTCCATATTCGACTGGCCGGAACACAGCCATACTTCGCCAATGAGCACGTCACTGACCTGGGCGTTACCGGATTTGGCCGTGACGGACAGCGTGTGCGGGCCACCGGCTTCAAGGGCCGTAAAGGTGACCATCCATTTGCCGCTGGCATCGGCTTTGGCCTGCTGGGTTTGTCCGGCCAGGGTAGCCTTTACCGTTTCGCGGGGTTTGGCCCAACCCCAAACCGGAATAGGCTTTTGCCGCTGCAAGACGACATGGTCCGAGAAGAGCCGGGCCAGGCGGATCTGACTAAACGCGGCTACGTTGACCAGCAGCAGGAGAAGAATGGTGAAACGGGTTTTCATGGTGTTTGTCGGGGAATGGGGCTGATTGAGGAGCTATTTTCGGGTGCTACTGGCGCTTAGCTTATCCTGTAAGGTCTCCAGGGCGGTAGCCAGATAAACCAGCGGAGCGTTCCAGTTGATGGCAATTTCATTGGAGGCATACGAACAGTCAGCGTCCAGATACACCTCGTCGGCAATCGTAGTGGTATAACCAGCACACTTGTCCTGCCGGGCCGCATTGGCGTTGGTACCACCCGAGAGCAGACCGGGAACGGGCGCATCGATACCATCGGCAACGGACGGGCGATGGTGGGGATGCATGGGTGTTTTGTGGCCAAACCCCGTCACGAAAGAATACCCAACGGCGTTGCGGCCCAACAGGTAATCCAGGTTGGCCAGCGCTGCGTCCAGATACGATTTGTCGTCCGTAAGCCGGTACGCCTGAATGAGCGCGATGCCCTGATTGGCGGCTACGGCACTGCTCCCCCAGATGTAATCGCCGGCCGATTTGCCCATCGGTGTCTGGAATGCCTGACTGCTAACATCCTGCTTAATCTGGTCGGCCTGCTGGATGATATGGGCTTTTATTTTGGGTAAATCCTGCTGGCCACGTGGCGTTAGCTGACTGCGCATACGGGCTAGTGAGTAGTAGGCCAGCGTGCGTACCTGTGGCCAGGAGGGTAGGGGCGTTTTCTCGTCGGGAAACGGATTGACGGTGGTGTAGTAGTTATCGTCTTTAGTCGTCAGGTACAGTTCGGCAGCCGCCCATATCCACTCATCACTGGCGTCGCGGTCGCCGTAGGTGCCGGTGACAACATCCGGGTCAAACGCTTTGTTCATGGCGTCCTGGTCATAAAGGGCATCCGGGTTTTGCTTCGCCCACTGCCAGGCTTTCACCGCGGCTGTTTTGCAGGAGTCGGAAAGGCCTGGGAGTTCGCCGTTGTATGAGGTAAAAATTCGGCTGGCCTGCGCCATCACGGCGGCAAAGTCCAGGGCGGCTGTCACGCTTTTCTGCACGACGTACCTATCGGGCTTTGCTTTATCGGGCATGACCATGCCATCGAATTTAGGATTGGTCAGCTTGTGGTATACGCCCCCGTCGGCGGGGTCCTGCATGGTCAGCATCCAGCGCAGGTTCCAGAGCGATTCATCGAGTAAATCGGGTAGCTGGTTGCCGCTCTCCGGAATGGTTACGGTCATCTTCTTGCAGAAATCAGGGAAATCTTCGTAGAGTGACAGCAGCGTCCCCATCGTGATGCCCGAATTGACAATGTATTTATTGTAGTCTCCCGCATCGTACCACCCGCCGGGCGATGAGATGGTTGTACCCGCCGGGCGCGTAGCCGAAGCCGCCGATGGGTGAATGAGTACGTGGTTATCCGGGTGGCCAGCCGGGCGGTGCCACTGCCCGGCGTATTTTTCGGGCAAATCGGTCGAGGCCCGCTGGTAGTAGAACCCTTTCAGAGAACCCGCTGCCAGGTCGTGGTGAACGTTCGGCTCTATTTTAAATGAGTAGGAGCGGCCCAACCCCGGCACATTCACCACGTAAGTACCTGCGGTACGAAACGCCGAAAAGTCTGCGGTGCGGGCTGTCTTACCTGAAATGCTGCTTTTTCGGGCTTCGCTGAGTGTACCGGAGAACAGGACTTTTTTGCCGTCGGGCGTGGTCACCTGAAAAGGGCCGCCTGCATTCGTAAGTACAATGGCTACTTTAGGTCCGCTGGGATAAA
Organism: Spirosoma spitsbergense DSM 19989; assembly: GCF_000374085.1. Lineage (GTDB taxonomy): Bacteria > Bacteroidota > Bacteroidia > Cytophagales > Spirosomataceae > Spirosoma > Spirosoma spitsbergense. Next base: position 1,880 of record NZ_KB893624.1, on the reverse strand, counting down.
AACCAAGTTGATTCAGCCGAATCAAACTGTTTCCTGCTACGGTAGAAGGAATCGGCACCGATTGCCCGTGACTGGTATTCGGCAGGCATAGAAACAGCAGTAATACGAAGAGTAAGCGATTGCAATAAATCATTGGTCGGGAGATTGAATGAGGAAATGACATTCTCAGTAACTATAACTTGATAATCCTGAAAGTACGCGCTGTAGTTGGACTACTTACCTGTATAAAATAGACACCGGGTTGCTTCCCCAACGAAAACGGGTGTCGGGCCAGAGCAGATACCGGTACGACTGTTTGCTCCATCAATGGATGGCCCAGCATGTTTGTCAGGCGAATCGTGAGCGGCTGTGCCTGTGCCCCTCTGATTTCCAGGTTGACCTCATCGCCCTGAACCGGATTCCCCACTAGGGTAACCTGAAACAAAGGTTCCAGGCCCGTTACAACGGCCGGAGCGGCCAGCCGCCAGTTGGGCAGTTCATCGCGGGTGATTACGTCGGCATCGGTAAAGATGGCTTTTAACTGGTCAAGGGGCTGTTTTTTGATGTAGTCTGTACCGGTCCAGACGGCAAACCACGACCACCACGTACGGAAACCACGAACCTTATCGGCACTGGGCAGATTGCCGGATTCGGAAAGGGTAACGAGCTTTTTGCCGTTAAGGGGTGACTGAGCACTGCTCCAGTTACCGCTCATATTTGCCGACGCATCGGTATAAATGTCCAGACCGACCACATCGACGTATTGATCGCCGGGGTACCAGTCGGCCCGGAACGTATCGGTAGCGGTGTAGACCCAGATGAGATTGTGCAGGTTATGATACGTAGTCAGCCGGTCGTAGAGGAGTTTCCAGAGTTCGTTGAAGGGGCCGGGCCCTTTAGCACCCCACCAGAACCAGCCACCGGGGGCTTCATGCAGCGGCCGCCATAAAACCGGCACATCGGCAGCCTGAAATTTCTTTAGCTGAACGGCAATCGCGTCGATGTCGCTGAGCAGGAGTTTGTAGCGGTCGCTGTTTTTATCGGCCAGGGCGGCTGCCAGGTCGAAGGTCGTGGCATCGGTATAAAAGCCCCGCCACCAGAGTTTGTCGGGTGCCTGATTGATCAGGTCGGTGGGGGCGTTCCAGTGCCACATCAGGCTGATAATACCGCGCCCGTCGCCCTTTTTTGCCCAGTCAATAATGGCTTCGCTGGTTCTTACGGGTCTGGCTCCGTTCTGAACGCGGGTGGGCGAGTAATCAATTAAATCGAAGGAGCCGATAGCGGGTTCTTTACCGGTTTTTTCCAGCACGTACTCCACGTCGTCCTGCTGCCCCGAAATAACCTTGCTGCCATACTGGTCGACCAGGTACGAAAATAATCCTTTAGTTGATGGGGTTGCCTGGGCATCGACCAGCGTTTTTGGGGGCTTCGCGGGCAGGGTTGACGTAGCGGGAGTTAGCTGGATATAATCAACGTCAAAGTAGCCCCAGCCCCGAAAAATGGTGACCGTATTCGCGCCTTCTTTCAGCAGAAACTTACCCAGACTGGCTCCGGCAAATTTGGTGGTCTGTTTCAGCATACCAGACCCTCGTTCGTCGTTGACCTGAAAGTCGATGCCCTAAGTACAGGACAAAAGTGGTACAAGGTGGCCAACAGGTTGGCCTTTAAGGATTCTATCGCGCAGTTCATCTAAACCGTGACGGAATAAACTAAACAACGCTTGGCATCGGCCTGTCAAGTTGCGGGTTGGTATTTTATGACCCGCTTTGATGAGCCACTCGCCCGTTTCAAGGGCCCAAATCAGACTCATTGACAAGATAAACAACAGCCGACGAAGGCGATGATGCTTGGTTAGGCCACACCCTTCTAAATCAAAGCCTCTGGATTTGAAGGCACCAAAC
>NZ_KB893623.1 GCF_000374085.1 Spirosoma spitsbergense DSM 19989 | reverse complement strand
CTGGTGGAAGCCAGGGCTTTGGGTTATGCGGGTTTTTCGCCCTTCCTTAATACCTTGACCAACTGGCTCGAACCGATCGCCAATTATGGGCATGAGCAGTTGACCAATGCCGTTACCGAGGGACTCAATAATGTGATTCGGTATGTCAAACGGATCAGTTATGGGCTACCAAATTTCGCTCATCTTCGGCTCAGAGTACTAGCCCAAGCCATCTGACCACAAGAATTGTCAGAGTACCTTATAATTTGATAAAGGAGAATTACCTTAATACCATCGGGAATTTGACACTTTCAGGTAATAATGGTAAGCTTGGAAATAAACCATTCCTTGAGAAGAGAGAAATGAATGTTGATGGTAAAGAGCAGGGATATCAATTTAGCCGTCTTTGGTTGAATAGGGATTTGAAAGAAAAATCGAGATGGGATAAAGAGGAAATAGAAAGTAGAGCAAATATAATTGCTCATCGGTTTGTTAAAATTTGGGGAATTCCTGATATCCAAGTAGAGCTAGAAACGGGCAGTAACGAAGTGAATATTTTTGATGCAGAAGAACCAAAGTTTAAAAAATTAGAGTATGCAATTTTCTTTAATCAAAAGCTTGAAGTAACTCAAGTTGCCAAGCTTTATATTGAAGTTTTTAAACAACTTTTTGATTTGCAACCAGAAACTTTTTTTACTTCAGATATTGGTAAAAGAATAAGCCTGACAAAATCTCCAAAAGATGATGATGTGAGGCAAGCAGTACAGTTAAATGACACCTACTATATAGAAGCAAATATTGATAACGTTGGAAAGTTTGACAGAATAAAACAAGCTCTAACAATATTTGGCTTTGAAGATGAATTATTAATCAAATATGCTGACTAGATGAGAAGAAGGACGTAGTTATAAAAAGATTTACCCCTCCCTCCAATGCTCATCGCCCGCAAACTAACCCTACCCGAAAACGTCATTGCTTTTTCGCGCTTCCTGCGCGAGAATGGGCTGGGTATTGGTCCCGATGAGGAAGCAACGGCGTTGCTGGCATTAGGTTATGTCGATATTGGGGTGCGGGATGATTTTCGGCTGGCTTTCCGGACGGTGTTCTGTCGGCGGTCGGCGGATTTGGCCCTGTTCGACCGGTTGTTTGCCCAGTACTGGAAGGAACTGGAAACGGCGGTGGATGCCAAAACCAAAGACGACCCCAATCGGCAGCGACCTACTAAAAGTCCGCAGCCGAGTTTCAACCAGTTGAAATCCTGGCTGTATGGCAACCAACCCACCGAAGAAACCGAACTGACTACCTACTCGACCCAGGAAAACCTCTCGCAGCAGGATTTTTCGGCTATCGCAGCCGACGACCTGCCCGAACTCATGCAGCGCATCCGCGAGCTGTCGCTCACCCTGGCCCGACGCGCTAACCGTCGGCAGCAGAAAACGACCAGCGTCCGGCAGTTCGACCTGCGCCAGACCCTGCGCAAAAACCTGCGTCGCGGGGGCGAACTGGTTGAACTGGCTTATCAGAAACCGCGTAAGAATCGACTAAAAGTGGTGATTCTGGCCGATGTGAGCCAGTCGATGGATCTGTACAGCACGTTTCTGATTCAGTTCATGTACGCGTTTCAGACCGTTTTCCGGCGCATCGAAACGTTTGTGTTCAGCACCAGCCTGCACCGCATCACCCCCGCCCTGAAAAACCGTCCCTTCCCGGATGCTATCAATCACCTGTCCGACACCGTAACGGGCTGGGGGGGCGGCACCAAAATAGGGGAGTCGCTCCGGGAGTTTACGGATAGCTACCTGTCGCTGGTCGATAGTCAGACGCTGGTGATAATCCTGAGCGACGGCTGGGATACCGGCGAGGTGGCCGTACTGACCGAAAGCCTGAGCCGCATAAAAGCGAAGGCCCGTAAACTGGTCTGGCTCAATCCGCTGGCGGGCAACCCGTCGTTTCAGCCAACCGTATCGGCGATGCAGGTCGCCATGCCTTTTCTGGATGTGTTTGCCCCTGTCCACAACCTGGACAGCCTGAAAGCGGTAGGGCACTGGCTATAATAATGCCTGGGGAATAGGTTACCGGATGCGTCAAATCTCTGGGTATGTATGGCCCGGCAGTCAATTCCACGCTGATCGTTATTGATCAGCGGTTATTTGGGTATTCCATTTGCTATTTGTAGACGTATTATCTAACCTTACGGTAAGTTATCTGTCGGCTAAAGCCGTCAATAGTAGCACTTGTGGGAAAGGGCTTTTTCTTTCTTAAAACCTCTAAACGATACCCTTTTAACGAATCGATGCCCCGATGTTGGATCGAAAGGCCAGTGTAGGGTGTCCAACAATTGACCAGTATGGTAAGAATTCATTCATCTATTATCGTCTTCCTGTTTACCAATGAACCTACAACTCCCATTTGACATCTTTGGCCCAGTCCTGCTTCTTAATCAAAACTACTTCTCAGCCTAAAAACCAACATGAACCGAATCGCTAGTTTTTTCATCCCGGCATTGCTTCTTTGGGGTTGCCTGAATGCCGGTGCGCAGGACCTTCGCAGTAAACTGATTGCCCGTGCTGCGGCACTAGAACTCAAAACGGCGTATAAAGCCCCGCCGGGTGATGCCCTTTCGCATAATACATCAGGGTATGCCAAAATTATGTGTTCGGCCGTGTTCATTACGGGCCTGAAACCGGATTTTGCCGCCGAGAATGTCGGGTACTTTACGAGTCCCTATGCCGAACGGGCCAAGGTGGGGAAACCCGTCATCGATTATGAAAAGAAGTCAGTTTCGATCACCTTGCCCAATGGCGTTACCCGAACCGCTATCTATGTGGGTGATGCCGGTTGTGTCACGCTCCCCGAAGGCAGCAGTTCACTCAATTATAAGCCCGTAACGATCTCGCGAAACCTGCCTGATCCGGCTACAACCCCCTGGCCAATGGGCGACGTGCTGTCAACGGCCCCTATGCCCGCCGAGGTCGATATGGCGAAGGTTACGCAGGCCATCAATGCCGCTTTTGAACCAGCCGAAGCCCAGACGGCGGCCTTCGTCGTCACCTATAAAGGCCGGATTATTGGCGAACGGTATGGCGAGGGTATCACGAAAGATACGCCCCTCGAAAGCTGGTCGATGGGTAAAAGTCTGTCGGCTACGTTTTTGGGAATTCTGATTGGAAAAGGCGTTTATACCCTGGATCAGCCCGCTCCAATTCCGCAGTGGCAGGGCAAGGGCGATGAGCGGGCCAGGATCAGAATCATGGATATCATGCACATGTCCAGCGGCTTGCGGTGCCGGGCACCACAGGACCCCGACTATGATCCGGCGCTGGGTTATCCCGACCATCTTTACTTGTACACGGGCGGGGCTAATTCGTTCGACTATGCGGCCAGTCTGCCGCAGCAGTGGTTACCCAACACCGTAGGGCGTTATCGTAACTGCGACCCCGTACTAACGAATTACCTCAACCGCCTGGGTATCGAGAAACTGGGGCAGCCGTATCATACCTTCCCGCAGCGGGCCTTGTTCGATAAGATTGGGGTTCGCAGCATGATTATGGAAACGGACCCCTACGGAAATTTCCTGACGCAGGGCTATGAATTTGCGTCAGGCCGGGATTGGGCACGGGTAGGAAATCTGTATCTGCAGGATGGGGTTTGGAATGGCGAACGAATTTTGCCCGAAGGCTTTACCAAATTCGTCAGTACACTCGCTCCGGCATGGGTAGCGGACGGACGACCCATTTACGGTGGACTCTTCTGGATAAACGGCGACGGTGCCCGCCCTATTCCGAAAGAAGCTTACATGATGCTGGGGGCTGGTGGGCAATCGACAACCATCATTCCATCGCACGATCTGGTTGTTGTTCGGCTGGGGCACTACAAAGGATCGCAGGCCGGTGCCAAAGCCCTCGATAAAGCGTATTCGTTACTGATGGAAGCAGTGCCTGAAAAAAAGAAATGAAATCGCGTCTTTATAAAGCCTAACACTCCATTGCCAATGAAAAGAATAGCCTGTGCAGGCCATTCTTTCATGCCCGCCTGCTCTTCCAGTAATGGGTGCGTTAAAAAAAAAAGGTATGTATACCACGGTCCTGCTCCAGCGTATCGTGGTATACGTACCTTTTTTTTAACGCACCCATAGTATTAATCTACCAGGTTTTATGCCTGAACAGTAGCGCTTGCCGTAGCGCCTGGATCATCGAACGTACCGCACTAGTCAGCTTCTTATCTTATTTATTGGTCCTTATTTCAACCCTTAAAGCAGGCGTATCGAGCCAGTTTTGCCTGTTTCCCCGCTTGCCATCCATACTAAAAGTAACTTTACCCCCTTGTTTTAGTTGGTATGCTGTACACTAATTTAATCAGTTAATATACTCAATGGCTTTTTCAATTTTTAACCGGCGTGGTTTTCTATTCGGTACCAGCGCAGTGATTACCACGACACTACTTGACAGCTGCCTGACAAAAACCAACGATCCGACTCCTGCACCGGGCAGTACTACTACGGCTCCGGGCAGTACTACTACGGCCCCGGGTAGTGCAACGACAACCGCCCCCGGCAGTACAACATCGGCCCCAGCCAGTGGCAAGGGTGTTATTGCCGCCTGGGGTGATAGCCTGACCGAAGGCGGACTGGGTGGTAGTACCCCGTACCCGACGCAACTGTCTACCCTGCTGGGGAGAACGGTAAATAATTATGGTATTGATGGGCAGAAAACAGAACAGATTGTTGGCCGTCAGGGAGCCAGTACCGTTACGCTCAGTGTGGAGGGAAATGCCTTTAAGGGAACAACCCCCGTTAAGGTCACAGCGATTTCTATTCCTATACTGTATACCACCGGTACCGATACCCGAATGGTTACTGGAACGGTAGCTGGAGTACCGGTAACCATGATCCGAACCGCTAGTGGCGATGTTGCCAATCTGGTTGAAACCTATACGTTGACACCTAAGGCGGCATCAACCACCAGCGTCCCCGCCAATTCTGTTTTTACCCCCGACGATGCCGTTGCCAGTAAAGGCTCCGTCCAGATTCTCTGGATGGGTCGGAACGATGTGCCCGCCCTATCCGGCGTATCTGCCCTGATTGATAAGGCTGTACGATACATTGATGCACCCGCCCGCTTTCTGGTGATTGGCGTACCTCCCTCGTTGAAAGAGCCTAAATCAACGGCTAATTATAAACTTATCGACAGTTTAAATGCCGACTTGGCTGCCCGGTACCCTGACAATTATATTTCCATCATGCCACCTACCGATGCTGAAATGGCGGCTATTGGCTATACACCCACCGGAAATGATCGGACGGATATTGCCAATGGCCTGTTTCCCACCGGGCTGCATGCGAATGATGTACATTTCAACACGCAGGGCTACCAGATCGTTGTGAACCGGATAGCAGCTAAACTGAAAGAGAAAGGCTGGTAAACTACTGATACAGAAAGTAATCATGAACGCGCAGGCGCCCCGGATCAGGTTGATCGGGGCGCTTTTTTTAATAGGCTGGTAAGTAAGCTCATCGCTTGCCAGTTTAACGGGTAACGAACGAAATAGATAGATACCTGCTGAACAACAGGCGCGGTTAGGTGAGTAAAGGGGCACTATCCGGTTGATTTCATTGCCGTAAAAGCCTACGTGTGTGCAAAAGGCGCTGCTGGCCACATGTATTTTCCTGGTTCTTACTCATCATTTAGTTGCTCAGCCCCAGGATCGGAAAGATCTGCTTTTTGAGGTCGTTGCCAGTATTGTAAAGGACTTGACTAACCCATAATTTTATTCGAGGGCGAAAGTAAACAGCAAAGCCCGGTTAAATGGGGTAACTCAGACACGGCTGAAAAATCAGCCAGATATGAATTCAATTTCTTTGGTAGTATAAATCAGCTTAGGTAAAATGGCCGCTCCCCCAGGGTACTTAAAACGGTTGGGATGCAGATAACTCGTCCAGTAAGCGACAATCAAGGCTAGCTTTTCCTTCAGTGAATCGAAGTTGGTTCCCTTTCGATGATACTCCTGGATAGTGTCTTTGTAGGCTTTGCTGATTAACGTCTTATTGGGCCATGTCGAAAAATAGACGAAGGGGGTGGCTTTCAATTTCTCTTTCTGGATGTGTTCGCCCCCGTACCTAATCTGGACAACCTGAAAGCGGCAGGGCACCGGCTATAAAAACGGTGGATGCAAACCAAAAGCCGGGACGTACGGTTTTTAATCGTCGAGGACTATTTTTAGCATCAGACAAAACGTGCCGGATGTTACCTTTATAGTGATAGCCGCGTACGGTGTTTGGTGCCCGACAAAAATACAGGCCGTAAATTGGATGGCAATTGCCGTAATTAAGTCCTTCGCTCTTTACCCAATGAAAGAAATTAAAGCAATTATTGACGGCTATGACCAGCTCGACAAAAACACGACGCAGGCCGCGCTGGCAACCGTAGTGCGGGTAGAAGGGTCTTCCTACCGTCGTACGGGTGCCCGGATGCTGGTCATGAGCGACGGCGTCTGGATTGGCGGGATTAGCGGGGGGTGTCTGGAAGGGGATGCCCTCAAACGCGCCCGACTGGCCATCGCCAAAGCGTCGCCGTCCAAAATTACCTACGATACCACCACTGACGATGAGCACCAGATTGGCGTGGGGCTGGGGTGCAACGGCATCATCGATGTACTGTTTACCCCGCTGGATTTTACCGATTCAACTAACCCCGTCGAAGTACTGAAAGATTGCATGAACGAACGGCGCCAAACCCACGTCCTCCTTACCATTACCGGCCTGAAAGGCAACTGGACCTCCATTAGCGAAGGCGATGTAATCCGATATACCGATAATACCAGCCTGAACATACTGGGAAACCAGGCTATTCAGCCGCAGTTGGCCGAAAAGATGCAGGCCCGTATCACCAAAGGGGTGTCGGCTCCGTATAAGGTTGAAGGGCCGGACGGCGAAGTACTGGAAGCCTTTATCGAGATCCTGCCACCCGAAACGCATCTAGTTTTGTGGGGACATCAGTACGATGTATATCCGCTTACCCGGCTGGTCAGGGAAATGGGCTGGCGGATAACAGTAGTAGCCAACCCCCTGAAAGTCAATAGAAAGATTGCCGAGATGGTGGATGAGATTGTCCAGCCCGAAAACTTTATGGATATTCTGTTCGACGAGCATACGGCCATCGTTCTGATGTCGCACGACTACAAAACGGACAAACAAAACCTGCCGAAAGCGCTGGCTACCAACGCGCCCTACATCGGTATGCTTGGTCCCCGCGTCCGTTCCGAGAAAATCTGGGCCGAACTGGCCGACGAAGGCAATCCCATTGCCGACGAGGACTTTCCGCGCATCCATGCCCCGGTCGGGCTGGATATCGGGGCCGTTTCGCCCGAAGAAATCGCCCTCTCGCTGGCGGCCGAAATCCGGGCTTCCTTCTCCAACCGGGACGGGACGTACCTGCGCCTGCGCCAGAGCACTATTCACGTACGGGAGTGATCAGGGAAACGGGTTGGCGGGGTTTTTTCGTTTTATGATTTTATGGATCACTGGTCGGGCTCAAACAAAACGGGTGATTCCTACTTGATAGTTTTGATACTAACGATAACCCATTGTCTGAATCATGCACCTTACCCTGCCGCTTCTTACCCTGTCCTGTCTGCTGCTGACCGTATCGGCCTGCGCTCCGCGTTACAAAGGCCCCCTTACCGACCACTTCAACGGGAAGAAATTCATCAATCCGGGTATGCCGGAGCGGACGGAGGGGGGATTGCTCAAGTGGTTGCTTCACCGCGATAAAGGTCCCTGGCCCGATCAACCCGACGCCTTTGTTGGGGCACGTCCGGCTACGCGTATTCAGGGAGACAGTCTGGTGCTCACGTTCGTGAACCACTCCACGTTCCTGATTCAAACCAGCGGCCTGAACATCCTGACCGACCCCGTCTGGTCGGAACGGGTGGGGCCGACTTCGTGGCTGGGCGTCAAGCGCAAACGTCCGCCGGGACTTCGTTTTGAGGAGCTGCCGCCCATCGACGTGGTGCTGCTGAGCCACAACCACTACGACCACCTCGACCTGCCCACCCTGAAGAAACTGGTACGCGCCTTCAATCCATTGTTCATTACGCCCCTCGGCGTGTCGTACCTGCCCAAATCGGTCGGTGGACAGACAACCCGCGAACTCGACTGGACCGATACCCTACAGGTGAATGACAAACTCCGGATTACCTGCACGCAGGCGCAGCATTTTAGTAACCGGGGCATTTTCGACCGCGACGAAACCCTTTGGTGCGGCTATCTGCTACACACTTCGTTTGGAATAACATACTTCTGTGGGGATAGCGGCTACGGCCCACACTTCAAAAAAATTGGCGAACAGGCCCGTCTGGTGACTGGGGGAGAGGATATAAAGCTGGCGTTGCTGCCCATTGGCTCGTACCGGCCGGAGTGGTTTATGGCCCCGGTACACGTGTCGCCCGCTGGCGCGGTGCAGGCTTTTACGGATTTGAACGCTCGGCAGGCGGTGGGTATTCATTTTGGCACATTTCAGCAGGGCGACGATGGATTATTCGAACCTGTCGATGATTTGAAAAAGGCGCTGAAGGCGGCAGCTATTCCCGAAAAACAGTTTTTAGTACCGAAAGAAGGGCATCCGCTGGTGTTTAGGTAAGCTGCCTGTTGCCAACAAAAGCAGCCGTAGTGTTGTTGAGAGGGAGAGCGTATCGATGATTATGCATATATACACGATGAATTTGTTGGCACTGGGATGCTACTTGGGTATAATTCTGGGTAGCTATGGGGTAGGTATGAAAGCCGTACGGCCTCAGACGAATGACGACTGGAAATTGGAAAAGGATAAAGACCAGATACAGGTTTATTCCCGTCGGCTACCCAACAGTAAATTATCTGAGCTTAAGATAGAGTGTACGATGCCCGGCACCCAAAGTCAGCTGGTAGCCCTGCTGTCGGACATTAATAATTACGAAAATGTCATCTATAAAATGAAATCGGCCAGGCTGGTCAAACGCATCAGCGAAACCGAACTTATTTACTACGGAGTGAGTGCCTTGCCCTGGCCAGTAAGTGACCGGGATATGACCGTTCGACTAACATTCAACTATGTTCCGACTTCCAAAATATTATACATCAAGGGGGTCGATGTTCCCAATTTGATTGCTCCCCGTTCTGGTCGGGTACGTATTAACAACTGGCTGGCCAACTGGCAGGTGCGCCAGGCAACCAGTGACCAGATGCAGATTACCTACACCGTCCGGTTTGATCCCGGTGGCGATATTCCGGCCTGGCTGGACAATGTAGCCGCTTCGGCCAGCGCATTTCAGTCGTTTTCCCTGCTTCGGGAGAGTATCCTGTTGCCCCGCTATCAGGGAAAGTCATTCGCGTTCCTGCAATGACGTAACGCCCGGCTATAATTTCTTCTCATAGGCCAGAAACCGTAACCCCGGCCGGAAACCGAGGGTAATTTCTCCGGTGTAGATGTACCCTGCTTTAGGGAACAGTTTCTGCGTTATCTGATTTTCGGAATTGGTGTCGATGCGCAAAAAGCGGATGCCCCGCTCCAGCGCAATCTGCTCGGCCTGTGCCAGGAGCGCCACCGCAACGCCCTGCCCCTGAAAAGCGGGGTCAACGGCAAGTCGGTGGGTTACAATAGCCCGCTGACCAAGGTCGAAGCCAACCTGTGCGTATTCCGGTTCCTGGTCTTCGGTCAGGGCGGCCACTCCGGCAATTTGCCTGTTGATTTCCGCCACCCACAGTTGTTTCTTCACAATATCCTGCCTAAACACGGTTTCGTTCGGATAGTGGTCGTCCCACTGGAAATTACCCGCCCGATTCATCAGCGGAACAACGCGTTTCAGAAGGTTGACCAAAGCGGGCAGGTCGGCGGGGGTAGCGGGGCGAACTGTTGTCATCGTTTTTTTTACTTCCCGTCTTTAAGCATCTCTACCACCAGGGCCAGTTCATCGACAGTGGCTTCTGGATTACCGTTATAGCCAATGCTTCGGTACCTAACCCGGCCATTCGGCCCAATCACTACTTTGGTGGGAATGCCCTGTACTTTATAGGCATTGGCTACTTTCTGCTGCCCGTCCAGAGGAACAACGAAGTCGTACGGGTGTTTATCCATAAAGCTGTAAACACGCTGAACGGGACCGCCCTCGCGGGTATTGACGAACAGAAAACGCACGTTTGGGTCGTTTTTGAAACGGGTCTGCGCCTGTTGCATGGCGGGGAAAGAGGCAATGCAGGGGCCGCACCAGGTAGCCCAGAAATCAAGCACAATCACTTTCCCTTTCATGGCCGCCGTCGAAATCGTACGCCCCTTCAGGTCGGTAAGGGAGAAAGCGGGAGCAGGTTCATTAATGAGTTTCTGTTGCATTTCATCCCGCTTATCGGCCTTTACATCGGCTTCGAGGTCGGCCAGATAGGCATCGGCTTTAGCCGTAGTATTGCCCGGTTGTTTGGCGTACCAGTCTTGCAGGGTGGCCTTCAGGCTTTTAGTTGCTTTGTCGATTTGCACCGCTTCTTCTACAACCGGCAGGGCGTCGTTTCCATGATTGGTACGCAGGGCACACTGGAAGTACCGCTCAATGGTTCGGGGATCGTTCTCATTGACCGTGTCAGGCGTTAGAACGTCCTGGTAGGCGGTGTAGGCTTCGGCGTATTTGCCCTGCTGTTCCAGTGTCCGGGCATAGGTATTCATCAGCTGCCGATGCCGGTTTTGCTTTTCGGTGGGCCAGTCGCCCGACACATCGGTTGGTTTTGCCTGGTTTTTCAACACGGCCAGCGCGCGTTTGGTCAACTGTTCGGCTTCCGGTACCGACCGCTTTTCATCGGCCATCTTGAAGGCAATGGTATTCAGCATCAGCGCATCAACAAAGGAGTCGGGTTGTTGCCCGACAAAGGCCATCAAACCGGCAATATCGTTCTGCTTATAATAGTCGTCGGTCATCATTATCGTCAGGGCCGGCAGGTACGCAGCGGTGGGGAATTCTTTCCGGAAGGCTGCGTAGGCTTCCTTTTTCTTCGTCCAGTTCGGTTCAGTCCGAATAGCCATCGCGCGGTCTTTCTGCACGAGCGCACCGGCGGGTTCTACGGATTTCCGGCGTTCGCGTAGGGCGTTCACCTTCGCAAAATCGCCCATGCTCTCATACAGGCGGGCAGCATCGGCCAGTTCGGTAGGGGAGGGTTCCGGGCGGGAAGCCAGGTACGATTCGATGGCCGCTTTTACCTGCGGACCATACCCTGGTTTGCGCTGTTTTATTTTGGCCGCCAGTAAATCGTACCAGTACTGCGGTTGTAAATCCGGGTTTTGGGCCAGTTCGTGTTCCAGCAGCGTAATGACCCAGTTCTGGTCGGGTTTGAGACCGGCCTCGGCGGGTAGGTGCGTGCGCGTAAACACCGAGGCCTGTCCACCCGTAGCGTGGGGCACGATGCGTCCATTCGCATCGCTAACCGGAATAATGTAGAACTGTCCTTTGTTCAGGTCGGTCCGCTTTGGCAGCGTGCTGTTCCTGAAATAAAGCACGGTTCCCGCCACATCTTTCTTCGGCAGATATACCTGGCCCACGTAGTCTTTACCCTGCCGAACCAGCGTAACACTGGTGGGCTGGCTAATACGCATCATGCCGGGAGCACCGTAGCGCACGTAACGCCCTTCCAGCGTGCTGTCCGTGGCCAGGGGAGTCGTTTGCGGAGAATAAGTAAACGATACAACCTGATCGGCCTGTGGCTGACGGGGCGAAAAACAGAACTGAGCAGTAGCCGAAAGTGCCGTCAGGGTTAGTAGAAACAGGGTTTGTAAAAGAGTCTTTTTCATAACAGGAAAGGACGTAATCGTCCGATTAATACCGGAGCAGACGGGTAAAAATACAACAATACCCCCATAGCTACAGCACGGCCCGCGTCATAAATGACCTGCTACACCGGTAGTTCGCCCACTTTCGACGTTGTGAGGTATGCTTCCGAAACACAACGCTCAATCAGGAAATGGTTAATTTATTCCGAAAAACGATTAGTTTTACTGTCTCTCGTCTACTCTCAAACTAATTTACGGCTATGTCTACTTCCCGCCGAACATTCTTTCGTCAAACGGCTGCCGCCACCGCTGCCCTGACGCTCCCCCAGTTTTTGCCGGAAACGGTTGCCCACCCCCTTTCCAGTGCCGATGCTGCCCTGAAATCACCGGCGGCCTGGGCGCAGGACGAAGATTTCTGGTCTTGGGTGAAAGCCGAATATACCGTATCACCCAATCTGCTCAACCTGAACAACGGGGGCGTTTGTCCGCAACCGAAAGTGGTGCAGGACGCCCATATCCGGTTTTATCAGTACTGTAACGAAGCCCCGTCCTACTACATGTGGCGTATTCTCGACCAGGGCCGCGAAGCCCTGCGCGAAAAACTGGCCGATCTGGGCGGTTGCTCGCCCGAAGAGATCGCCATCAACCGCAACGCGACGGAGGGGCTGAATACGGTTATTTTTGGCCTGAACCTGAAAGCGGGTGATGAGGTCATATTGACCAAACAGGATTACCCGAACATGCTCAACGCCTGGAAACAGCGCGAAAAACGGGATGGTATCAAGCTGGTGTACCTGAACCTCGACCTCCCCAGCGAAGACGACGATGCCCTGGCGCAGCAATACATCCGGGCGTTTACCCCCAAAACGAAAGTGGTCCATGTGACGCACATGATCAATTGGATTGGGCAGGTGATGCCGGTGCGGAAAATTGCCGATGAAGCCCACAAACGCGGCATCGAGGTGATTGCCGACGGTGCACACTCCTTCGCCCTGTTCGACTTTAAAATCCCCGACCTCGGTGCCGATTATTACGCCACCAGCCTGCACAAATGGCTGTGTGCCCCGTTCGGCAGCGGGATGCTGTACATAAAGCAAAACAAAATTAAAAACGTCTGGGCCTTACTGTCGAACAACGAACCCGACGGGCCGGATATTCGTAAGTTTGAGAGCCTTGGTACGCGGTCTTTTGCCTCCGAAATGGCCATTGGCACCGCCGTCGATTTTCACAACAGTATTGGCTCGGCCCGCAAGTTTGCCCGCGCTCATTACCTCAAAAACTACTGGATGGAGCGGGTGAAGGATGTGCCGGGGGTTAAACTGCATACCTCGCTCAAGCCGGCCTACGGTGGTGCGGTTGCCCTGTTCTCCATCGACGGCATGAAAGCCAGCGAAATAGACGGGCAGCTATTGGGGAAATACAAGATTCACACCGTGGGCATCGAGTGGGAGAACATTCGCGGGGTGCGCGTGACCCCTCACGTGTACCATAACCCCAAAGACCTCGACCGGCTGGTGACGGCCATTACCGCCATTGCCGAAAAACAGGCCGTGGCCGGTAAGCAGAAGAAAAGTTGAGTAGAATTAAGGGGGAAAGCCATTCTTTTTGGGTGAATCAACCGATTATATACCGAAAAGAATGGCTTTTTATATGGATCAGATTAATTGGGGTATCATCGGCTGCGGAGACGTAACCGAAGTGAAAAGTGGCCCGGCTTTCAATAAAATACCTCATTCCCGGTTAGTGGCCGTCATGCGAAGGGATGCCGACAAAGTCGCCGATTATGCCAAACGGCACAACGTTCCGGCCTGGTACACCGATGCCGACGCGCTCATCAATGACCCGAACGTCAATGCGGTGTACGTAGCCACGCCCCCCGATAGCCATGCCGACTACGCCATTCGGGCCATGCGGGCCGGGAAACCGGTTTATGTGGAAAAACCAATGGCCCTCAATGCCGCCGAGTGCGACGCTATGAACCGGGTAAGCCAGGAAACCGGTGTGCCCCTGTTTACGGCCTTCTACCGGCGGTCATTACCCTATTTCCTGAAAGTAAAAGAACTGATTGACCAGCGCGTTATCGGTGATATCCGGTACGTGTCGATGCAGTTAAACTGGTTGCCGCCATCGGCTGCGTCGGATAACGTAAAACCCGGCTGGCGGGTATCACCCGAAATTTCCGGGGGCGGGTATTTTCATGATTTGGCCGCGCATCAGTTCGATTTTCTGGAGTTTGCCCTGGGGCGCATTACAAAAGCCAGCGGGATTGCCCGCAATCAGGCCGGTCTGTACGCTGCCGATGATATTGTAGTGGCTACGTTTGACTTTGAATCGGGTGTGTTAGGTACTGGAAGCTGGTGTTTTACGGCCAGTAACGCGCAGCGGCTGGAACAGACGCAGCTGATTGGCTCACAAGGCAACATCACCTTTTCGTTCTTCGAAAACTTCCTGATTAAAGTAGAAACCGCATCCGGCACCGACGAATACACCGTCGCTTTCCCCGAACATGTACAGCAACCCCTCATTGAGCAGATTGTCAGTGATTTACGGGGCGAAGGCAAAAGTCCCAGTACGGGTAAAACCGGCGCACGAACCAGTCAGATACTGGACTGGATTACGAATGGTGAAACGGGGTTTTAGGGAAAACAGATGTAAAGGGACGTGCTTTATTGGGGGGCGTTATACCTACGCACTGCTCCGTACCAGTGAAAACGACCAGTACCATACCGCCACGGCCCCCAGCCATCCCAATGCCAGCCACGCGCCAACGGGTACCCCAAACATAATAAGGAGCAAGCCAATCACAAAAGCGGCCACGATGCCCGCTAGCCAGCGTTCGGGCAACACCTCATAGCCATAAGCCAGTCCGTGCATCAGTAACAACCAGCCCCAGCCCGTAAGCCAGAGCCAGATGACGTAATCGGGTTGAATGGCTACCGGGCAATTCCGAAGTAAAACAAGGAGTTCGGGAAGCCATAAAAGACCGTACGTGAGTGCGTATTTGCCCAGCCGCTGCGCCCATGATAGCGGGAGATTGGGCAGAAACAGCAGATACTTTCGTTCGAACGCACTCACCTGTCCGCCCACCTGCGCGTGGCCCAGTATGGCGAGTAATAACCCAATGTGCAGTAGTCGCTGGTCGTAGTCATCGGTGGGGTAGAGTCGGCAAACGCCCGCCAGCAGCAGGCCGGAAAAGGCTTTGGTCAGCACCAGTGAGAGCGGTTCGTGCCGGAGCCAGTAAGTTGGGAAAAATAGTTCGTAGGGCAGTTTTAGCGAAATGTGCGGCAGTTGAAGGGTGGAAGGATTGGGGTGCCGTAGACGAAAATCGGCGAGGAAAGCCCCAGCGCCAATCAGCAATAGCAGAAAGATGAGTATGGTGCCAAACGAATCCCACCGCCCCTGTTGAGCTGCTACCTGGAGCATCCAGCCGCCATATCCCAGAACAGGAAATAGCAGAGCCGTTTGCACTGCCAGCCACAAAATGACCCGTTTTGGCGTGGGCACCAGCCAGAACGTTTGCAGAAACAGGTGCTCCGGCGCGGTCAGTTCCTGCCACAGGAACGACACTGTTTTCAGCAGGTATAAACTCCACAACACAAATACGATAGCCAGAAAAAACGGGGAACCCAGGGCCGCCATAATCAACGCCCGGTGTTCATTGCCGCTCAGAAAACCGAAGGCCAGCAGAACAAGCACCAGAAACGTACCCGCGTTCCGGGCGTAGAACGGCCCGGTAAAAACCCGGTTCAGGAGGGGGAGCATGACCATCATACTGCCGGTGTTACAAGTCCCTGACTCACCTGCCAGATACCCGTCATATCCAGCGCCGTCAGGCTAACGTCCTGATGTGAGGTGAGCAGAAACGATATGTCCTGTTCCCGGCGAAGTTTGGCAATGTAGTCGAACAGCCGGGCGGCTGTAGCTACGTCCAGCGTGCTGAGTGGTTCATCTAACAGTATCAATCTGGGAGTGCCAAGTAACGCCAGCAACAGGGAAAGTTTTTTGAGCATCCCGCTCGAAAATTGCCCTGTTGGCTTAGTCCAGAAGGCATCGACACCCAGCAGTTCGGCCAGCGTATCCACCTGTCCGGCAGGGGTCTGCTTGGCTTTCCCCACAAAACTGGTCAGGTCGCGGGCGGTCAGGAAGGTAGGATAAACGGGTTCCGCTTCGGCATAGTTGACCCGCATCCGGTAGGCTACCGGGTCACGGTTAATCTCGTATTGATTATCGAGGGTTACATTTCCTGAAAACGGCAGCAGTCCGGCTATAGTCCGAAAAAGCGTGGTTTTGCCGGAACCGTTGCCGCCCCGGAAATAATGAATACCCGGCGACAGCTGCAAGGCAGGTACCGTCAGAACGGTAACGCCGTTGTAGGCTTTGGTGAGGTTGGTGAGGAGAAGCATAGTACGGTTTACGGTTTTGTGTTTACGGTATTCGGTTTACAGTTTAAAGTAGCTGCACCGCACAACGCTACCTTAAACTGTAAACCGAATACCGTAAACCGTTTTACCAGTTCACCCGCAGCCGAACGCCCCCCACAAAATTGCGGGCCGGGGCCGCGTTGAAATAGCGGTTGCCTACCGCGTTGAGGTCGTAGCCCAGCGAGTAGGTCCGGTCCAGCAGGTTGTCGCCACTGGCATATACATCGAGCGTCCAGTGCTGCCCCAGATTTCGCCGGAAACCGAGGGTCGCCTGCAGCAACTGCGTGGGATCCGACAGCGCCGTGTTCGCATCGTTCAGCGCAAATTCCTTCAGAAACTGATACGTTACGTGGGCATAGAGACCCTGTTTCGTTTCCGCGTCGAGACCGGTCACGTTGGTGGTGGGGGCCACGCCCGGAATGCGGTTGTTCGACAGGTCGACGGTGCCCTGCTGGTAGTTTCGGTATCGGTAGTCGGTCAGGGTCAGGTTGTTCCAGAGCCGAAGCCGCGAAAACGCAGCAGTCGATGAGGGAAGTATAAAATCGTAGCCCAGTTGGGTTTCGATACCGCGCTGGCTCGTGCGTCCCGCATTGACGAAATACTCCGCCCCGGCCGCATCCGACCGCCGGACAATAGTCTCGGTCAGGTTCAATTCGTAAACGGCTACATCGAACCGCAACCGGCTATTGAGGGCCGACCCCCGCAGACCCACTTCGTAGCTGGTGCCGCGTTCGGGGTTGAGGGCCGTGTTGAAGCCACCCGCCGAGGGACGCACTTCATCTTTCGAGGGGGGGGAATAACCCGTGCTGATGCTGGCAAAAGCCGATACCGACTGGCCAAACAGCCGCGACAGGGCCACGCGGGGTAACCACACCGGCGCGAAGTCGCGGGGGAGAAGCTGGGCGGGCTGCGCACCCTGGGAGCGAACAGGGAAGCGCGTGAACCCGTAGTTGACAGTGTTGCGGCTCAGTCCGGCCGTCAGCCGGAAGTGGGCCGGAAGTTCAGCTTCGGCCTGTGCAAACACCGTAAGCTGGCGGGCAATCAGTTCTTCATCGGTCTGGATGGTGTCGGGCAGGCCCTGCCGGTTGCCAAAGTTGCGGATAACGGTGAAGTTGCGCAGCAGTTCGGCCCCGGCCGTAATCGTGGTGGGTACCGGCCCGTTCGGTAGCCGGAACTGGGTCACCGTTCGGCCCCCCAGCCCTTGGTCAGTGCTTCTCTGGTAGTTGGTGATGAACGGGTTGGCAAAGTCGGTTGTGGTGCCGTAGATAACGGTCGTGTTCTGAATCCGGTCGCTCCAGCGGTACTCGTGCGACAGCCCGAAATACCCCTGTTTCTGGTAGATACCCGCCTGCTGATCGGCACTGCTGCGCAGCGTAGCCGTGGCCGGGCGCGAGGCTCGCGGGTTGGCCCGGAACTGCGCTTCGGTGAGGCCACCGGGCGTCTGGTAATGTAGGTCGGAATACAGGGCCAGCACCGAAATGGTCCGTTTGTCACTCACGCTGAACGATCCCGTCAGGGTGAGGTTGTCCCGAACCACGGCGCTCTGGTCGCGGTAGCCATCAGCCTGTACATGGTTGTAGCTTAGCGAGAGGGCGGCATTGTTCTTGCCGGTCTGCAGCGTAAGGCCGTTTCCGTAGAGGCCATAGGAGCCACTCAGGGCCGACACCTCCACACTGCTCTTTCCGGCCGGAACGGCCAGCCCGCTAAACAGTAGGGTTCCCCCCGTACCGGCTCCGTACAAACTTCCTGCGGGGCCTTTGATCACCTCGATGCGGCCCAGCGACCGCACGTCGAGCGCGTTGAGGGCCGTGTTACCACCGGCATCGGTCAGGGGCAATTCATTCCAGTACACTTTTACGTTGCGCACCCCAAACGGCGATCGGATGGCACTCCCCCGAATAGCCAGCCGGTAACTCCCCGGCGACCGCTCATCGGCCCGAACACCCGGTAAGGTATTGAGCGCGGGCACCAGGGTTGGTATCCCGAATCGCTGGTTTAAATCCCGACTTGTCAGGATACCAATGGAGGCCGGGGTTTCCAGTAATCGCCGGTTCGAGGCATAGCCCCGCACAATCACTTCATTGAGTTGAAGCGTATCGTCCAGCGAGGTGGGTGGGGGAGTCTGCGCGAATAAAGCGGAAGGCGCAATGAGGCCGAAGTATAAAATGGACCGACGGAAAAATAGTGGCATAAAGCTTGAATATAGTAACGCAAAAGTACGATATGTATCGCAGGGATTACTAGCTAAGCATACCTAATCCGGTAATTTGACCCGGTAGAGCCGAAAGGGGTAATCCACCCTGTCAGTACCATTGTTATACCGCCTGGTGCGCTGAATCTGCGCGGCTGTCACGTACAGATACCCATCGGTACTGATGCCGAAACTGTCGGGCCAAAGCAGGCGGTCGTCCTGAACCAGGGTTTTTAACTGTCCGTCGGGTGTAACGTAGCGGATGGATTTATCCGGCGAATCGGTCAGGTACACGTTGCCGACTTTATCCGCTATCATGCCGTGCGAAACCCCGGTTTCGCCCACCACCTCCACGTGAGAAGCTAGTTCGGCAGGGGATAGACCAGTATCAGTCAGGTACTTCGTTTCAATACGGTATAGTTTCGTTTGCGTAATGGGCCGGAAATAGAGGTATCGGAAGTCGTGGGTCAGGGCAATACCGTTGACGTTGCTTCGGAAGGGATTACTCCGGCTATCCCGAACCTCCTTTCCTTCGATAGTCAGTACAAAGTTTGGGTCGGCTTTTGTCGATTTATCGTTTTCCAGCACGGTCCGGCTCATACCTGAGTTCAAATCGAGTACCACGATGGCCGCCCGTCCGGGGTCTGACAAATACGCCACCTGCTGGCGCGAATCCACCTGTACATCGTTCAGTGCCGTACGCTCGCGGGGTAAATCGGTGAACCGGTACACCTTTTCGATCTGATTGGTTTCCAGGTTTATCTTCACCAGTTTGATGCCTTCGGGAATGGCTCTTTGACCGGCAGGGCTGGCCGGGTCGAGCACCCACAGCGTGTTGGTCTGGTCGACGAACAGGGCCTGCACATTGATAAACCGAGTTTGTGCTTTCAGGGAATCCCACTTATTCCATTCCGCATTGGGATAAGGGCGACGTTCTCCTTTGATGATTTCGGCCAGACCATAATCGTAGGCATCCGGGTTTTTGGGGAATGTGACAAAAATCCGATTCTCCTGAGAAACGCCTAGTCCAATGGGTTGATGCTTCCCAAACTCTGCTATGGTTTCCAGGGTCGGGGTGGCCGTTGACTGAGCCATCAGGGACGGGCCATTCAGTGGGAGTAACAGGCTCAGCAAGCCTATTTTTAGTCTGTTTTTTAGCTGGTTGATTTGCATGGGCTATTAGTACAGGGTTATCTGTCCGGTTTTATCGGGCGGCTTCACCGCACTACGTGAAGGTACCTTTTTATTGCAACTGAAATACCCGAAAATCTGTTGATACGCAGTTAATCGATTTGTCTGGCAACCGAAATACCACTGCAGAACCAGGTGGTGAACACTGGCTAAATCCTGATTTTTCGGTATATTTGATTCCAAATCAATGGCCCACCAGTACGGGCCGTATTATCGGTTTGCTGGCCGGGAAGTTAAGGTCAGCGGTTTTTCACCTTCACAATGCTGTAACCTTGACATTTTCCGAATTTAATCTGCACGATGACCTGCTGGCGGGTGTAGATGCCATGAACTACCTCAAAGCCACCCCCATTCAGGAACTGGCTATCCCCAAAATTCTGGACGGACGCGACCTCATCGCCAGTGCCCAGACCGGCACCGGTAAAACAGCGGCTTACCTTATTCCGCTTCTCGACCGGATTTCCCACGCCAACCACGACCATACCAGTACGCTGATTCTGGTACCAACGCGCGAGCTGGCCAAGCAAATCGACGAACAGGTAGAAGGGTTCGGCTACTTTGTGCAGGCCAACAGCATTGCTATTTACGGCGGGGGCAAAGGCGACGACTGGGACAAACAACGCAAAGCACTCGAAACCGGTGCCGACATCATCATCGCCACACCCGGGCGGCTAATGGCGCACATGCAGCTCGGCTACGTCAATTTCGACAAAATTGATTATCTGGTGCTGGATGAGGCCGATAAGATGCTCGATATGGGTTTCTCGGACGATATTCTGAATATTGTGGAGAAGATTCCGAAAAAGCGGCAAACCCTGCTGTTTTCGGCCACGATGCCCAACAAAATCCGGGAGTTCTCCAAACGTATCCTGATTGACCCCGAAGAAATCCGGCTGGCCGTATCCAAACCGGCTGCCGGTATCGACCAGCAGTTTTACCTGGCCTACGATAGTCAGAAACTGCCTCTGCTGGCTCACCTGATCAAGAACAGTACCAAGCCCGTGAGCAGTATGGTCCTGTTCACCTCCAAGAAAGCAGAAATAAATAGCATTGTGCGGGCACTGAATAAACTGGGCTACGAATCCCGTGGTATCAGTTCCGACCTGGAGCAGGATGACCGGGAAGTGGTCCTGCGCGATTTCAAAAACAAAGCGTTCCCCATTCTGGTCGCTACGGACGTACTCTCGCGGGGTATCGACATCGATAACCTGACGCACGTAGTCAATTACGACATCCCCCGCGATGCCGAAGATTATGTTCACCGCATTGGGCGTACGGCCCGGGCGGCTACCACCGGAACCGCCATTACCTTCATCAGCGATCAGGATCAGAACCGGATCGTCAATATCGAACGCCTGATTGAACGGGAAATGGATAAGCAGTCCATTACCGAAGGGTTAGGCATGGGTAAATCGCCCGTGTTCGATCCCAAACGATTTAGTGGGCTGCGGGGTAAAGGCGGGCGTGGGAACGATGCCCGTCGGGACAACCAGCGGGGTGATGGTGGACGCGACCGGGCGGGCCGTGACGGACAACGGGGAGGGGGCAGGAGCCGACCTGAAAATCGGGAGGGTCTGGCTGGGGAAACGCGCCAGGAACGGCTTAACCGAACGGATGCGGGTGACAAACCCATGCCGGAAAAAATAACCGCGGTTCCCGATGCTTTACCGGGCAACGGGCAATCGTTGGCACAGGATACCAGCGAAGCCGGCAAGAACAAGCGTCGGAAAAATCGTCGGCGGGGGCCGCGTGGAGGTGGTCAATCGACGGAAGGTGATACAATAACCGATAAAAAAATTGACCTATGAATAAATTTTTTTTCGTCCTTAACTTTAACAGGACGCAACCAATGTAAAGCCTGCGTAAACTATTTTTATCCATAAGTAATCAATACGAAAAACTTATTAATAGATAGTTTTTAAAGTGTTGATATATAAGACATTGCGTGTGTAATGAGCAGAAAACCAGCAATTTCTAATTTGGGTTTTGCTGTTTGATTTGGTAGTTTGTGTTCATGCGTCAAACCTACCAACAATTACAGCAAGCCATCAGTTTGGATACCGAAATGATCACGTTGCGTAGCTGGTTTAGTAGCTTTCCCGATAAACGGGCAGCCAATCGTTCCTTTTCCTTGCCCGATGTTTTGATGAGTGCTTATGCGATGTTCGCCTTGAAGTACCCATCCCTGCTCGCTTTTGAGACCCAAAC
>NZ_KB893622.1 GCF_000374085.1 Spirosoma spitsbergense DSM 19989 | reverse complement strand
CTATCTGTATGGGTCCAAAGCGTGTTTTCATCTTTTTTTTTACGACGATCAGTCGGTACCTGACTCAGACTCTTTTCCAGGACTTGTCGCCCCAAGTCGAGCCAAATCTCCTCAAATGACTTCTCGTAGTCATAGAAGGTAGGCTTACTTCTGAGGGCTTTGAGTTCGCTATATTTCTGGCGGGCCAAAGCCACATATTCTTCTTCGGTGAAGGGCAGGGAGTGTTCGTCAGGCATGCCCTAAGCTACGACATGGTTGCGACAATTTGAATTGCACCCTTTATGGCTACACTAAACTCGTCGCTAAACAGGTTGAAATTGCCAATGTTATTTTGGCAAATTTTGACGCTAACTGGTTAATTCAACACTCCGAGAGTTTCAAACACTTCCACAGCCAGGTCGTTGCCTTTTTAGAGAAGTACAACAAAACAACAGAACCATGAACTATCATAACTCCATCATCGACACCATTGGCAACACGCCCCTGGTTAAACTGAATAAAGTAACTAAGGGTATTCCGGGGACGATTCTGGCGAAAGTCGAGTACTTCAACCCCGGTAACTCCGTAAAAGACCGCATTGCCGTGAGCATGATTGCCGATGCCGAAGCACGGGGTGTATTAAAACCCGGCGGCACCATCATTGAAGGCACGAGCGGCAATACCGGCATGGGACTGGCTTTGGCGGCCATCGGGAAAGGCTACAAGTGTATATTCACAATGGCCGACAAACAGTCGCAGGAGAAGATTGATATTCTGCGGGCAGTGGGTGCTGAAGTAGTCGTTTGCCCAACCAACGTAGCCCCCGATGATCCGCGTTCGTATTACTCGGTAGCGAAGAAACTCAACCGCGATATTCCCAATTCGCTGTATCCCAATCAGTATGACAACGCAGCCAACACGGCGGCACATTACGAAACCACCGGCCCCGAGATCTGGCGCGATACCGACGGCAAAATCACGCACTTTGCGGCTGGCGTAGGAACGGGAGGCACCATCAGCGGCACCAGTAAATTCCTGAAAGAGCAGAACCCAACCATCGTTTCTATTGGGCTGGACACCTACGGTTCGGTATTCAAAAAATACAAGGAAACCGGCCAGTTCGACGAAGGGGAGATTTACCCGTACCTGACCGAAGGCATCGGCGAAGACATATTGCCGCAAAACGTTGACTTCAGTGTCATCGACCAATTCATAAAAGTAACCGACAAAGATGCGGCCATTATGACCCGTCGGCTGGCACGGGAAGAAGGTCTGTTCGTTGGCTGGTCGTGCGGAACCGCCGTACACGGCGCATTGGAGTGGGCCAGAGAGCACATGAAAGAAAGTGATGTACTGGTTATTTTGCTACCCGACCACGGCACGCGTTACCTCGGCAAGATTTATAACGATACCTGGATGAAAGACCACGGTTTTCTGGAAGATCGTGCCTTCAAAACCGCCCGCGACATTATCCATCACAAAAACGGAACGTCGCAACTCACTACCATTGGCGCAGGGGTTTCGGTGAGTCAGGCGATTCAGGTGCTGAACCGCTACGGCATTTCGCAAATTCCGGTAACGGACGAGAGCGGTCATATAATCGGTAGCCTAACCGACTCGACCGTCCTGAACCGGCTCATTGATGACCCAGCCGTAAAAGATCACCCGGTGAGTGAATTGATGGATAAACCGTTTAAATTCGTTGGCCTGGACAATACCATCGACGCACTCTCCTCGCTCATCGACCGCGATAACAAAGCCCTGCTTGTGCGCGACGAACGGGATCAGGTACACATCATCACCCAGGCCGATTTACTGGCCGCCATGACGAATTAGGGAACAATGCAGCATGGACAATGTATAGCCTCGATCGCTATATATTGTCCATGCTACAGAATGTTATCGCCGATTGTCTCCCCCTTCAATCATACTCAGATAGCTCATGTACCGGCTTTCGGCGATTTCGCCTTCGGCGACGGCCTCTTTGATAGCGCAGCCCGGTTCATTGTAGTGCAGGCAATTATCGAAGCGACACTGGTTCAGGCGGTCGCGCATTTCGGGGAAGTAGTGACTCACCTCCGCCTTTGCCGTATCCATCAGGCCCAGTTCCTTGATGCCCGGTGTATCGATAATGTACGTATTGGGGGCCAGTTCAAACATTTCGGCGAAGGTGGTGGTATGAACGCCTTTGTTAGCAAACGTAGAGACCTCATTCGTCCGCAGGTTCAGATCGGGCGCAATGGCGTTGACGAGCGTCGATTTACCCACGCCCGAATGGCCCGATAACAGGGTAACTTTCTGATCAAGGAGTTGCTCGAAGGCTTCCACCCCCGCGCCTTCCGTGGCCGACGTAGAAATGCACTGGTAACCAATCCGCTCGTACAGATCCATGATTTCCTGCTGATACGCCAATCCTTCGTCGTTCAGAATATCCGATTTATTGAAGATAATGGTCGTCAGAATCCGGAACGACTCGGCCGAGACCAGAAAGCGGTCAATAAAACCCAGTGAGGTACGGGGCATGGCCAGCGTAGCAATCAGGATTGCCTGATCGAGGTTGGCGGCAATAATATGCCCATGTGCCGTTTTGTGGACCGACTGACGAATGATATAGTTTTCGCGGGGATCGATGTCGGTGATGACCGCCGTGTTCTCAATTTCGTCCTCTACTTCAAACAGGACCCGGTCTCCCACAGCAATGGGGTTGGTCACTTTGAATCCTTTTATTTTGAATTTGCCCTTCAACCGACCCTGGAAGATGTGGCCATCTTCGTTCCGGATATCGTACCAGGAACCGGTGGAGCGAATAATCAGACCTTTATTTTTCAATGAGTTATCTATTGAATGAGCGAAACCGGGTTGCCGAATGGAGAGGATCGCCAGGCGGTGAAAGAGCGATTACTGATTGAGTTACTTTCACTCTTTCAGTCTTTCGCCCAGCAGCTTCGCTGCTACCTGCATAACCTTTGCGGTTGCGCCAATGTTCCGCTGCACGTATTCCCGGCTGACGCGGGTCGCTTTTTCGGAGTCATTGTATTGCTTTTTGAATAGTAACGCAAGTTCTGTTGTGTTACTAACAGGGAAAGCGGCTCCTTCATTTATCAACTCAATAGCTTCCTGGAACTTGCGGTATTCCGGCCCGAAAAATAAGGGCATTCCAAAAGTGGCCGCTTCCAGAATGTTGTGCAATCCCTGTTTAAACGCGCCACCAATGTAAGCAAATTCGCCGTACTGGTACAGACAAGACAACATGCCTACGTTGTCGATAAAGAGGTAGGTAGCCTCTGAAACAGGTTGCTCACTGGCCTCCGAAAACCGAACAGAAGGCTTTTTTAGTTGACTGAGCCAGTTTTTGATTTCGGCGTCATGAATTTCGTGCGGGGCAATGATCACTTTCAACGGCTGGTCGAAGGTATTCAGGAAAGGGATCAATACGGCCATATCTTCCGGCCAGGCACTCCCAATTACCAACAGTGGACTGCCTGCTTTGAAGGTTTTCGCTACTGCAATAGCCTTCCTGGCGGCTGCAACCTGCGCAACCCGGTCAAAACGGGTATCGCCCGCCAGCGTGACAGCTGTTACGCCAATGCCTTTTAGCAAATCGACTGACTCCTGATTTTGCACCAGAATATGGTCAAAGTACCCCAGCATATTCCGGTAGAAGTTACCGTAGGGTTTAAAAAACAGTTGGTTCGGGCGGAAGATGGCGGAGAACGAAACGACCGGAATCTGCGCAGCGTTCAACTCGCGGAGGTAATTGTACCAGAATTCATACTTGATAAAAAACGTAATTTCCGGCCTGACCAGCTGAACGAACTGCCGGGCATTTTCGGGCGTATCGGCGGGCAGGTATAGAATAAAATCGGCCCCGTCATACTCTTTACGCACCTCGTAGCCAGAAGGAGAAAAAAAAGTCAGCAGGATTTTGTGCGTTGGGTAGTGCGCCCGAAACGCTTCCATCACGGGTCGCCCCTGTTCAAATTCACCCAGCGAGGCCGCGTGAAACCAGGCAACAGGCTGTCTATTCCCAGCTAGTTGCGCCCGTAGCCTATTGGCCCAACCCTGCCTACCGGCCACCCATTTGCGGGCTTTGGGATTGAATGAAGCTGCTACCCGCGCCAGCGCCTGAAAAATAAAGATACCTGTGTTATAAAGTCCCGGAAACAAGCGGTTGTACGGTTGGTTATACCAACAAAGCTACAAACACAAAATCAAATCCCCCGTTCATGAAAACGTACGATACCCTCACCGAGGCACTGGAAGGCCTGCGAAAAGAAGGATACACGCAGGACTATAACCTCAAACCGGATTGTTTGCACTGCCAGCCCGACAACATCGAACTCCGCCCCGCCGACTTTGACATCGTTGATGTATACCGGTTTGAAGGCATGACCAACCCATCCGACGAATCGGTGCTGTATGCCATAGAAACCAGAAACGGCCACAAGGGTGTTTTGGTCGATGCCTACGGTCCTTATTCAGAAGCGATATCGCCCGCAATGGCTGAAAAGCTACGGTACACGCCTAAAAATTAGCGAACTTTTTGACCGTAAAACTAATTTTACGTCTACAGAATACAGCTAGCATGTGGATACAATGAATTGGAACAAACTAACAACCGACGACCAACTTGACCTTATCAAAGAAGAATCAAACAGGAGTCCGGTATTGATTTTTAAACATAGCACCAGTTGTTCGATCAGCCATATGGCCCTTAGCCGCATGGAACGCAATTGGAACGACCACTTAGGCGTAAAACCATACTACCTCGATTTGTTGGCTTACAAACCAATATCAAACAAGATTGAAACCGTTTTTGGCGTAGAACACGAATCTCCGCAGGTATTACTGATCCGGAATGGAGAATGCATTTATGATGCCTCGCACATGGCCATTTCCTTTGCCGGATTACAGCAGGCAGTGTGAGTACCAAAAAACATAAGTGGCTGATGCGCAACTAACTTTGCTGCATCAGCCACTTATGTTTTTTGGTACTTATTCCTTCAGCGTAATTTTTGCCCGGTGGCAGACGCCACCGATGGGCGGATTAAATTTAGATACGCTGACTTCTACGGCCTCCAAATCGGGATAGCTGGTTCGTATCTCCTGAATAATTTGATGAGCAATGTGTTCCAGCAGTCGGGCGGGTTGTTTCATCACACCCAACGTAATCCGATACAAATCTTCGTAATTGACCGTAGCACTCAGGCGGTCACGCCGGGCGGCTTCTGAAAAATCGGCCGTAACAATTATATCGACGGAATATTTGTTACCAATCTTTTGCTCTTCATCGTAAAAACCGTGATAAGAGAAAAATTCGAGTCCTTCTAACGCAATTGTTCCCATAGAAAGGGCTATGCATAGCAGCCCGTTACATTATATCTGGTCAAAAAATGAACCGCCTTTTTTGGGCTTTGCCTCTTCAACCACCTCTTCATTGACCGGAGTCGGCTCAGGCACTGTTTGTTCCTCAACAGGCGCTTCTTTGGTTATTGGCTCAACCAGTTCCTGTTCAGCGATATGAACACTCTCCTCCAGTTTATTCGTCATGTCCTCATCAGCCGGAATGGCTTCAGGAACAGCTTCTGACCGGTCAGTCAACTCAGGCAGATCGATAGCGTTACTGGTTGGCTGCTCCGGTTCCGGAGAGTTACCTGCCGGTGCATCGATTTCTATTGGTTCGTTCTCTTTATTCCGATCCTCTTCAATCTGCGTGGTAACTTCGTCTATTTTCCCTTTCAGATTTTGCTTGGCAAATTTCTTCTCAAACCGATCAACACTATCCATTGCATTGCTGGCTAGTGCCCGAATCTGAACCGCCAGATTCTCCTTGTATCCTTCTAATGCCTTAAAATCATGTTCCAGCGATTTCAAATCATTGAGGATATTATCTTTCAAAAAGCGAGATTGATTTTCAGCATCTTTTACCATCAGAGCAGTACGCTTACGGGCATCCGCCAGAATCTCGTCGGCTTTTTGTTTTGCTTCATTGATATGGCCCTCACTGACTTTGTTGGCCTGCTCCGTTATCTGTGCGCTACTGTCCTCAGCGGTTTTGAGGGTACGAAACAGCGTCATTTCGAACTCTTTTAGCTTTCCCAGCTCTTTTTCGGCTAGTTCAAGCTGCATTTTCAGCATTTTATGATCGTTGGTAACACGCTCCCACTCCTGCGAAAGCGAAACGAGAAATGCGTCAACATCTTCTGCTTTATAGCCGCGCAACCCCTTCTCGAATGTGTGTTGCCGGATTTCTATGGGCGTAATTTTCATCGGTGCGCTTGAATTAGAGTAATCACTATTCGTCAGATAAAGGTGAAATTAACAGCCATTCTATGGAATTTACAAAAAATAGGCCAAAAAATAGAGTATTCCTGTTCAAGCCCTGTTTATGAGGATAATTTCCACACCGAAATTGTCCGGTCGTCGCTGGCAGAAAGAAGCTGACGGGGAGCCGTCCAAAGCAGTTTATTGACGGAGGTACCGTGCCCGGCATGACGCGCCCGATCCACTACCTTCAACAGTCGAAACGTTTCGGCATCCCAGATTTTAATGGATTTATCCATACTGGCAGTAGCCAGCAGACCGCCATCCGGGCTGAACGCCAGGTGGTTTATGGCAAACATATGCGCCACGATATCCTGGTACAATGCATAGTTTTTTTCCACGTCCCATATGGTAAGATGGGCATCGCGCCCGGCGGAGAGCAGATAGCGAAAATCGGGCGAGTAGGCAACCGTAAAAACCGAATTTGAATGACCTGAAATAACATGCTTGAGTGCATAAGTCAGTAGGTCAAAAATGCGGATGGTATGATCGCTATACCCTACAGCAAACTCCCGCTCAACTGGATTGATGGCTATGCACCGTGCCGACTGGTCGGTTGCCTTCAGATGCTTCCGGACCACCAACTGGTCAGCGTCAACTACTACCACAACGCCGTCCGAAAGTGCCAGAAAAGCGTCACTTTTGTAAAACTTGATGTCAAAAATAGCAGCCGACGTTAATTTGAGGGAGGACATCTCCTGTTTTTTATCGGAATCGACCAGGTGAATACCGGCATAATTCTGCCCAACCCACAGCAGTCCGCTGGTTGGGTGCATGGCCAGTGCGTATACCGATGCCGGTACAGTGGCAATCAATTCTCCTAAATCGGGCCGTTCCAGTCGCCAGCGTACTACCTGTCCATCGCCCCCGGCCGAGAAAAACTGGTCCGGTACAACATTATTTTCGAGGGTATAAACCGGATCGCGATGCCCGCCAAATGTGTCTATTTTTTCTACTACCACAGCATTCAAACGAATAAGTTGACACTCAAAGGTCGTCAAACCTTTCTTTTTGTCGAACGACTTCCGACTTTTGAGTTGTGACGCTGCAAATAAATCAGGACTGTGTAGCCATACTCCAGTCAATTACCGACGATGAACCGACACTGCGGGCCGGTTTACCCCTTACCATACCAGAGGAGGAGGAACTGGCCATGATAACCCATCCGGCGCAGCGGGTTGAATGGCTGGCCTGTCGGGTGGCTATCCGAAAACTGATTGAAGAACAGGGCGCACTGTATCAGGGACTTCAAAAAGACGAATTTGGGAAACCATTTCTGATTGATTCTTCCTGGCATATATCCCTCTCGCACACGGGTGGCTGGGCAGCGGCTATACTCCATAAATCAAGGCCCGTCGGGATTGATATTGAGCCGATTCGGGAGCAATTCAGACGGGTAGTGCCACGCGTTTTGTCGGCCGACGAAATTGCCCACGCAGCCAGTGACCCACATCGACTGGCTATTTACTGGTGCGCCAAAGAAGCTCTGTACAAGTTGTACGGCAAACGCCAGCTCACCTTTCGGGAGCACCTGCACGTTGAACCCTTCGCCGACGGTGCGGAGAAACTGGTAGGCTATGTGCGCTTACCCAACCACGAAGAACAACTGGAAATCCGCTGTTTCCGAACGGGGCCGGGGTTATTGGCGGTAGCATTTTAATGGGTTAAGCGGAGTATTTTCCTGGCTTTCCCCATTATTTCAACTCTTTGATGGCAACGTTTCGGAAGCGGTGAGCGGCACCGGGTTTCCATGAATTAGCCATATTAAAGGCGTTGGCGGCTTCGGAATACACCGCCGACCAATGCGCCTGTAACCCAATCATACCGGTTATTTCACCAGCCACGAAGTCATTGACCGGCTCGGTGACAGTCCACATCAGTTCATCGTTTACCCACATGCTAATGGCAGGAATATCACCCTCCATCCGAATACGGAACGCGTTCCAGTCTCCCGGTTTCCAGACGCTGGCGATAGCGGCAGCATGCGCGCCTTTGCTCACGTTCATCCGTTCGCCCAGCAGGTCGCCCAGAGAGCCGGGCATAGCCAGTTCAATCTGGTAAGCAGCACCACTTTCGGTCGAGCGAATAAAGATTCCTCCGTTGCAGAAGGAATCTACTTTAGCTTCCAGGTACAGCTCAAAATTGCGGTATTTCTTGTCGGTCAGCAGAATACCACCCTGCCCGTAGGGGTATTGTTTCAGCGTGATGACGCCGTTTTCTACGTAGAAATTACCCGTTGTTCCCTGGTGCGATGTTCGGCTTTTGTGCCATCCTTTCAGGTCTTTTCCGTTAAAAATGGGCGTAAACCCTGCCGGAATTTTGTCGATTTGCGCGTAGGACGTGTTCAGCAACAGCGTAAACAATAAGAGCGTAAGTAGGTTTTTCGGACGCATGATCAGTCTAAATCATTTCGTTTCCAGTACTACCCTAAAACCAACATCCCAGCCGTTGCCCGGACCACCCGCATGCGTCATGTAGGTTGCATTTTTCACGTCGCCCATAAACGAAGCCCCTTTCAACACATGCTGTTTCCCCGAACGGGTGGAATGGTCGGGTGGGTCGGCAAAGAGTTTCTCGTTATAATAGTCCTGTACCCACTCCCACACATTGCCGAGTGTATCGTAAACACCCCAGGCATTCGGGGCTTTCTGACCAACGCGGCCAGTGGTGACAGATCCCAGTTGAGCGGCTGCCTGAATAGCCTTCCAGGCGATGTCGTCGGTAGCTCCCGCCCGGGCTGCGTATTCCCACTCAAATTCGGTTGGTAGCCGGTAATGCCTGACTTTTTCCAGCGCATTGAGTTTTGATAAAAATTTCTGAGCATCCTGCCACGTCACCTGTTCTACCGGGTGCTGGGCAGCATCATCGGTAACGTTACTACCCTGAAAAGCGGACGGATTGTTGCCCATCACCTGCTTCCATTGTCCCTGCGTCACCTCAAATTTACCAATGTAATAAGGGCGACTAATTGTGACAGAAAACCCCAGCCGGGCATCCTGTTTTACCAGTTCTTCGGCCAGTTGATAATCTTTACTTGTCCAGGGCATACCCTTATTTGTGGCAGCCGATACATTCTCCGATGGATTCCGTTTCGGGTAGGGTGGCTGAAAACGCCCTACCACCATGCTACCCGGCTGAATGAGTACGAACTCCATACCGATGCTGTTCGTATAGGCAGCCTGCTGCGCCACCAGACGGGGAGCGCATAACACGAGTAGAAAAGCGGGCAACCACCATCGATTGAGCCTGATGCTATTCGGCCTTATTTTTCTCATCGGGTTTGCTCCAGTTTATCCGTTCGGCACGGCCCAGTTTAAAGATTTCCAACTCCTGCTGAGTCATTCCCGGCATTTTAGGTGTGTTGGCCCGCACGTCGGCTACTTCGGTGGGCGTAACCACGGATGATTTATTTCCCAGTTCGCTACTATTACGGATATAACTCAGCACCGACGCAATCCATGTATCGTCGTTACCGCCCATGGAGGGCATCATATCCGGATAGGTTTTACCATCGACCGGCCCTTTCATGCCATTGATCAGCAGTTGTATAACCAGAATTTTGTCGCCCTTCACGCGGGGAGAACCTACCAGCGGGGGAGCAGGCATTTGCTTACCGCCCATTGCGATACCCTTGCCGTCGGGGCCGTGACAGGTTGCGCAAAGCTGTTTGAAGATGGTGGCCCCGTTCGTTACCAGGGCACGGTCGGCAGGGCTGAGGTTTTGAGTGCGTGCCCGCTCGGCCTCCAGCACCTTCTGACTTTCGGCGAAGGTGGCGAACGAAAACTGCATGAGTTCATTGTTGGGGTTGTCGGCCAGCAGCGTTTTAACCATAGCCTGCGTCTGGTCCGTTTTGTGGCTTCGGAGCGACAGGGCCAACTGAATACGGACATCGGGGCTGGGGTCAGCTGCCAGCATAGCCAGTTTAGCAATTACTGCCGGGTCTTTTTTCGCCAGATAGCCTTCGCTAATCCAGACCGCCGTTTTCCGAACCTGCGGGTCGGGGTCGATAAATGATCGAAAGAGAGTGGGCTTGTCAATGGCCTGCAACCCTTCCAGCGTCCAGAGCGCATGAACACGAGCCAGAGGACCAGGCACTCTCGCCAGTGACGCTTTTTCGCCCAGGGCAATCTGTTTCAACGCTGGTACTACCGACTGGGCATTCCGGACAATGAGCAGTTGCTGGGCATTGTCCCGCCACCAGCCATTTGGATGATCCAGGTACGTAACCAGTTGGACACTCGACTCGTTGAGCATATTCGGGCGATGGGTATCCGGTTTAAAGTCGTCGTGAACAACGCGATAAATGCGGCCCATTCCGCGATTCTTATACAGCCCTTTTTGCTGAATGATACCGCCCAAATAGGAACCGGGTTTTGTCCATTCGCTCTCCTGAATGATGCCATGGTACATATCGACAATGTAAAAACAGCCATCGGGACCAGTATACGTATTGACAGGACGGAAATTCATGTCGGCTGAGGCCAGCCAGTCTTTCTGTTTGTAGGCATCAGCAATGTAAATCTTTCCATTTTTGTTCGTCACTTTGCCGCGCTTTATGATACGCCCTACCGGCTCGGCAATGAAATAATCACCCTGCATATCGACGGGCAGGCGGTCACCCCGGAAAATGGACTGCCCGCACCCCGACGTAAATTTGTTCAGGGTATTATCTTCAGGTTGCAGAGCATCCCGCCCACCCTGCGCGTCTACATTGCCAATAATGGGCCAGGGCTTCGTGAAATCTTCCGAATACTGGTCGGCAAAGTTCAGGGCACCATAAGCCGGGTTTTGCTGAATCTGCACGGCGGGTAATCCGGGACCAGCTTCGGAATAAAACAGCCGACCGTAATTATCGGTAGTCATACCCCACTGCCCAATCATATTATCAATCAGGGTATCGGCTACTAATTTCCCGTGCTGGTATTTATACCGAAGATTATCGCGGGTTGGGTAAATCCAGTTGTCGAGGTTCCAGACCAGGCCACCGTTCTGGTGTTCCAGATTTCGGGAGTCGATGGCATCGTTTCGGAACACTATTTTTTTCTCGTCGGCCTTACCGTCACCGTTGGTATCCCGGTAACTCCAGATGTGCTGAACGTTGGTTATACCGACCAATAGCTCGTCGCCAACCGGCAACATGACGCGGGGTAACACAAGACTGTCGATGAAGATAGTTGACTTATCCATCCGCCCATCGCCGTCCGTATCTTCCAGTCGTTTGATGCGGCTTGTAGGTGCGTATTCGCCGGTGGCATTGGCATCCTTCATGTACGTGTTCATTTCGGCTACGTACAATCGACCATTACCATCCCAGGCCATTGCCACCGGCTCCTGAATCATGGGTTCACTGGCCACCAGTTCGATATGATACCCCGGGGGCAGTTGAATTTTTGCCAGACTCGCTTCCGGCGACAGCGGCTCTACCGGTGGGTTAGTGTCCTGCACCACGCGGGTAAAATCCCGGGCAGCGGTGGATTTATGGGCATTACTACAACTGGAAACAGACAGCGTAAAGGCAAGGATACAGGCAGGAAAAAAGTAATTTTTCAGCGTTATTTTCCATTCACAGTAAGCGTTCATAACCGTTCATTTTTAGTGTGAGAGTCCTCCGTT
This sequence comes from Spirosoma spitsbergense DSM 19989, assembly GCF_000374085.1. GTDB lineage: Bacteria > Bacteroidota > Bacteroidia > Cytophagales > Spirosomataceae > Spirosoma > Spirosoma spitsbergense. The sequence goes on along the minus strand of NZ_KB893622.1, from coordinate 10,347 downwards.
TATTCAGGGATTAGCCTCCATGCTAGCTATTTCCCTGCGCCCATTCCGGAGTATCCTGCTCAATGGCGTGCCTTACTTTGGCTACAATATCCTCAACGGTATCCTCGGCACTGTACTCAAGGGGAGCTTTGAACTGAACCGTGAGCAGCGTATTCCGCTTCTTGAACCGCAACCCTTTCTTATCAAATGCCCGCCGAAACCCGTTTATGACCACGGGAATTACAATTGGTTCAATGTTCTTGACAAGGTGACCAGTTCCTTTCCGAATGGGGGCATATGGTGTTGTAGTGCCCTGCGGGAAACTCACCACCCAGCCATGCGCCAGGGCTTTGGCAATCTTGTCATTCGCTGTTGTATCGACAGACCGCTGTACTTCCCGGCCTTCTGCCCGCCAGGACCGCTCGATGGTGATGGCTCCAATAGCCGCAAAAATGCGTGGCAACAGCCCCTTCTGCATCGTTTCGGAAGCCGCTACATAATACTGTCGGGCGCGGGGGGCCAACAGATACATGGGCGGCAACAACGTGTTTTGAAACCCCCATTTAACGGCGCAGAAGATGTGAAAAAAAGCAATCACATCAGCAAAATAGGTCTGGTGATTCGAGAGAAACAAGACGTTATTAATCGGCAGATTCTCCAGGTTTTCGGTACCCTCAATCTGAATACGGTTCACTACTGTGTAGCGAGCATAGGTGGACCAACCTACTATACCAATCAGCATCCGCCTGACTAACAAAGAACCGCCAAAGGGATCGCACTCAAAAAGTCCGAGTACGTCCAGGGGCATCAGCAATTTAGGCAGATAACTAAACTTCGTTGGCTTACTATATTTCATGATGAGGTTAAGGGAGTATTGGTGGTTAGTAAAGATACGAGGCTATAACAATGTTTTCAAGAAAAAGTACAATGCTTAAAACGGTGGAAATGACCAGGCAAAACAGCCTGACGGGCTTGGTCATTCTATTTTTTTTCTGCCTGGATTAATCCTTTCCGTAACACTACCCTCTAACCTACGAAATCACTTAAAACAACGACTTCGCCTATTGCCGACATTTTACACGATTAAATTCATGTTCTCACTTTTTACTTTATTTTCTTACTACCATGAAACGAATTGTGCTTGTCGGTCTTATTGCCTGCTTAGGTTCCCTGGTTTCGCAAACCTCCTTTGCCCAGGTTCAAATTGGTGTTCGGGGAGGAGCTAACATAGGGTTTGCTTCTAAACCTGATTACTTAGGCAGCCTGACTCCCGCTTTTCATTCAACCGTTGGACCAACGGGTGCAATCTTCCTGGATATTCCGCTCAGTGACCGCGTTTCGTTCCGCCCGGAAGTTGCTTACGTACAGAAGGGAGTTGCCATACGGGAAGGAATTGACGTAAAGCTGGGGGGATTCAATCTGCCCATTGGTGCCACGATAGCCTATCAATCGCAACACATAGAGATTCCATTACTGGCTAAAATCAACCTGACCGATGGAGCTGTGCAGCCCTACCTAATTGCTGGCCCCGCCGTAAGCTACGCCGTTGATGGGCGTATTCGGACTCGTGCCTCCGCCCTGTTCACGACGCAGGCTTATGATGTAGACGTTAACTACGGCGGCATGCTAAACCGCTGGGATGTAGGGGCCGTTGGCGGCCTTGGACTATCGATGGATGCCGGAACCGGCAAATTCTTTGTCGAAGGCCGCTACACACAGGGCTTTACCCGGCAGATACAGGTGCCGGTTGTCAATATCAATGTGCGCAATCGGGGGGTAGCCGTTTCGCTGGGTTACTCCTTCCCTATCGGCTACTAATATACCATTCCACCCCCACTACTCATTACCTTACCATTCACTACTACCAACTTTTTTTTTGATTGAATCAACCTGAATCGGTAAAGGCGAAGCTGCTTAGCTTCGCCTTTCTTGTTTTGCGTGAGAATAGGATAAAAATCAGATGTGTTTCGGCGAACGGTATGTTGCTGGCAGTTGAAAATGTACTAATTTTACTGTTCATTTTCATCAAACCGCCACGGGCGGCCCCGTTATACCGACGACACCTCATCTATGGCTATGTTAACTGATTTTGTTCGTTCAAACGCTTCGGAACCCCATCGAATCCGTACCCGGCAAATACTGAAATCCCACCCGGAACTCAAGAAGTTGATCGGGCAAAAAAACCCGAATACAATCTGGGTTATTCTGGCCTGTGTGTCGCTGATGACCGGTATGGCCTGGTTGGTTCGGGATCAGTCGTGGTGGGTTATCATTGCTGCGGCCTGGTTTATTGGCGCTTTTCCGGCTCATACACTATTTGTGTGTATTCACGAGGCAGCGCATAACTTGATTTTCCGTAAGCCCACTGCCAATATGTGGGCGGCTATTTTTGCGAACCTGCCTACTATATTACCAACGGCTCTATCGTTCAAAAACTTCCATATCAAGCATCACGCGTTTCAGGGTGTGCATGAGCTGGATGCTGATCTGCCCGACTGGTACGAAGCAAAACTGATCAATAACTACGCCATTGGCAAAGCCCTCTGGCTCCTGTTTTTTCCCATTTTTCAGGCCATCCGTACGCTCCGAATGTATGAACTGGCGGTTATCGATAAGTGGGTATTGGCTAATATCCTCGTTCAGTTAGTCTTCGACACGCTGATCGTTGTGCTGTTTGGCTGGAAAGCATTGGCGTTTATGCTGCTTTGCCTGTTCTTCTCCGTTGGTTTGCATCCGCTGGGTGCCCGCTGGATTCAGGAGCATTACCTGACCCTCGACCCGGAGCAGGAAACGTACAGCTATTATGGTGGCCTGAATAGCGTTAACCTAAATGTAGGCTTCCATAACGAGCACCACGATTTCCCGTCTATTCCCTGGAACCGGCTCCCCGAAATCAAGAAATCGGCCCCGGAATACTACGATACCCTGAAGTTCCATACATCGTACGTACGGTTGTTCTTCCGGTTCCTGTTCGACCAGGAAATTTCGTTGTACTCCCGCATCGTTCGGAAAGAGCGTGGTCGCGTAACAGTTGCCGACCAATCGAAACCCGATTTGGAACTGGTACAATCCCAGGCTATTCCGACCGGATCGGTAGCGTAAGCTAAACGAACGTCATCTTAACAAAAAAATCCCCGTCTGAATCAGGCGGAGATTTCTTGTTAGTGGAATAACCGGATATTTTATTTTTCGATTAAACCGCTCTAACTCTTCGCTTTACCGGCATCCAGGAAAGCCACAAAATTCGCCACGTCGCGGTCGTAATTTTTGGGCGATACCAGTAGCTTTCCCTCACTGTTGACCAGGCAATAGTGCGGTTGAGCGTTGTTGTTGTACTTTGTAATCTGCAAATCGGCATTCTGGGCACCGATGGTCTTTTTCACCTTGCCATCGTAGGTCGAGGTATACCATTGCGATTCGGGCAGTTCGGTTTTATCATCTACGTACAGAGCCACCAGTACATAATCATTCTGCAACCGCGACATAACCGCCGGGTCTGACCAGACACGGGCTTCCATTTCGCGGCAATTCACGCAGCCGTGACCGGTGAAATCAATGAATACCGGCTTGCCTACTTTTTTGGCATAGTTCAACGCCTGCTGGTAGTCGAAGAACCCTTGAAAACCACGGGGAAAATGAAACAGGTCAGCGTATTTGATCGGCTCAGTAAGCGTGGGCAGTGATGACATGTTGCCCGTTGATTGCTGATTGTGCAGGTTGAAATCCTGCGATGTTTCGGGCGGTAGATAACCCGAGAGGGCTTTCAGCGGAGCACCCCACAAACCCGGAATCATATATACGACGAACGAGAAGGTAGCAATGGCCATCAGCAGTTTCTGTACGCTGATAAACTTGGTTTCGCTATCGTGCGGCAGCCGTAGTTTGCCGAGGAAGTAGAAACCAATCAGGGCAAAAATAACAATCCAGATAGACAGGAAAACTTCACGGTCGAGCAGGTGCCAGTGATACACCTGGTCGGCCACGCTCAGAAACTTGAACGCCAGGGCCAGTTCCAGAAAACCCAGTACCACTTTTACCGAATTAAGCCATCCACCCGACCGGGGCAAGTTCTTCAGCCATTGAGGGAAGGCAGCAAACAGGGTAAACGGCACAGCGAAAGCCGATGAAAAGGCGGCCATTCCCAGAATAGGTTTGATTACTTCGCCACCCGCCGAGGCAACAAGCAAACTACCGACGATGGGGCCGGTACACGAAAACGAGACCAGCACCAGTGTGAACGCCATGAAGAAAATACCCAGAATCCCCCCTTTCTCCGACCGGGCATCGGCCTGATTGATAAGCGAGTTGGGTAATACAATCTCGAAAAGGCCCAGAAACGACAGACCAAAAATGAAGAAAATAGCGAAAAACAGTAGGTTGGGAACCCAGTGCGTACTAACGAAATTAGCGAAAGCCGGTCCATTGAACCGCGACACGACGGTACCGATAAGCACGTAGATGGCAATGATGAAAAAACCATATAGCAACGCCTTCCACTGACCGCCCTCCTGATTGGTAAAAAAGCTAACGGTGGCCGGAATAATAGGAAAAACACAGGGTGTCAGCAGGGCCACCAAACCCGAGAGGAAAGCCGCCAGCAGGAAACCACCCAGTGAACCGTCCGATGCCGGAGTCTCTTCCTTCAGCACTTCTTCAGTACTGCTGATAGCGTTAGGAGCGGCAGGTTCTTCCGCTTTAACGGTATTAGAGTCGGTTGGAGCAGAAGCCGGGGTAATGGGAGTCACTACAGTTGCGGACGTGGGTTTGGTGACTGTTGACGTCGTACCCGGGCTTGATGCTACGGCCGTTGTGGTCGTGGCCGGGACCGTTGCAGTAGCCCCAGTAACTTTTACGTCCGTTGACAATTCCACTTCTTTAGGAGGCAGGCACGTACCATCTTTCGACGAACAGGACATGTATTCGGCCGTTCCCGTAAAAGTGAAAGCCGGTTTAAGTACTTTTATTTTCTGGATAAAAAGGGCTTTGTTCTCGAACTGCCGAACCTTCGTCCCCCATACTTCCTCAAAAACTTCCTGAACCCCTACCGGCGTAGCTTTGCCAACCAGCGCATAATTCTCGGAGGTCGGGAATTTGAACGAGGTGGGCAGCGGCCCAATATCCGGGTTGAGGTCGTTGGAATAAATGTGCCAGCTCTCAGCAATGCGAACCTGAATTTGGATACTGACAACGTCGCCGACTTTAGCTGGTTGTTTATCGACTTTAACCGACCAGTTAGTGGGGTCTTTACGTATCTGCGCTGTTGCGGTCAGGCTAACAAACAGCCCTACAACGAGTGCTAAGAAGAACTTCATTTCGTTTTTGAAAAATGATGATTTGGTAGAACAACAGAAATACCGCAAAAATATTTCCACGAACGGCAATACTCATTCGGCCAGAAACAAACCTCCGTTACCAAACCAGTACCAACTCAACGATTTTTCCGTTGCAGTTCGCGGCCAAACCATCCTTGTTTTCCTGATATGGACCTAATAGCTGAACAGAACCGGGTTCAATTCATTTTGTGGCTTGCTACCGATCGGAACGTTATTGAGCCATTTTGCATGGTCGGCGGTTTGATATTTATTGCGGGGTGGCATAACAACCTGATCTTTGTCCATATAAATCATGGTCATTACCTTACGCGGCCGGTCCGACACGTTAGGCCCGGCCCGGTGGAACGTCCAGCCCGCGTGGTAACTCACCTCACCCAATTCGAACGGAGTGTTGTTAAGGGGGAAATTCTGCTTTTGCAATTCGTCGGCCAGAATCTGCTCACTGTCATCACTAATTTCAAGGTCGCGGCCAATCTCCACGTGCTGACTTCCTTCGGCGAAAGCCAGCGGCCCCATCTGCATGGGCGTTTCCTGCAATGGAATCCAGACGGTAACCGTGTTGGGCGATGCCAGTGGCCAGTAAAACTGATCGGCGTGCCAGGGGGTAATACCGCCCGATGGTTCTTTATACAATGCCTGATCGTGGTAAATCCGAACGCCCTCCACGCCCATCAGGTCGGCCGCAATCCGGGCTAGTCGCGTCGAGAAAACGAACTCTTTTGCCTGTTCATCTTCCCGCCAGAGGTTCATGATTTGCAGGAATGCCCGCTCGTAGGTCGTTCGTTCCTCCATCGGCTTAATGAGCGTGTTGAGCCGAAAAACCAGGTCAGTCAATATATCGCCGTAGTAAGTCAGAACCTCTGGGCTTAACACCTGCTTTAATTTGACATAACCGTTCTGACGGTAAAAGGCAATAGCGTCGGAGCTAATGGAATAGGGTGTACTCAGTTCGTTCAACAGTGCTTCTTTGTCGATTGTCGTTTCCATGTGGGTAAAGAAGATTGGTTTATCACGTTGTTACGATACAAAAGTAGGAGCAGCCAACAATGCCATATTATCCTGTTTTTGCCAATTTATGTGCAATTTTGACTATAATTCAACTTGTGACCTACCTTTTACATCAAAATAGCATACGAAATGAAAGCGCTGTTTGAAAAGGTGATGCTCAGCGAGCAGAGTTCGGTACTGGTCAGGCAATTCCAGCTACCCTACTTCGATTCGCCCTGGCATTACCACCCGGAGTATGAGTTAACCTACATTCCCAAAAGCTATGGCCGCCGGTTTGTGGGCGACCATGTAGACACCTTTCGGGCGGGTGATTTGGTGTTACTAGGTCCTGACCTACCCCATTTCTGGCGGAATGACGACGAATTCTATCAGCCCGATTCCCGGCTGCTGGCAGAGTCTGTAGTGGTTCAGTTTCCTGCTGCGTTTGATGAGCGTGTACTGGCCGTTTTACCCGAAGCGGCAGCAGTTCGACAACTGCTCCAGCGTGCCCGCTACGGACTGCACTTTAGTACAACCTGTAGCGCATCGGTTGCTGAATCGATGGAGCAATTGATCAAACAGACAGGCTTGTCACAATTGCTGGGTCTGCTAACCATTCTGAACCAGTTAGCTACCGACGCGGATGCCAAACTATTAGCCAGTGACGGATATCAACTGGCTACTGGTTCCGCCGAAACCGAACGAATGAAACGGGTGCTGGAATTTATGCTGGGTAATTTTCGGAGTGAAATACGAATTGAACAGATTGCATCGATAGCGGGTATGGCCCCGGCAGCCTTTTGCCGGTACTTTAAAAACCGCACCCGGAAAACATTTGTCGACTATCTGAATGAACTCCGCATTGGCCACGCCCGTAAATTGTTGGCTACCGTTGATTTATCGGTCGGTCAAATCGGGATGGAGTGTGGTTTTACCAGTAACTCGCACTTTCATCGCCTGTTTAAACTGCACACCGGCATAACACCGTTTCACTACCAGCTGGAAGCCAGAGGTAGGTAGGGACTGCTACCTTGTCGGACTGGCCTACTCATCACTTATACGAAGCGGTAGACACCGGAACGTAAACCATTCGGCACGGCCCGGTACTATTCTGTATGTTTACGCTACAGACATCATCGAAAATCGGCACCACATATCGGATTAAGCCGTACTTTTGTGGTGCCAAAATCTGCTTTTAGCCAATTGATTATGACGACCGCTACAATTACCACCCGCGACACCCAACTATTCGACCTGATTGCTAAAGAGCAACATCGTCAGGAGTCGGGCATTGAACTGATTGCTTCCGAAAATTTTGTATCCCCCGCCGTTATGGAAGCGGCTGGTAGTGTACTAACGAATAAATACGCTGAGGGACTTCCCGGCAAACGGTATTACGGTGGTTGCGAAGTGGTTGACCAGATTGAACAAATCGCTATCGACCGGGCTAAAGAGCTCTTTGGGGCAAGTTGGGTGAACGTTCAGCCACACTCGGGTGCCAATGCGAACACGGCTGTTTTCCTGGCCTGTCTGAAACCGGGCGATACCATTCTGGGCTTTGATCTCTCGCACGGTGGGCACCTGACGCACGGTTCGCCCGTGAATATTTCGGGAAAATACTTTCGTCCAACATTTTACGGTGTAGAGCGCGAAACGGGTGTCATCAACTACGACGTAGTGGAAGAAACAGCCAAACGCGAACGCCCGAAACTGCTTATCTGCGGTGCTTCGGCTTACAGCCGCGACTGGGACTATGCCCGCCTTCGGGCCATTGCCGATGAAATTGGTGCGCTGCTGCTGGCCGACGTGTCGCACCCGGCGGGGTTGATTGCCAAAGGGCTGCTGAATGACCCACTGGCTCATGCGCATATCGTAACGACAACGACCCACAAAACCCTGCGGGGTTCGCGGGGTGGTATCATCATGATGCGGAACGACTTCGAGAACCCATTTGGGATCAAAACCCAAAAGGGCGAAACCCGGTTAATGTCGTCACTGCTGGATTCGGGTGTGTTTCCGGGTACGCAGGGTGGCCCGTTGGAGCACATCATTGCGGCCAAAGCCGTTGGGTTCGGTGAAGCACTAACGGATGATTTCTACGACTATGCCGTGCAGGTGAAAGCCAATGCGCAGGCGATGGCGACTGCTTTCCTGAACCGGGGTTATAAAATCATTTCAGATGGTACAGACAACCACCTGATGCTGATCGACCTGCGCTCAAAAGGCTTAACGGGTAAACTGGCAGAGAATACGCTGATTAAAGCCGACATTACCATCAATAAAAACATGGTGCCATTCGATGATAAATCGCCCATGGTGACCTCCGGTATGCGTGTAGGAACGGCCGCTATGACAACGCGTGGTTTGAAAGAATCGGATATGGAGCAAATCGCCGTATATATCGACAAGGTGCTCATGAATCACGATAACGAAACGGTTCTTTCGAGCGTTAAAGAAGAAATCAACGAGTGGATGAAAGCATTTCCGCTCTATAAAAACTAATGAGTGAACGAGTGAATGAGCGAAAGAGTGGGCAAGGTCCGCATCAACTTTTCGCTCATTTACTCGTTCACTCTTTCACTCATTAAAAAGATGCCACTCGACCAACTGACTGACGAAAACGAAGAAGAAGTAGTACTCGATGAAGAGGGGAAGGAAATGTCCTTCCTAGACCATCTGGAAGAGCTTCGCTGGCACATTATTCGGGCTGTAGGCTCCATTTTCATCTTTGCCATCATCGCATTCATTTTCATTGAAGAGATTTTTGACAAGGTGATTCTGGCTCCGGCACATCCTACTTTCTGGACGTACCGGATGATGTGCAAATTATCGCAAATCTCGGGCTATGATGACCTCTGCGTAAGCAAACTCAACTTTGAATTGCAGGCACTGGGCTTGTCTGATCAGTTTACTATGGCCATGACCTCATCGGCCATTATCGGGCTTTGTTTTGCCTTTCCCTATGCGTTTTGGGAGGTGTGGCGATTCATAAAGCCTGGGTTGCGCAATGTGGAAAAGAATGCAGCGCGGGGTGCGGTATTTTTCGTTTCGCTCCTGTTCGCCTTGGGCCTTCTGTTTGGCTACTACATTGTATCGCCACTGGCTATCAACTTCCTGGCTAACTACCAGATTACGCCTGAGATTAAAAACCAATTCGATATAACGTCGTACATTGGTGTTCTGGTAACGCTCTCGCTGGGCTGCGCCCTCATTTTCCAGATGCCTATGATTGCTTTTGTGCTCTCGAAAGTGGGGGTGCTAACGCCTAAATTCATGAAGTCGTACCGCAAGCATGCCTGGGTGGTTATCCTGATTGTGGCCGGTATCATTACGCCTTCGCCGGATATTTATAGTCAGGTGCTGGTAGCCATACCCCTCGTGTTACTCTACGAAGTAAGCATCGTGGTGTCGGGGCGGATTGAGCGGCAACGCAGAAAAGCGGAGCAGGAACTAATGAAATCATAAAAAATAGCACCCGAATGAAAGGCCCTTTTGCACCAAAAGGGCCTTTTGCTTTGTATTGGGTTATTGTATCTTTACTAAAAAGCAACCGGACGTATGTATGCAGGCTTTAGAAAAAATACGGTTAACCGACGAGCAGGTGGAGAAGCTGGAGGCTGGAGAATTAGTCTCTATCCCGGCATCCTGGGAGGAGTTTGAAGATTTTTTGGTCGAAACCGACTACCGGGTTGAGTATCATGATGAGCAAATTATAGTTACGGGCTTAGCGAAACTTATTCATGAAATTTTAGTCACCCGGTTAGCCTACCTATTGACCGGCTATTATCTGGGAAAGTCGTTTTACGTAGCAGGTAGCAACACAGGTCTTCGCAAAGATGGAAAACGACGACATTATAATGGTGATCTAAGTACAGGACAAAAGTGGTACAAGGTGGCCAACAGGTTGGCCTTTAAGGATTCTATCGCGCAGTTCATCTAAACCGTGACGGAATAAACTAAACAACGCTTGGCATCGGCCTGTCAAGTTGCGGGTTGGTATTTTATGACCCGCTTTGATGAGCCACTCGCCCGTTTCAAGGGCCCAAAT
>NZ_KB893621.1 GCF_000374085.1 Spirosoma spitsbergense DSM 19989 | reverse complement strand
AAGCCCCGCCAGGGTATGCAGCCATCCACTTTACCTTTGGAAGCGAAACGGTGGGCCAAAAAGCGGGGCTTAATTGAAACCGTTATTGGTCAAAATAAGCAAGTTTGCAATCTGGATCACACGCGCCATCGGTCGGTCAGCAACTCATTTGTCAACATGTATGGCGCGCTAATCGCCTATTCATTTTACGAACGCAAGCCAACAGCACACGTCGACATAAGTAACCGTCTGCTCGCTTCCGGTGAATCTGAATGGGCCTTAGCTGCTTAAAAGATCTCATAGTTCGCGTCATATTAGTCAGTAAGTTCGTTTTACTGACGATGTCGACTCGTTTTTGCCGGGCATCGAAAGCCAATACGCCATATGGATAACTAGAATAGAAATAAGCCTTTCCATCGGCAGAGAGTTGGTAACGGCTCTGAAGCAAATTCTCTCCCAAAGAGTTACCTAGATTAGTCCACTGATTTTTGGCCGGGTCATATTCCCACATGGATGGAGCAGGTGGAGTTCCTCCAGACGAACTGTAAAGACCTGAGTAAACGTAAAGTTTATCGTCGACAGGAAAAACAAGGAACGAAGTGCCAAAGATATTTCGTCCAAGATCGGCCATTGGCTCCCAGCGGTCAGCGTTCGCATCATAGGCTTGTAACGCTCCAGTTGGGTAAAATGAATACAGACGACCTTTCAGCAGCGAGAACTGATGAAAATTAGGAATGGGAGAGGTATTGCTAGCGCCCGGTGGCGTTGGCACCGATGCCCGCGGGACTATTTGAATTGGCTGTAAGGGCGGTCGTTGCGGCAATTGAAAGCTAATCGCCGAGAACGAAGTGGACGTTGTACGCCTTTTCTGGTTATAGCGCCCGTACAGGATACGCCCATCGCTGAGTATCACATAGGGATCGATATAATAGATTTGGTCGGCTGTCAAATCGGTTATTATTGATTCAAACGCCGTGTAACCTGATTCGATTTTCCTGACTGAAGCCACAATGCGTTTATGCTGTGAAAACGTTATTCGGGGTAGGCTATCAGTTTGGGATAGGCAAAAGCCATACTCCTGAATAGTGAACTGGGTATTGTCGAATTGAATACTGCTACTTATTGTCAGAGAGTTTACGCTGGTTCTAGCCATTAAATTGACTGCGTAAAAGTTTACCGGAAGCTGGTTTTCCCCTGTTTCAGTTAGGTTTCGTTCAGGCCTTGGGATTGGGATAACTTCAGGAGAATGCTGGCAAGCTGACCAGACTACTACCAGAAGTGACCAGTAAAATAGCTTCATAATGCTAAGTAGAGATTATAAATTAGTTGGAAGGAAAGCAGACAACTTCGCCTTTCATACTTATCAGCCTCATCGGCAAAACTGCAACACTATCCGAATTGTTTTCTGGCACCGGACTAGCCCTGAAAGCGCAGAAACAGACGTAAATATTCATCTGAAAAAATAGGAGGCAGACCGACCGTAAAGCTAGTGAATCACCTTACAAAGCAATAGAAGCCTGAGTCGTCGCAAGGAGTAGTACGACGACTCAGGCTTATCAAACGAAAAGCCCGGCCGTAAGACCGGGCTTTGAGCCTCTATAGGACTTGAACTATATTTTTAAGTGATTGACAATCAATAAGATAAAAACAGTGAAAAGGGTAGGGGACGAATTAGGGGCCGAATTAGCCAGCAGGGGACAGATAGCAGGGGCCTAACAAGAATCTTTTTTTTGATTCGCTACTGCCTTACGTCTGTATTGCCTCCCCTTACTTTAACTTTGTGCTAAATCGAGTAATCGGGAAACCGGTATGACTTGGTTTGGTCAGAGTCGCAAGGGTGGTTCCTGCGGCTCATTGGGTCGGGTGGGTGGTTCCCCCGGCCCGTTTTTTTTTTCGTGGTACGTATCTTTCGACTCTCACACTGTTCTTAATTCCCGGTGTTAGCCTACGCCTGCTGAATACAACCTACTCCAGGCCATGGCCGTAAGTTGCCTGTCCTTAATAGGCAGTATCCTACTGACCGTATAATAAAACGTATGATATTATGCCCTGATTATCAAGTATAAATCAGTATAATGCCCGTTACCATCTCTCACTATTGAGTAATCGCAAAAACCATGAAACATCTCTTCCTGTTACTCACTTTATTGATGAGCCATCTGGTATTGGCCCAAGGCAACTACGTGGCCAACGCGCCTAACTCGGCCACGCCGGGGGCGTTGAACACCCTAGTGGGAAACGGAGCCGGGGCGGGTGGGGCCATAACGGCGGACCGCAACACGGTGATGGGTGTTAATGCGGGTTATTACCTGAGTTCGGGTCGGTTAAACTCGTTTTACGGGGTAGATGCGGGCAAGTCTACCACCACAGGAAGTAGCAATATGTTTAGTGGTTTTCAGGCTGGATCTAGCAACTCGACAGGTAGCTACAATGTGTTCACGGGGGTCAATGCGGGCTACTTCAACACCACGGGTGAAAACAATGTGTTCAGTGGTTATCAGGCGGGCAACTTCAACACCATGGGTAGGCTCAATGTGTTCACTGGTGCGTTTGCGGGCTACTCCAACACAATAGGGGATCGCAATGTGTTCAGTGGGTATGAGGCCGGCCACTTCAACACCACGGGGTACATAAATGTGTTCACGGGGGGGTTTGCGGGCTACTCCAACACTACGGGGTACAGCAATATGTTCAGTGGTTTCACGGCGGGCTACTCCAACACTACGGGGTACAGAAACGTGTTCACTGGAGCGTCTGCGGGCAACTACAATACCACGGGCAGCAATAATGTGTTTACGGGTCACTATGCGGGCGTCAGCAACAACACGGGCAACAACAATGTGTTCACGGGGAGTTCTGCAGGCTTCGAAAACACGACCGGGACCCAGAATACGTTTATTGGGGCTAGTGCCGGGGTCAATAATACTACTGGCAACAACAACATTATTATTGGCCCCAACTCCGGAACAGCCATCACTACCAGCGATGACAATGTACTCATGGGCTACAACGTCCAATCTGGCAATGGAACGGGCGGACACAACGTCATCATTGGCGGTGAAGCCGGTGGGGGCCTGTGGGCAGGTGGCAGCAACACCATGATCGGTCATCAGGCCAGTGCCGAATCAATGACGTTGGACCATGCTACTGCCATTGGAGCCGATGCCTATGTTATGGTCAGCAATGCAGTGGTGCTGGGCAACAACGCCAACGTAGGTATTGGTACCTCAGCCCCTTCTACGCGCCTGGAAGTGGTTAGCCCCGATGACCATGATAGCGGGTTGCGGTTGAGTAAACTTACCACTTATAGCCCCACTACCCAACGTACGGATCAGTTTTTGACGGTCAACGAGCGGGGTGATGTCATCAAGGCCCGATACCAGTTACGTATCAACAATGCTACCGAATGGAGTGATAAAGTATTTGCCCCCACTTATCAGCTACGCCCGTTGGTAACGGTTGCCAGGTACATACAGGAGAATGGTCATTTGCCCGGTGTTCCTTCGGCCAATGAGGTCGTGAAGGAGGGAGTTGATTTAGTCAGGATGAATGCTACCCTGTTGGAAAAGGTGGAGGAATTGACCCTCTACAGTATTCAACAACAACAGCAAATCAATCAGCAGCAGAAAGAGATTGATGAATTAAAACAACTCATTCGTAAGGTAGTCAAACCTTGATCGAGTTGGCATGAATAAAGATATTAACCGTTTTTTATTGGGTCGGGTGGGTGGTTCCCCCGGCCCGTTTTTTGTTCCGCCCCTACAGTATCATTTGTGCCTTCAAGTGAAATTACCTTAGCGTCTGTAACCTAAACTACTATAACTAACCGCTAATGAACGGAAACACATACCATTAGGTTACCCCTTTACTCCTACTCCGTATTCACTGAGTCCTTCTCCGCCCTCTGTTCTGCATTTTAGGCTGTCGGTCAAGTAATATACTTTAACTCCTACAGCATGAAATTAACGTTAAGACCTACTGAACTACCTTTTTCGGTTGGTGAAACCGTTTGGGTAGATCAACCCTACGGTGCCACGAACGAGTTTCCCTTTTTTCAAGGAACTATCATGCAAATTATTTTGGATGGTAATTTGGCGAATACACTTGTTATTCGGCATAAGGAAAAAATTCATGAACTAACGGTAGACAGTGCAATCTACGGTTTGAAGCCTGTGGGGGATCATGTTGGAGAGCCCAGAGTCAATGTAAATGTCCGGCTCTTTCCCTTTCAGGTTAAGTTATTCGCCACTAAAGAAGAGTTACTAGCCTTTCAGGATAAACCAGTATAAACGCCATACTTAGCAAGTAGCTAACTTAGTATTGCTATTCGGCTAGTATGGCCGGTTGCGGTCAATGAGGTGCTGACTAGGCAAGATGAATGCCGCCCTTCTGGAAAAGGTTGAGGAACTGACCTTGTATCTGATTCTGCAACAGAAACGTATTGAACAGTTAGAAAATTAGGTCGGGGAGGGCAGGGCTATTCTGTCATTTCCCCGGCCCGTTTTTTTGCCCGGTAGCGTTCCCGCCGTAGGGCGTTGCGGTGATCCCGCCGTTCCTGCTCAATTCTCTGCGTAGCATCCTGAATAACTTTCATCATCACCCGCAAAAGGGTTGCCCGGTTAGGTCTGCCTTTTTTGCGCCCCCGGTTGGCGGGTTGATTCTCGGAGGTGAACCGGGTGTTTATTCCATCCTGCCAAATGTCATACCTAGCCATGTTTCGTCCTTTTATCTTCGTTGTTATTAACCGTTTTCCAGCGTTTTATTGCTATTCCGTCCGTCCCGTTTTCATTCCGTCTTATAACCGTTTTTATTCCATATGTCACTAAAATACGGTATTTAGTACAGGGGTAATAAACGATGAATTATGACACCGTTTTTACTTCGCAGGTCCGACGGTTGTATGTTTTTCTCCCAGTTCATTCCAGCCCGAACGTAATTGGGGAACCTCCTGCCAAAAAGTTGAATTAATTTGCTCAAAAAAAGGGGCAAAAAGTGCCTTCATTGAATCAGGACAGTTCTTTTACCCCTTTACTCAAAACGATGGGCCTGAATTTTAGCACCGATTTTTTTTGCCTATACTAACGGTTGTGATTCGACCACTTATGAGGGATTTACAACCACCTACCCCCCCCCTGAATTATGGCAAAATTCCTTTAAGACTAGGCGAACGGTTACAACTATGAGCAACGGTAGAGAATTGTTATACCCCTCCCTCCTCCTCCTCTGCCTGATTAGTAGCTATTAAATCATGATGGGTTGAGGATGTCATTATTCCACTTTGTAACACAAAGTAGATTGTCAAGGGTAAAGTATATCACACCTGCTCTTTGCTAATGAAACACGCCATCATGAAAATTGGACCTTTACCTTCCTCCTTTGTCTACAGCGTTTCAGGTAGAACATTTATTGAACTGAAAAGAGATGAAGAGAAAATACAAACCTCATTTCAAAATCTTATGAGATTTGTATCATTTGTACTTCTATCAATCTTACTTGTCTCCTGTTCTCCCAAATCAGGATCATATTCAGGTGGGGAGAATCACACCCGGTACTATTACGTTTTCCTGAAACCTTGTGACGTTTACGAAGGACCAGAAACCACTAGCCGTCGATTGAAGTCTCTTGCAGCAGGTGACACAATCAGCACGTTGAATGAGCCTATAAAGTTGCAAGGCTGGCAGAGTGTTGAACATCATAACTACCAATTCTTTATTCGCAATCAAAGTGTTTATGCCATCACTCAAAAGAATTTTAAAGAAAAGGCTGGTTACCGTCCTACTTACAATCCCATAGATAAGTATCCTTCTGCCAGTAGCACGATAACACAATTTGAGAGTAGCACGACAGAGTCAACGATGTACAGTACACCCACCACTGGGGCAACTATCCAAACTGGCAAACGTGGTGGAAAGTATTATTACAACAGTAAGGGGAATAAGACCTACATACGTCGCAAATAATAATTGGGAAAGATTTTTCGGCTCCCATGTAACAGCCTGGGTAGTTCTTTGCCTCAGTCACGCGCGCGCGCGCAGTGCCGAAAAAATCTTCTATTGGCTCATATCGGCATTCCGTGTTTATTCCGTGATGTTGTTCGCGCGCGCGCATTGGTGTAAGTAAACTCTTCTATTGGCTCATATCGGCATTTCAAACCGGGTGCCCTTCCAGTAGTCGAGCGCGGCCTGTTGGTCAGCAGTCAGTCGTAACGTCTGCGAAACATCAAACAAAGTCGGTTGCCGGTGAATTTTGTTGATGCCCCGCCGTAGGTTGTTGCGTTCGTTGCTGGGAACGTTACGAGCGTTGTGGGCGGTGCGGGTGGGTTGGTCCTCCTTTGACCCTTTACGGTAGCAGGTAAACAACTGCTCTAACTCCGTCAGCAGGTCGTTATCGTTGCGTAACATGGTAGCAGATACGAACCGTTGACCCGGTCGAGGTTGCTCAATCAATACCGCCGTTACTGGACAGATAATGGCCCCCGGTCCGGTGGTGGTGTGGTTCGTGGAGGTGTCATGTATTACTCCTAAATACAAGGGGTTAATTCGTGACAAATGGGGTTTTTCGGGGGTGGTTAATTCGTGACAGTTTTCGGGGAAATTCCCTGAAAAATTCCCATAAACGGGAATTGTCAAGTTGGTTAATTCGTGACAGGTTTCGGGCGGGTTTATGGCAGCTCCATCACAGCTATTGGGTATTTTTGGGGTGTCCGTATTTTGCGGATTTTTCTTATTATCCTCTAATTTCTCGGCCTGAATTTTATCGCTCAAAAGTAACCCAAAAGTAAGGTCATGCCATGCCGCCCGGTGTTGGTCAATACGGGTCAGCAGGTCGTCGGAAACGGTGGTTAATTGCTCCCATGTTTGGGCAATCAATTCGGCTGTTTTTGTCTGCCAGTCACCCCCCCGTCGGTAGTGGTTCAGGAGTGCCCGGTAACGTTGTTCTGCGCGGTGCAATCGTTGGCGGTGGGTGTTGGCCTGGGTGGGGGTCAGATCGTCGGGTATATGCCAAAATCGGGGGTTTCGCCCGTTTTCGTAGATGCTCCGTTCGCGGCTGTTTAGCCGGGTGGGGTCAATGGTAGGGTCGTCAAAAATGATAGCCTTGAACGTATCGACCAACAACGCCCCGATAGTTCCGTAGTTGGCAACATTCAGCAGATCCGCCAACGTGGTCAGATATACGCCCCGGCTCCGTAGGTATTCCATTCGTAAAACCTTCACCTCAACCCGTAGCAGATTTGTCGTCAGTCCGTACTGGTGCCCTTTGTCGTATAGTTTGACAATGTAGCGTTGTGTTTCGCATTGATAGTATAGGGTGTCGCTGCGGGTGTCTCGGGTAAAGGGGCGGTTCTTGTAGCTGACAAGGTTCTTCAGGACCAGAGAAACCGGAAACGGTAACGATACATTCACCCCAAATTCAATATTGTTTAGTTTGGCGTTGAACGGGTCAATCTGGTAGGACATCACTAATTGATCGAGCGCAGTCAGTAGGTGGTCGACCATGAACTGATCGGAGTTACCCAGCGCGGCCCGGTCCCGTACGTGGTTGTAAAAAGTGTGCAAACTTCCTTTCAACTCAACCCGGTAACCGGTACCCGATAGCTGAGGAATTAGCGTGAAGGTCAGCCCCCGGTCGTCAGCCCGGCGCGGTCGTCGCAAAACTTCGCCCGTTTGCTCGTTAATAGGTAAGGCAAAATTCAGCCTGTCAATGGATAGCAGTAGCGTTGCACTTACTGACAAGTGGTTTATTTTTGTTCCGTCGTACATAGTAGTATTGTTCGCCCCCGATTCGTCACAATCGGGGGCGGTGGTTTATATGGTTGTTTGATTGTTGAATTGGTCCGGTGGGGTCAGAGTAGCCCCCGGTCAAGAACGGCCGACACGAATGCGGCCCGCCCATCAGGATAGGGATAATAGGCGGGAAAGTAGCGCAGGGTCATGCGGGCGGCATCGGTCGAGAAACGCAATAGAACGCCGTTGCGGATGCGTTCGCCGTTGCGCCCAAAGGTCAGCACGTTTCCGATATAAACGCCCGTCTGGGTGGTTGGTAGCAGTCCGGTAAAGAATTTGACCGAACGCCCGCCCGTTTTCTTTTCCGTTTCGGTGCCCCGCAGGATGAGGTTAGCGTTTATGTCGTCGTTGAATCGTCGGTCCTCTACAATCAACTCACGAGGGACGCGGGTAAAACCGGGTTCGCAGGTTTCGACGGTGTACCGCCCTTTGTCGGTATCGAGTGCGAATGTGACCATGTGGGATGTGGGTATGTATGTCATTTGCCCCGGCCCTCCACTGCCTTAGTGTGTTTGAACCGGCGCGGCTGTTTGAGTGCTGCCAGCACATCAACCCGACGGTAGAGAACCCTTCCATTTATTTTGAGGGGTAACAATACGGCTGGGCGTTCCTCTGTATCGAGGGACCAATCATGCAACGTAGTTAAAGATACTTGTAGAGTATCGGACGTTTGCCGACGGGTCAGCAGTTCGGGGAGGTCAGAGCCTTCCGGCGCGGGCGGTGTGTAATTGGATAACGCCCTTTGTAAATGGGTGTCGAATAGTTGCCCTAACTGCTCAGGCGTTAGGTTAGCGATTTGAATTACTTGTTGTACCATGTTGCCATACTTGTTTTAATGTATGGCAAAGATGTAAGGTGAAGTAAAGACAGTTTTTACGGTGATTTTACGCCGTATCCAAAAAAGTACTAAAACCATAAATCCTTATTCAGTAGCGGATTCAGACTTACAAATGATAGTGATTTTGTCTCTTTTGGCTCCAATCCCATCCGGGGCTGACATTCTCTGTAATTCCCTCTCAATTTGATCGATGGTGGGACTATTGCCTTTGGCGAACTGAATGTTTTGGTGAATCATTGCAGCGAGGTGTTTGATCGTGTGTCCTTCCCGACTTATTGGCGTTGACCCGTTGGGTAGTGTAATCTTGAGTAGTTGAGCGAATACGTCATACAGCACACTTGCACTAAGATTCCAAGTGATCGTTTGGTTTACGCCCGGCTGAGTGGGTTGTTCATTCGATTGCGGGGTGGGAGTACCTGCACTCTTTAATGGTTTAAGTGCAGAAAAATGAAAAACACCAACATTTCTAATATAAATACTTTCTACATCTTGAATAGTTATTAGCACATTGTTCACGTAAGAAATGAAGTTGCTGATTGTTCTATTCTTATGCCCACTATCATCAATTATTTCTCTTTCGTTAATTTCACCCTTTTTGACTTTATCCTTCAAGGCATCAAGTTGTATTTTAATTTCTTTAGCCTCTACAAAAATTTGCTCAAGTCTATTTTTGAGAAAACGAACATAGTTGAGCCGTTTCGTTTCATCCATTTGAAGAAAATTATCCCTCAATTCAGTTTCAAAGGAAGAAAGTTCTAAGGAGACTACATCTATGTCATCTTTCCAAGGAACATAATCTACCATGTACGATTCATAACTACTTATAAAAGGACAGTATAATGATCCGCCCCCAAAATTGTCGTTGATATCATTTTTTGCATTGTAAAGTAGGCTGGTCAATGCGTCAGAAACTGTGATTAGTCTTATAGTCTGAATCTCCATACTTGGTTTGGTCGTTAGTCATTTTCAATCGTCAGCCGGTGGTCGGCTGGTATCGTCTTTTTCAGGTGGGTCATTTGCGCCGTTACTTACCTCTATACCCCTTGTAGTTACTGTAGTGTTTTTCCCTCCTTACCCCATGTTACTTCTGTTACTTTTCAGCCCCGGCGCGGGTGGTCAAATGTTAAGTTTTGTTAACGTGTCAGGCTGTTTCTATTGAGGTCACACACTAACAATTACTAACATGTTAGGCTATTTTCAGCGCGGTCGGTGCCGGTATGCCGGTCCCGCCAAAGTGCGGATGGTCCAACAGTAGCAGGGCGTTTTGTTCTGGACTTACTTTGATGTAGCGCAGAAACACCGTTTCGGACTTGTGCCCGGTACATTTCATAATGGCAACCGTTGGCACCCCGCCCAAATAGGCATTCGTGGCAAATGACCTGCGGCCGGTGTGGGTGGTAACCAATTCGCATTTGTCGAGGTAGCGCGTTTGACGTTTGCCGCCTATTGTACGGCTGACCTCAATTCGTTCAACAATGCCAGCCAGCCGACACAATTCTTTGATGTAATCATTCATCTTTTGATTTGTGATCGTGCGCGGGGGCACTCCGTCGTATTTGCTCAGGATAGAGAGTACATTAGGGTTTAATGGGATGGAAACCCGCCCGTTTGTTTTGATGGCCTTACGGGTCAAAATACGCCCGTTGTGGGTAATGTTTTCGGGGCGCAGGTCGGAGAAATCAGAATAGCGTAAACCGGTGTAGGCTCCAATCAAAAACAAGTCCCTTACCCGGTCGAGCCGCCCGTTTGTGGATAGGTCGAGGTGGTGAAGGGTGTTCAATTCATCCTCTGACAGATAGACGTTATCAACGTCCTCCACTAACTTTTTAAACTTTGGATTCTTGTAGATGGTGTTTTCGTGTAGCCCGTCGATGTGGGATTGTTTCAACATTACTTTCAGGTCTTTCAGCAATGTTCCCACGTAGTTGAGCGTCAGCCCCCGGTTAGTCAGCCAAAGTTTAAAGGCATCGTAATACGGCATTGTGTAGGCATCATATTCGGTCGAGTTACCCGTTTCGGTCTGGTATCGGTCAAGAACCCGTTTTAGTTTCATGTAACCTGCCAGGGTGTGAGCTGCGTATTTTGTTTCCTTAGCGGTCAACCGGTTCCCGGCCTTAGCCTCCTCCACAAATCGAACAATGTAGTCTGTAAACGGCTCTTTGGCCTCCACAACGGCAGGTTTCGTTTTATCCTCCCTGCCTAGTTCCCGGTCAAGGTGTAATTTGATAAGTTCGTTGGTAATGGTCACGCCAGCCAACTGCAATCTGTTGAGAATAGTACGCAGTGCAGACCGTTGGCGGTCGAGGTGGGCGTTAATGGTTTCGTTCGCCTGAAGTATTACCTTGTTTTTGGTATTCGTTCGGGCGCGGCCATTTTCGGAGTCCCAAAGGTCAGGTAAGATTGTTTGCCCGGTGGAGGTCTTGAACCGGGTGTACTGGTAGCGATAAACCAGATAAATCAATGTGGGCGCGGTAGCGCGGGGGTCTTTCAGTAGGCACTTTGCGGCCTGATCGGTAATCGTTCGCATGGGTATTGGTTGGTTCGGTCAATACCAAGTTACGAATAAAAATAATACAGGGGACGACTTAGGGGACGAATAAACCTTATTTAACTGTATTATTACCAATACGGCTGAATAGAGAAAAAAGGCTAACCCGTTAATTTTCAGCACTTTCGTACTAAAATGGATTAGCCTTAATCATACTTTTGAGCCTCCTATAGGACTTGAACCTACGACCCCTTCATTACGAATGATGGGCCTACCCCTTTTTTGTTCTATTCGCCTATTTATCCATATTTGATAAATGTGTTGTTTTACAGGTAGTTATATCAATAATGTTGGTGTATTTCTTATGGCTACTTATTGGAATTATGCGTTGATTCTGTATATTTACATTGCACAACGCATTGCACAAAACGCCAATGTGCAATGCGTTTTTAGAATGTACAGAAACTATGATAACCGCAACTGCCACCCTGTTCTATGATACCCGCCGAAGTTCAGACGGTGTTAGTTTCGTTCGTTTATCCATCTATGCCGACCGACAGCAAAAACTATTTTCGACGGGTGTTAAGGTAAATCCTGATGAGTGGAAATTTCTGGAACGCACTAAAGGCGGTTTGCCGGGAACAGTGAAAGACGAAACCCGGCGTAAGTTGTGGCAGGTATTCTACGGCCATTATACGAACGAAGCCGGACAACAGCAGGACGGGCATTTAGTACGCGCTCAAAACGTTTTGAACCAGTTAGGCAATGGTTTTACCTTTGATGCCTTTGCTGATGCCCTTGCCAATTATGGCAAAGAACCTGAAAAGCCAGCCGAACAAACTGACCTGATTGCGGCATTACAGGCAAAAGCTACCAGCATGAGCAATGCTAACCGGCTCGGACACGCGGAACAGTTTGAGTATGCCGCTAAATCATTACGTCGGTTTGTGGATTCATTCAGCGATGCCGAACGGAAAGAGTTTTTGAGCATCCCAATTCCCCGTAAAGCCAGCCAGCCCCGCCCCGTTGCTACGTTGCAATACAAACACCTTACGCCCGATTTCCTGACTACCTATGAGCAATGGATGCTACATTATGGCAAGGCTCCACAGAGCAAACTAAAGCCAGCAACGGGGACAAGCCTTACAACCGTAGGCTTTTATCTAAACCGGGTTCGTGTGGTTATCAATGATGCCATAGAAGCCGGATTGATGCCCCGCGATGCTTACCCGTTCGGGCGCAATCGCTACGTAATACCAGCCGGAGCCAATACGAAGAAAGCACTACCTAAAGCCGACATTGAGCAAATAAAAGCCTACCAGCCTATACCCGGCACAATGGAACAGCGTAGCCATGATTTATGGCTATTCTCCTACTTTTGCAATGGAGCCAACTTAACCGATATTTGCCGGTTGACCTGGAACCGGGTTGATCTCAAAGAGAGTAAACTAAACTTTGTCCGTCAAAAGACCGCCCGGAGCAAAAAGCAGAATCAAACGTCTATTGTTGCTCACTTGCGCCCTGAAACTCTTGCTATCATTGAACGTTGGGGCACAAAAGACAGAAAGGCTAACGGCTATGTTTTTCCGTTCCTGACTACCGATATGGACGATCACCAAAAGAAACAGGGTGTACATCAAACCGTAAAAATGACTAACAAATGGATGGGAAAAATTGCGGAACGGTTGGGTATAGAAGGAGACGTAAATACTTATTCCGCCCGGCACTCATTCGCAACCAGTCTGCTAAAGAGCAAAGCCCCGCTTGCCTTTATTTCCAAGTCGTTAGGACATACCAACCTCAAAACGACCGAGAGCTATTTAGGCTCTTTTGATGATGAGGAAGCCAAAGCATTTTTGAACGCCTTGTAAAACCACCCCAACAAAAAGCCCGCCGAGGTCTGCAACACCTACGACGGGCTAAACTCTAAACTTCGGATGCAAAATTATCAAAACTTCATTGATGAACTATTCCGGCTTAACATTGAGACAGTTCAATACTTCGTGGCTGATGGTCAAGTATTGTACAACCAATTACCGCAACACTACACAGCCGAGCAACTTGCCACCGCGCCCCCCGACCGGCTACCCGGCCACGTGGGTACGTTTATGAGCCTTGACCAGTACGACCAGCACCAGACAGAAAACCGGTACGCTGATACGTTGGCCGAACTTCAAAGGCGGGCTATTACAGATATGCTACTATTAGAACCCGCGCAAACAGAGCGGCTTTTAGTTGATGCAAAAACCAAGTGCGAGCAACTGACGCGGTTACTCAAAAACGCAATGGAGTACCAAAAGGCGTGGGGCTATGGCACACTTGACCTATTATCAGTCAATTTTCTGGAGTTACGGTTATTGGACGCTTTCACTATAAAGAACCGCCCCGAAGCCAGCCCCCACGACCGTTTTGCCCACCACCTCACAGACGCTATCATGTACAAACGGGGCAAACTATCAGGGTTCATCAAACAAGTAGAAAACACGCTGCAACCTGCCCCGGCTGTTCCTTTCGATACGGCACAAGAACCGGAATATGATTTGTGGTACATCAATAATGACGATACTTATGCTTTTGCCAAACTCAAAGAGTTGGCCAAATACTTGCCTACCATAGAGCCGTTTACGAAGCGTGTAGAATGGTTTTATGAGCAAAGTCGTATCTGGGAAATTGAACCTGTTCAGATGGGAGTAGGTAACAGAAAGATACCTAACCCGGAGTTTTACAGCCACAAAAACTCTGATGGAAGGGCAGTTGATAAAAATGGCAATCGAGTTGAGGAAATAGGTTGGGGGTTAAGTTATAACAACGATGAGGAAAAGGGCATTTTGCATAAACTGTATTTTCTACGTTGCTACCGCACCCACTACACTCAATTTCTCAACAAACCCCGGATAGATTTTGACCAACTCAAAGAAAAGTATGCTACCCAAGTTCAGACAAAGCGAGGAAAAGGGTTGGTTTTGGATTGGGTAACAGGGGAAATACGCGAACGACAACAACTCATTAGTGACTGGATTACAGCCAACCCGGATAGATACGGAAACCCAGAAATTAAACAGCAACTCCAAAACGCTGCCGTATTGATTGAGCAGGAGTTAGAAGGCATATCGGCTATCAAATGGGAGTCGTTTTACCGGACGCTGCAACTTGACCCGTTCGGTTTATTGTGGGGGCTGGTTGAGTACAAGAGTCTTTTGGAAATAGAAGAACCTAACGCCCCGGCACCCTCAGCACCATTGGAAATAGTGAACGCGAACGAGCCAACGCAAGACAAAATTAATGCTCACATGAGCCGATTGGCTAATAAGCAGACAGGGGGCTTACCAGTGTGGGAATTATTGGATAAACTGGTTGATGTACAAAAAACGCATTATTCACCCGATAGGCGTGAGTATATCACTAAACTATACTATGCAATAAAAGACCTGCTTACAGTGGATTACTACTGGTACATTAAAATAGTAGCCACAGACGAAGCTAAACACACGATTACCCAAGTTTACGAACGAAGTTACCCGAACCGGGTAGGGCCAACGGAAAAGGGGATACCTCATATCAGTCCCATAAGTGAGGGGTTTTTTAAGACGGAATACGCAGGAAAAACGCTGGAACAGTTGAATCAAAATGTAAAGGCCACTCGGTCACTAAAGCTGGATAAGTATAGTGTATTACGAGCTGACGAAAAGAGTAGTATGAATTGGCTTGGAGTAGGGACAGGGAATGAAGAGGGATACTTTGAACGTAAAATTGATAAATTATTCGAGCCGGTTATTTATTCGGGCTGGGATAGAATAACCTTTGAAGAATTTGTAGAAACATACAAGCCTGTCTCCGTAACGGTATTGGATTCCTTAACGCCATCCCCCCCCCAATCCGAAGACACGTTACCCACCCTACAACCTGGCTTTGATACATACATCGTAGAAGAACATCGGGCAAGGCTGATGCCGTTCCTTATCAATCATTACAGCAACACAACTCCAGAACAGTGTGGGTTTATGCTTTACGCACTGGTTAAGTTGACTTATCTACCACCGTCAGCACTGAACAGCAATCAAACGGCCTTGCATCGAGCTATGGAAAAAACCTTAGGTAGTATTGGCACCCGTCAGGCATTAAATACGGCTATTTCACGCTTAGACACAAGGAATAGCAGCGATGAGGATAGGCGCAACATTGCCGATCATGCACAGCGAATCAGTCAGTTTTTGACCCCGCTAACGGCCGAATGATTTGCTATTTTTTTGCGATCTTTTTGCTACAAAAAACGCAAACAAGTACCGCCCCAATTTTGGCTTGTCAACTAAACGACAGGCTTTTATGCTTTCAGAAAATCCATTTGCTACTATTGCGCGAGAACTTGAACTAATCAAGGCGCAACAGGCCGAAACGCTGCAACTCCTACGCAGTACAGCCACTAGCTCCCCAACTACCGACGAAGAGCCGGTAAGCACCGACGAAGCGGCCAAACGGTTTGGTATCGCGAAACAAACCCTGTATCAGAACGCGAGGAAAATAAAACATACCAAGCGGTTTGGTAGGCTCTATTTCTACCCGTCTGATTTGCGGGCATATTTGAACGCAGGGGAGGGCGTAGGTAATGGCTAATAAACTTCCTGCCTTTCGCCAACTGCAAGCATTCATTGTGGAGGAAACAACCCGCAAGCCCCGCAGCACCAAACCAAAGCCGAACGCGGACCGGCCCGAAACGGCCAACGAATTGACCCGGCGTATAGTCAAACACGTTCAGGATACCGGGCACTTTGCCACCCGCCTACAATCGACCGGCACCTATCGGGAAGACCTTAAAAAGTTTGTGCCTTCGCAACAACGGGCCGGGTTGCCTGATGTGTTCGCCATCGTTGATGGACAGGCCGTTTTTGTGGAGGTAAAAGCGGGAAAAGACCGACTGTCTGATACACAAAGGGAGACTATCAAAACGCTGTTACGGGCTGGAGCCTTCGTTTTTGTGGCTCATTCTTTTCAGGAATTTGACAAGTGGTTTACGGCTCAATTCCTAAACGTCCGGCCTGTATGACACTCCTACCTGATGTATTGATTTGCCTTGCCCTATCGGGGCTGTTAGGGGCAATTACCTACGGTCTGGCTTCTCTGGACAATAAGCGAAGAAAACACTAATCCACTCACACAGACGGGCCGATGTTCCACAACACCGACCCGCCTAAAACTTTTCTGGAATGATAACTGAACAGAACAAAGATACAAATTCTACGGCGAACCGCCCCCCCCTGTTTGATAAGACCGATGAGGAGTTAGAAGATTCTGCCAACTACCAATTTGAGCCGGAAGAACCGGAAAGCAACTACCAAGCCCCCCCGCCCCCTCCTGATAAAAAACGGGCTATGCTAACCCGGTTACTAGCCACAGAGCAGACATTGAGCGAAGCAGCCACTAAAAAAGTTGTGTTTAGCCCTCCACTGATTAGCCGCGAGGAAACGGGTATTATTGGACGCGGAACCGTCAATATTATTCAGGGGGCTTTTGGGTCGCATAAGAGCCGACTGGCTGAACTGTTGGCCGCGCTGATGCTGACCAACACCGAAACTAAAGAGCCGCAATTTCTGGACTTTAAACGGGCTGTACTGGAGCGGTTTTGTGTCTGCTACATCGACACGGAGCGAAACCAGAAAGAGGAACTACCCTACGCAGTGCAGGGTATCAAACAACGGGCCGGGTATCGTATAGAGGATCAGCCGGAAACATTTCGCTTTACGACCATCAAAGGTGAAAAACGAGCCGACCGCTTTGACGCTATCGAAACGTTTATCCACCACGTTCGCGAACAGACGACCTTGCACCTGTTTTGCCTGATTGATGTGGTTACCGATGCCATAGGAGACTTTAACGACCCTAAAGAATCCATGAAGCTGTTTGACTTTCTGGGCAACCTCTGCGATAATTACGACGCTACCTTTTTGCTGGTTATTCACCAGAACCCCGGCACCGAAAAAGCCAGAGGGCACACCGGCACCGAAGCCGCCAACAAAGCCAGTACCGTTTTACAGATTGGTTTAGAAAAGGATGCCAGCGGCAACGAAACCGATCTGATTAAACTTCGTTATCTCAAACTAAGACGGGGCAAGAAGCCCGAACCGCTGTTTTTGCAATTCTGCAAAGAATCCAATGGGTTGATTTTGGCGGGAGCCGATGCCATTGCCAGCCAAGTAAACTACCGTAAACACAAGGCCGACTCGGACGATGTAGCCGACCGTTTAGCGAGTTTACTGGCTGATGGGCCAATGGAAAAAGGGGAGGTTTCCAAAGTCCTAGAATCAGAGTTCGGGGCCAAAAATGCCACCATTCGGGGCCGACTGAAACAGGTTATAGAGGAGCAGCTACCAATGACTGATGAGCAGGGTAACGCCGTTCGGCTGGACGAATACCGGGACGGTAGACAGCAATACTACCGGCTGAAACGATTGGACGAAGACGAAGAGCCGGACACCGACGAAAACGAGTAAAAGTTACTGCTAACTGCCAAAGGCCATATAAGGGGTTTGGCAGTTGACAGTAACTTTTGACACTGCCAAAATCGTTTTAACACCCACTTTAGCAGTTAGCAGTATGAATAACCAGCAATACCAGCCCAACCTGTTGGACGTACCAATTTCGATTTTTGCCAATCGGTTTGCCAAAGAACCCGAAGGCGTTACCACCCTCCGACGGATTGCCAGCCGGGAAATTAACCGAGTAACTATTGAAGCCATACGGGATGAAGCCGATGAGGTAAAGCAAAAAAATCTAAAGGATAATTTACGGGCTTTTGCCCCCGTTGCCCTGCTTCACCATCGGAAAGCAGATACCCCGTTCAGTGAGAGAATAGCCGAGCAATGGCCGCTGTTAATGGGAGATATTGACTTGAAGGATAACAAAGGCTTGAACATGGCCGAACTCAAAACCCATCTTTGCCGCTTACCGTACTTGTTGCTTTGTGCCTATTCAGTACGCGGTGGATTGTGGTTTGTGATACGCTTACCCGATAACCAGACACCCGAAACGTTAGCCGCTCATTTTCGCTATCTGCAACGGGTATTTACGGAATTGTTCGGCGTGAAGCTGGACAGTAGCAAGGGAGGTAACCCGACTGATTTACGGTTTGTCTCTTTCGATACCGCGCCGTTCTTTAAAGAACAGGCTACCGTAATGACTGGAACATATACCCCGCCCAAACCCAAGCCAGCAAGCCCCCGCCCGTTGATCAGGAGCCATTTTCAGCCAGCGGGGGAATGGGAACTAAGGCAGGTTGTAGAATTGGCTAGAAAAGCCCAAAAAGGCGACCGGCACGGCCCTTTGTTGAAAGCGGCAACTTTAGCGGGGGGCTTTGTTAGTGCCGGACGCTTAGACTACAATACGGCGGTGTATGCACTGGAAACTATAGCCAGCGAATTAGACAACTTTCGGGATTCGGAGCGGGCTATCAAAGACGGGATTACGTACGGAGAACAAAAGCCACTTTACCCCGATACCTCCTACCACGAAACCCGTTACAAACCACCACCAACCCCGCCCCAACGTAGCGACACCCGGCAAAATAACACCTGGCTTTTTGATGGGCTTATGATTCACGGAGAACAACTATCGTATGAGCCTTGTGATAACTACCCGCCCGAATGGGAGACTTAAGCTAAGTTCCATTCATAACTTAACTCTTTGGCAAGTGATTTTAATAAAACCAGACCCTCGCTCTCCAGAGTAGCCATAACCTTGTGTTTCAGGCAATGCAGCCTGTACATACTCAACCTGTATCCTAATCAGTCAGAATAGGGCATAGGGCTATACCCTTCTATAGGCCGTTCCGATGATTAGCAGGACAAAGCCAATCAACAACATTTCATAGCTGTACTTGGATAATTCTTTTACGGGGAAATAATGCACAAAAATGCCTAAGCAGCCGATAATAAGGGCCGCTACCCAAATTCCCATAGTTGGGGCACTCGGTAAAAATTTATTTCTTGCCATGATCAGTTTTGGGATAATTGTAAAATGTAGGAGCAATAGTTAATTCTGGTAATGTAGCTGGGCTTTCTTATAAAAGCGGTAAGGAGCTGTTATTCCTACTTTTGTGGTTGCTTAGACTCCAAAACTATGACTACTGCTCCTAACCCGACTAAAGCTACCACTTTTCTCAACAATTCGAACAAACACCCGGTCTCGACCAACGTGATAACCAAGGCTTAGACGGCAGTGAGCAGACGGAAGAGGTGACGGGGCTGCCCTTGTGGTTATCTTTTGAGCAATACCCAACCGACTAGCTCGCCCGAAGCTGAGTAAGGCGGGGAACAAAATCCTTTTTGTTGACGGGGCAAAGTTGCATTTTTGTCCATTCGTGAAAATCCCGTTTACCCGCGTACCAATGTCAGTCGATCAAAAGAAGCAGCTAGAACAACAACTTTGGAACATTGCCAACGCCCTACGGGGTAAGATGGATGCCGACGATTTCCGGGATTACATTTTAGGCTTCATCTTTTACAAATACCTCTCCGAAAAAATGGAGCTGTACGCCAATCAGTTATTGGCCGAAGACGGGATTACTTACGTTAAGCTGGACGAAGCCAGCGACGAAGGCCGGGAGTTCATGGAAGCTATCAAAGAAGAAGCCATACAGACGTTAGGCTTCTTTCTGAAACCCTCCGAACTGTTCAAAGAAATTGTACGGCGTGGACAGGGTAAAGAGGGAGATGATAAAGAATCAAACTTTATTTTGGGCGATCTGGCTGCCATCCTCAACAACATCGAACAAAGTACGATGGGTACGGATAGCGAGGAGGATTTTAACCGACTCTTTGAAGACCTTGACCTGACCTCCAGCAAATTGGGCCGTACCGAATCCGCTAAAAACAGCCTAATTGTAAAAGTACTGGAACACCTGAACGTAATTGACTTTCAGTTAGAAAACATTGAAGCCGATGTATTAGGCGATGCGTACGAATACCTGATAGGCCAGTTTGCCAGTGGAGCCGGGAAAAAGGCGGGCGAATTTTACACCCCTCAACAGGTATCTAAAATACTGGCCAAAGTGGTAACCAGCGGCAAAACCAAGCTAAAGTCTGTTTATGACCCTACGTGTGGTTCAGGTTCGCTCTTATTGCGGGTTGCCAAAGAAGTAAAGGAGGTGTCCAACTTCTACGGACAGGAGTTAAACCGGACGACCTACAATTTGGCCCGAATGAACATGATTTTGCATGATGTGCATTACCGTAAGTTCGATATTCGGCAGGACGATACCTTAGAACACCCTGGGCACATCGACAAACGCTTTGAAGCCATTGTAGCAAACCCGCCCTTTTCGGCGCAATGGAGCGCGAACCCGCTGCACATATCCGACGACCGCTTTAGCCAGTACGGACGATTAGCCCCGGCCAGCAAAGCCGACTTTGCCTTTGTGCAGCACATGGTACACCATTTGGCCGAAAACGGGACAATGGCCGTAGTAGTGGCACACGGCGTACTATTCAGGGGAGGAGCCGAAGGGCACATCCGCCAACACCTGATTGAAGACAAGAACTACTTAGACGCGGTAATTGGCTTACCGGCCAACATCTTTTACGGCACCAGTATTCCAACGGCTATTCTGGTATTTAAGAAGTGCCGGGAGCAGCCGAAAGACATTCTGTTTATTGATGCCAGTGCCCACTATGAAAAGGGCAAAAACCAGAACACACTACGGGAAAGCGATATTGATAAAATCGTAGACACGTACCGAAACTGGACAGTAGAAGACAAGTATAGTTACCGGGCTTCATTGGATGAGGTAAAGCAGAACGACTACAACCTGAATATTCCGCGCTACGTGGACACGTTTGCCGATGAAGAAGCCATAGACCTGCAAAGCATAGCCGAACAGTTGAAGGCACTGGATATTGATATTACGGCTACTGATGCCACCATAGCCGACTTTTGCCAACAACTAGGGATTGCCACACCGTTTTAATTGAAAACCAGTTTCCACCAAATCAACAATCACCATGACAAAATCCCAAACGGAACACGTTACCAATGCCTATGACAAAATAGGAGGAAGTGGAGGCCAATTTAAGGTCAATGGTGAAGCAGCGGGGGACTCCGCTAGCTTACTGATGAAAATCAGTTGTATGGACACCCAGAGTGTGAGTCGACTGCTAGCTGATTTGGCTACTGTGCAAACCATGCTGGATGCGTCCGCACAGGGCTTACAATATGATCCTCAGGAAAAGCCTCATATCAGAATCAAAATAGATAGCGATTGTTGGTATGAGGGTTCAGGAGTAACCTGGCATTAAGTGTAAGACATTATTCCTAGTCTACTTATCCACAATGTTTTTAAGCCTAAAAATAAAAGAATGCTCGAAGCAGTAAAAAAATTAATTCCAACTATAGGCACAGTAAACCGCTTAGCCATTACTGACGCAACCATAGCCGACTTTTGCCAACAACTAAACATTACCACACCTTTTTGAATATGAGTACTCAGCAAAAGAAAATACCTGCCTTAAGATTTTCTGAATTTTCAGATGAATGGGAGGAAAAGAGGATAGGGAATATCTTAACAATTGGAAGCGGTAAAGATTACAAACATTTGGAAGATGGAGAAATTCCTGTTTTTGGATCAGGTGGATTAATGACTACGGTAAATGACTTCCTATACGACGGAGAAACTGTTTGCATCGGTCGGAAAGGAACAATTGATAAGCCAATGTATTTTTCAGGTAAAATATGGACTGTAGATACGCTTTTTTATACTCATTCATTTAAAAACACATTACCAAAATTCGTCTATAACCTCTTTTTGAAAATTAATTGGAAGCAACACAATGAAGCGGGAGGGGTGCCGAGTTTATCGAAAAGTATAATTGAAAAGATTTCATTAAATCTCCCCTCCCTCCCCGAACAAAAAAAGATAGCGTCGTTCCTGACGGATATTGATAATAAGGTAGCGTTGCTGACCAAAAAGAAAGCCCTTTTGGAGCAGTACAAGAAAGGCATTATGCAGCAACTCTTTAGCCAACAAATCCGCTTTAAAGATGATGAGGGCAATGAGTTTCCAGAGTGGGAGGAGAAGAGATTAGGCGAATTATATTCTTTCAAATCCACAAATTCTTACTCCAGAGAAAAGTTAAACTATGAAGTTGGAGAAGTTAAAAACATTCACTACGGAGATATTCACACAAAATTCAAAACCCTATTCAATACCGCCGAAGAATACGTACCCTATTTGAATCCAGATATTTCAGTTGAAAGAGTAACTGACGAAAACTACTGTAAGGAAGGTGACATGATTTTTGCCGACGCTTCAGAAGATATAAATGACGTTGGCAAATCTATTGAGATTGTCAATTTGAATGGAGACAAGGTACTGTCTGGACTCCACACAATACTTGCAGGTGCATTTCAAAACTACCTGCCTTAAGTTGACTTAGTCGTTGTCAACTAAATTTAGGCGGTCTCTGACCAATTGCCAGCGGCCACTCTTAGCCGCTACCCGTAAGTTGAGCATCGCTTGCGCCCCATCATCACTCCACCGCTGACCGCTGCGCTTCATCCGGCACTGAATCACCGTCCGGTGAGCCGCTTCGATACAACCACTGCCAATCTGTAAGCCACGATCTTGATACGTTCCGTACTGCATCCGAGTGCGATTACGCCAGTAATAG
>NZ_KB893620.1 GCF_000374085.1 Spirosoma spitsbergense DSM 19989 | reverse complement strand
AATTTTATGGGATTACGAAACGGTCCGCAACCTGATTAGCCAGACTTCCACTCAAACAGGATTGTCGGTAGTGGTACGAATAGTGGAAAAGCAATACGAAAAGGGACTAAAAACGGCGCGGTCGGAAATTGACCTGACCCGCATTCGCCCTCATCCAATCAATCCACAACTTACCTATCTCGTACTTGCTTAAAATGTCACCTTATTTTATCAGCATTACTTATATATAAACTATAACTCAACGATCATGAAAACTTTATTCATTGCCGCAGCCCTGTTGCTGACGGCCAGCCTGACGCAGGCACAAAACGTGACGGTAGATGCCGAGAAGAAACTGAATTTCGACTTCAGTAAGTACAAAACATTCGCCTGGGCCTCGCAGGTGGATAGCAAACTTGATCCCGGCTTCTATTTTCTTAATGACCTGGAATTGAAAGACCGGATTCGGAATGCCGTAAAATCTGAACTGGAAGGCCGGGGGTACAAATTCCAGCGACGGTCGCCCGATTTAATTGTGAACTTCCGGGTATTCGATAAGCCAACCACTATCAAAGGCTACACGGGCTATGGTACCACTTATTTCGGAAAAGAACTGCGCGAACCGGAAGATCAGAAAACGTTCGACGTAAAAGCCGGTTCTATTATTGTCAACCTGATCGATGTAAAAACGGGACAGGCGGTCTGGCGTGGTCTGGCATCAGGTCTTACCAACGATAATGGATTTGACCGCGACCAAAACAAAATCAAGCAGGCCGTCAACCTTATTTTTGAGAAATATTCTTACCGGGCTGATAATTATTAGTCTGTCTACAGCCTGAAATGGTGGTTTATCCAGAAATGGGTAGGCCACCATTTTTATTGACTAACCAGAAAGAAAAGGAGAAACGGGTTTTCTTTAAAACGATACGCCCCTTTGATAGTTAATAGATTATAAACCAACTATACAATTCAACGCAATGACAGACCAACAAATCGCCGATACCGTACTGGAAAATGTCGACAAGACTACCCTGCTCGACCTGGCCAGTTACACCCACAAACAATCCATCTCGATTTTCATTCCTACGCATCAGCGCGGAAAAGAAGTGAATGAAGGGCAGGATCATATTAGCTTCAAAAACCACGTTCAGCGTATCCGGCAAACGCTCGAAAACCAGTCGCTGCGCAGTAATGATGTGAATGACCTGATGCAACCGTTAGAAGCATTGCTGGACGATGGACAGTTCTGGCGGCATCAGCAGGCGGGGCTGGCGGTGTTCAGGAGTCCCGATTTCTTTGCCTATTTTCATAGCCCGTTGCCGCTGGAAAGCAGTAGCCAGATTGACAACCGGTTTCATATCAGTCCGCTGTTGCCCTTTGCCCAGCGTTCACCAGCTTATTACCTGTTGCAAATTGGTAAGAATGGGATCAAACTCTATAAGGCCGACACCTTCACGATTACCGAAGTCAATACGGCTGATGCAATGCCATCCGGGCTGGATGCTGTGACGAAGTATTACGAATTTGAGGAACAGTTGCAGGGACGTACAAAAGGTCCAGGCGGAGCTATGGCCATGTATACCAGCAATCAGGATGCCGATAACAAAGAGAAAGATCACCTCCTGGCCGACTATTTTCGACTCATCGATGCGGCTATCGTTGGTGTGATAGGCACGCAGAACCTACCCCTCGTGCTGGCTTCGGTAGACTATTTCCAGCCTATCTACCGGGGAATCAATACGTACCCACACCTGCAGGAAAAGAGCCTGACGGGGAACTTCGACCATACGCAACCTCCCGAAATGCACCAGATGGCGCAGGAGTTGCTGGGCAACTCCATCGAACAGGCAAAACAGCGACGTATCGAACAATATCAGAACAGTAGCGGGGGCGATTTGGTATCGAGTGATATGAAGCAGTTGCTGAAAGCCTCGGTGAAAGGTCAGATCGAGACGCTGTTTCTGAAAAAAGGAGCCACTGTATGGGGAAGTTTGAAAGAAGACACCTTACGGACATCCATCCACGACGAAAAGCAGGAGGGCGATGAGCCACTAATCGATAACCTGGCTTTATACACCCTCCGAAACGGTGGGGAGGTATATGTGCTGGATGAAATCGACCTGCTCCCAAATCAGCAGGACGTTATGGCAACAGCATTATTCCGGTTTTAATTGATCCGACTGGTTAAGGGGGTATCAGATACGGTACCCCTCAAACAGCCGGGTTATGATGCGTACAAATGTCAATATAACTGGCTGTACTGGCCCATTGAAACTGACTGTTGCCCTCAGGGTGTCAGGGACAACTGTACATAAAACGGAAAATGGTCAGAACCGAACTCTGGCAGGCGTTCCACTGCCAGTACCCTGAACTCGCTGGAAACGAATACGTAATCCAGTGGCCACCGCAAAAACATAGACTGAGCATTAAAGGTGCTGTACAGACCCCGGCCGTATCGCACGTCGTTCAGGCCGCTGAGTGCCACAAACTGGTGCGTATTGTACGACCAGCCTACATCGTTGAAATCACCGGCTACCACCGTCGGCAGCGACCGTTTACCCACCATCCGGCCTGCCTTCAGTAAAGCCACTTCTTTCTTCCTGTCGGTGATGTCGGGATACTTGCTGGGCGTAGGCGCTACGGGATGGATCGTAATGAGCTGAAAGGAACGGCCACCGGGCAGGGTAAAGGTTGCTTTAAACGTGGGCACCCGGTCGAAATTGAGAAACAAGATCTGTTGATTGTGGAAAGGGAGTTTTGAGTACAGTGCCATCCCGTAGGCATTATCACTGGGGAAGATCATACGGTACGGGTACTTCCTGGTCAACACACTGAGCTGATCCAGCCAGCGTTTATTGATCTCCATCGTGAGCAGAAAGGTTGGTTCTTTATCCGTCACAATCTTCACCAGTTCATCAGAACGGTCGTTTGTTATCAGTACGTTAGCCAGCATAATGCTGAAAATCGTCTCTTTATTAACAGACACCGGGTTGGCCGATCTGACCGGGCGCGAACCAAGGGGAGTATACGGGAAAAGAATGCAGGCCTGTATCCCTATGGAAACCAGCATACCCGTTAGGAAAAGCAGGTTCATGATTCCCCACTTTTTCCGGCAGAGTAAAAAAAGAAGTAAACCCACCACTAATCCCAGCAATACCTCCACCCTGGGGAAATTAAGGATTTGCAGGAACCAGATAGTAGTGTTGGAAATTAGTGAACCCAGCGAAACGAGTATCAGTAGGGTGCCGATTACCAGGGAAACATAAAAGAGAACTCGTTGGAGGAAAGACATAATGCTGTTTTGTCAAACTCACAGGTATCGGGCAGTATCACCGGAAGCTACTTAAAGAGAAAAAGTTTCCCATTTTCTTACTCACGTGGCCCCGCCCGTTCCGGTAAGATTTCAATACTAAAGCTAAAGTATACCTTTTCGGCGAAAGCCCGGTGTATGAATCAACACCCCAATGATTTTGCTGGTAATGGGTAAAAGAGAACACCAGCCTAAACGTAGCCTTATTAACGAATTAGTACGCTTTTTTAAAACGATACTCGTTTTCAGCAGTTAAAAGGATAGGGCGTGAGTGTCGCTTCGGTCCGCCCGTCAATCAATAAAACAGACCTGAGGTATGGAGCATAATATGGGTAACCGGGGCGTGACCCGTCCTATGATGCACGGGCATAAAGAACCGGCCAAAGACCAAACAAACGAGATGGAACAGGGGGGGCATGACCAGCCCATGATGATGAGTCCGAAACAGCGGATGGATATGCTCCAGATGCACCACATGCAAACCCTGTGGGTGTACTGGCTGGTGGTTATTCTGGGTTTCTGGCTGGTCCTGTCGCCCCTCACGTTCGACTATGCCAAACAGGCCGTGATGCCCAGTGGAGGCCGCCCGGTCTGGATTTCGCTGGCCAACCGGATAAAAATTCTCGAATGGAGTGATATAATCAGTGGCGTGATCCTGCTTGTTTTCGGGTACCGGGCCTTAACGCCCAATCGGCCTATCAGTGTCTGGATCTGTTGTTTTGTAGGTATCTGGCTGAGCATGGCTCCCCTCATACTATGGTCTCCTTCGGCGGCAGCCTACCTGAACGATACGCTGGTGGGTACGCTGGTCATGGGCCTGACGGTGCTGGTTCCGGGAATGCCCAACATGATCCTGTATATGGAAATGGGACCGGACACGCCACCGGGCTGGTCGTACAATCCCTCAAGCTGGCCCCAGCGCTGGATCATGATCGTGACGGGTTTGCTGGGCTGGATGGTTTCGCGCTATCTGGCCGCTTTTCAACTTGGCTATCTCGATTACGCCTGGGACCCTTTTTTCGGAGAAAGCAGCATGATGGTGCTGAACTCGGCTATGTCACATTCACTACCCGTGTCGGATGCGGGTCTGGGGTCATTTGCCTATACGTTCGAGTTTCTGATGGGGTTTATGGGAAGTTCGGCCCGCTGGCGTACCATGCCCTGGATGGTTACCTTCTTTGGAATTCTGGTTATCCCGCTTGGCCTGGTGCATATTTTTCTGGTCATTTCTCAGCCTATTCTAGTTGGCCACTGGTGTACGTTCTGCATTCTGGCGGCTACGATTATGCTGCCCATGCTACCGCTGGAGGTAGACGAAGTCATTGCCATGATTCAGTACATGATCCGGGCAACAAAGCGGGGCGAAGGATTCTGGAAAGTTTTCTGGAAAGGGGGCGGAGTAGAAGGCGGTAAGATGGATGAACGCTCTCCCGAACTCGAAACACTTCCGCAACAGGGTGGGGCCGTCTTTCAGGCTTCTATCTGGGGCATGAGCTTTCCCTGGACGCTGACCGTATCCACGTTACTGGGTATCTGGCTGATATTTTCACCCTATGTGTTCGGGGCTGAAATTCAAACGGCCGCGGCTAGTTTAAATCATCTGTGCGGGGCCCTGGTCGTTGTCGTATCGGTGCTTTGCATGGGCGAAGTGCTACGTATCGGGCGATATGTGAATGTGCTGCTGGGGCTGGCCGTAGCCGGGGGTATCTGGTTTACAGGCAATGCATCTGCGTTTTTAAGTATCAACTGTGCGGTGGCAGGGCTGTTGATTGCCGCCCTCGCCCTGCCACGCGGTATTGTAAAAGAACAGTATGGCAGCTGGGATCGGTACATTCGGTGACCAGCTATTTTATCAGCGAACCTTATGAATATAACCCATAACAAGCCTGCTGGTCAGGTTCATAAAGACGTTATTATCGTTACGGGTAGCAGTGGACTTATTGGCCGCGCCCTGGTTAAAAAACTAACGGCAAGTTACCAGATGGTTGGCTTCGACCGACCCGGACCACCGTATCCACCGGAAGAAGCTGTGTGTATTTCGGTGGATATGACTAATAAACAAAGTATCGAAGAAGGGCTTGCCGACGTTCGCAGTCAGTTTGGTAACCGAATCACGTCGGTGGTGCATTTGGCGGCTTATTACGATTTCTCCGGTGAACCAAGCCCATTGTATGATGCGCTGACCGTGCAGGGAACAAAGCATCTGCTGGAATCCTTACAATCGTTTGAGGTAGAGCAGTTTGTATTTTCGAGCAGTATGCTTATCTATAAGCCTACCACGCCCGGCCACCCACTCGATGAAACAGCCCCACTCGATCCGGCATGGGATTACCCGATCTCAAAAGTGAAGACGGAAAAAATCATCCATGAGCAGCGTGGCCAGATTCCGGCGGCTATTCTTCGCGTTGCCGGGGTATACAATGACCAGGGACATTCGGTACCGATTGTTCATCAGATTCAGCGTATTTACGAACAGAAACTGACCAGCCATTTTTATTCGGGCAATATAGAATCCGGGAATTCGTATGTGCATCTGGAGGATGTGGTCCATGCGATTGCGCTAACCATTCAGCAACGCGATCAACTGGAGGCCGAAGCTGTTTTCAATATTGGCGAAGCCCGGTCTGTTAGTTACGGCGAAATTCAGAAGATGAGTGGTAACCTGCTCTACGGACGCGACTGGACCACCATCGAGTTACCCAGGTTACTGGCAAAAGCAGGCGCATACGCCCAGGACTTAGTGAGTGACCCGTTCATAAAGCCCTGGATGATTGACAGGGCGGATGACCATTATGAACTGAACATTGACCGAGCCAGGAAGCAGTTAGGCTGGCAACCCAACCATAGCCTGCCGGAAACACTGCCGATTATCATCGAAAAACTGAAAGCTGATCCTGAAGCGTGGTACAAAGCCAACGACCTGGAACTGCCTGCCCATTTAACCGAAAAAACAACCCAGGATTAGTAATTGAATCCAGGTTGTTGGGACATTGCCCTTCACGGGTAAGACTCTTGCCTGAAAGGTTATTTTCTGGTCAGAAAAATCCCTGCTGCCACAGCCAGTACAAAAGAGGCAACGGCACCTTTATGTTTATCCACCCAAAATTGCGGACTGAATGACCATGCCTTATCGGAGAAAGGCCCATGTGCTCCGTGGTCGCCGGGAATGGGTTCCCACAGGTTGTCGGATCGGTTAGGGTCAGCGGGTTCGTCGGTCATCTGTCCTTTGAAGCCGCCATTGGCCAGTACATAATCACCAATGGACGGAGCCAGTTTATTCCCCACAATGGCCTCTACCGTAGGGTAGCCGATGTACAGTTCGCGGTGGTGGCTTTTGCTGGCATATACAATACCCCGTGCGGCTACTTCCGGCTCGTAGATGGTTCCCATTGGCCGGGGTTTTCGGGGGAGTTTGCTCCGCACAAAACCAAATTGGGTGGTGTTCATGGCGGGTAGTTGTACCATGCAGGTATTTATCTTGCTCTTGTCGTGGAGCAGTTCGGCCCGCAGCGAATCGTAGAATCCCTGAATCGCGTGTTTGGACGCGCAATAGGCCGATTGTAGCGGAATACCCCGGTACGCCAGGGCCGACCCAACAAAAATCAGGGAGCCCCGGTTGCGGGGCTGCATCCGTTTCAACGCGGCCAGGGCCCCGTAAACCTGTCCCAGATACGTAACTTCTGTCACCCGTTTGTATTCTTCCGGCTTCATGTCTTTGATGGGCGAAAAAACGCTGTTCATGGCGTTATTGACCCAAACGTCAATGGGCCCCAGTTTCTCTTCAATTTCACCGGCGGCTTTTTCTATGGCTTCGGCATCGGCTACATCGAGCTGGCAGATGAGCGCCCGTCCTCCGTAGGCTTCTACTTCCTTTTTGGCCCCTTCAAGGCCATCGATACCACGGGCAATTAGAGCCACATCGGCTCCGTCCTTAGCAAACTCCCGGACAATAGCCCGTCCTAATCCAGCTGAAGCGCCGGTTACTACAACTACTTTTTTAGCTTCCATAACGTTGATTTTTGTTTTTGTCTTTTTCCTGAACGGCCAGCAGATGAGCCGGCGTCCTGGCCAATAGTGATCGCCAGCCACCCCCGAAACGTTCTGAAACCTTACCCCGAATCAGTGAGAAGGTGATGACCAACAGCCCGGCAATGGTTTCATTCAACATATAAGTCATTCCAAGATGCTGTAAAAGCCAGGGAGATAACAGTAGCCATACCCCCAGCAGGGTGTTGGCATACCGAAAGTCCCGGGTCGATTCGCTGGTAGAAATTATGGCGATTGAGATAATTATCGGGGCTATAATGTACTCATGGTTTGCCCAGCTCCTGGGCAGATCAAGAACGAATGGTAGTACCATGAGCCACAGGCCAATACCGATATTCAGAATTCGTGCTGTCATATCTATCCATCAGACAACTGTTGAACTGATCGCTTTGTCACCCCAAAACGCCTTCCAGGTCGAATACCCGCTTCGTTTCACCCGTTGCATATATTGCAGACTGGCCAGTACCTCGTCCATAGCCGGACCAATCATGACCGTAGAAATAAGGGCTGATGTCAGGCACAGGGTACACCAGGCATCGAAAAAGACGGGTTGGGCAATCACCAGAAATAGACTCGTGATGCCTAACGGCCCTACGGCAAAACCAAACAGAATAACCATCCATGGCATTGTTTTCCAGCGCCTTGTACTACCAATAACGCCCGTAACAGCGTCTAACAGGTAACCAAATGCACCCAGAAGTGCGTCAGGAACCGGCAGAATAGTGGCTATGGGCGAATCCAGAATGGACTCGCTGGAGGCAGATCCGAAAAAAGGGTCCCAGACAGTGTCGAGCATCCGTAGTTGATACGCGCTCAAATAAAGGGCGATCAACAAGCCAATTGTGGCTACAACCACGAGTGGTATGCGTTCACGCCAGGTGGAGGGATTATAGGTCCAGCCGGATGGAACGGTCGTTGTATCGGTTGGTGCGTAGTAAGACGTTTCCATATTGGTTTGCTTATTACTACCGGACGCGGCACTATCAAAACGCCCTCCTATAAATACTGACGGACGGGCGTTTTTGTTTGGAGAACCCTGCTTAAATCAGCAAATAAGCCGGTGCGGTGGTATCGTCGGCAACCTATTTCTCAACGATCTGCCTGGCGGCTACGTAAGCAGACAAAGTTGTTGGCGCAGAACTTAATACAGGCCATAAAGAAAGCCAGCCATTTCCCTGTCTGAACTTCCCGTTAGTCTACCGATATTTTCTCATTTCCAGTCCCTGAAACGGCCCTCCGATTTTGAACAGGGTTCAGTTCTATGCCTGACTTCGCTTCGTTATGTAGTAAACCGGAATGCCTAGCCCGGCAATGAGCAGTCCCATACCGGTATTGAAGGTCTTGGTATAAAGCAAAATGGCGCAGATGGTCAGGCCCGCTATGATGTATAGGGCTGGAACAAGCGGATAGCCAAACGCCCGGTAAGGCCGCTCGGTATCCGGTTCGATGCGCCGGAGCCGGAATAGTCCCGCAATGGTAACGATGTAAAAAACCAGCGAGGCAAAAGTGCAGTAATCCAGCAGGTCGCCGTAGCGGCCCGACAGGCAAAGCAGCGAGGCCCAGATGCACTGTAGCCACAACGCCCGGCCCGGAACGCCATTCCGGTTCAGGTGCGACGCCTGTTTCAGAAAAAGCCCGTCTTTCGCCATGGCGTAATAGAGTCGTGCTCCCGCCAGAATCAGCCCGTTGTTGCAACCAAAGGTCGAAACCATGATCAGCACGGCCATGATTGATACCGCGATGCTCCCGAAAATAGTAGAAACGGCTGCCGTAGCCACCCGGTCGGCTTCGGCAAACTGAATACCCCGGCCAATGATGTCGGTAGCCGTTGGCAAGCCTTTGAGGGGTAGGAGGGAGAGGTAGGAAATGTTGGCCAGAAAGTAAATGGTCGTTACAATGAGTGTACCAAAAAACAGGGCCAGTGGAATGTTTCGGCGGGGGTTTTTGATTTCGCCCGCAATGAACGTTACGTTGTTCCAGGCGTCGGCCGAGAACAGCGACCCCACCATGGAGGTGCCGAAGGCCAGCATCAGCGCGATACCTGCAATGGGAACAATCTCGCCCGCTGCCGATGTCGTACTGGCTTCCCAGGCATTGGTCAGGTTAGCCGATAACATACCGCTGCTCACACCCAGGGTAATACCAATAACAATCAGCCCGAGCAGGGCGACTAATTTGGCCGATGTAAATACATTCTGAATCAGCTTACCACTCTCGATGCCCCGGCTGTTGAGCCAGGTGAGTAACACTAAACTGGAAATAGCAAACAGGGACCCTGCCGAAATATTGACTGGCCCAATAGCGACCAATACGTTAGCCGGGTTCAGCGCAGGGATAAATACAGCGGTAAATTTGGTGAAGGCCACCGCCACGGCGGCAATGGTGCCCGTCTGAATGACCATGAACACGGTCCAGCCGTATACGAAACCGGTTACCGGCCCGAACGCCCGTTGCAGATAAATGTACTGCCCCCCTGCTTTGGGCATCATGCCTGCCAGTTCGCCATAACTCAGTGCCGCGGCAACCGTCAACACCCCCGTTAGCACCCAAAGCATTAATAACCAGCCCGATGCGCCGAGGTTACGGGCCATGTCGGCGGTGACGATAAAAACACCGGAGCCAATCATGGAGCCGGAAACGATAAGCGTAGAGTCAATCAGACTGAGGGAGCGGTGAAACTCAGTGGATTCTGTGGTAACGTGCGCTGATGGAGCAGTATCTTCTGCCATAAAAGAGTAATCGTACAGAAAGTTAGTTGGTGACGGGTATTTAGCAAAACTTCCTGTAAGTAGCGTTCAATTCGGTAAAAAACCAAACGGACGTGCCTAAATACAACTCGCTGGGGGTTGATTGACGGTTTTTGAGGAGCAGGACTACCGTAAATTACCTGACGATTGATATGGGCTATAAACTGAGCGGTCGCGCCAGTCAGAAACTAATCAGCATGAGCAGTGTCCGGTCGTTAGTCAATTTTCAGGGGTGGCCCCACTATACGCATATCATTATCGGCAAAAATACGGGCTATTTCTGCCTGGTCAGGTTCGTGGGGTAATGAGGACATAGTAACAAAAAACTCCTCCATTTTACCCGCTGGCTGGAAAATAACGGTCATTTTGCCCTTATCGCTCAGCTGACTCCAGGCATGAGGCACATTGCGGGGCATGAATATGCTCTCGCCTGCTGTTAGCGAATAGTTATCCGGACCAACCTGAAAAACATAGTTGCCCTCTAAAACCTGAAATACCTCATCCTGATTGGGGTGGATATGCAACGGGGTACCCCGTTTTGGCGATAAACTGGTTTGCTCAAATATGGCCAGATCCCCGTTGGTGTCTTTTCCCGAAACTTTCACGTCCAGAATGTTCGAGTTAACGCCTTTCAACTGGATGTGACCGTGGTACCGGCCCTCGCCCGGTTTCGTTTTAAAGCTTTTACCCGCTGGCCTAGGTTGTTGATGGGCAGTTGCAACCAGTGGCGCAGCCGCCAGGGTGGTTAGGATAAACGTCCGACGTTTCACAGCAGATGGAGTTTGAGATGATTTTATTGATAACCAAAGCTACCCACCTACCCGTGAGAAGCACCATATTCTTTAGCAAGTGGTACTTCTCCAGCCGGTTGGGTTAATTTCGAAGTTGCCTGACTGAAATACAGGCATTCGTACCCATCGAGTTTGGCACCTCAAGTTCGGCTATCGCCAGTTGGGCGGCCTGACCGGAGTTTCGCAAACCAACCACAATCGCGTCAATCTGAATTTTGCCAGTTGGTAACCTGATTGCCGTGTTCTGGCCGAGTGGAAATCACCTGCCCGTGACTCCGGTTAAGCGGGACGCGGAAGAACCGTGTAAGTTGGGTAGACTGGCCAGAAGCGGAGGAAACGGGCAGACACAACAACGCA
Organism: Spirosoma spitsbergense DSM 19989; assembly: GCF_000374085.1. GTDB lineage: Bacteria > Bacteroidota > Bacteroidia > Cytophagales > Spirosomataceae > Spirosoma > Spirosoma spitsbergense. The sequence goes on along the minus strand of NZ_KB893620.1, from coordinate 11,732 downwards.
ACAATCAGTAAGCGAACAAACACAACCGGAGGGCAACAGTAGAGCGACCGACATGAACTAACCGTTAAGCCATTGATATTCAAACTAAACGTTGTACTTTTAAGGGCTTTTACGCTGAAATGTTTCGTAAAAGCCTTGTCCGGACAATGAATTTATTGTCCGGACGCCGATGTCAGGCGTACTTCCGGCTCCAGATGCAGGTCAGTTCAGTAGGTGTCATACTGGCTGCTTAGTAAACCTGAAATAAACACAATTCAGTGAAGAAGTTCATAATGTGGCTGCTGAATTAGTGGATTAAAAGAAAGAGTACGTATACCAGGCCACTGTGTAGTGATTGCCATTCTGACCAGATGGCGTAGTAGTGTACCCACCGTAACCCCTTGTTGCTTGTGACGAAACTATCCCTAATCGTGGCAGTTGGATTCGGATTTGCCACCCTTACCCCTTCGCTGAAAGGCACAGCCCAGCCCGGCCCACTTCTTTCATTGCACGTAGCGGCTACCGGCAGGCTGCTAACAAACAAACTGACGACAGCCCGGACGGATGAAACGATCATCCATTTCTGCGGTGAAAACGTACCCATCAACCATCCGGCCATTGTTGACCGCTGGACCCGAACCCTTAACCATCAGGCGGCACTGGCGGCCGATCTGGCGCTGTTAAAACGTCGGGCTTCGGTAGTTTTTCCGTTGATAGAACCTATCCTCGAACAGTATCAGATTCCTTCCGATTTTAAGTTTTTACCGCTCCTTGAGAGTGCCGTTACCAACCGGGCTGTTTCCCGGAAGGGAGCGGCCGGATTCTGGCAATTGATGCCCGGAACGGCTCAGACCCTGGGACTAACAGTATCGTACCGGAACGATGAACGCTTTAATTTACTCAAAGCGACGCACGCGGCCTGTCGGTATATCGTAGAACTGCATGATCTGTTAGGCTCCTGGATGCTGGTGGCAACGGCCTATAATGCCGGGCCCAACTACATCCAGCAACTTGTTCGGCAGCATCCTGCTATGCATCCGATGGCCTTACCCTACCGGGCAGCCGAAACCAAAGCATATCTGTTCCAGGCGGTAGCCATCAAGGAATTACTCACCCGACCGGCTTTCTATCACGATCAACTAAGCAGCGAAGAAATAGATGCCCTGACCGATGATGCTGAGCCACTGGAAACCGCCGAAAGAGCCGCTATACTGGCCTCATTCGATATGGATGAGACGATGGTGGAAAAGGCACTGGCAAAACGACCGGTTGCCGTTGATGTACCGTTTATTTCCGATTCGACTACCACTGTCGTGCTACTGACGGAGGAGGAGAGCACGGCTGGGATCAGTTCCAAAACGCCGACCACCAGTGGAAAAAAAGCACAACCCGCCCCTGTTATTTCAGCGCAGGAGGCTAAGGCACCTGCTGCCACGCTCAGAACCCGTAGTATGAGTGATGGGGTACTCACGGAGGGCAAACTATGTCTGTTTCAGGTGATACAGCCCGTAACGCTAAACGGAAGGCCCTTTGCCGTTGGTGATATGATTCGCGCGTATATCGACGTAATTGATGCCCGTTCGGGGCGGGTTTACCTGCGTACCGATCAGCTTACAACGGCACAGACAAGGGAAGTATTCCCCCTTAAAATGGTAGCGACCGAACAACCGAAGCAACCGGGCGTATCCTTACCTAACCGCCTTGAAAACTGGCAATTGAGCTGGGAGTCGCTTTAATCACCGAGCGCAAATTTTTCCTGTTGCTGCCATACCATACAGGCTGATGTCTGTTGCGGACGCCTGACAAAACTGACGTAAAGGCTTAGTGTATTTGTTCTGTCACAATCCTTTTCGAAGACATATACCCCAATCTTTGGGAATCGACCGGCAATGCTGTCGGGTATCACGACGGTGTTGGTCGTTGTGGTAAAGTAGCGTGGTACATACGTCTTACCTCCTTCGATAAGCGTATCTGAAAAGGGAGCAATAACCCATACGAGAGTAGCGACTGGTGAAGCGTCGGCTGTCAGGACCAGGCCGGTACCTGCCTGATAGCAGGTGCGGTAACGTGCAGTGTCTGACAGGCTACCAATGGGTCCGTCGACCTACAGCTCACTGCCAGGTATAATGTCAGTCCAGTCAAAAACAGGCGACTATTCATGATGTGCTATTTTTAGCTGAATAGACCCCGATACCCGTAAAAAGGTTGGAAAGTAGATAGACAGTTGTTGTCAGGTATTGTCTTGTCATTCATCGGTAAGTTTCTGATTGTTAGTGCATACGATCGATGACTACCAGATGACAACGCCTGACAAATAGACAAATAATGATAACGTACTTAATTCCCACGGGATGGGTAACGTATGTGCACTACTTCAGTCGGCGTCGGTCAGCACCCGTGGCCCCTGCTGGTTGATCTGAGACACGTAGGTTTCGCTGGTGATGCCAACGGATAAAAAGGCCTGCTGCATGGCCTCGCCCACTTTTTCGGCCGTTTGCAAATCCCGGCTCCAGGCAAACATGGAAGGGCCGGAACCCGATATACTGCAACCCAGTGCACCCGCATCCCGGGCGGCTTTCTTGGCTTCGTTGAACTCCGGGATCAGAATAGCCCGTACCGGCTCGATAATCACATCGACAAGGGAGCGGCTGATGAGCTCATAATCGGGGGTCATCAGACCGGCAATCAGCCCCGCTACATTGCCCATCTGGGTAATCGTGTTTTTCAGCGAGACTTCATTTTTGAGGATAAACCGGGCATCTTTTGTATTCACCTCGATATCGGGATGAACGAGGGTGCAGAACAACCGGGCTTTGGTATCGATACGAATAACATCCAGCGGGTGGTAGCTGCGGATAACGACAAACCCCCCCAACAACGACGGACCTACGTTATCAGCATGGGCCGATCCGCTGGCAAATCGTTCGCCCTCCATCGCGAAGGGTAAGAGTTTGATGGTGGGCAACGGCCGACCGAGGAGTTCGTTAGCTGCAAAAACACCCGCTACGGCACTGGCTGCACTAGAGCCTAGTCCACTACCCAACGGCATTTTTTTGTGCAGAACTACGTCGAACCCTACTTCCTGCCGATTAATGAATTTGAGAAAAGACTGAATGGCAATACCGGCTGTGTTCTTGCTGGCATCGCGGGATAAGCGTCCCCCATCACCCGTGATATCGTTTATCCGAACGCCTGGTTCATCGCTGAAAGTGAGGGTAATCTGGTCGCCGGGGTTATCGACGGCAAAACCAAAAATATCAAATCCGCAGGCTACATTAGCCACGGTTGCCGGAGCAAATACACGAATAGAATCCACGATAGAATCAGGGGGTAACGAAGCGCAAAGGTAGTGATTTGGATTAGAAATCAACTGGCACACCCTGGCCAGGTTATGGGCTAATCTGTCGGTGCGCCAGCTATCCAAACCCCTGTTTTTCCTTTATCTGTCTGTTTCTGCCGTTACCGCCCCGCTCTCCCGTGCCACACCACACCTCTGCAATAAGTCTGGCACAGGGGAGCAGGGCGGTAATGGATTTATTCGCTAAATAACTGATTCCATACACCTTTGGCTTTTTCTTTGGCAGCTTCGATCTGGAGAGCGGCTTCGGCTTTGAGTTCATCTAGTTTGAGTTGAGCGGCTTCCAGGTGTACGGCGGCTTCGGCTTTCATTTCGTCAAACTTATCTTCGGCTACCTCCGATAGTTCGTCGGCCTTTGCTGAGGCTGAAGCAAATACTTTTTCTGCTTCGTTTTGTAAGTTGACCAGATTCTCGGCAGTAGATGCCTTCACGGCTTCGAAATGGTTGGTTACCTTGGCTTTCAGACCATCGATGTCAATGTCTTTCCCAAACTCCTGCGCCTGTGCCACCAGTTTGTCCCGCATTTCGTCGAGTTGGGTAGCCGCTACATCAAGATGCTCACCTGCCGTAGTTCGGAAGGATTCCATCTTGTCGGCCATTGTTTGTTTGGCGGCCCGGGCCTGTTCGGTGGTTGTCTGTTTTGCTTTATCTTCCATTAGTCTATTAGCGTGTTTTTGGTAAAGTTGATGAATGTGAGCGATATAATGAACAGGAAATAGAAGAAGGGTAAAACGAATCCCGAGAGGTGTTATTCCTGAGTACTGACGGATTGATGGGTGTAGGCTTGCCACTCGTAAACGAATAATCGGACTGGGTAGTTGTACGAAGCAATGAGAGGGGCTCCCCGGGAAACACCCAACTGAACAATTGATCAGGCTGGTCGTTAATTCAGCAGTAACCTACAACCGGTTACACGTATATTTTCCCAATCGTTATGAACAGACTATGTGTATATATTTCCCTGTCAATGAGCATCCTGCTGGTATCATTTCCCAGTAAGACGATAGCGCAGACAACAACCGGCTTAACACCAACGGGTGTCAAAACCAATATGAACCTGGCCACCAGTGCGGCCAGCGCCCCCGATCATAAAGTGTTGCTTCAATACCTGAAAGCATCAGGATTGCTCAAACAGGCATCCACCAAAACGCAGTACACCGTCTTCGCCCCAACCGATGCCGCCTTTTCGGAGCTACCCGAGGCCGACCGGCGTGAACTGTTATTGCCCTCTAGTAAGCAAAAACTGATTAAGCTGCTGGCGTACCACGTTGTAAAAGGCCGGATAACCTCCGATCAGTTACAGGATGGGCAAACCCTCACCAACCTGACCGGCGATATTCTGTTAATCCACAAACAGGGCAACGACATCACCATTGAAGATGGCCGGGGTGGAGTGGGCGACATCATTCAATCCGATATCCGAACAACCAACGGCATCGTTTATTCCATCAACAGAGTGCTGCAGCACATTGTTGAATAGCATCAACTGACCTGATTTCCGGTCGGCAGGAGCGACGATTTCATTTTAAGACAAACGCTTCATGGACAGGAACAGCCATCAGACTGGGTGGCTCTCTTACAATAGTTCACATTTTCCGGCGTCCACGTCGGCTTCTACTTTCTTGTACTTCACATCCCGCACAACGGTTCCATCGGTGTAGCGCACCGAAACTTTATCATTTCGGCCGGGCGCGGGTGCTTTGATAATGGGTTGTGCCGGGCTGGACAAATACTTCCTTTGCTGTGATGGAAATACCGCTCCATTGGGTAGTTCATCCTCATCGTCTTCTTCATCTTCGTACAGGAAAGCCCATTCGTCTTCCTGTGCTTCCAGTTCGCTCATGTACTCTTCCTGAAACTTTTCCCGTTCTGGATTGAGGTGGGCGTTGCGGTATGCGGTCGGGTTTTGCAGGTACTCGTACTGTTCGGCCAATGGGCGAAGATCCATCTGATTGGTGGGGTAACGTCGCTGCACGATCTCCTTCTCTACACTGGCCAGATCGCCCTGAATGCTTTCTGTAACGAGATTGTGCTCGTAAGCCCTTCGGATTAGAGGCAGTAAATCGGTCAGTTGCAGATCAACAATGTCGCCAATCATCCAGGCAATCAGGTCGGTATCCAGCAGATGCTCATTGTCGCTATGGTCGAGGAGGTAGGTGAGAATATCGGTGTACCACGTCTGAGCAGCCGGTTTGAGTGTCGGATTGGCCAGGGCTTCCTGGGAGTAAGCCCCCGTAATAATTTCCTTCGACGAGGTATTCACATCGGGTTCGCACATGAACGCTTTCAGCACGTCGGCATGGCCGGGCAGGAGTTGGCGGAAATAGGGTTCGTAAAACTCATTCAGGTAGTCGCCCCACCAGAACTCCCGGAATTCATCGTCCTGTCGCAGCGTTTCCAACACGGCATCGAGGCATTCATCGGCCCGGAGTTCGGTGGCCAGCAGCAGCGCGTGACTGGCAAAATTATGGTGCTCTTCGTCCCAGTCCTGCTCACCAAAAAACTCGTAGCGATACACGATGTCGAGCAGGGCCTTCGACAGGTCTCGCGTGAGCGACGGGCGGGGTAGTGCCAGTAACGCATCCCGTTTGTCGGCAGGGAGCGGTTTTGCGGTCTCCATCAACCCATATTCGTAGAGCCACTGCATTTCGGGGTGTTCAAACACGGGCGGCTCGGTCGTTTGCTGGTCGGTAGCCCGGAAATAGCCATCGACCGTTATCGCCTTCTCATAACCCTCCTGCATCCGGGCCATGTTGTACCGCATCCGGGTCATATCCAGCCGGTCTTTCATGGACCGCAGTTGATCTTTGGTATGGTAGCTCAGATCGCGCATGAGCCGCAAGCGCATCAGAGCCGCATCGGGGTCATCTTTAGCCAGGTAATAGTTAAACGACATAAATGTAAAATGAGCCACTTCCGACGCGTGAAACTCCGACCGCTCTGGATAGAACCAGGCAATATCAGTCGGCGGGCCACCAAACAGTTTTTCTACGCCCCCGGTATCGTCTTTGGTCAGCAGTTGATTCGCCTTGTTGACCAGACCCAGCAGATAACGTGGATGTTGGGCTATGGTCTGTTCGAGTACTTCGTTGGCGCGGCTTTGTTGCCCGGTCTGCACGTAAGTCGTCATCAGATAGTTTTTCAGGGCGGGCACGTCGGGGTATTGCCGTACCAGTTGGCGGAGCCGTTCGGCCAGAGCGCGATTGGGGTTAAACCGGGAAGCCTCGTACAAGTGCGCTAATTGGGCAACAATTTCGGGCGGGGTTGCATCATCATGGAGCGGCTCCCAGGTAATGGAGTAGCCGAGGTTCAGCAAACTCCTGGATTCGGGCGCAGTAGGTAGGTTGTTTTTCGGACCAAAGAGGTCGGCGGGTTTGTCGGGTAAAGCCATGGTGTCGAGTGATTCTGCGTTGGAAAGACAAAGGTAAGAAGGCTCCCGTAATAAGCCGAACCAGTGCTATTGTCCGATGACTATTGCCCAAAAACGGTGGGGTAGAGCCGGAAAGATAGCCGAAGAGTGGTTGCTGGGCGCGTTGGGGAAGTTGCTGGTTATTGCCTAAATTTGAGTAATTACAAACATAGCCGCCATGCTTACCAGTCCAGCCAACCCTATCACTATACCTACCCATCTGCCAACCGTAGATGCGTTTGAGCAGTGGGAACGTCAGCACCCGCATGAGGGTAGCTACGAATTTGTACGGGGGCGTATCATTCCTAAACCCGCCATGAAACAAGATGAAGTAGACATCGCCGATTTTCTAATTCGGCAATTCATGCAAACGCCCCAGTTTGCCCAAAAACACACGTTAATGCCAGAAGTAGATGCGTATGTGGATTTGGAACGTCGGCGAAGGCCTGACTTATTGTACCTGACCAATGAGCAGCGACAGGCTATTCGGAGGGGAGAACGAGTACCCGCTTATTTTGCCATCGAACTCCTGTCAGACTCTGAATCCTATGATTACGTTCTGGAGAAATTGCAGGATTATTTCGATGGCGGGGCACAGTTGGTCTGGTACATTGTCCCCAAGCGGCAGAAGATTTTCGCCTATACCTCTCCCGATGAGTCAAAAGCCTACAAAGGGCAGGAAGTAATTTCGGCGGCTCCCGTTGTACCGGAGTTTGAGTTTGTAGTGGCAGATATGTTTGAGTGAATTTTAACTACTACAAACGGATTACCCGATGAAATCGACAAAGACTATTCCTACACGAGAACAGGAGAAAGATGCTGAGCCGAAGAAGAAGCGCAACTTAGACAACTCGACTCTAAAGCCATTTTTTGTCAAAGGACCTGAGAATATTTGGGAAAAAGATATTCAGACGGGCGAGGGTATTTTTAGCTTTTGATTGACAGAATAGTCATCGATAACCAAGACTTATATTGAGGTGTAGATATTGATAACATATTTGTTGTCTATTCCCTCTGCCATTTGCTCAGTAGCAATAAGAGTTGAGCAATGATTTCGAAGTTCTTTCCACAACATTGCCGTTTCATATTGCTCACTGTCGGCCGGGATGTAGTTTAATAGTTCTTCCGAACAAACAACAATCAGGCGTTCTTTAGGACGGGAAAAGGCGACATTTGCTCTATTGAGATTTAATATAAAATCTGTGTAGCTATTGATTGCGGCTGAGTCGCTAGCGGTAGCTGAAACGATGATATTATTTCGCTCTCCTCCTTGTAGCTTTTCAACTGTTTCTATTACATCAATTACGTTGTTGTATGACTCTAAGCGCTTTTTTAACAAAGCCCGTTGTGCTCTGTGGGGAGTAACAATAGCAGTTGAGCCATCTCCCAAATTAGTTGAAGCTTTCATAATACGTTCAATAATTTGTACTTCAATCTCATTGCTTTTCTTAGATAATCGCTCATTATGGGTGATCAAAAACACTCCTTCGCATGGATACCATACTCGCGGCCAAGTTGCAATAGCAAGGCTAGACCAATCAATCGGAAGTTGTCTGGTTGGACGTCCCTGCAACTCAATACCATCTTTCTTATAAAGTTTTGAAATGAGTTTGACAACTTCACTAGGCAATCTAAATGTGTGAGTTAGCTGAGAAACAATCAGTGATTTTTCGGTGATTATGTGCTTTTCGACTTGCTGACGGATATCCCATATAGCTTGGTAGGCACTTACATATGGCTTGTAAAGCATGACTGGTGGCCTATCTTCACTTTCCCAATCATGGGCGATAATTGGTGACAGTTGCCTATGGTCTCCTGCCAGCATAATATCACCGTCGTCAGCAACGAAAGTAGCTAATGACAAAAAATGGGGAAAGACCATCATACTCGCTTCATCTACGACCAACAGTTTTGCTTTAAGGCTTCTAAACTTTTGCGGTGTGTATAGAGATCTTAGAGCTTTGTGTATACTTGGCACTGTACCGCCAATTATTGCTATTTTTCCATCAATTAAGCGCTTCATGTTGCTGACGTTAAGTCTGTCAGCAACTAAATCTTCAACATTACCACCCACCGAATTTACTGAGTCTACATTCTTTGAATGAATTTTTACTAGTGAAATAGATTTTGGCTTCAAACCAGCTGCTAGAGCTTGTTGATTGAAATTATCTACATCTTGATCAATCTTTTCTAGTAGTGTATTGGTGGCTTGATGTGTGTTTGCCGCTATTATGATTAGAGAGTTCTCGTTGATGCCAGTTGTAATTCGAGACAATATAGATATAGACGTTGTTGTTGATTTGCCAGTACCCGGCGGGCCTTGCAAAAGTTGAATCTTAGCTCCTATTCCCTCCATTATTGCCATCTGCTGGTCTTTGGATAGAGAAAATCCGTTAGGCATTACGAATGAAGAAAGAAATTGATCAAGTTGAGTAAAATCTACATTTACAACTTTTTCCGGTATTGCAATTTGAGTACTAAGTGGAGTAAACCATTGAAAAGCCGGTGATTGTAATGTTGATAATAATCTGCTTTCTACTTTGCCTGCAGTAAAGTCAGATACTCCTACGTCAAGTGTTGCAAAATCGTATGTATTTTCTGCGGCACTGCTATTTAACACGTAACGGTCTGGAGTGGAAGATTGATAGGGAATTACCGATAGCTGAACAAAGCCAGTGTTTTCGTCAATAGAATCAATCGTACACGTTTTACCGAATAGTAGCTGCTTGCGGGTTTGTCCAACTTGTGGGTTCTCCGAACATCGACTTAGACGGACAAAACCGCCAACGGCAAATGACGGTGCTCGCTCAAGCATAGACACAATAGAAATACCATAACGATTTGCATCAAGCACAGCACTAACTGAGCCATCTGAATTTATAGTAACCTGCTGTAATGGTAAAGATCGACCCTCGGCGACGCGATCTATAGGCGGCTCGGAATTACCAGCAAACCAGTCAGTTAGCTTAACGTGGTGATCAAGGCGTAAATAATCGGTTGCTGCTCGTGCAACATCATTTACCTGCAAATCAAATTTCCTTAGATCATTGATGAGAAGCGACGCTTTTTCAATTTCAGTATTTTTGAAAGTGACTCGTTCTTCAATCCATCGTAGCGCAAATACTCTGGCTTCCAAATATGCAGCCAAATGATCTTTTGCCCCTTTGTAGCGTCTCGCTATGCGTTTGGCTTCTCCTTTTAATTCTGAATCTGGTGGTAAGGCATCCCAGAATGCATAGAAATAAGGGGGAGTCAGGCCATCGTTAAAACGGCTTCGTATCTCAAACTTGTATTTATTATCGCCCCTTTGTCGATGTTCATCTGTAGTGGTTTCTGAGTTGGCTTCGGCCCAATTTCCATTTTTATCAAGCCACAAATCCGTTTTGAAGTCAAAAATGTCCTGCGTGAACATCTTGTCTAATTGAATTACTTCACCATCTACCAGCCGTGTCCAGTGATAACGTTTCCCATACCATTTTAGATAGGTGACAACACTCAAACCAAGCCCTGTCCAACCAAGAGCATACCGCTTTTTTACTTCATCCTGTAAACACGAATAGATGGATTGCTCAAGGCTCTCTCGGCTGCCCATCAGTTGCTGTAAATGCCAAAGTAGTTTAGCATCTGTACTTCGGGCGCATGCCTCCATTAGATTTCGAAGTTCCTGTCGCGACCAGAAATAGAAATGTATTGGTGCCCGACCGTCACCAACCGCTGCTACTTTGCGAATGGCTTTATACAGACTTTCTAAAAATGTGTGAAGTAATGATTCTTCATATGCACTGTCGGTGACGTAATTGTTAGTCCATTTTTTGGGTATAGAATACTCTATAAACTCGCCTGATACAGCATGTATGTTTCCATCCGTGTCTACTTCACGAATAATTGGATTGTTCTCTGGTCTTCCATCATTGAATATCGTTTCTGTCTCGACCTTATGATCACTTTTCGTAATGTGTGCCGCCAAGGCTACGACTCGCTTTTCAACGTAGTCAAGAGTTACACTCATATACACTCGCACTAGTGCATCACCATTCTGGTCGTAGCTTGGTAACTGACTTTCTACTCTGTGATCGTACGAGTCAACCTCATAATCATCTTTACCGGCATTTGCACCTCCGGGTAGATTCTTACGTCGTGCCTTTGCTTTTGCAATCAGCGTCTCGATCCGTACCGTAAAACTATTATCGTTTCGAAGGGTGTGAGCGGTTTGGGAATCAGGATCAAGTGTCGCTAAATCATCAATAGTGTATATACCATTTGCTTTGAGCGTTCTAGCTACTGAACTGTTCACCCCAATAATCTCTACCTTTCGTTCTCGGGCACTTTCAGATAGACAATGGATATTAAAAATACAGCTATCGCATTGAGGTTCTATCTGGAAAGCTATATCTGGCAAATTGATTTTAGTTATTCTATCTAATTTCCCATTTTCTGCAAGTAGCTTATCAATGTCTACTAGCTCCCGTGAGACATCAAGCGGCATTAAAAGCAGAATGTCCTGAATTGTATTTGTAGTGTCATCAATGCGTGCTACTACGCATTCGAGTTGTTCAACGTCTAATGATGATTCACTGATAGTTACTGGCTTTTCATCTAAAAGTTGCTGGACTAGTTTTTGGTAGATAGCTACCTGAACTGTCTGATACGTAGCTTCTTTTCGACTAGCCTTGCACTCTACAATACGTAGGACTGGTTGGGTGCAATTCAAATTGTCGCAACCATGTCGTAGCTTAGGGCATGCCTGACGAACACTCCCTGCCCTTCACCGAAGAAGAATATGTGGCTTTGGCCCGCCAGAAATATAGCGAACTCAAAGCCCTCAGAAGTAAGCCTACCTTCTATGACTACGAGAAGTCATTTGAGGAGATTTGGCTCGACTTGGGGCGACAAGTCCTGGAAAAGAGTCTGAGTCAGGTACCGACTGATCGTCGTAAAAAAAAAGATGAAAACACGCTTTGGACCCATACAGATAGCTAATAGTGA
>NZ_KB893619.1 GCF_000374085.1 Spirosoma spitsbergense DSM 19989 | reverse complement strand
GTACCGCAGTGAGCGGGCGGTGCTAGCTCACAAACGGAAGCGGGTCAAAAAGGGGCTGAGCAATGAGCTGAGTGTGGTTCAGAAGGCGCATAACAAAGCCGTCAATGGTGAGCGGGTGGTGATTGAACATAGTTTGGGCGGGATGAAACGCTATCGTATTTTGGTAAACAGAAATCGGCTGAAAGTAACTGCGGTGTTAGACAGACTGTTAGGCGTCTGTGCGGGCCTTTGGAATCTAACCCTCTCATAATCAACTTACACCAACTCTATTATTCATTCCCCCCAACCACACTGTAGTTAACATTTTAGCCTGTCCCATGAGTCAGGCACACAACATGAGAAACGGAAAACCGAAACAAGATAAATACCCCCGCTCGGCATCAGGCAAACCATCCGGTGGGCAGCCGCACACAACCCGGCCGCGGGAAAAAGGAGTGGAGAAATCAACTTCAAAAAACACCATAGTTCAGGCCGATTCGTACCTGGACGAATTGAAAAACGATCTGCTGGCTTTTTTCCAGATTAATGATGAACAGTCATTTACGCAGGAACAGGTTCTCGACCATTTTGACACCAGCGACCGGCGGATGAAGCTCATCATGAACGGAATGATTGGCGAACTTGTCGATGAGGGGGCCATTATACGCCAACCGGACAAAAGCTACCGGGCCGATGCTAATGCGAACCTGATTGAAGGCGTAGTTGACCACGTTAACTCACGCTTTGCCTTCGTTATTCCCACTACTGCCAACGGCATTCGGGGTGATCGCGACAATGACATCTGGGTATCGACTGATGACCTCGCCGGGGCCGTTGATGGCGACAACGTACGGGTGTTGCGTTTTGCCGATTCGCGTAACGGATCAGGAGGACGTTCTTCCCGACGTATTGAGGGCAAAGTAGCCAACATACTGGAACGTGGCCGTACAGAACTGGTAGGTCGCATTGAAGTCTGGGAAACCTACGGCTTCGTAGTGCCTGACAGCAAAAAGATTTACGACGACGTTTTTATCCCGAAAGAAAAACTGGGGGGAGCGAAAGACGGCGAAAAAGTCATTGTTCGCCTGACCAAATATCCCGTCCCGGATAGTCATAAACAACGCTTTGAAGGTGAAGTTAGCACGGTATTAGGCATAGCTGGTCAGAACAATACCGAGATGCACGCTATTCTGGCCGAGTTTGGTTTACCGATTGACTTTCCGGCCGATGTAGAGAAGGAAGCAGAGGAAATTCCAACGAAGATTCTAAAAAAGGATATCGCCAAACGACGGGATATGCGCGATATAACCACCTTCACGATCGACCCAATCGATGCGAAGGATTTCGATGATGCGCTGTCTGTACAGATGCTCGATAACGGCAACTATGAAATTGGTATCCACATTGCCGATGTAACTCACTACGTATTGCCCGGTTCAAAACTGGAGGCCGAAGCCTATAAACGCGCCACATCGGTTTATCTGGTTGACCGGGTAGTGCCTATGCTGCCCGAGAAACTGTCGAATGGCCTGTGTTCACTCCGGCCTAACGAGGATAAAATGACCTTCTCGGCCGTATTTGAGATGACTCCCGACGCCAGGATTGCTAAAGAATGGTTTGGACGGACGGTGACGCACTCCAACCGGCGTTTTGCTTATGAAGAAGCGCAGGACATTCTGAACAGCAATAGTGGCGATTACCTGGAAGAACTCCGGCTACTGAATGAACTGGCCTACAAACTCCGCGATGAGCGTTTCAAAAACGGGGCCATCAACTTTGAAACCGTTGAGGTTCGCTTTCGACTGGATGAGAATGGTGTTCCACTGGCTGTCTACCCAAAAATTCGTCAGGATACGAATAAACTCATTGAGGAGTTCATGCTGCTGGCTAATAAACGGGTGGCCGAGTTTGTGCATTCGCTATCTAAGCAAAATAAGGGGGATGAGGAAAACACAATGGTGTATCGGGTACACGAAGCGCCCGATGATGAAAAACTCCGTAGTTTCTCGGATTTTGCCCGACGCCTGGGCTACAAGCTCAACGTTGACGACGAGAATCTGTCCAACTCTATGAATCGGTTCATGAGCAGCATTGAGGGAAAGCCCGAAGCGGGTATGTTGCAGCAGTTGGCCGTTCGGACTATGTCGAAAGCCCGGTACAGCACCGAAGACTTGGGACATTTTGGCCTGGCCTTTAGGCGGTATTCGCATTTTACATCACCCATCCGTCGTTATCCCGACATGATGGCGCACCGACTGCTCCAACATTACCTGGACAAAGGCAAACCCGTTGATGTTGAAGAATACGAGGAAAAATGCCGTCACTCATCGGAGCGGGAGAAAATGGCCGCCGAAGCCGAACGGGCCAGCATCAAATACAAGCAGGTTGAGTTTATGAGCCGCATGGCACCCAACCAGGCCTTCGAAGGGGTTATTTCGGGCGTTACCGATTTTGGTATTTTTGTGGAAATCACGGAAAATAGCTGCGAAGGACTAGTTCGGATGCAGGACCTGAGCGACGACTTCTACGAGTTCGATAAAGACAATTACCGTATTGTTGGTCAGCGACATAAGAAAATGTACACCTTCGGTGACCCCGTTGTTGTGCGGGTGAAAGAAACGAATCTGGCCCGCCGGAGTATGGATTTTGCGCTGGTGAGTGATAAGGCGGGTAACGTCTCTGACTCAGACGGATCAACTTCCCGTCGGCGGGACGACAATCGGCGTTCATCGTCAGGTGGTTCGCGCTCGGGAGCATCCTCTTCTCGCCGAACGGACAAGTCAGGAAGCAAGCAGGCACCAGCGGCAAAAGGCGAAAACCGGCGCGGTGGACGCGGCCGTCGGTAAAAAGTAACGGGGTATTTAGTGTTTGGCTTGCTTAAAAGCCATTGCATCTGTTATATTTGCAGGCCCAAATAGGGAAACACCCGCTTCCGTAGTTCAATGGATAGAATTTCGGTTTCCGGTACCGACGATAGGGGTTCGAATCCCTTCGGGAGCACAGATTGGTTGATTTAACTCGCTGACTTGAAAATAGTTAGCGAGTTTTTTTGTATGTTGACGATATGGTTGACGAAACTCTAAAATCATGAATATTTGACTTCCTAAAAGGTTCTACGCCGTTAGCACTATACAACCAATTCTTGGAAAAACTGGCAAAACACTTCGAGGATAAAGGTTTGGAAAATGGAATTGAACAAGCAGAACACTACAAGGTATGCGGCCTAATAAGGAGTTTTGAAAATGAGATTGTCAGTGTAGCGCAGAATAAATACAATAGAGCTGATCACATGAGTGATCAGATTGGTACTTTAACAGGGTCATTTGGTGGCCATAACCTTTGGTGGTTTCTGAAATACTTTTTGCGCCAATAGATGAATTTTAGAAGGTACTATAATTAGTTCTATCTCTTTTCAGCGTAGCGTTTCCGTCTTATGAGACTCTGACCAAACCAAGTAGCCATTAATGGCCGCTCGTTTGGTTCAAAGATAGAATTTATATTGCCACACAGTTAAAATCAATCTGTTATATGGGTGTGTTAGCCGTAGTAATTGTTTTATGCGTATTGGCCTATTTTTTGAATTATTCTAAGAAAAACGCAGTAAAAGAAGAGCCACATGAAGAAGCTATTGAAAACAACAATGAGGACTTACTAAGCAAATCAGACTCGAAAGAAAAACGTAAAGGTAAATCTAAAGAGTGGCAAAAATTTAGAACTAAAATAGCGGGGCTTAAGTATCACAATGCAATTTCTGTTATACACACCTTAGAAATTGGGAATCAGTTATCTCTTGTTAGAGAACCAAAAAACGCATACGATACAAATGCGACTAAGGTTATGTACAAAAAATACTTTTTAGGATACATTCCTGCGGACGATGCCGGAATAGTAGCAAAAAGTTTGGATGCAGGCGAAAAACTTAGCGCTGAAATAGCCAAGGTGTATGTAAGTCCCTATGATAACGGAGACGGCCCTTACATGGATGTAAGTATTTATGTAATCAGGAATGCAATAGAATGATTGGACGGATTGATAAGTCTCAATCAGGACAATGGCTCGGCATAACTAACTTCTCCCAAATCAATTAGCGTATAACGAGTCTACTCGTCACGCTTTTTCTCTTTGTCCCCATTCACGTATAACCATTCATCTATTTTCTGACTTTTGTAGATCGTTATTTCCGAGCGAACACAACGATGCGCTATATTTAACCGGAAATAACGCATCGTATGAAAACCCTTTTCTGGGCCATTGTGCTAGTTAGTCAATTTAATCAACCTGTGTTAGCTACCGTTTGGCCCGATAGCACGGGCAAACCGGCTGATTCGTTGCGTAAAGTTCAGCTAAACGAAATTGTCATAACGGCCTCACGCGTACCGGAGAGTATCCTGAAATCGCCGGTGAGTATTGAGTTACTGGACAGTAGGCAGATTCAGCTTTCAGCGCAGCCTTCGTACTTCGATGCCATCGAAAACCTGAAAGGCGTTCAGTTGCTTACATCCAGTATGGGTTTTAAGGTGTACAATACACGGGGCTTTGCCAACCCCACCAACGTGCGGTTTGTGCAGTTGGTAGATGGGATGGATAATCAGGCCCCGCACATCGGGGCGCCCATTGCCAACGCCCTTGCCCCGTCGGACCTGGATATTCAGCGGGTGGAAGTAGTGCCGGGGGCGGCTTCAGCACTTTATGGATTAAATGCCCTGAATGGTCTCGCACAACTCATCACTAAAGACCCATTCTCGTCGCCGGGATTAAGTTTTAGCCAGAAAACGGGCGTTAATCACGTGAATGATCCGCTGGTATCGGCCAAAGTATACAGCGAAACCAGTGTACGGTATGCCCGGACGGTTGGTTCACGATTTGCCTTTAAAGTCAACCTTACCTACCAGCGTGGCTACGATTGGATTGCTAACGATGTAACGGACTTGAATCCAAATGCAAATACATCGCTGGGATTAACGGGAACTAGTAATCCCGGCAGTGATCTGGTGAATAAGTACGGGGATGAATCCCCCAACCGACAAACGATCACCCTGAACGGCAAGAAATATGTGGTATCCCGAACGGGTTATTTTGAGAATGAAACGACGGATCTGAGCCTTCGCAACCTGCGGGGCGACATGGCTTTTTTCTGGCGTATTCGTCCGTCGTTAACCATCTCGTATCAGTATAAGGCAGCCACACTCGACAATGTGTACCAGCGCACCAACCGCTTTCGGCTGGACAATTACGTACTCGATCAGCACGGCCTGACGCTCGAATCGCCCTCTGTACACGTCCGGGTGTACAGAACCTGCGAAAACACGGGGGATTCGTACAACATACGCTCCATGGCCGAAAATATTGACCGTTCCTTTAAAGCTAACAGTCAATGGTTCTCCGATTTCTCCAGTCAGTTTTCTGCCAGCACGGCCTCTGGGCAATCGATTAATGATGCTTTACAGACCGCCCGCACCACGGCCGACGCCGGACGCCCACAACCCGGTTCGGTGGCTTTCAACGATCAGGTTGCTAAACGTCGTACCATCAATAACTGGGATGTTGGGGCGGCCCTCCAGGTGAAATCCTGGATGTATCACGCAGAAGGACAAGTGGAGCCTACGCGGGTGCTGTGGGCTGGTTTTAGGCAAAAAACGGGTATCAATCTATTGGCAGGTTTAGATTATCGGCGTTACGTTGTTTTCCCGGATGGCAACTATTTCATCAATCCTGATAGAACTAATAATGATCTGATTTATGACAAAACAGGAGGCTTTGTGCAGGCATCGCGCTCCTTCTTTAGTGAGCAGCTCAAACTAAGCGGGTCGTTGCGGGTCGATAAAAATCGCTATTTTGATGCAAAGGTCAACCCGCGCATTTCGGCTGTATTTACCCCGGTTCAGGATCATACTATCCGGGTATCGTACCAAACAGGATATCGGTTTCCATCGCTGTTCGAAGCTTTTTCTAACGTTAATTCGGGCGGAGTGAAACGCGTGGGAGGACTAAAAATCATGTCGCAGGGTATTTTTGAGCATTCCTACTTCCGCACCTCTATAGATGCGTTTCAGGCGGCTATTAACACGGATGTCAATACGAATAAGCTAACCACCGACCAGGCTATTCAGAAGAACAAGGGCTTACTGAAGCCCAATACGTATACCTACCTGAAACCTGAACAGGTCAACAGCATCGAACTAGGCTACAAAGGGCTGTTCTTCGACCGAAAACTGTACATTGACGTCGATTTTTACTACAATGTATACCGCAACTTTATAGCACAAGTGGAAGCTAACATCCCTAAAGGCAGTAATCCTGATTCGCTGGCCTACCACTTAGCCGACCGTAATCAGCAGGACCGCTACCGACTCTGGACCAATTCAAAAACCACGGTTTATAATTATGGATCGGGCGTAGGGGTCCGGTATTCGGCGGGGAGAGACTGGGTTTTTTCCGGCAATGCGTCGCTGGCGCAGTTGGCTCGCACCGACCAGGGAGATGGCCTGGAAGAAGCATTCAACACGCCGAAATGGATTACGAACATGGGCATCTCGAACCCGGCCATCTACCAGAACGTGGGGTTTTCAGTTACTTATAAATACCAGAGTACGTTTCTATGGCAATCGTCGCTGGCAACGGGAACGGTTCCGGCCATCAACACGTTCGATGCCCAAATCAGCTACACCGTGCCCGGGTCGAACCGGTTATTCGGCCCACTTTCGTTTAAAGTTGGCGGAACAAACCTGCTGAATCGCCCCTACACCACGTTCACTGCCGGACCCAGTGTAGGCGGATTTTATTACGCCACGGTCGTGCTGGCCTTGTCGGCATTAAACTGAAGGTTGATAAATTTGATAACCCTAATCCAGCTTTGAGCGTTTTGAAAGTTAGTCTCAACCTCATGGCCGATGAATAAACTTCCGCTCGATTTTTACCAGTCTCACGATACGCTGACCCTTGCTCAACTTTTACTTGGCTGTGAACTTGTACACGAGCATTTGGAGGGTACTACTGTTGGTATAATCGTCGAAACCGAAGGATACCTGACCGATGACCCGGCCTGTCATGCTTACCGACGGCAGACAACGCGTAACGCGGCTATGTTTGGCCCCGCCGGAACACTGTACGTTTACCAGATATACAATCACTATAACTGCATCAACGTGGTAACGGGGCCGGAAGGAGTGGGCGAAGCCGTGTTAATTCGTGCGCTAGAACCAACGGAGGGCATTGAGTTGATGGGTGCCCGGCGTAACGAAGCCTTCAAGACGGGTTTTGCCCGTTACCGGCAGAATACCATCGACCCCACCACTGCCGACGGACAGCGGAATCTGGCTAACGGCCCCGCCAAACTCACCGTGGCGATGGGCATCGGACGAACGGAACATAATGGCATATCACTGATTATGGGTGATATATACATTCGCGGACCGGTACTGCACGACTTCGACATGGTAACAACCACCCGAATCGGACTGACTCAGGGAGTTGATTTGCTCTACCGGTATTATATTAAAGGGAATAAGTTTGTGAGTAAGAAATAGATCGTCTGCTTTCAGTAATGCTATCCCCTTCATCTACTCGACAATCCGGAATAATCTATTCCAGCGGATTTTATGCCAGATATCAGCCGGAACGGGGTCAATGGACATCCAGACGAAGACAGCTTTTCCTACAACGTGGTCTTCGGGTACAAAACCCCAATAGCGCGAATCTTCCGAGTTATGGCGGTTGTCGCCCATCATGAAGTAATAATCCTGTTTGAACGTGTACGTCGTTATGGGTTGCCCACTAATACGCACTTCGGTTGGTGTTACCTCAACGCCGGTATTCTCTTCATATCGCTGGATAATCGGCCCATACACGGCAATAGTCTGCTCGTTTATGGGGATTGTGACGCCTTTTCTGGGTACGGTGAGTGGTCCGAAATTGTCCTGATTCCAGGGGTTTACGGAGCCGCCATAGATACCCGGCGTACTCAGGCCAGCCTGTTCGCGCATCGGTTCAATGCTGTTCACCCAGTCGAATTCAGCGAATTCGTCCCTAACCGTCTGCGTCATATTAACCCGATAACCAACTACCGTCTGCGTTTTTGTGGCGGCATTGAATGATTCCAGAGGTTGCCAGTTAATGAATGGCCCTTCAGGCGATTTGAAATCATTAACGATGTCATACTTTCGAAAAAAACGCTCATCGAGTACTTCGGTGGTTTTGACAAAATAGGTCGTTTCAGAGCGGGGTGGCGTTGGGAGTAGTTTTCCGTTGATAAATACCTGCTCCTGACGAATTTCTAAAACGTCACCCGGAATGCCGATGCACCGTTTGATGAAATTAGTCCTCAAATCGGTTGGGTAGGCAGGTTCACCGGTTTTCGGTGGTGGGTAATTGAACACGACTACATCACCGTTTTTGACATGCGTAAAGCCGGGAAGGCGATAGATGGGTAGTTGAATAGCAGTACTGAATGAGGGGATATCTGTGCCCCAAATTTTTTGGTGCGTTAGGGGGATCTGTAGTGGCGTTTTGGGCGTTCGGATACCGTAATGCAGTTTGCTGACAAACAGGTAATCGCCTACCATTAAGCTATTTTCCATCGAAGGCGTCGGGATGGCGTATGCTTCGAACGTTAGAAACCGGATGAGCGTGGCGGCTATTACCGCGAACAGCACCGAATCGAACCACTCCCGAATGGGCGATTTCTTTGCCTTGAGCGGTTTGTTATCCCGCGTTATTTTTGCCTGCTGCATAACTGGTTCTGATTGACTGTAGGAATAAGGACTAAAAACGAAATATAACGACCGGTGCTACAGAGGATTCTCTGTTTTACACCGATGGTTATATCATAGGCTGAACGTCCGTTCACTCTTTTGACAATCAAATTCAGTCGCCGAAGCAGTTAAACGGGTAACTGCTAACTCAACCAGTCGGAAGGGGTCAATATCCCCGTGCCGTATTGTCTGCTCTTGGGTCGGATGCCCCTTCATAAGAACCGTCGGGGCGTACAAGCACGCAGTCCATTCGGCCCAGTGTGTTGGTGAGTTTCTCTAGTATATAACCCCGGTTTTTTAAATAATCGATTGTCGATTCGGAGAAGGCTCCGTTTTCGAAAATGGTTTTGTCGGGGAGCCACTGATGGTGAAACTTGAGCGCGTTAACGGCTTGCTGCATGGTCATACCGTGTTCAATCACGTTCAGGATGGTTTGGTACACCGAGGTCATAATCGTAGAACCGCCCGGCGTGCCAACCACCATGAACAGTTTGCCATCTTTTTCCAGAATCGTGGGTGTCATGGACGATAGCATCCTTTTGTTGGGAGCAATGGCATTAGCCTGATTGCCCACCAGACCGTACATATTAGGCACCCCCGGTTTCACGCTGAAATCGTCCATCTCGTTATTCATAAAAAAACCGGCTCCGCTTACCACGACCCGGCTTCCGTAGCCACCGTTCAATGTAGTCGTGATACTCACCGCATTACCATCTTTGTCTACTACCGAAAAGTGGGTTGTTTCCAGACTCTCATAGCCAGGAATAACGCCCCCTTTCAGGTCGTTGCTATTGGTTGCTTTGGCCCAGGAGAAATCGGCCCAGCGGCTGCGGAGATAGTCGGGACTGATGAGTTGAGCAACCGGAACTTTTACAAAATCAGGATCGCCCAGAAATTTGGCCCGGTCGGCATACACACGCCGTTCGGCCTCTATCATCACCTGTGCAGTACTGTCGCGGTTCCAACCCCATTTACGTAAGGGAAACGGCTCCACAAAACGCATCAATTGTACCAGCGCTACGCCCCCGCTGGAGGTCGGCGGCATGGTAATTACATTGTATTCCTTGTAGGTTGCCTGAATGGGATCGCGCCAGACGGAATGGTAATTTTTGAGGTCTTCTTCGGTGATAATTCCTTTCCCGCGCACCATTTCTTCGGCCAGCAGCCGGGCGGTTTCACCTTCATAGAAGCCCGCCCGACCCTGCGCCTGAATTCGTTGCAGCGTTTTGGCCAAATCAGCCTGAACCAATTTGTCGCCGGGGTGCCAAGTCATAGTATCCGTTGGCACGATACTTTTCATAAAGTAGGATTTGCCGGGGTTGATTGTATTGAGATCACCTTTAACACGGTTCAGGCCGAGAGCATCCCGTTCGGTAAGAGCAAAGCCATTGGCGGCTAAGTCAATGGCAGGTTGCAGCACCTGCGCCCAGGTCAGTTTACCAAATCGTTTGTGCGCTTCGGCCATACCATCTACCGAACCGGGTACGCCACTGGCCAGATGTCCGCTAATACTCAAACCAGGCCGCACGTTCCCCACCGAATCGAGGTACATATCTTTGGTTGCTGCGGCCGGGGCTTTTTCGCGGTAATCGAGCGAGTAAGCTTTACCCGCATTATCCCGATATACCATGAACCCGCCACCACCAATGTTACCCGCGCCCGGATACACAACGGCCAATGCAAACTGAACAGCCACGGCCGCATCAACGGCATTGCCCCCCGCTTTAAGAATGTTCAGCCCTACCTGCGACGCTTCCGGATGTGCCGACGCCACCATGCCGTTACGCCCCGTTACCCCAACCCGGTCCGAGAAGAAGGGTTTAACGGTTGGGTCTTCGTCTTTGTACTGATAAACGCCCTGGCTTTGGGTTACTTTCGTTTGGGGTGCCTGCGTTTTGCAGGTAATGAATCCGGCGGCAATAAGAATAAAGAGAGAATACCGGGTAATGGATCGCTTCATAGGAACGGTCATGTTAGGTTGTAATCGCTTCGCAAACTACAAAAAAAGCAGCCTTCTTCCGCTGCACGAATCAACCACTTATCCAGTAGAGCCCCATCCTCATCCTAAATGCGTTGTTGAATCAAAACCAAAGCAGTACATTCATTGGCACTTTCGCTCTCTACTACCCGATGGCCTTCATTCGTCAGACCCTTGAAAGTTTCCGGTTTGCCTGGCAGGCGCTCCGCTCGAATCTTCTCCGCACGATGCTCTCGCTGCTTGGCGTAACAATTGGTATTTTCGCCATCATCGCCGTATTTACGCTGGTGGATTCGCTGGAGCGCAACATTCGGGATAGCCTGTCATTTATCGGTGATAAGGTAGTGTACGTCGAAAAATGGCCCTGGGTCTTCGGGGGAGAGTACCAATGGTGGAAGTATTTTCAACGTCCGGAGGCTTCCTATAAAGAATATCGTTTGCTGAGCGAGCAGCTCGAAAATGCCGAAGCTGTAGTAGCCATGTCTTTTAAAGGTCGGGTGACGGTCAAGAATGGTAATAACAGTATGTCATCGCTTATCCAGGGGACAACGTTGGATTACAATAAAATTTCGGATGTCCCTATTAGTCAGGGTCGGTATTTTACCCAACAGGAAATCGATGTATCCCGGAATGTAGCTATCATTGGGTCTGATGTAGCCGAAAATTTATTCCCCAACCAGGAACCAACGGGCAAAACGCTTAAAATCAA
Source organism: Spirosoma spitsbergense DSM 19989 (assembly GCF_000374085.1). Classification (GTDB taxonomy): domain Bacteria; phylum Bacteroidota; class Bacteroidia; order Cytophagales; family Spirosomataceae; genus Spirosoma; species Spirosoma spitsbergense. The sequence goes on along the minus strand of NZ_KB893619.1, from coordinate 11,926 downwards.
TGGCCTGAACTTCACGGTTATTGGTGTTCAGGAGAAAAAAGGGGAGAGCATCATTAATGTAGGCGGCAATCCTGATATTAAATGTATGATTCCTTATGGCGCTTTTGCCAAAATGTTTCACTCGCTCAACCCGAACGTCAGAATAGCGGTGAAGGGTTATGCTTCCGATCAGGGTTTACTGGAACTGGAAAGCGAAGTCAGAGGTATTATGCGCACCCGGCGCGGACTCCGTCCTCTACAGGATGATAACTTTGCCATCAATCGCCCCGAAGCACTGGCGCAGGCTATCAGTGGTATCTTTACCGTGTTGACCCTGGCGGGTTGGGTAATTGGTGGATTCTCTATTTTGATCGGGGGCTTTGGTATTGCCAACATCATGTTCGTCAGCGTGAAAGAGCGCACCAATATTATAGGTATTCAAAAATCACTGGGTGCCAAGAATTATTTTATTCTGTTCCAGTTTCTGTTCGAGGCTGTTCTGTTGAGCCTGGTGGGCGGGCTGGCGGGTATTCTATTGGTTTACCTACTGTCGTTCCTTGATCTGGGGAGTCTCGACCTTCAGTTGACGGCGGGTAATATTGCCCTTGGCCTGGGGGTTTCCAGCATTATCGGTATTGTATCGGGCATCGTTCCTGCTTTTTCGGCCTCCCGACTCGATCCCGTAATTGCCATCCGGGCGAAATAGGTTTATGGTTCATCGTGTATGGCTGGCTGGCGTGTTATCCATACACCGTAAACTACTCCCCCCTCGGCACTACCAGGACCACGTCTTCTTTTTCGATAATCACTTGTCCAGGAGCCATACCTTTCGGTTTGCGGACGAATTTTTTTGGCGTTACTGTAACGGGGCATAAACTATCCGTTCGGCGTTTTGAGTGCCAGGCCGCTAATTCAGCGGCCCGTTCGATAACAGGCCTGGGAAAAGGTTTACCAGCCTGGTACTTGAGGATTACATGCGAGCCGGTCACATCACGGGCGTGCAGCCAGAGATCATCCTTGTAGGCATATTTCTGGGTTAACAGATCATTGTTTTTTGCATTCTTACCAATCAGCACCCGAAAACTATCGACCATTACTTCTTTAAAAAGAGGACCTGACTCAGTCGTTGCTATTTTATTAGTAGTACCTGCCAACAAGGTCTGCTTACTGAATCGGCGTAATTCTTTAAGCGTTTTAATGCCTCCCAGTTCATCTTTCTGCTGCTTAATCTGCTGGAGTTCCCGTTCCCGCGATTCAATTAAATTGGCTAAATGCTGTTCTTCAATTTTTTCATTTTTCGCCTTGCGGTAAAAGTTTTCAGCGTTTTTCTGCGGACTGAGATCTGGCTTAAGTTTCAGCGTAACCGGCTGATCCCGGTAAAAATCGTATACCGTTAACCGTTCAGGTGATTTTGCACCGGGCACTTGTGGTACATCGTGCAGGTTAGCCATCAGGAGATGGCCCATCTCCTCGTGGGTGGCCGTTTCTTCCCGCGACAGCATTCGGTTCATTGACGCATCAAGCTGATTGTCAATTCTTTTCTGTTTTTTCTCAAGTAGCCTTAGCAGCGTGGCTTTCTCCTGCTCGAAAAGGCTTAGGCCTGTGTAAGCGATATAAAACCCGGTGGCAGCTTCCATAGGGCCATTATACGCACGTTGTATGTCGCCTGATGGCAATAAGCTCAGTGTAGGTTTGTGATGCAGGCGAGTCAGATAATAGTGGGGATACTCAAGCTGGTGCAGCACATCCTGAATGATGGCCCATTTCGTGATTCCATCCACAGCATCTTTTTGTTCGATCCACTCATTTACCACTTTCCCAAATGTAGGAAACAACGTTCGCTGGTCGAAACCTGCCCGTTCAAACGCTTCAAAAGACTGATCGATAGGACGGTCAAAGCCATCCAGCAACAATCGTTCATCGCCTGTCAACTGACGATTGAAAAGGTCGATAACGTCGTTATTTTGGAAAGCCAACAGGTTAGGACGATTACCGAAAAATTTGAACAAAAGCGAGAAACCACCTTCCAGCACAATAGCCAGACAACGCTCATTCAAAAATGACTTCACGTCAATTACCCGGCGCTCATTACCCGGCTCGCCAGCGGCTACTTCCAGTAAATTGATGCTGTTGGTCCGGGCACGGTGTATTGTTTCCGGAAACACTAATCCAGAGAAATCAGGGCGAAGTGTCGCTTTCACATAAAAGGGCTTGTAGTAGTTATTTTTCCCCTTTGCCTGCGCAAAAACTAGTATTACCTCATCCCGATCCTGACTAAAACATTCCATAAATCGCAGACCAGAATCAGGATTATTAGATGATTCAGGAAGGGCTATCAAGTGTGATTTAAGAGATGGAGCGAGTTGTCGAAGGAAGTAGTAGTTTGTGTGCATAAGGGTACAAAAGTAATGCAGTCATAATGTTAAGTGCGTTTAATTTTACTGTAGTTTGAATAGGAAAATACATAAAATTTTATAACTATTTAAATATTAACTTTCTGTTTTATAAGTAAATATGCTTAATTATCAAGTAGTTATTAATTTGTAAGATATGATTTAATATATAATTAATACTCCTTTAATAATCTACATATCACAGTTTTATTAAGATTTCTTTTTGAAATATAATTTAAACGATATAATTTTGATGTGTTTAACTCAATATAAAACCAACCTAATCTTCATGAGAGCAACGTTCTACAGGTTTCTGCAGACCGCTTTTTTGGGTGCAGCCCTCCTGCTATGGAGCTTCAATGCTTCTGCCCAAGACCGTCGTCTGACGGGGAAAATTACGAGTATCGATGGCCCGGTTCCGGGAGCCAACATTGTGCTGAAAGGTACGCAGACAGGTACTTCGACCGATGCAAATGGCGAGTATTCACTCAATATCCGGGGCAATAATCCGGTATTGGTGATATCCGCTATCGGGTTTAAAACCCAGGAAGTAAACGTAGGAAATCGTTCGGCCCTTAACGTTACAATCGAAGACGATGCTACGGCACTGTCAGAAGTAATCGTTACAGGTTATACGACAGACAACAAACGCGACAATACGGGTGCTGTTTCAACCGTAAAAGCCAAAGATCTGGCTGCTATCCCTTCCGGGAACGTTGAGCAACAGTTACAGGGTCGCGTATCCGGTGTAACGGTTATTACGAACGGACAGCCTGGTACAACCAGTATTGTTCGGGTGCGGGGTTTTGGTGCCTTCGGTGGTAACGAGCCTTTGTACGTTGTAGACGGTGTGCCAACGGGAGGTGTCAACTTTGTTGCACCTGACGATGTCGAATCAACTACAGTGCTGAAAGATGCTGCCGCTGCCTCTATTTACGGAGCACGTGCCGCCAATGGTGTAATTGTTATTACAACTAAAAAAGGACAGCGCAAAGCCCGTAAACTGAGCATCAGCTACGATGGTCTTTATGGTTTTACCGATCCGGGCAATGGCCAGCCAATCCTGAATCCACAACAACAGGCCGATTGGACCTGGAACGCTATCCGGAATACAGCGATTGCCAACGGCAAAACGCCGGATTTCAGCAACGTGGCTGGTGGTCAGTACGGGAAAGGACAAACTCCTGTTTTGCCGGATTACATTAACGTAGGTGGTGTAGGTGGTGTAATCGGTACAGTCGATTTAGCCGCTGCAAAAGCTAAATACAATACCGACATTACTGCTGGCCCTATTTATCAGGTTGTTCGGGCCAACAAAGAAGGAACTAACTGGTACAAAGCCATTACCCGTAATGCACCTATTTTCCGTCAAACGCTTGGCTTCTCGGGCGGTACGGAAAGCAGTCGTTACTATGTTAGCGTAGGCATGCAGGATTTGAAGGGTATTCTGAATAATAACAGCTCAACCCGTTACAATTTCCGTGTCAATACAGAATTTGACATTACCAAGAAGCTGCGGTTTGGCGAAAACCTGCAGCTTACCTATTTATCGAACAAAGGTATTACGGGTGGTAATGGTGGCCGGGGTGTATCGGCCGACGAAAACGACATTCTCCAGGCTTTCCGTATGCCGCCAATCATTCCCGTATACGATGAGTTTGGCGGATACGCCGGTACGGCTGCTCCTGGTTTTAATAACCCACGTAGCCCCGTGGCTAGCCGTGACCGGATTGCCAACAATGGTAACTTCAATGCGCTCGGCTTCGGCAATATGTACCTGGAGTACGACCTGCTTGATGGACTGACGTTGCGTAGCAACATTGGTATGCAATATGGTAGCTACTACTACAATAACTACGGGCCAAAACAGTACGAGAATTCGGAGAACAACACGACCTACACATTTAGTGAAGGATCAGGTTATAATTTCGGTTACACCTTTACCAACCAGGCGCAGTATCGTAAGAAGTTTGGTCTTCACGACATTGACGTGTTGGCGGGTGTAGAAGCACTCAATACGGGTAAGGGCCGGAACGTAAGCGGTAACGGTACCAATCCGTTCTCGCAGGATATTTCTTACGTAACGCTTAGCAACCTGGCTACTACCGGCCGTCAGGCTAACAGTGACCTGTTCAGCGGTGTGAACTTCTATTCGTTGTTTGGTCGGGTCAATTATATTTTCAACGACAAGTATATCCTGACCGGCGTTGTCCGGCGCGATGGTTCGTCCCGTTTTGGGGCCAACAACCGGTATGGTGTATTCCCCGCCGTTTCGGCAGCTTGGCGTATATCGTCGGAGAATTTCATGAAGAACCTTCCCTGGGTATCGGACCTGAAAATTCGCGGTGGCTACGGGTTAATGGGTAACTCGAATAACGTTGACCCAAACAACCAGTACAGTCTGTATGCCTCTAACCCGGGTAACGGGTATGACATCAATGGGACAAACAGCTCTATTAGCCCGGGCTTCTTCCGGAGCCGCATTGGTAACCCCAACGCTAAATGGGAAACCAGTACCACTACCAACATTGGTATCGATGGGGCGTTCCTGAACAACCGCCTGGAAGTCATCTTCGATCTGTGGCGGAAAGATACCCGGGACCTGCTGTACACGGTTCCTCTGGCCGGTGTAATTGGAGACCGTGCCAGTGCACCAGCGGTAAACGTTGCCAGCATGCGTAACCAGGGTGTTGATATTCAGATTATCACCCGCGGCAAGATTACAAGTGATTTAAGCTACGAACTGAATGCCACGGGTGGTTTCCTACAGAACACGATCCAGTCGTTGGCTCCCGGGAACACTTATTTCGATGCGGGTGGTACACGCCTGAACGGAAACGTTGTTCGTAACCAGGAAGGGCAATCGATTTCTTCATTCTTTGGCTATAAAGTAGTTGGTTTGTTCAACACAACCGAAGAAGTGAAAAGTGCTCCAACGCAGGAAGGTGCTGGATTAGGCCGGTTCCGTTACGCTGACATCAACGGTGACGGAAAAATCACGGCGGATGACCGCACGTTCCTGGGTAGCCCGGTTCCTAAGTTCAATGGTGGTTTGAATCTGACGCTGCGTTACAAAGGCTTTGACTTCAATACCTACGCTTACACATCCCTGGGTAACAAGATTTTCAACAACTCGAAATGGTTTACGGATTTCTATCCTTCCTTCACGGGAGCAGCGGTTAGTGCCCGTGTCCTGAATTCCTGGACACCGACAAATACCAACACAACTATTCCCATCTTTGAAGGTGTGTCGAACTTTAGCACCAACACAGTGCCTAATTCGTACTATGTTGAAAACGGTTCGTACTTCCGGTTACAGAACGTGTCTGTTGGTTATAACCTACCGGCAAGCATGCTGAACGTCATTAAACTACAGCGCGTACGGATTTCGGCCTCGGCGAACAACCTGTTCACCATCACCAAGTACACTGGTCTTGACCCTGCTGTTGGCGGTAACGCTGATTCTAACTTCGGTATCGACGTAGGTAACTACCCACTGACCCGGAGTTATAACGTAGGTTTAAGCATTGGTTTCTAATAGAAAACTAGCCTGGGAGGAAAAGCCAAGAGCTTCCTCCTCCCAGGCTGGCTCTGATAACGTTTATACTCGAAATCAAAAAAATGAAAAACACAATAAAAAAAGGAGCGGGCTTACTGGTACTGCTCTCTTGTATCACGTTTGCCTGTAAGGATCAATTCCTTAGCGTGGTCCCTACCGGCCAGTTAGCTGGTCCCCAGCTAACCACGAAGGCTGGTCTTGATGGTCTGTTGCTTGGTGCCTATGCCCAGTTGAATGCTCGTGGTTACAGCCAGTCGGCCAGTTCAAACAACTGGATGCGAGGAAGTGTCTCCGGTGGTGATGCTAACAAAGGCTCCAACTCAGGTGATTTTAACGCCTTGACCCCGTTTCAACGGTATGAGTTACAGGCTGCCAGTGGCGAAGTAAATGCGAAATGGCGAGCTATGTTTGAGGGCGTAAGCCGCTCCAACGCTACCCTCCGGACGCTGACATCGGCAGGAGCCGATGTGTCGGCCGATGATAAAAAGCGTATCACGGGCGAAGCGCGCTTCCTGCGCGGTCACTACTACTTCGAGCTGAAGCGGTCGTTTAACATGGTTCCTTACGTTGATGAAACAAAGGACTATGGAGTTGGAATTACTGAGGTTGGTAATGATGCGAGCATCTGGCCCCAAATTGAAGCTGATTTCAAGTTTGCCTATGATAACCTGGTTGAAACCCCAGGTGCTGCCGGCCGCGCCAATAAGTGGGCTGCCGCTTCTTATCTGGCCAAGGCGTATATGTATCAGAAGAAGTACGCGGAAGCAAAAGCCCTCTTCGATCTGATCATTGCCAATGGTAAAACGGCTAATGGTAAGAAATACGGTCTGGTTCCTATGTACTCCCGCGTGTTCAATGCGGAGTATGACAACAATGAAGAGTCCGTGTTTTCTATTCAGGCAGCTGCCAATGCCGGTAGTTCAGATAATGCCAACCCTGATTTGGTGCTGAACTTCCCCTACAATACGGGTTCCAATGGCCCAGCCGGTTGCTGCGGATTCTTTGCGCCCAGCTTTGAGTTAGCCAACTCATTCCGTACGGATGCCAATGGCCTGCCCTTACTGGACGGTTCTTACAATTCGGCCGCTAATGCCCTGAAAACAGATCAGGGTATCGACTCGAAAGCTGCCTTCACACCAGACGCAGGTCCGGTTGACCCTCGTTTAGACCATTCTATTGGTCGTCGGGGTATCCAGTATCTGGATTGGCAGCCACACCCAGGTCTTGACTGGATTCGTGACCAGGGCTTTGCCGGTCCTTACTCACCTAAGAAGTTTGTTTTTTATAAGTCGCAGGATAAAGTGCTAACCGATGGTAGCTCCTGGACAGATGGTTATTCGGCTATCAATTACAACATCATTCGTTATGCCGATGTATTGTTGATGGCTGCTGAAGCCGAAATTGAAGTAGGTAGCCTGGCTACGGCATTATCGTACGTGAACCTGGTTCGCGCACGGGCTGCCAACCCCGCTGGCTTTGTCACGCAGAATGGCCAACCAGCCGCAAACTACGTCATCAAGCCCTATCCTGCTTTTGCTGATAAAGTAGCTGCTCGCACCGCCGTTCAATTTGAACGTAAACTGGAACTGTCGGGCGAAGGTCACCGTTTCTATGACCTCGTTCGTTGGGGTACTGCGGCTACCGTGCTGAATGCCTACCTGGCATACGAAGCACCTTTATTGCCAACTGGCTTCCTTGGAGCTAAGTTTACGGCGGGCAAAGATGAGTATATGCCAATTCCGCAAACGCAGATTGATCTTCAGAAGGGTCTGTTGAAACAGAATCCTGGTTATTAATTATCTGTATAGCTGAGTAAGTAAAGCAGCCGGTTCTGACAATCAGAACCGGCTGCTTTTGTTTTATGACAGGGATAAACTGCCAGAACTGAGTAATAAACCCTGCTGCTCTTCTTCATTCATCATATTCCATCGTACAATTATTCATTAAGCTACATGGACCTCGATCAACTCCGCGCCGAGCTTCGGCAGGAACACAAAGATATTCTGGCTTACTGGCAGCGTTATGCGCCCGATGCTGAACAGGGGGGATTCTACGGTCGGGTCAATTACCAGAATCAGCCGGATGCCCGTGCTGATAAGGGAATTGTGCTCAATTCCCGCATCCTGTGGTCGTTCTCGGCGGCCCTGCGGCATACGCACCATGAGGAATACCGCGCAACAGCCGACCGGGCGTTTCAGTATATCCAACGGCACTTTTTTGACCCGAAATACGGCGGGGTATACTGGTCCGTAACGGCTGATGGTCAACCCAAATACCCGCTTAAACACTTATATGGACAGGCTTTCGCGCTCTATGGGTTGAGCGAATATGTACGTGCGACCAGTTCTGCCCCTGCTTTGGCCCTGGCTAAAGTCCAGTTTCAGCATATGGTAAACTATGCGTACGACAGTCGGAGGGGAGGATTTGTTGAAGCATTGGCACAGGATTGGTCACCAGCCAGAGACTATATTATCAGTAAATATGATAACCGCGAAAGCAAAACGATGAACACCAGCCTGCACCTGCTGGAGTCGTTCACCAGTTTATACCGCGTCTGGCCCGATAAATCGGTTGCCGATCAGATACGTGGGATGCTGCGTATGTTTCTGGAACATATCGTTGATTCCAAAACCTACCGTATGAATCTGTTTATGGATGACGACTGGAACATTAGGCGGACGGCGATCTCGTATGGGCATGACATTGAAGCTTCCTGGCTTTTACCCGAAGCTGCCAACATGTTGGCTGAAAAAAATTCGACGGATAAAGCCCTGCAGAAGACCATCCGTGCACTAGCTATAAATATGGCCCGTGCTGCCACAACCGGCTTTGATCCCAGCGACGGCGGAATGCATTACGAACTCGAACCCAACGGCCATCTCAATACCGAACGCTCCTGGTGGGTTTTGGCGGAAGCGATGGTCGGTTTTATGAATGCGTATCAGCTTACGCACGAAAGGGCGTTTCTGGATAAGTCAATCCGTAGTTGGGAATTCATCAAAAAGTACCTGCTCGATCTTAAAAATGGAGAATGGTTCAGTGGCGTAACCATTGACCACAAGGTGTTGGGTAGCGACAAAATCAGCATGTGGAAAGCCCCTTACCACAATAGCCGGTCCTGCCTGGAAATGTTAGAACGGCTGGAGCATCTACGGTAAATGACGAACCCTCTTTTTACGTCTATGGTTATAGAGTAGTGCCGCCCTTTTCAGGTCGGTCTGCTAACCGCTTTTCCAGTAGCTGATTCCGAATGGACGGCTTTTTACAATGCTTTATCCCAATACCTTAGAAACTAAATTAGGGTTCGATACCATCCGCGAACGGCTGAAAGAAGCCTGTATCAGTCCATTGGGTCAGGACTATGTGGAGAAAATTCGCTTTACCGATAACGTACAACTGATTGACAGGCTCCTTCGGCAAACAACCGAGTTTAAGCAGATTGTCCAGTACGAATCCGATTTTCCCAATAGTAACTACCTCGATGTTCGGCCTCAGTTAAGCCGTGCCCGTGTAGAAGGCCTCGCCCTGGCCGAAGCCGAATTCTTTGACCTGAAATTGGTACTGCGTACGGTTCAGGACTGCCTGCGATTCCTGACAAAGCGCGAGGACAACAACTTCCCGTTCCTGCGCGAACTGGCCGGGCCAGTGGGTATTGATAAAAAAATACCCGATAGCCTGGAGCGTGTTATTGACGACCGTGGTAACGTACGCGATTCGGCCTCGCCCGAACTGGCCAGTATTCGTCGTCGCATCATCAGTGAGCAGGCTAATCTCCGCAAACGACTCGACAGCATATTGCGGCAGGCCCGGCAAAACGGCTGGATTCCTGACGACCTGTCCCTCACCGTTCGCGGAGGTCGGCTGGTGATTCCAATTGCCGCCGAGCACAAACGCAAGATCAAAGGCTTCGTACACGATGAATCGCAGACGGGACAAACGGTATTTATAGAACCGGCCGAAGTGTTCGATGCCAATAACGAGATTCGCGAACTGGGATACGAAGAACGGCGCGAAATTTACCGGATTCTACTGGCTCTGACCGACCAGATTCGACCGCATCTGGAGGAGTTGAAAAAGGCCATCAATTTTCTGGCGCAGATTGATTTCATCCGCGCCAAAGCTAAACTAGCCCTTCAGTTGAATGCGGTAATGCCTAAACTTCAGGAGCGACCGCTGATTGACTGGACAGATGCCCGGCATCCATTGCTGCATCTGTCATTTACCAGGCAGGGGAAAACCGTTATACCATTAAGCGTTCGTCTGGACCAAAAGGACCGGATTCTGATTATTTCAGGGCCTAACGCGGGAGGTAAATCAGTGGCTCTCAAAACCCTTGGTCTGGTACAGTACATGCTTCAGTGCGGCCTGCTGGTGCCCATGAACGAGTATTCGGAAATGGGCGTTTTCCAGAGCTTGTTCATTGATATTGGCGATGAACAATCGCTGGAAAACGACCTCAGTACGTATTCGTCGCACCTTACGGCCATGAAGCAGTTTCTAATTGGTGCCAACAAACGGACCCTGTTTCTCATCGACGAATTCGGTACGGGAACGGAACCGGGCCTGGGTGGCGCCATTGCCGAGTCGATTCTGGAAGATCTCAATAAGTCTGGTGCCTATGGTGTGGTAAACACGCACTACACCAATCTGAAAATAATGGCCGACAAAACAGCCGGCCTGATAAATGGAGCCATGCGGTTTGATGGCGAACACCTGGAGCCCCTTTACCAGCTGGAAATCGGACGACCGGGTTCTTCCTTTGCATTCGAGATTGCGCAGAAAATTGGTTTGCCAAAAGGCGTTATTGACCGGGCTAAAGACAAGCTGGGTAATCAGCAGGTGAGTTTCGAGAAATTGCTGAAAGAACTGGACATTGAGAAACGGGTTTTTTCGGAGAAAAACCTGGAAATAAGCATCAACCAGCGTAAAGTAGCTCAGCAACTGGCTGAATATACCGCCCTGAAAACGCGCCTGGACAATGAGCAGAAGAAACTCATCAACGATGCCAAACAGAAAGCTAAAACGCTGGTGCAGGAAGCTAATCAGCGAATTGAATATACAATTCGGGAAATAAAAGAAAATAAAGCCGAGCGGGAGCCGACCAAACTGGTACGGCAGGAGCTTGAACGATTTGAGCAGCTGGAACTAAAGCCAGAGCCTGTCGTTGCTGAAACGCCCAAACCTGCCGAGGAAGAATTTGAAAACGACGGCGGAGCCATTGGTGTGGGTAGCTACGTTCGTATAGCAGGACAGTCGACGATTGGGGAAGTATTGGCCCTTCGCGGGAAAGATGCTGAAATTCGCATCGGTGATTTGAAATCGAACGTTAAACTAAACCGACTCGAAAAGGTCAGTAAGAAAACGTTTAAAGCCGCTACCGATGTGCGCGACGATCGGCCCCGCAGTCAGGGTATCGATATGAACGAGAAGATGCAGAATTTCAGTTTCAACCTCGACATTCGGGGCAAACGGGGCGAAGAAGCCATTGGCGAAGTAGACCGTTTTTTCGATGATGCATTGATGCTTGGTTATCCTGAACTCCGCATTGTTCACGGCAAAGGGGACGGCATCCTTAGAACCCTCGTGCGAAATCACCTGCGTGGCTACAAACAGGTGGGTAAAATGGAAGATGAACACGCCGACCGGGGTGGTGCGGGGGTTACTATTGTTAGAATGAAGTAGTTTAGTTGTCATTTGCTTCGCGTCATTATGTAGCCATTAATTGTCATTGCTTGTTTTGGGCAATGGTTAGTCAATATTTAGGCGGCTATACAGCCGAAGTGATAAAGTTGACGCACTCTAGGATCATTTTTCTCCAGTTTAGTGCCTTTGGGTAAGATAGAAAAAAAACGATCTAGTAGTAAACGATTGTGGTAGAGCGTCTTAATAGTGGCCATCGAGAAGGGTTGTTGACCAACGCCCTGCTCAACTTTAGCCACGTTAACCGCGCTCAGGGCTGCATTAAAATGGTAATCAAGTTTGTTGACCGAACGAG
>NZ_KB893618.1 GCF_000374085.1 Spirosoma spitsbergense DSM 19989 | reverse complement strand
GTCTTGTCGGCTTCGGTCTATGCCTATCTGGAAACGAATCGCGACCGGATGGACTATAAAACGTATCGTAAACGGGGCCTTCTGATTGGGTCTGGGGCTATCGAATCAGCTCACCGAACGGTGATGCAACGACGGTTGAAGCGGTCTGGGCAACGCTGGAGTATTCGGGGTGCGCAGCGTGTTCTAAACTTGCGCGTTTGCCTGATGAGCAACCGATGGAATTTGGTTCGTCAGCAGATTGAGCCAATCAACTATGCGATGGCCGCATAGCGACATTTTGAATTGCACCCTTTTGATACGTGCCATAGCACTACGAACAGGGAGTATTTCTTGCCGGTATACTGTATTTTTTTTGTAGCTGAGTTACTAACAGTTTTTCTTTGACTCAAAAAAAATACCCCGTTCAGGGTATTTTTTACGTACGGGCGTTTGTGTTTTCTTCCAGTGCTTGTAGGATGACCAACGATAGCGACTAAACTGGTCGTTAAATCGTACATCCGATTCTTACAAACGCAGGCAGTTTTGGAGAAAACATATCATGGTATGGATAGATTAAAAAATGTTTATTTATCTTCGGTTTTTTTCGAAGTAGAAGTAAATGATCAATCCTGTAGATAATGACGGACAGCAGGCAGATGCAATAATTACGCTGACTTATGCATACAAAAATACGCATTGCCCGGAGTCGTGTCAACTGAGGAAAAACGCAGGTTGTTCCAAAATATAAGCTACTTACTCACTTCATCTGGTATGGATACCCCGGGCGATTACTCAAAATCAATGATTACAGCTACATCGGCTGATTTGACCAGCGAGCAGGCTCTATATTACAAAAAAACCATTCAGCGATTTCCCGACGAAGCTATTTACGTTTACTCATTCAAAGAAAACTGCATGCTATATGCCGACGGCTGGGAAGCTATTTTGGGGTACCGGGACGATGAAATAAACATGCTGACTATCGTTACGATTACCTCTCCGGAGTACGCACCATTTTCGGGAGAGTTGAACGATAAAGCCCTGAAATTTATCCTGAGCAAATCGAAACAGCTCGAATTATACAGCTTTATGATCGAGATAAAAAAAATACACAAGAATGGAAACCCAATACCCATCATTGTAAAGGTTGGCGTACTCAACTCAGAAAATGGGCAGGTAACCGAAATTATCGGCCGTAATCAGATAAACCATAGTATCCGGTTAGGAAATGTAATGCGCTATGCCGCGTACGGTCCCGATAAGTCAGAATTGGAAGAGGAGTTGAACAAAGAACTATTTCGATATTACGCCATTTCGGATAAAGAAAAAGAAGCCTTGGCCCTGGTGGCAAAAGGATACGCATTCAAAGAAATTGCGTATTCCCTTAACGTGTCTCAGTCGGCCATTGAAAAGAGAATTCTGCCCATGTATAAACGCTTCAACGTAAAAAGCCTTGCCCACCTGATAACGTTTGCCTACGAGAACCATATTCTCCCCTAGCGTGCCTTTTTTGCCTGAATATTTATAGCCAGAATATTATCATCAGAAACCCCAATATCCAGCAGCATTTTTCGCCAGCGCTGATACAAAATTGGTTCCCCGTCTTCATTGCTCATTACCCAAATTGCGTTTTTGTTTTTAATAGTTTCCCGACTCAACACATTAGGGGTTGCGGTTCCATCGAGCATGCGTAAAAACTCGTCGGGCGTAACCAGGTCGTTGCCTGCCTGTACACCAATACGAACAGGGGTAAACCAGTATGAGAGCCAGCGTCCAGAAAAGCTACGCACAATACCTTAAAAATAAAGAAAGCAGGAATAAACCCAAGCGAAAAATGACCGAACTGATTAGCCAGCCAGGTGTAGGTAAGCGTAACGCCCCGGTAGGAATCTTTGCCGATCAGGTCGGCTTTTAGTTATCGAACGACATCGCTGGTTGTAATCGGCCGTGTTATCATGTGGATATTTACGAAACTGACCTCCTAAAATAAGCAACGCTGGTTTACGGTGATGTCGTTTGCTTAAAACAGACACCCCTCAATGCTCCCAACCATTAGTTTTACCCCTATCGAAGGCTTGAGATCGACACAGTAGTCAGTATATTCTAGCGTTCAATAAGCCCCACAACCGATACGTCAATTTGCAGGTTACCGGGGTCAGCCTTCATCCACGAAACGAATACTATTTTTCAATTTCTGTTGAGCCAGAGCCGATGATGAACTAAATAATAGGAAGAGGTGAAATCACACAGGGTAGTGGCTCGAAACAGGTTTGTCCATTTGTTTTCTGGACGTTGAATTTACAGATTTCAGGTAATCAGTTTTCAAAAAAACTTGATCGTTAGGTAGTCAATCCAAAACTGAGATACTATTGACATTCACAACCAACTACGTGATGGCTCAGTCTTTCGACTGCGTCATCACGTATTCGTGATAATTATTACCCGATTTAAGTGCTCCTTCAAAAAGTTTGTAGTACTCCCCTCCTTTCGCCGGGCCGTACATTTTCTTAATCAGCGATTCTATGTCGTAATCAGCTCCTTTGATGACTGGGTCCATAATAAAGGCATACGTATATGAGCCGTCAGAATTGGCTTTGGTGGGGTGCATAACCCGCGTTTGCCGGAATACCTGCTGCTCTTTGGCTGGCAGCTTAGCCGCACCGGGCCAGAAAATAGTGTGCACAAACTTTTCGTACTGTGGACGTTTATCAGCCTTCACGTCGTAGGCGCATACCCAGAGTTCCTCGCCCGTTTTGGCCATAGGCCGCGAAGCGGCTTTACTCTGACCAAAAACGGTGGGCATAGTCAATACGGTAAGCACAAGCAGGGCGCAGAATAAACCTGTAGTTTTCATGGGATTGGGAGTTAGGGTAGTCGTTAAAATTATTTCGCAGGCAGGCTACTGTTCCAGATGTCTCGGTAGAGTTTCCACTGACCATTTTCGGACTTCCAAACCACCATATACTTGCCATTGTCCATGGTCTTTCCATCGGCACCGGCCAGCGTATAATTACCTGTTTCGATAATCTGGTCACCCGCCTTTTCGGTCTGAACCGTTTCCAGCGTTGCTTTCTTTATTCCCATATCAAAAGCACCTTTCCAGAATGGGCCAATGGACGTATTACCGCTAATCGTGGCACCATTCGGCGGAAAAATCTGGGCATCAGTGGCATAAAGCTTACCCATGTCGGTAGCCCCCTGACTGAAAGCCTGCATAAACGTTTTGTTGGCACTTAGAATAGAGGACTCAATTTTTGGTGGCTGAGCCTGACCAGCGTGACAAAGAGCGCTAAGCAGCAGAAAAAATAAACTGTATGTTTTCATGGTAGTAAAGAATAAATAAAATGGTGAAAAAATAGTCTCGTGACATCAACCAAAGAGCCTTGCAATGACCGAGGTCATGGGCTGTGCAAAGTGCATCAGTCAGGTAGGTTGTAAGCCTGTTTCGCAGCCGCGTATTCTTTCCAATCAACAGCCGCTGCCCATCCATCGGGGGTGTTGCCATTGGCAATAACAATGCGGTAACCCAGCGCAAAATTCGCTAGCGGAGTGAAAAACGACAAGGGGAAATTACCCGTATTTTCTAACCCATAAACGGCTAAAAATCAGGAGAAGAATCATAAATAAAAATGGTGTGGATAGAACGATAACCGGACAAAGGTCGTCCCGTAACACCCAATCTCGCAATACCCCGAAAGGGGTATTTTTTATATCCGGCAAAGCATTGTTCTTTGCCCTTGTTTCCTGATATATAGGCGATTCGATGAAAAAGCGGTTGCAGGTTTTATTGCTTACTATCTATCTTACTGGAGCAATACTATCGTCAGGATGGGCTCAGGTACACCCTTTACCCAAACTATCGGTTAGCCGCCGGGCCGATACGCAGTATATGGACAGCCTATCTTTTCGGGCTAAACAGCGATACCAGGACCTGAACGCAATACCCCGGACAGCGACCAATGATACCCTTCGCTTCAGAACACTTTATTGGCTGGGTGTACTCTATAAAGGGTGGTATGGCCGACGGGACAGTACCGTTTATTTTGCCAACGAACTGATTTATCAGGCCCATAAAAGCAGTAACCTGTTTTATGAAATCAACGGCAAACTGATTCTGGAAGAATATTACCATAATGGCCAACTGAATACCCCAAAGGCACTTCGCCTTAACGTAGACATTCTCAACGCAATACCGACCTCGACCTATTATGATGTTGTTCGATACCGTATAAACCTGAATTTGGGCGACCTGTATCGTTTAGCAAAAGATTATACGAGCGCGCTGCATTACCTGAATCAGGCCCGGCAGGTAGTAAAAAAAGAACTGGTGTACGCTGGTCCGGCAACGACCAATGATTTCCGGATTGATGTCGAACAGAAGCTAGGTGCTTTGTATCAGCAAAAAGGCGACTTTAGCCAGGGAGAAGCGCATCTTCTAGCAGCTGAGAAACTATTGACGGACAACTCTTCGGCGAGTACACGAGCGTTTATTTTCGATGATCTGGCCGAGCTATACCTCAAATACCAACACTACGAACAGGCCCTGCATTACGCTAAGAAAGCGGAGGCCATCTGGGATAAAATAAAATCGCCCGGCGAGTCGAAAAGTTGGGGAACACTAGCCTGTATTTACACGGGTCTGGGTCAGAACGAACAAGCGCTCGACTACGCTCAGCGTATTTTACAGTTACCCAGGCCATCGAAGTTTATTCAAGAACAGGCATACATGACTCTTTACCAACTCTACGAACATCGTCAGGATTGGAAAAGCCGTGCTTTATACTACGAAAAATACATTGCCATTCGTGATACCATTGCCAGCAACCAGAGCAGTCTTGAGTTAAGTGCGCTCCAGAAACAAAATGAACTGGAGCAACTTGCCTTTCAAAGCCAGCAGATTCAACGATTTCAGTCACAAAGACTGCTAACCGTTCAGAAGCAGGCCGAACTGAGTCGGTTACGAGCTTCTTCGCAGGCCGGTGCGCTAACAAGACAGGCCCAGCTGACTGAGCATCAGAGACTACTGGAACGGGAACGTACGCAACGCATCAATGCGACGCTCCAACGACAGCAAACAGCTCAAAAACTGGAACAGCAAACCTTTAATCGCGAAACCCGGCAGCAACAGCGTATCCGGCTATGGCTGTTGATTGGATTAACAATACTCCTGCTATTCACCGTAGCGCTCGGTCTCTCTTACCGAAAAAATCAGCGGCAACAACGTCTGATTCAGCAACTCAACATGGGACTGGAACAAACCGTACAGGCCCGAACGGCCGAACTGGTAACCGCCAATGACGAACTGCGCCGGGCCAATCAGGCCATTCGCGAAACGGATGCCCGCATTATCCAGACGCAGGAAGCCGAACGCCAGCGTATTGCCGCCGATCTGCACGACGACCTCGGCGGTACGCTGTCTACCCTGCGCCGTCGGCTGGACGATATTCGACAGCAGTTGCAGGACCCCAGGGCGGCCCGCCAGTTCGATGAACTGGAGCCGATAATCCAGAAAAGCAGTGCCGATCTCCGACGTATAGCCCACAACCTCATGCCTCCCGAATTTACCCGCCTTGGCCTGCATAGTGCCCTTGAGCAATTAGTCAACAGTCAGCCTGCACAGCCTACACGCTTTTCTTTTATCACATCGGGTACCGAACATAAACTCCCGGCCGATACCGAACTGAACGTGTACCGAATCGTATCCGAACTAATTCAGAATATCAATAAACACGCCCAGGCCAGACGGGCGGCTGTACAACTACTCTACCACCCCGACCGGCTGACCATTACGGTAGAGGACGATGGGCTGGGAAAACGAGCGGCTGGTTCAACAAATAAACCTATGGGAATTGGTTTGAAAAACAGTAATTTACGGGCAGAATACATCGGAGCAACCCTGTGGCGTGATGCAAGCGAAGGGGGGACATTGGTTGTTCTGGATATTCCTTATCAAACACCCAATGCTGCTTCAACAACCGACCCGAATTCTGCTGATTGACGACCATCAACTGTTCAATGACGGCCTGAAGAGTTTACTCAACGAACAACCCGACCTAACGGTTTGCGGACAGGTGTTTCAGGCTGGTAAAGTCCTCACGGCTATTCAACAAACAAGCCCGGACCTGGTACTGCTGGACGTGAATATTCAGGGTACCAACGGCATTGACCTTGGCAAAACCATTCTCGATAATTTTTCCGGAGTTCGGGTGTTGATGCTGACGATGTACAACCAGCCCAAACTCCTGGACGAAGCCCGACGATTGGGTTTGCACGGTTACCTGCTCAAAGATGTCTCCACCGCCAATCTGTTAAATGGAATCCGAACCGTGTTAGCCGGAGGTACGTACTTCGATCCGAACGTAACCCATTCCCATCCACCATCCAATGACCCCTTTCGCGATGACTTTGCCCGACGACTGAATCTCACCTTTCGGGAAGTTGAAATTATCGCACTGATTCGGGAAGGGCTTAATAATGAACAGATTGCCGACCGCATTCACCTGAGTATTGAAACCGTCAAAACGCACCGTAAAAACATCTACTTCAAACTGGGAATCAACAAAGTATCGGACCTTGTCCGATTTGCTATTGAACACGGTATATAAACAGTCGGTTACGATACCTGCTAGCGAATCAGTACCGTCAATGTGCGTCGCTGGTTATTTGTGGTAATCTCCAGCCAGTAAAAACCCGCCGACAGCGGTTGAAAAGGGCGGAAATCAGCTTCGCCGGATTTGCGCTGAAGTTGCCCGCTAACAGATTGCCCGGTTATAGTCAGCAAGCGGACGCTGGCATCGTCGGCGTTCCAGAGCCGTAAGTGAATACGGTCAGTATCGGCGGGGTTGGGATATATGGTTACCACGGGTTCGCTGTCCCGGATTATGGCTGCTACGGGCTTAAAAACCTGCGTAGACCCATCCCGATCAATCTGTTTCAGGCGGTAGTAGTTGATGCCGGGTTGCGGGTTCAGGTCAGTCAGGCCATAGTATTGCCGCTCGTCGGTAGTGCCTTTAGCGGTAATTTCTCCTACTGTTGTGTATTCGGTCAAATCCAGACTGTGTTCAACCCTGAACTGGTCGGCATTGATTTCCTGGGTGGTGGCCCAAGCCAGTTGAACGCGATCACCTTCGGGTTTGGCCGTAAAATAGAGCAGCGTTACGGGCAGGGGAGACGATGTAACAGTTCCATTAAAGGTAACCTCATCGAGCCGCAACGTTCCTCCCGAAACAGCATTGGAGCAGGCCGTAATCCAGAAGCTGACAGGCCCACTCTGGTTCGTGTAGGCTGGCCCGGAAAGCGTAATAACGGCTTGCTGAAAATTATCCGCAACGGCTTGACTATAAAGTTGAGCGGTATACCCATCTACACTGGAGCGGACCAGCACCTGCGCTGGCCCTGAAGACGAGCGGTTGAAATAAAATGAAAATTGAGTCAGGGTCATTGTTTGCCCCGAAACCGGCTGCACCGTAAACTGAACCCGTTCCGACAGGTTGCAACCCGATGTAGACCAGTTGGCTACGTTGACAGCCCGCCCTACCTGTCCACCTACATAGCTGCCCACATTGGGTATATTTACACCACTTAAAGCGGGGCCGCCGGCATTTATATTCGGATGAGACACCGAACTCGACTGATTATCCTCAAAACTCCAGACCGCGGTAAATGGCGTTTGTGCCCAAAGCGTGAGCGGTAGAAACAACCAACAAAACAGGTAGACGAACCGCATAGCCGGGCAATCAATTATTGCCGTAAGCTACACAAAATCAGTACACAAACGTACCTGCTTCGCTCGTAATTGTCACCGAACGCTTCCCTTCTGATGATTCCACCCGGCCAATCACCTGCGCATCAATGCCAAATGATTGGGCAATCTCGATGACGCGCGGGGCGTGTTCTTCAGACAGGTACACTTCCAGCCGATGGCCCATATTAAAGACTTTGTACATTTCCTGCCAGCTTGTACCGCTTTCGGCCTGAATCAGCCGGAACAGGGGTGGTATGGGGAACAGATTATCTTTGATGATGTGCAGGTTATCCACAAAATGCAACACCTTTGTTTGCGCCCCGCCGGAACAATGCACCATACCGTGAAGCTGCGGGCGAAGTTCATCCAGCAATACTTTCGCTACGGGGGCATAGGTACGTGTGGGCGATAAAATCAGTTGACCTACCGTGAGTCCGGTGCCGTCAACAGAATCCGTAAGCGATTTGGAGCCGCTATAAATCAGGCTACGGTCAATGGCGGGGTCAAAACTTTCGGGGTATTTATCAGTCAGGTAATGCGCCAGTACATCGTGTCGGGCGGAGGTCAGGCCGTTGCTGCCCATGCCGCCGTTGTACTGCGTCTCGTAGGTGGCCTGCCCGAACGAAGCCAGCCCAACAATAACATCGCCGGGTTGAATCCGGTCATTGCTGATGACCTGGTCGCGTCGCATCCGGGCAATTACGGTACTGTCTATAATAATCGTACGGACCAGATCGCCCACATCGGCGGTTTCGCCCCCGGTACTGTATATCTCGATGCCATGCTCACGCAATAGCTGCAACACCTCCTCCGTGCCGTTGATAATCTCGGCAATCACCTCGCCTGGAATCAGGTTTTTGTTCCGGCCAATGGTGGAGGACAATAGCATGGGGCCCGTAGCCCCCACACAAATCAGATCGTCGGTATTCATCACGACCGCATCCTGCGCAATACCCCGCCAAACGCTCAAATCGCCCGTTTCGCGCCAGTATAAATACGCCAGAGACGACTTGGTCCCGGCTCCGTCGGCATGCATGATGGTGCAGAAATCCGGATCGCCCGCCAGCGTATCGGGCACAATTTTGCAGAATGCTTTCGGGAAAAGCCCTTTATCGAGTTGGGCAATGGCGTTATGAACGTCTTCTTTACTGGCGGAAACTCCGCGCTGGGCATAGCGGTCCATTCAGAAATGAATAATGAAGGATGTATAATGAACAATAAGTAACGGGCAAAGGTAAGGAAAGAGAGGCAGGGACGGGAGAGAGGAAAAGGTTCTGTCCTGTTTTTCTCTCTCCCGTCCCTGCCTCCTTCAATACACAATCCCAGCTTCAGCGCGGACTTTGTCCAGAAGTTCCATCAGGTTCAGGCTATCGTCCAGCGACCAGAGGGGGCTTTCGGTTTTTCCATCAGTCAGGCACTGCATCACGTGCTGGGCTTCGTAATCGTACCCGTGCGTTTCCCGCTCGAAGGCAAATGATTTTGACGGATGCCCGGTTTGCAGGAGCGTCACGCCTTTATTTTCATGAAACCGGCTGTGAATCCGAATTTGACCACTTTCGCCCTGAATCAGGCCAACGCAGTCCGTATCGGCCAGTAAGGTGCTATCCAGCAAGGCCAGCTGACCGTCGGCGTAGGTTAGTACCATACCACATTGCTCATCTACGCCAGTCGTTCCGAAAATAGCCGATGCTTTAAGGGTGGTTGGTTTTCCAAGTATCAGGTACGACAGAAACAAGGGGTAAATGCCAATATCGAGCAGCGCACCACCCCCTAATTCTTTGTTAAATAACCGTTGGTCGGGTAGAAAGGGGGCCTTGAAACCAAAATCAGCTTTCACGGAAACGACTTTCCCAATCGACCCGGATTTGATTAAATCCAGCGCAAACTCGATACCGGGCATAAACCGGCTCCACAGGGCTTCCATCAGAAACACCTTCTTCGACCGCGCTGTTTCGACCATTTCGCGCACCTGTTCGCTGTTCATGGCAAAGGGCTTTTCGCCCAGTACCGCCACGCCACCGTTTAGCAGCATCAGCACGTTTTCATGGTGTTTGACGTGGGGCGTAGCCACATATACGATGTCTAAATCGGGCAGGGTGAGGAGTTGTTCGTATGAGCCAAAAGCATGCGGAATAGAATAGGTTTCTGCAAACTCACTGGCGCGTTGCAGATCGGATGAAGCTACGGCATACAGTTGTGCGTTGGGCACGGTAAGCAGGTCCTGCGCAAATTTATGGGCAATGCGTCCCGGACCTAAAATTCCCCAGCGAGTCATAATAAAGAGTTTATTAGTTAGCAATAAATTAAGAAAATGACCCTTGGGTCAACCGCCAAATGTACCTTTTTTTTTAAGTTGCGGGCTCAACAAGGCCTTTTTCAGTGAAATACCGTCAATCATGTGTCTTCCTTATTCTTTTTCTTTTCCTATGTGGGCTGGTAAACGCCCAGATTGTGGAACAGCCTGACCCCTTGCGCCCCTCACTGCCCGATACAGTAAAAACCACTAAAACCGATACCACCCGAACGGCTACGGGTCAGGTAAAAATTGATACGGTTATTGTTAAAAAGGCCGTCGTACATGTATTCCGGTATCGATTCACGGCCGATGGGACAATTACAGCCGGGAACGTGGATCGGGCACTGCTACAGCTAACCAGTTCCATCGATTACCGGCTGAGTAATTATTTCAGGCTGTCCAGCAACCCTTCTTTTGTGTATGGCAAACAGAACGGAATCCTGGCTGAACGGGAATATTTTGGCGATTTACGGACAACCTACCGGGGCGAGCGACGACTATACTACCTGGCCTTCGGGTCGTATGAGCGCAGTAACCTGCGGCAAATCAATCACCGTTTGACCGCAGCAGCGGGTGCAGGCTATAAACTACTGGACCGTAAGCGGGCTTACATCTCTCTTACCGATGTTATACTCAGCGAAAGCACCGACTTCACCGAACTCAACGATATTTCTATCGTCCGTAATTCAGCGCGTTTGTTTGGGGAATATTCATTTGACAATGACCGCATTAAACTAACCCATACGGCTTTCTACCAGCCTGCGTTGGGCCGGTACAATGTCCGTTGGAATGCCAGTTTGAGCGTCCAGCTAAAGGTTACGGAGGTTGTTAGTTTACGCTCTACTCTGGCCAATGCCTATGAGAGTCTGGTAGTGCCCGGCCGGCAAAACAACGATTTACGATTCACCATCGGCCTGACCTACGAGCGAAAATAGCACGGTCATTCCAACCTTTCATTGATCTTAGATTCTAAAACGAACAGCGACTACTCAATTTGTGTAAATCCAACCAGCTTAAATGTCTTTTTGCCAGTATTGACTCCGCAGATTACTTAATTTCAATATACAGATAATCAGACGCCTATATATATTTCAACTACTTATTGCTTTACTTTTACACATGTGCTTCCCATTCACTGTGTACTATGAAAAGCTGTCTACTTAGTCTTGTTTTCCTGCTTGTATTTGTACAGAATACGACCGCGCAATCCCACACCTATACCGACGAAGAAGGCAAAGCAGCCTGGACCAAATTCCAGCGGCAGTCCATTACCGAAACGACATTTCGGCAGGTCTGCGATTTGATTCAGGATATAGGCCAGACAAACCTTGGTCTGGCCTATATCCTACTGGCACAATACGTAGAAAAGGTCAGGAAAACCGGTAACCGGCAGTGGGTGCATGTCCTGTTCATCAACTGGGGGAAAGGGTACGAATCACTCAACCAGTATCCCAAAGCCGATTCACTGTTTCGATTGGCCCGGCAGAATGCTTGGCAAACTAGCCCGAAAGCGTATTGTGATGCGCTGACGTATACTGTTCAACTATATTTCGACTGGGACAAACCGGATTCACTAAGACGTTATTTAGCTATCGGCGAACAGATCGCCCGTAGGGCTCACGACCGGGAAACGTTGTCCTTCCTGCGAACCTATCGGGCTACATCGCGCATCCGTGCAGGACAGCCTGATTCGATGCGGGCTGACTTTAATGAAGCCATTCGGCTGGCTACAGGGCTGCCCAACAAAAACGCACTCTTTATGGCCAGATATAGCTGGGCCGCAACGTATCTGACAAATCCGCAACAGCAGGTGATGGCCTTCGATAGCCTGCTCGAACTTACTAATGACAGCAGTTTAGTTCGAAATCCCCGATTTTATGAACGTACAACCGTTTATTTTCGTAGTCCCCGGCCTACGGTACTCTTCAAACTGGCTCAGCTAAACCTGTTACTGACAGACTATGATAATGCCGGTAAGTTTGCCGATATGGTATACGATGCACTGGTTCGTCCCAATCCCAAGATACCATCGGCCCCCTATTTCAATGCGGAGATGGCCATTATTCGAATGTATCAAAACCAGATCAGCCAGGCTCGGAGTTACGTGGATTCGAGTAGGCAGCAGTTTGGCGGATCTGAAACTAACATTCCGTATTCGGGCTATTTTCTGGCTGCTGGTTTGCTGGCTGAACACGACGGACAATTAGCTAGAGCTGCCAACTACTACCAGCAATCGCTTACAAAGGGCGTTACTTCGGCATCATTTTCACCCATTCCGCCCGAATTGTACTATGCGCGGGCATTGATCCGAACCGGAAATTATGATAAAGCACGACAAATGCTCCTTCCATTAGCCACTTCCGTTAGTACCAATCAGTATTCCGCTACCGGCCTGTATTACTATCAGTTGCTGGCCGAACTGGAAAAAGCCCAGCGGGATTACAGAAGCTACGGCGAAATAGTAGGCGTATATTACGCCATACGCGACTCACTCACAAACCTGAATCAGTATCGGGCGGTGCAGCAAATTCTGGCCCGGGTACGTATTCGTGACAAGGAGCAACAGATCAGCCGATTGAATGCAGAAAATGCAACACGTACAGCGCAATTCCGGCGCGAACGATTGTTTTATGGCATCATCATCGCGCTGGCTCTTTTGGCAATTGGGCTGTTAATGCTTTATGTTCGAAATCGGCAAGTTCGCGCCCGGCAACGCGAGGCTTTGCAACAAAGCCAGTTGGAACAACTCGAAAAGCAGCGGCAAATCGACCTGATGCAGGGTGTGATGCAGGCCGAAGAAAACGAACGCCTGAGCATTGCCGACCAGCTCCATAACGAGGTGAACCCAATGCTGGCCGTGGTCTTGCTAAATGTGTCGTCGGCCCTAGAAACGATACCGGCTAATGAATCCCCTAACCCGAAACTTCGAAAAGCACAGGATGTGCTTACGTCCGTATCCAGCACGGTACGTGGTATTAGTCACCGGCTCACACCCCAACTAATTGAGCAACAGGGATTCAAGCGGGCCGTTGAGGAACTGGCCGAGAGTGTCAACCTATCGAAAAAAGTGAGTATTCAGGCTATTGTGATCGGATTTGAAACCGCACTTCCGCTGCCCTTTTTGAGTGATCTTTACCGAATTTTACAGGAACTGGTGCACAACGTTATCCGACACGCACAGGCTACCCAGGCGACTGTTGAAGTAATTGAACACGACCACTATGTAACGATTGTGGTCGAAGACAATGGCGTAGGCATCCCCGACGATGCGGTGGGCGATGGACAGGGCCTGCAAACTATTCGGGCCAAAGTTGCTTTGCGACATGGCCAGATGGACGTGCAGCGTAAAGCCGACGGTGGCACATTGATCGTGATCGACAATCTCGAATTACCGCCATCGACAAAAGAGGTAGCTTAGTGCATCAACTAGTTAGCATTAACTATTGATGGCGATTTCCTGTGAGAAGAACTTTGACTTACACAAACCAAAGTCCTTCTCATGAAAATCACGACTCTTTTTTTCGCTCTGATAATGCTTGCCGGGTGTAGTAAAAGCAGCACGCCGGAACCAGAATTTTATCTGACCGTCAGCATCGATGGTAACCCCTGGATTGCCAACACCGCTAACAGCCAAAGTACAAACGTAGCGGCTACGATCACTCAGAACCTGGTGGTAGTGGTAGGTACCCAAACTGTCGATAATACGGTTACAGCGGTGGGAGTAGTCTTTCCAAAGACGATTGAGTTAAATAAGGCCGTGGCAGTTGATCCATCGAAATATACCGCCGTTGCCTATTCCATTACTCAGGCCAATGGCTACTCGGTTGATCCGGCACGGGGCGGCAGTGGTACATTAACCGTTACCCGACTTGACGAAAAAGCGGGGGTAATCGAGGGTACATTTTCGGGCACGGCCGTCTACAATACTAATTCAGACCGTGTTTCGATCACCAATGGCCGATTCCGCACGGCACTGTACACAACAACCGTAACAACGCCCCCACCCGGCAAACGCTGACCTATAAAAAACCGGACTATGACCCTACTCCTTGCCGACGACCATCCGTTGCTGCTCGACGGGCTGCGCAGCGTCCTGACCGACCTGCCCGATACCGAGTTGTTGCCCCCCGTCAACAACGGGCATCAGCTGCTCGATTACCTCCACTGGCATCCGGTTGATGTGGTGTTGTTAGACCTGAACATGCCAAAGACTGATGGTATGACAGCGCTGAAACAAATTCGCCGGGACTTCCCGACGGTGAAAGTCATTGTTTTCACAAGTTACGACCAGCCGCAACATATTCGGGAAGTACAGGCACTGGGTGCTATGGGCTATCTGCTCAAAACTACCGATGCGCCTACCCTCAAAACAGCCATACAGCAGGTGTGGGCGGGGCAGTCCTGGTTTCCAACGTTGAAACAGGTTCGTGTAGATGCGCCGGACAAACCTGGTTCGGACGATGCGTTTATGCAGAAATACCAGCTTACCAAGCGGGAAGTCGAAATTATTCAGCAGATTGTTGTGGGCCTGACTACAAAGCAAATCGCTGACACGCTTACGGTTAGCGAGTTCACGATCAACGCCCACCGGCGTAATATTTCCCGCAAGCTCGGCATCGACACGCCCGTCGGCCTGGTCAACTTTGCCCGCGAGCAGGGATTGGTGTAAGCCTGACCACATAAAAATCGTTAGAACTAACTATTTCAGGGCGTATGCAGGCAGGAGAACTTTGGGTAATCAATCCAAAACTGCTACGATCATGAAAAACGCTGCCTGCCTGCTAATCGTACTACTTCTTGGGCTATTTCCCCACGTCAGTTCAGGTCAATTAGGACCGGATATCCCATCGAGACCACCAACCGATCTAGACAGAAAAATCGACAAGTTTTTACAGGCTTCCATTGATTTGGTCCGGCAAAAGTTAAGCGGGCCATCTTACCAGGGAGATGCGCCAAAACCAGGCGATGTACTGGTCCTTAACCTGGCACTCAAGTACCATAATCAAGCATTGGTTGATCAAATAATCAATTATTATCAGTCCGGTTCCCACAACAGCCTGAACCCTGCCGACCCGGCCACGCTTCTAGCGGTCAATACCACCCAGCCCGGCCCCACAACACCACCCGAAAAAGAACGATTTGTCAGGCATCTTAGCCTGCTCTACGGTATCCAGCTGATTGGGAAAGGGGGCAAATATTCGGATCGGTTTGGTACGTCAACGGCCCGTATGACCTATCTGGAAATTCCGGCGTATGTTCTCTATAACCATAAGTTGCCGGAGGGTAAAGGCCGATTGTTCGGTGGAGTTGGTTTCTATCTGGGTTATGGCCTATGGGGTACACTAAAATACGACGAGCCTGGGGGCCAGGAGTCTTTCTCAGCCTTTGATAAGCTTAACGGCTATAAACGCTTCGATGCGGGACTGGGCTTTACGGGTGGTTACCAACTACCCCAGGGCCTTTCGCTGAGCTTAGAGTACGAATTAGGTCTGGTTAATATTGATCCGGCCCGGGGGGATGATAAAACCCGCAACCGGGCTCTGAGCCTGAACGTAGCGTATCCACTCAAAAAGCTCGTCGACAACTTTCGCAAAAAATAACACGCTTATCCAAATCACCCATGAAAACATCGTTGATTAGTCTGGTCATGATCGGAATGGTCCTGTCTATTGCCCACGCCCAACTGCTGAATCGTACCGTCGTCAAATTCAATCTGTCGGGCGTAGTGATTCAGAGTTACACCGCACAATACGAGCGCGTATTATCGCCACACGGTAGCATTACGCTATCGGGAAGCTACACGCCTAACAGCACACCGCTACCATTTCGGCAGGCATTACTCAACCAGTATGGCGATAATCCCGACGCGAAGCGAGGAATTGAGACTACGCTGTTCTCCAAACGCATTGGTACGCTGGAATACCGCTTTTATCCGGCTGGTCATGCCCCAACCGGCTGGTACATTGCCCCCTTCATACGCTATGCCAATATGGACATCAGTAACGATTACACGTACCATTCACAGGACGGTGCATTGCATCAGGCCCACCTGGAGGCTTCGTTCAGCGCGGGTGGAGCAGGGATTTTGCTGGGCTACCAGTTTCTCATGGGCAAACACCTCGGTCTTGACTTGTGGCTGCTGGGTCCTTTCTATGGAACCAACGTAAAAGCCGTTTTCAAAGGTACTGACCCTTACTGGGCCACGCTGACTCCAGCCGATATTGTGAAGATGAAGAGCGATATCGACAATACACAGTTACCGCTTTATACCGTTACCTCAAGCTTAAATCTACCACTCATTACGGCCAATCTCAGCGGGCCCTACTATGGCGTTCGGGCATTTGGTTTGGCTATGGCGTATAGTTTCTAAAACGGCTGTTTTCAGGCTACAAAATTAAAAGAGGCCAGCGATGCGCGCATCGCTGGCCTCTTTTAATGCGTGGTGAAACGTACTTACTGCTTATCCAGGAATGGTATAATCAGTTTTTCGCCCCGGTTGGCAATGTCCTTCGATTTTTTATTAGCCCGCATAATGGCCTCTTTGCTCACGCCATATTTCTGAGCCACTACCCGCAGCACATCGCCCGGCCCTACGGTGTGTACTGCCATTGCTTTCACGTTTAGCTTCGTGATGCCCGCTTTCACATCACCTTCTGATACGCCGGGGTTAAGGGCTTTCAGGGTACTGAGCTTCATATTGTACCGATTAGCTACCCCGTAGAATGTTTCGCCGGCACCCACCGTGTACGTACTCGATACGCCACCGGGTTTGACTGTTGCCTTTTCCACCGGCTTTTCAGCGACGGCTTCCGTTTTCGGTTTTTCGTCTTTGGGCTTTTCTACCGGCTTTGCCGCAACGGGTTTTTGTATGGGCTTCTCCTCTTTTGGTTTCTCCACAACGGGCTTTTCAGCGGGGGCAGGTTTACCATTGGTGGTTTCGCGGTTGACTTCGGCTACTTCTTCGGCAGCGGCATTGACTTCGGGCGCATCGGCGGGCGGAGTCGCCTGCGACAGGTCGACGGGGGCGGGCTGCGTTGAGTTATCGCTCTCTTCGGGGGCCATCAGCATTTCAGGGTCATTCTGCGCCAGCGGCTGCTGCGTTGTCGAATCAATGGCTACGTTGGTCAATTCGTCGGAGCCGTTTGTATCGTCGGTAATGTACCCATACCCCACGTAAAGCAACGCAGCAATGAGTCCTACCAACACCACCAGCGTAATAGCAGGCAGACTGGAATTTCCGCTTGGTCGGGTGTTGGTCGTTTTGTTGTCAGTATCCATATCGTTCAAAGGGTTAGGACGTCGTTAACTGTAAGCTCATCTGAGCCACTTTTTCCTTTAGATTTTCTTTAAATAGGGCAAGATTCTGTTCAACGGCTGCGTCGTAAGTACCAACAATCTGCGCAGCCAGAATACCGGCGTTACGGGCACCATTGAGGGCCATCGTGGCAACGGGCACACCGGCAGGCATTTGGAGGATTGACAGAACGGAATCCCAGCCATCAATCGAATTGCTGGATTTGACCGGAACCCCAATAACGGGAAGGGTAGTCAGAGAGGCAACCATGCCTGGCAGGTGAGCGGCCCCCCCTGCCCCGGCAATAATGACCCGTAGCCCACGATCGCGGGCTGTTTTAGCGTAATCGACCATTTTTTCGGGTGTCCGGTGAGCGGAAACGATATCCATCTCCCACACGACGCCTAATTCGGTCAAACTGTCGGCAGCCTCCTGCATGACGTTTCGGTCAGAGAGGCTACCCATTATAATACCTACCATTCACAAAATTAACCTGACTCTCTGCGAAATAACACACATTCAGGCATAATTTGAGCGTATAGCCGCTAAATTTTAATCCTAACGCTGAAAAGGGGGTGCCAATCCGGGCTATTTGCAAAGCTGGTATCCCGGATTGGCACGGTTATAAAGGATTAAACAAACACTTACACAATCTTTACCCCGTCGAACTTTCGCCCCAGAATAGCCACATCATCGGCACCGAGGTAATCGTGCAGGAGTGTGGCATAGATTTGCCGAAAATCTACCGAATAGGTTAAATCGCCGTCGGTTAGTTTACTCAGATTGGGGGCTTCGTTCAGCACCCGTCTGGACGGTAGTCCACCGCCAATCAGAAAGACGTTATTCGCCGTGCCATGGTCGGTACCGTTGCTGGCATTCTGCTTTACCCGCCGACCAAACTCGGAGAAGGTCATGAGCATCACATCGTTCTGCCGCCCTGCCACTTTTAAATCCGTCATGAACGCACCAACCGCTTCGGCGTATTGACCCAGCAATCGCTCCTGCTGCCCCGGCTGATTGATGTGGGTATCGAAACCACTTATCGACACGTAATAGACACTGGTATCCACACCCGCCTGAATCAGTTGCGATACCGTTTTAAGCCGGTTACCCAACTCAACATTCGGGTAGGTAGTGTTCGTACCGGGCACCTTCGCTTTGTTAAACACGTACTCCGCTAATGAGACCGTTTCGGCCAGGGTTTTGTACAGGTACGAAACTATCTCCGGCTCATTCGTCAGGTGTTCTTTACTGAGGTTCGTGACCAGATTGCTCCGGGTCTGGTTGTACAGCTTTTTGGGGTCCAGCATGGCCAGTCCGTTCAGGTTACTACCCTTCATGGCCAGGCTGAGGGTATCATCTACCTCGATAGTACGAAATGGCTGCTGTGCCTTACCCGCACAGGCAGCATCCAGATACCGACCAACCCAGCCCGTACGCAGATACGCATCCGAATCGCTGGCCGTTTGCCAGATGTCCATCGACCGGAAGTGAGAGCGGTCGGGGTTTGGATAACCCACGTTATTGATGACCGTTACCAGTCCCTCGTCGTACAGGGCTTTCAGCGGAGTCATGGCCGGATGCAGACCAATCTCATCATTCAGCGTCAGGACTTTTTCGGGCCTGATGGCAATGGTTGGGCGTTCGCGGTAGTAGATATCATTTCGGTAAGGCACAACGGTATTCAGTCCGTCATTCCCACCCGATAATTGTACGATAACCAAAATTTTACCGTTCGATGCGGCCAGCCCCTTGCCCATCATCTGCGCTTCGTAGGCTTTCAGAAAGTGCGGAATGAGCATGGTTCCCGCCGTGGTAAAAGCCGATTGTTTCAGGAATTTTCTGCGGTTCATGATTAGTAAAGAGTGAAAGAGCGAGAGAGTGAATGAGCGAAAGGGGCTGTGTGTTTTTTACATTCTTTCGCTTTTTCACTCTTTCACTCTTTAGGTTAGTTGATACTCCGGCAGGCTCATTAGGGCTACGGTTAACGTACGAATCGTTTCAGAACGGGATTGCCCCGATTTGATCGGTTTTTCAATCAAAACACGCTGGTCGGGGCGGAGAGGGAAAGGCAACAGGATAGCAGCCAGGGCATCGGGCAATCCGGCATCGGTTGTTTTAGCGAAAGCGTTCTCAAAAGCATCCCAGTTCACCTTTGTATGAAAGGTGGTTCCACCTTTTCGGGCCAGTAGCTGCGTATTCACATCCCCGTCTTCTTTGGGTTGCACCGTCACCTCGGCCGCTTTGAGCACATAGTTGGGCAATTGCATCCTGAACAGCAGGCTCGATGAGTCAATCCAGTTTTTGCCACCCGGCCAACCCGCCACGTTAGGTGGGTAGAACAGCAACTGCCCTAGTGTACGCTGCACAAAAATCTGCGGTTGTGGCTGGTCGAACTGTATCCCCAGCGTGTGCCGTAATCCCGCCAGCAATTCAACCGGCGACTTGATATGTGCCCCTACATTTTTGGGATCGTAAAACCAGTCGGCCGAGAAGATGGTCTCCATCAGTGTAGCAATGTCGTAGCCACTTCTGTAGAACTTATCAGCGAGTTGGTCCACTCGTTTTGAATCTTCTGTTTCGTTCACGAAGGAGCGATAAATTTTCGCCGTTATAAACCGGGCTGTCTGCTGGTTGTCGAGCAGCATAGCAATAACATCCTCGCCGTTGAACATACCGATTTTCCCGAAGATTTTTTTCTCTCCATCGTCGTGAACCTGTGCCCGGAAAACGAACTGACCTTCGGGCGTGAACTGCCATCCCGTAAAAGCCCGGGCGGCTTCTTTGATATCGTATTCGGAATAATTGTCCCTCCCGGACGCCGAATGGCCCAGCGTAAAGAGTTCCATCACTTCGCGGGCGAAGTTTTCGTTGGGGGCGTTTTTCCGGTTCTGCTGGTTGTTCAGAAATTGCAGCATGGCCGGTTCTTTCGATACGGCCATCAACAAATCGCGGAAGTTTCCCAGCGCGTGTTGGCGGAGCGTGTTGGCGTACTGCTGCATGAACAGCGGGTTTCGCCCCATGGTCCGACAGGCGAAATGACCGTGCCAGAAAAGGGCCATTTTTTCGCGCAGGGCATCGTTGCCGGAAGCCATCCGGTCGAGCCATTGCAGGTTCAGGTCGCGCACTTTCTGGGCGTTATCCCGAATCTGCTCTCTGAGCATTTCTTTATCGAGTTGACCCTGGCGAAACAGGCCTTTCAACTGGCGTTTCGTTCGGTTCTCATCGGGTTCTACAACCTGCAAACTGGCTACCGATGTACCGTTGCTCACCAGTTGGCGAACTACTTTTCTGAGAGTACTGCGGGATGCTTCGTTTAATTCGGCCGGTGTGGCGCCAAACCCGGCCCGGGCAAATAAATATCGGAGTTGCTGTTGCTTCGTTTGACTATTCATGCCTGTTGACCATTAGCTATGCCGTAGGACAATGTACCAACGCTAATGTTTAATCGGAACAGATTAAAATTTAACGTGAACTATGGGGTTTTTGGGTCCCGTATGGGACTTAACATACTAATAATCAGATAAAATATCTCATGTTTTGCGTTAAAGTTTTATTTAAACGTCTAATTCGTACAGGTACTTCGTCTGTTATTTTTAGTCGCACTCGCCCCGGCTCTACTGGCTGGGACCACTTAATCTAATGACAATTTGAAGCCGAATGATTCGTAAAAAAAGACTTGTCGATCAATTCGGTCCATCCCCCCAGTTAGGGAAATAAGCCGCTTGATGGGTTGCGCCTTCATTCCTTCGATGATGAACGGAATTGCGGTTTTCTGTACGTTTTCGGAGTCCCTTTCCCATGGTCAATCAACGAAATGACAGCCTGGGTACCTCCTAATGTATCACCCCAGCGTCTGCCTTATTCAGGGCATTGCCTGTTATCCAGATGAGGGATGAGGTCAGGATGTTGTAATGGAGCCCTTGTCGGATCGCGGATCAACCCCTGCATGCATAATAGCCACGGCCAGGGCTTTTGGCAGGAAGGGTACGCTGGCACCAAAAACGGCAATAGTATTCATGACCAGTCCGATTTATGTTGGTCAATAAAGTTGGCAAGGGTATTGGGTAGGCGACTGGTCAGTCGGGTAAAGTCGGGGCTTATTCGGGGGAAATTCTGAAAGCGGGGCAAAAAATGAAGAAAAAGCATGACCAGCACCGGCCCCGATGCTACCCCCTGCCGTCGTTTTGTGAGATAAAAGCGAATGGGATTTGGACTCCCGTAATGTACGGCATACCCCAACCGGGCACTAAGTAGAAAACTTACCTGGCTGAATGTGAGCAATTCACTGCCGGTAATGGTGTAAGCCACGTTTTGGTGTCGCTTCCAGTTGGTCAATACCACAGCGATTGCCTGGCCAACATCAGCAACATCCACCCACAAAAAAGGAGCCTTACCAGCGGGCAGGAACAGGCGATGGTGGTGGATAATGTCATCCTTCAGCGTCGTGGTCAGATTTTGCATAAAATAAGAGGGCCGGATGAAAGTATATCCGATCCCGCTCTGCCGAATGAGCTTTTCAATTTTGGCGTGGGGAATGAAGGAGGTGCTTTCAGCACCCTGTACGGATAGAAATACGATGTGTTTAACGCGCGCCAACTGACAGGTATTGATGAAGGGGGCGAAATACCTTTTCACATCCGCCAATTGAGGGGGCCTCAACAGAAACACCACATCAATTTGGTGAAGAGCAGCACCAAACGATTCAGGTCGCTCAAAATCCAGCCATCGCTCTGTAGTACGCAACGCGTTTTGGTGATGAGTAGCGATGATAATGGTGTCTGATGCGCTGGTTATTAGCTGATCAAGCACCGCCGAACCGATATGCCCAGTGGCTCCCGTAATCAGAAAAGATGTGTCCATAACGCGTTGGCCTGATTCCGTTTTAAAACTAGTGTTGCTTAAAAGGTAGTATGACAGGTGGTGATGCTTTTCCAAGGAAACGCCCCTGACCATGATAAAATATCGAATCAACCTCTTGCCCGAAGAGCGGGTTGAGTTAACAGCTAAAGTACAGAAAGGCAAGGCAACGGTCAAAACGGTTCAGAAAGCTTATGTCTTACTGGCCAGCGATGAAACTGTCGAGCGGCAAAGTGAAGCCGATATAGCTACCACTTACTGTCTCTCCATACGTAGCGTGGAGCGGATTCGGAAAGATTTTTGCGAACGCGGAATGGCCGTGTTTACCCCTAAACAACGGCAGCCGCGTTCAGACAAAAAAATCACCGGTGAGGTGGAAGCCCATCTGATTGCCATTGTTTGTAGTGAACCACCAGCGGGCGAGAGACGCTGGAAACTCCAGGCTATTGCTGACCGACTGGTCGAGTTACAGGTGGTCGATAGCCTCTCACATACCAGTGTGGCGACAGCCCTAAAAAAATGAGTTGAAGCCCTGGCGGGTTAAGGGGTGGATCATCCCACCCAAACAAAGTGCGGCTTTTGTCTACCATATGGAGCAGGTTCTGGCCGTCTAAGAGCGGCCTTATGATGAGCAATTCCCTGTTGTTTGCGTGGATGAATCGCCTAAACAACTCATCGGGATCATACAATACCGGTCTACTAATGGGACACGTATCGAAGATTCTGACTATATCCGGCATGGGGTAGGCGAGATTTATATGGCCTTTGAACCGCTGGCTGGTCAGCGTTTTGTGGAAGTCAAAGATGACCACAAGGCCGTTACATGGGTGAGTGTACTGGCTGGTTTGTTGGATGGTCCTTATACAACATGTCTGAAAATGACGATAGTCGGCGACAACTTAACGGGGCCGCCCGAGCGGTGCGCACAAACCCAGCGCGTTTTACACGGTTTTTGGGGCTGAGAAAGCTAAAGCCTATTTAGACCGTCTGGACGGGGCCGATTTCTATGATCTATACAAGCGTAGGCTTATAGTTTTCGTCATAATTTCGATCGTCTCGGATACAGGCGAAAATGCGAAGCACAAGCTTGTTACGCACATTGTTAATAACGAGCATTTTGTTCTTGCCCTCCGCTACTTTTCGTTCATAATACGTCTTCAGTTCTTGACAATGTTGTATCGCCGATAAAGCAGCTAAGTGGAGTAAGGATTTGACCACGCGGTGGCCGCTTTTTTATTGGCCATCTGGCTAACTTTAGGCTTCCCTTTACGTT
>NZ_KB893617.1 GCF_000374085.1 Spirosoma spitsbergense DSM 19989 | reverse complement strand
GTTTATCTTTTTCGGCCAGACGGGCATAAAAGTCACGAATGGCTTGTTCGATGGAGGCAGAGTAGTGAGCCATGAGCGGAAATAGAAGCTGCGAGCAAAACTACAAAATTTGTGTCACCTTATTTTATCAGCATTCCTAAGACAACTATCTGGTTAGTGGACGCATCTAATTTCGACTGCCTTAACAAGCTATATGCCGAATACTTTCCCACTAATCCCCCCTCTCGTTCAACACCGATTGTCGCTTTACCCAAAAAGGAATTTCAACTATCTATCGAAGCTATCGCCACTGTAGATTCTGAATGGAGATAACTGAGTTATAGCCAACCCGGCCGGATGGCAGATCTGCTTTAAAAAACGGTTAGTTCTTTGTTGTCTGCTCACTGTGGGCCGACTGCCTTCCTTCAGGATGTTCACCCCAAAGGCAGGTTTTAGCCAAAAAAAGGGTGTAAAAGTGCAGGCGTCTCGTAATCAGGTGAGTGAACTGTAGGGTCGTCGGCCCTTTATGGCGTTGGGGGTGGTCCGGGATCGGGCAGCTTTGTAGTCGTATCGCTTACCCAAATACTTATGGACAATAGCAGATGGCAGCGTCGATTACTGCCCTACATGAGCCGAATGTTGCTGGGGTTAGCCCTGTTTTTTTTCGTGGCCAGTTTGCTGCAACTCACTTTTTTGCAGGGTCAAATGGCCGAATTGTCACCGATTGACCCCACCCAAAGTATCGATCTGATACCTACCAGGGGCAGCCACGCCGAACAGATTGAATCGGCGCGTCTGAAGGCGGCTATTCTGCTGCAGACCAATAGCCAGCGACAGTTATACCATCAGGCGACGATTGGTCTGATGGTTCGTACCTGGCTGCGGTATCTGGGCTTTGTGACGGGTATGATTCTTGCCATCGTCGGGGCTACGTTTATTCTGGGTAAACTTGATACCGACACCTCGGAACTAAATGTTAAAAGTGCGTCGGTCGAAGGGTCGATAAAAAGTTCGTCGCCGGGCCTGATTCTGGTTTTGCTCGGTACGCTGCTTATGATGGCTGCCATTCTGGTTAACCACCAGATTGGGGCCAACGAAGCCCCCATCTATCTGGATAGCGAGGCCTCCAAATCGCGGGTAGGCGATGATGAACAGCTGCTCTTACCTACTACCGAACCTAAAAAAGATACCATTAATCCTTTTCGCCCATGAAATTCTCTCTAACTATATGGCTGATTATGAGCGTGTCAGTCGCGCATGGACAGGAGCTTGACTTGAAACTACTTAGCCCAGCCCGGCTGTACCAGTTGGGTGTTGAAGCCTTCAACCAGAAAAAATATACCGAAGCCCTGCCCTATTTGTATGCCTACATCCAGAAAACCGGCAACACCAACGAACAGCTTCTGACAGCTATTAACAAAGCAAAAAATTCGCTACGAACGGCTTTCGTTTACTACAAGCTTGAGCTCGGCCCCGACGGTCGCCCCCTTCCATCCGAACCCGCCACCACACTGCCCAGTGAAAGTACGCCACCAACGTATCCACTCATCATTCGGGGCAGGCAGGGCATTGACCTTGACGTGATTACGAAAGGCGGGCTGTCGTTTTTGCGGGTCGTGTTCGACAAAGCGTCCTTCGGGGTGGGCATGGGGCAGGAACGGCAAAACCAGTTGAACCCCGCCGAAGCCGCCTGGCTGGATCGCCCCATCGCGCAAGAAGAACCCCATATATTGTTGATTCCGTTGCCCGACCAATTTCGGCTGACAGTAAAACCGGGAGGGGTGGTGGCTAATTTCCCTTTTTTTGAGCAACTGCAAAATCCGGCTGTGTTTTCTCGGCTGGATGCCTATAACGACAGTCAGGGTAACTTTATCTGTACTACCGATTTTTCGAGAACTGCCCAAAAGGCCAGAAAAAGGAATTAAGGCTGCTTTGGGATAACCACCGCTCTGCAAAACAAAAGAACGCCCCACCTACAACTTCAGTGGATGGATGGTAAAGCCCTACAGATAAGCTTTTTCTCAACGGAAAATAGCCGCACGACTCACCCAACCCCTAGTTTCGGCTCTACCCAAAGCGCCGTAAAGCAGCCAATCAACAACAACAGCCAGACCCAGTCGGGGACTTGCGCGGTGGTTAACCGGTCTGGTAATTTATCCACCGACTGATGCCGGGCGTGGGCCAGGATAAACTGGTTTACTTCGGCCCGTTTGGCGAGGGGATTATCGGCCCGGAGTGAGTCGACGTACAACGCCAGCGAATCCTGGATGGATTGCCACCCCGATTCTGGGAAGGTCGCCCGGCCCGTTACGGCACCTTCGTTCAGGGTGGATTGCGTTAGCTGAACCGTGTCGGACCCGATTTGAAGGGTGGTGGGGTGGTTGGGTAAGGGACTGGTGATCGTGATTTCCTGTGGTAACCGACTGAATATTGGAGCATCTGCCTGAATGGAATTTTGGTCGGGTGGCGACAGTCGGGCCAGCACCGCCGTCCAGATGCGGTTGTACGCTACGCTGTCGCCACTGAGGGCCAGCGGAAACGTTTCACTCAACAGGCTGACACCCACACGCCCGCTGCCCCGTTGAACAGCCACCGGATAGCCCGTCACCATCCGCTGATTCAGACTTTCGGCGAAGCGGTAGGGCAGGGCGTTCAACCCGCTACTAACCGGAATCAGGGCTTCATTCGTTGTTTTTCGGACCTGAAAGCGACTGCCAACGGACTGATTAACAGTCCGACAATCGACTTCAGGGTTGGTCAGGTTGATAAACAGCACCGACTTTCCGTCGGCAACGGCCTTCCGAATCGTGGCATTGGACGCATTGACCGACTCCGTAATATAGAGATCAGGGGCTTGTTTTCCACCCTTGTTGATGCGCAGATTGCTACGGATGTTGGTGGAGAGCGTGGCCGAAACGGTAACCGTATGGCCCTGTTTTCCTAACCAGTTAGCTAGGGTTTTACTCTCGAAATCGGGGCTGTTCAGCAAAAACTGAATCGTCAGGGGCTGCGTTGGGCGAACAAAATAGTGGAGTGTATCCGGGGCCGTATTACCCAGCGCAATGGTTACCTGACTGCGCCCCCGGGCAAACGCCGGAAACTGGAGGGCAACCGTATTGTCGCCTTCTCGCAGGGATACGCTGTCAATCGTCTGTCGGCCAAACCGGAGCCGGAGCCATTGTTTCTGCGTCGATTGAATTCGCGCCGTCACGCGCTGCATTTCCCCCTGCCGGACCAGCCCTTTCCAGCGAATTGTCCGCAACTGGTCGGGTTGGTTGTACGGAACCCATTGCAGTACCGACTGGCTGAGGTCCGTAAGCGTTTCGGTTGGGAAGTCCTGCCCTACGAGCGTCACTGAATCATATAAGGCGTTGAGTTTTCGGCTGGAGAACCGCTCCCGAATGTGCAGGCTATCCGCAAGGTTACGCGCTACCGCCGAAGGAACATCGTCGCCCACCAGCAGGACATGCGTGGCCGGTCGGTCGATAGACCAGTGTATGTTGGCAAAATACCCAGCCAGCAGGAGCCAGAGCAACCCGTTCAACCCCAGCCGAACCCACTTGCGGGCGGGCGTAAGCGATTGATTGCGAACGACGAACCAGACCTGAACGAGCAGCAGGACAAAGAGGGCTGCGGAAAGGAACCAGGTTAAGGGGGTGCTCCAGTTGAGAGTTGTATGCATAAATTTTACTTCAGATGCCGCCAGAAGGCTTTTTCCAGCGTTCGGTCACTGACGTATGAGGGACCGGTTCGTTCCGATGCGCTTGTCAGGGCGTACAGCTTCGTTTTCAGCCCCGTTTTTTCGGCTGGTGAAATGGGTTTGCCCGATGCCAGTTTCTGTAAGGTACCCAGCACCGACCAGTTGGCTACCCCGCTGTTCATGACCTGATTGGCCAGCACATTGCCGAGTTGCAGCGTTTCCTGCTTTTGCTGCGCCGTCAGCCGGGGCAGTTCCAGGTAGCCGATTACCCGCGAAACCAGCGTGGCCAGCCGCTCCTGACTATAAGTTCGTTCCTGACTGAACTGGTCCGTTACGTTCTTGAACTCGCCGGTAAGCCGGGTTTCTTTTTCTTTCGTCTGGGGCGGGTCGAAGCCGGTCTTCTTCACGTAGGAGCGGGCTTTCTGCTGCGACTGTTTCAGATATTTGAGAGCTTCCTGTTCAAAAGGCAGGGCTTTTTCGGGTTCGTACAGCCGTAAATGCAACTCCGACTGCCACATATTTTCCAGCGCCATTTTCAGCAAGGCTCTGGTCGATTGTTCGTGGAAGGTGTTCGTTTCGGCATCGTCGTGGCTGTGTACGTACTGCTCCATCATAGCCGCTATGGGGTCTTTCGCGTCGTCGGCATTTGACCCTCCGCCGTGGCTGTGGCCGTGCTCCTCCTCGTGCTGGGCGGGTGCCCCGTGGTCGCCTTCGCCCTCGTCGTGTTTGTGCATATAAGAATCGACGGAAGCCGCCAAACCCGACGTGGCATCACCGTCGGGCGGACCACCACCGCCACCGATAGACTTCTCGAACTCTTCCCCCAGAAACTGACCGTAGCGCAGCCGCAGTGCTTTCTGGTCGAACCCAATCTCGTTCGACTGACTTTTGAAGGCCGTAGCCGTCATCTTTTTCTTCCCCGCAATCAGTTTTTCGGTGTCGATAATAATCTGCCGCTGACTCCGGAAATACTCCGGCATGATGTTTACCGCCATCGTGGCTAACTCGCTTTCTTCCAGTTGGGTGGTGTCTTTGTAGACCACAAAATACGAGTCGGACTTGGTGAAGTTCGGTTCAGGCTGACGGTTATCGAACGCGGCCCAGTAGTAGTACAGCTCGTCGCCGGGAGCGAACTGCAACGCCTTCAGATCGAGCGTTTTGGATAACCTGGCTTCTTTAAAATTAGCCTGACCCAGCGGGAATTTCATCTCCCGAAATTTTATATTTTCACCCGATCCCCGTGCCACGGTAGCGACGATGTACGCCTGCGACACGCTGAAGTCGTCGGAGATTTTAGCCGAAACGGTGAGCATTTTCGGATCTTTCAGGTAATGATACGTGTACAGTTCCTTCGAGGCCGGTTCAATTTTTGGGGCCAGGTCGGGCCGGGCTTCGAGCCGGTAAAAGTCAGACTGGTAGATGAGCGAATCGCGGTTATTTTCCGTCCGCCAGTAGGCTTTGATGGCGTACAGGCCGGAGTTGATAAGGCGGTCCTGATGCGTAAAGCCATCGCCCGCCTTTTTGAACGGTATGGCCTGCCCCCGGCTACCCACTAATTTCACGGTCAGGTTTCGGTTGTCGCTGAACTGTATCTGCCAGGTCAGGGAAGAACCCACCACCGATGCGGCATTCAGATTCGTAGCATTCGTTACGGGCAGGCGCGTATAGGCCGGGGGCTGAATCCGTAACGTCGCCCTCTCGAATATAGGTGCTTCGGGGGGTGTATCAGGCATCATAGCCGCCAGAAAGCCTTTCTTCCGGGGATTGTCTTTGGGCGTCTTCGCTATCAGCGGATACCCGACGTAAATAGTCAGTGCCGCCAGCAAAAACAAACTATACAGCCCCGCCTTCGACCAGATAACCACGGGCGTTGGCACGTGTTGAATCTGCTGATTCAGCCGGTCGAGCTGGAGTTGTTCGGCCAGGTTCAGGGTTGGTTTGGTGAGTAGGGGCAGGCTGTATTCAGCGTCACCAACGCGCTGGTGAATCAGCCGGACGGCCTGCGGCTTTTTGTCCTGACACAGCCTGCTCAGGAAAACACCCGCGCCAAAACCGGCCACGCTTAGCGCGAGAGCCCAGATGGATTGTCCGAGAAACGTGGCGGTCAGCAAGTAGACCGTTGCGGCCAGGAGCAGACAGCGTAGCAGGGCGTTGGCGTACAGTTGATAGGTAACCGATGCGATAAGGCGTTTGAGTTCGTTCATGCGTTTTTGGTCAGTGCCAGCCAGCGTTCGAGAATCAGTAAACCGATGAGCAGGAGTAATAATACCTGTTGAATACCTGCGTGCTGCTCTTTCGGCGGGGTATCGGTGGGAACAAACAGGGCGTTCAAGGCCTGTTTGCTTAGCGGTTTCGTGTTTGTTTCCAATCCGTAATGCCGCAAAATCTGTAGGCCCAGCCACTCCGGCAATTGCCCGCCAGCTACCCGGTCGGAGGTTTGGGGCGTCAGCGTTTCATTACTGAAAACAACGTTCGGTAAGGCCGACTGCTGCACCGCCGAAACGAGGTAAAGCGTTTGTGGCGATGGGTTGGTTGGAAGCTGGTCGGTGAGTATCAGGTCGTACGGCTGATTTTGTACCGGGTTTTTAGTCACGGCTATGTCCAGACCATACACATCGGTCAGGGCCGTTAGCGCGGCTTCAACCGTTTGCTGCTCCGCTTTATCCCGATACTGAATCAACGTTTGAATGGGGCCCGTATGGGCGGGGGCAGACTGAAATTTTAGCATTGCATCCCGTGCCGGACTGACGATGAGTTTGCCCGCCCGGTTGATGAACATGGAGCGGTTGCCGGTTGCCAGTAAGTACGCTCCCGGCTGAGTCGTTGAATCGACCGCCGTGTGTAGCCGAAACCGGAGGGGGACCGTTATGGCCGGCACATCGCTTAGGGTCTGCGTAGGAGTGAGGTACAGGTGCAATACGGTGTTTTTGCCATCGAGTTGATTGATAGCTGTTTGCAGGGACAATGGCCCAAAGGGTGTTTGTGAATCAGGTAATTTGGATGCTACTGTTACGGGGGATAGTTTCGGATTGGCCCAAACAACACGCTCCCCTTTTTTCTGCGCTTCGGTTAGCTCAAACCGGAAGTTGGTCAGCACCGCCTGACTGGGTTGCACCAGATGCACGCGCTCAATGCGGGGTGGCTGGGTAAACCAGTTCAGCAGCGGTTTTGCCAGTAAAATAGCCAGTAACAGCAGGAGTGAACAGCGGATAAGCAACAGTAGAATATTATCCAGCCGTAGCCCACGGCTTTGCTGCTGACGCGCTTCGGTAAGCCATTGCATAGCGGCCCAGGGCAGGGGTTTGCCCTGCTTCTGGTGCCAGAAATGAATGGCAACTGGAATGACGACCGCCAGCGCACCCCACAAGAATAATGGCTCAATAAAGGGCATTTGTATGGTTTTTATTGACCGTCAGCCCCTATCGGGGCAGGCTGGTTTTGGTTTCTATTGACCGTCAGCCCTTATCAGGGCAGGCTGGTTTTGGTG
Source organism: Spirosoma spitsbergense DSM 19989 (assembly GCF_000374085.1). Taxonomy (GTDB): domain Bacteria; phylum Bacteroidota; class Bacteroidia; order Cytophagales; family Spirosomataceae; genus Spirosoma; species Spirosoma spitsbergense. Next base: position 16,530 of record NZ_KB893617.1, on the reverse strand, counting down.
TTTGTTTTTATTGACCGTCAGCCCCTATCGGGGCAGGCTGGTTTTATGATTTCTTGCCCCGGTAGGGGCTGACGGTCAATAGGATACGTGATTTAATCCCCATATTCTGCCCCGTCAGGGGCTGACGTTTCAGTATAAAATTCAAACACATAACGCGGGTCATAAGGCACCTCAAACTTTCGTAAAAAGGCGATATATTCTTCCTGAAAGGTTTTGGTTCGGTGGTGTTGTTCCTGATTTAGCACATATTGAATCACAGCTTTTACCTGCGATTGGGCGTAGGTGAATGCCCCGTAACCTTCCTGCCAGCTAAACGTTGATTGGGCAATGCCTTTTCCTTTAATCCAAATGGACGTGGCCTGTTTGATGTCCCTTACTAAATCGGCAATGGTGAGCGTGGGACTAAAGCCAACAAAAATATGGGTATGGTCGGTCATGCAGTGAACGGCGAGCATTTTTTGCCCCCTATTCTGTACGATGCCCGTGATATATTGGTGGAGCTCTTCCTTCCGGCTTTTCGGAATCAGGTGTTGGCGACCTTTTACGGCAAACACGATTTGTACGTATAGTTGGGTATAGGTGTTTGCCATGATTGGTTTTGTGACGTTGAATTCTATTGACAGTAAGCCCCTGACGGGGCAAAAAAGTTTTATGACATTTGAGCCTATTGACAGTAGGCCCCTACGCGGCCAGCTATGATTCAACGTCTAACAATCGTGTCCTTACAGGGTAAGTCTGGTTTTGGATTCCCATAGTCACGGTAAAATCATTTCAAAAACTGTTTCAGCACCAGCGCAATCGGTTCGCTTAGTCGAACGCGAATGAGCCTGACGTGCGGTATGCGCAGACTTTCTTCCAGATCGATCAGGTAAGCCGATGCCCGTTCGCGGACAGTGTCCCGAATGGCATCGGCCTGTAATTCAATAGATGCGCCCGTTTCCAGATCCTGAAAGCGGTAAAAACCACGCATCGAGAAATCAACTTCCTGGTCGCCAAGTAGCTGGAAGAGGACAATTTCCCGGCGTGGACCGGCTACGGACTGAATCAGCCGTATCCACTCATCGCTGACCTGCAAGAAATCCGACGCGATAATGAGTATTTCGGCCTGTTTACGGCTGAACTCCGGCACCGAGCCAGCTTGATTTTCCCACGCACCCGACGCTTTTGCGGCTTGTAGCGTAGACACGATTTTCTGAAAGGCTTGTTTCCCCGCCGGAACCAGCGGCTGAACGGTTCCCTGTTGCAGGGCGTACAAACTCAGCTGGTCGCCCTGCCGGTTGCTCAGGTAAGCCAGCGAAGCCAGCAGGATTTTAGCGTAATGTAACCGGCTGATACCCGCTTCCTCGTAATTCATCGACCCCGACAAATCGAGCAGCAACCGGATCTGCTGATTGCTTTCCGTTGCTGATTCGCGCACCAGGTAGTGGTTCGTTCTGGCGAACAGCTTCCAGTCAATACGCTTCGGGTCGTCGCCGGGAACGTAGTGTCGAAACTGTTCAAACTCCGTCCCGATTCCAGACCGCTTGCTGGTCCGAATACCCAGCAACAATTCATCACTGACCAATTTACCGGACAGTTGGAGGTTGTTGAGTTTGATGAGGTCGATGGTTGTCATTTCATTGTCATTCGGTGGTCATTGATCGTCATTTGGTGGGCATTCCATGTGCTATTAATGACCAATAATGACGCGAAGCAAAATGGCTATCAATGACACGAAGTAAGATGACTATTTAATGACCTTGATCAACTCCTCAATCACCTTATCCGTGGTAATACCTTCGGCTTCGGCGCGGAAGTTCAGCGCGATACGGTGGCGGAGGACGGGGTAGGCCAGCGTCTGAATATCTTCGGGAATAACCGAGAATCGTTCGTTCAGTACCGCCCGCGCTTTGGCGCATAAGACCAGCGCCTGCCCGGCGCGTGGTCCCGCACCCCACTCGCCCCACTGCTTCACGAAAGCCGAAGGGGAGGTTTGGGGCCTCGATGCCCGAACCAGCCGGTTGATATAATCAATCAACTCGTCGCTGATGTGGACCTGTCGGGTCAGTGTTTGCAACTGGAGAATTTCCTGGTCGGAGAGAATCGTATTCAGGACGGGGCGGTTGGTGCCCGTGGTACTTTTCAGGACCGTAAGCTCCTCCTGTTCTGATGGATAGCTGAGTTTGATGTACAACAGGAACCGGTCGAGCTGCGCTTCGGGCAGGGGATAGGTTCCCGCCTGCTCAATGGGATTCTGCGTCGCAATAATCAGAAACGGTTTGGGTAGCTCATAGTCGGTACCGTTGTAGGTAACCTTATACTCCTGCATGGCTTCGAGCATGGCGGCCTGCGTTTTGGGAGGTGTCCGGTTAATTTCGTCGGCCAGCACGACATTGGCGAACAGCGGCCCCCGGTTAAAGACAAACACCTTATGACCGGTTTCGTGGTCGTCTTCCAGTACCTCCGTACCCACAATGTCGCCGGGCATCAGGTCGGGGGTAAACTGAATTCGTTTGAAATTCATGGAGAGCGCACGAGCCATTGTGCTGACCATGAGTGTTTTGGCTAGTCCCGGTACACCTTCGAGCAGGCAATGCCCACCCGCCAGTAACGAAATCAGTACTTCGCTAATGACTTCCTGTTGCCCGATGATTACTTTGCCAATTTCGTTTCGTAGCTGAGGCAACTTGCCTACCAGCGTTTTGTAGTGGGTTAGTTCGGTTGATTCCAATGGTTAATTTTTTCAGGTTGTATGTTTGTTAATGAACAATGGACAATGACTAATGTACAATGTGTTCTGTTAACTATTGTCCATTCACTTCAGGCTGTCAATGCGTAGGTTACGATGTTGACGCCGAATTTGGTGTTGTCTTCGGCCAGAAAACGCTTGTTCCGGAAGTCGTAATCCCACTCGCATCCGTAATCTTTATTGCTATATAAAAGCCCCAAACGACCGTTAATGGTGATGCCTTTGAGGTAATCATGCACCAGATCGTCGCCCCAGCCATTCAGTTCGAATGACGTAGTGGGCGGGCCTTCGGGAAACTTGAAAAAGCAGGTGTAGATAGGATGGGTGTTCGGGATTTTCTGCAACGCCTTCGGCCCGAACGTCCGGCCCATCTCCTGCTCGAACGACTTGGCAAACAACCCATCTACGTCGTGGTTGCAATCGTCCACAAACACAAAGCCGCCGTTTTGGACGTACCGTTTGAAGTGGTCCCGCTCCACCGCCGAAAATTCGACCAGTTTGTGCCCGCTGAGGTAGCAGAACGGACTTTTGAATAAATCGGGGCTGCTCAACTGGACCACCTTCTCCTTCTGGTCGACGGGCAGGGTTGTGTATTCAACTAACGAATGCATCAGGTTCGACGGCATCCGCTGGTCGGTTTCCCAATCGCCGGATGTGTACTGGATGCGGGTGAAAAAGAACGGTTTCAAATGCGTTTGTTGAGTCTGATGAAATAGTGTACTTACTGCTATAACGATTTTTCCATCACATAATCATCCATGATGAAGCCATTACCGATGTCAATGGTTTCATTGGCAACGTGTCTGAACCCTAGTCGTTCATAAAACAGAATCGCTTTGTTATGCCGGTTCACGTTTAGCGACAGGGTATTGTTCTGCTTTGCTTTCGCCAGTTCAGTCACCGCTTCAATCAACTGTTTTCCTACACCTTTACCCTGACTGGCGGGCAGCAGGTAAATCTTATGAATCTTGGTTTTGGGTACTCCTCTGTAATTCAGTTCATACGACAGAAACCCCAAATAGTTTCCGTTGTCACGTTCCTGAGCCAGCAGAAAAACGTGGTTCTTTCCGTCCATCTGCGTTTTCAGCGAATCGGTACTATACATCATTTCCAGCATGTAGTCAATCTGCTCCGGCGATAGTATCGCTGCGAACGTGGTAGGCCATGTCTGGTGCGCAATGGTCTGAACAATGGATAACTGCGCTTCGGTGGCCGGGGTAATGGAAATCATCAGGGATTCGTTCGCAGATATCGGGCGTTCACTTGACCCAGATACCAAATTAGGTAAATAATATAAACTAATGGGTACGAAGTACTCAAAATTTAACCCGATGCCAGCTGTACTGACGCTTGGAATGTAAAAAAACAGCCGGTTGACATGTGATTAGTGTGTTTACTGACAATTGATGACTACTTTTTCAGCCACCAGATAAACATACCCGTCAGCGTGACAACGGCGGTAGACAGGGCCAGCAGGATGTAAATAACCTGTGATACCCAGCCGAGATACCGACCGAAATGCAACTCCTCAAAAACGTGCTCGGCTATGTATTCCAGACCGGCATCCTGCGCATCGAGTCCGCTGATATACTGCCCGTTACGGGCATCCATCGTAGCAAAAATCGTGTACTTACCCAGTAGCCGGATGCTGTTGGGCCGGTTTCCGCGAATGACGAGCGTCGTATCGCCCGATTTAGGAAAATCTATCTGCCGGGGCTGGAATTCGGCGATGGATGCTGTAGCATTAGCCAGCGCGTTATCGACCGGGATAGTACGATATGGTAAATCAGCCCATAGGGACTGGGATGGGCGTTTGTCTCCGCCAAACTGCCGCTCTATCTGTTCCCAATGGAAAAAGATACCCGTCGCGCTCATCAGGAGCATGAAAAGTAAAGCGACTACACCCAGCCATTTGTGGATGTCGGCATACACGATGCGGGCTGGTTTGTTCCAGCGTACCCCGATTTTGAATACGCTCAGCAGCGATCGCCGGTAGTACCAGGTTCCGGTCAGCACCGACCCCAGCAGACAGATGCCTGCCAGCCCCATTACGTAGCCCCCCACGGGTTCCAGCAGCAGGTTTTCGTGCAACTCCCGCGCCCGCCGAACAAAGGTGGTTTCCGCATTTCGGATGCTGATAATCGCCCCGGTGTACGGGTTCATGGTGACCCATTGCCACACGCCTTTATTGCTGATATCGACGCGCAGGGCTTCGTTTTCCGTTTCCGGCAAGCGAATTCCTCTAATCTGCGCATCTGGAAACTGACGGTGAATAGTGGTCAATACCTGTCCGTAAGGGGCGAGCTGACCAGTGGGTTCAATCTGCGTTTGACTGGGATTCAACAGGTTATCTACCTGCCGGTCAACGACCAGAATAGAGCCGGTAATGGTAATGATCAGGATAAACAGGCCACCCACTAATCCGGAAATACGATGGAGTTTGTAAACGGTTTTGTCGGAAAACATAAATACGCCCCGATATTGTTTCGGGTCTGTTGGGGAAAAAGGTTGTTTCATTAGCCCCGGAATTAATTCCGGGGCTAATGAAACGAGGCTGACTGAACGGGGTTGATTAATTCGGAATAATGGCCGGAATCTGCTGCTCGGTAACCATCCGGTTGAACGATGGCACCTGCGTATTGACGATCTCTTTGAGTTTGTCCAGCGCGGTGTCTATCTGCTTAGCCAGGTCGTTGTAGGCTTCGAATGACGATTTAGTCGGCTTCGTATCGGCTGAGGAAACGACCGAGGCCACCCCCGCCATTTTGTCGTTCAACTGAATCGGATAGGCCAGCGCATCCTGCGGAGCCTTTGACTTGGGCTGCATCAGGGTAGACTCCAGTTTTTCCAGTTCGTCCAGCATCGGCTTGGCTGCTTTCTTGAATTTCTCGGCGGCTTTTGGGTCTTTCACGCTTTTGGTGTACCCCTCAATCTGCGTCCGAATCTGCCGAAGCTGATTGATGCCCTTATGCGTCTCCGATAGTTTGTTGTTTATCTTCTGCAACAGATCGAACTGCTCCTTGTACTCGGCGGCCGTAATGGCCAGACGCGGGTCTTTCCGAATCTCGATGGGCTGTTCGGCCACCAGCGAGTCGCCCAGCAGCATCCGCACTTTGTACATCCCCGGCACCACTTTGGTCCCCGTTCCCCGGCCCGTCCACATCACGTTCGTGCCCTCAACAGCGGCTGCATCCGGGTAGCGCATGTCCCACACAAACACGTTCATGCCGGGTTGAGCCGGAATGCTGCCGGGCCGTACGTCCGTTTCGTCCTGGTAGAATTCTTTCGCTATTTTCAGCGGCTGACCTTTCCTGTCTTTCGTACTGGAATAGCTGATAATCGTATCGTTCGAGGGAGTCATGTAAATCAGCCGCAATTCTTTCGTGGGCTTGTTTTTCATGTAGTACCGCGTGATAACACCGTTCTGGGCATTTTCGCCTTCGTCGGTGGCTGCCGCACGACCGCGCCGGGGGTTACCCGCTCCGCCTTCCATGCGGTAGGCATGACGGGGTTTGAACAGGTGCATACTGGCGGCTGTTTTACCCGCTGTTTCGAGGTCCATGATCTCGTGCAGGGGCGTGATATCGTCCATAATCCAGAACGAACGGCCGTGCGTGGCGATAACCAGGTCTTTTTCCCGCTTGTGAATCTGCAAATCGCGGACGGGCGTAACGGGCAGGTCTAGGCTCAGTTTCTGCCAGGAATTGCCATCGTTGAACGACACGTACACGCCCCGCTCCGTACCGGCGTACAACAGTCCCGGCTTGTTGGGGTCTTCGCGTACGACGTGACTCTGCTCATCCGCCGGGATGCCGCTGGTGATGCTGGTCCAGGTTTTGCCGTAATCCGTCGTTTTGAACAGGTATGGCTTTTGGTCGCCCAGCATATATCGTTTGGCGGCCAGATACGCTTTGCCCGCCGTATGATCGGAGGGGTGAACGAGGCTCATGATAGCCATCTCGGGAAGCATGGAGGCCGGGGGCGTGATGTTGGTCCAGTTCTTTCCTCCGTCGCGGCTGATGTGCATCACGCCATCGTCGGAACCGGTCCAGAAAACGCCTTTCTCTACCGGCGACTCGGCGAAGGTGAAAATGGTGGGGAAGGTTTCAGCCCCCGTATTGTCTTTCGTGATCAGGCCACCCACATCGCCCTGCGTTTTGGGGTCGTTGCGGGTCAGGTCGGGGCTGATGTCCTCCCAGGAATGGCCGTTGTCCGTGCTGCGGTGCAGGTACTGCGAGGTGATATACAGCGTCTTGTTATCGTGCGGGGAGAAAACGATGGGATACGTCCACTGGAACCGATACTTCCGGGCCGACGAGGGCGAACCCATAAAGTATTCGGGGTACACGTTGATGCGCTGATTCTGGTCGGTAGCTTTGTCGTAGCGCGTAATCAGCCCGTCGTAACTGCCGCCGTACGTAACGAGCGGATTGGTGGGGTCAGGCGTGATGTAGCCCGATTCGCCACCCGCCACCGAATACCAGGCACCCGGTCCGATGGAGTAATCAGTCGTGCGGCTGGCAATCCGAATGGAGGAGTTGTCCTGCTGTGCTCCGTACAGGTTGTACGGGAAATCATTGTCGACAGCTACGTGGTAAAACTGCGATGTAGGAAGATCGACATCGGAGAAGGTAGCTCCACCGTTGTATGTGACTTCGGCCCCGCCATCGTCGCCGATGATATAGTTCAGCGGGTTTTTTGGGTTCCACCAGATGTCGTGCGTATCACCGTGGTGTACGGCTATGGTTTTGAAGGTTTTACCCCCATCGTACGATTTCTGGGCGTTCACGTTCAGCACGATCAGGCCGTTTTCGTCCTGCGGATCGGCGGCCAGCATCATGTAGTACCAGGGCCGTTGCCAGAGATTTTTGTCTTCGTTGATGAGCTGCCACGACTCGCCCGCGTCGTCGGAGCGGTACAGCCCTCCCTTCGCGTTTTCAATCATGGCGTAGAGCCGGTTCGGGTTGACGGGCGACACCGTGATGCCTATCTTACCCAGCATTCCTTTAGGCATACCGGGTTTTTCGCTCAGGCTGGACCACGTATCGCCCCCGTCGGTGGATTTGAACAGGCCGCATCCTTTGCCCCCGCTGCTCATGGTGTAGCTGTTGCGGTAGGCCTGCCACATGGAGGCATACACGATGCTGGGATTAGTGGGGTCTAGTTTAACGACGATGGCACCGGTGCTGTCGTTTTTGGCCAGAATCTGTTTCCAGGTTTTGCCGCCATCAGTGGTGCGAAATACCCCACGCTCTTTGTTCGGCGCAAAAGGATTGCCAAGAGCCGCTACGTAGGCAACATCGGCATTGTTTGGGTGAACCTCGATGTTACTGACGGCATCCGCTTTCTTCAGACCAATATGTTTCCAGGTTTTACCGGCATCGGTCGATTTGTAAACTCCGTCGCCGTTCGAAATATTACTGCGGATATCGGCTTCGCCCATGCCAACGTAAATCGTGTTCGGGTCGGAGGGAGCTACGGCCACCGCGCCCACAGAGCTGGATTTGAAGGTACTGTCGGAGATGGATGTCCAGTTGGCCCCGCCGTCGGTGGTTTTCCAGACGCCCCCGCCCGTAGCGCCAAAATAATACGTCAGCGGCTGACTAACGTGCCCCGCTACGCCCAGCGACCTGCCACCCCGAAACGGGCCGATGTTGCGCCACCGTAGTCCGTTGAACAGGCTGTCTGCCGAAGGTGTGGTACGGGGTTTGGCCGCTACCTTCGCTTTTCGCTGGGCCAGACCAGGTGTTGCCAGCAGCAGGGTAGTGAGGATCGCATACAAAAGCCAGGGTGATTTTATTTTTTCCATGAAAAGTACAATTAGGTCGATCGTTTGATTGTTGATAAAAAAGGTGAAAAAAGAATTTGCGAATTTTTATTTCCCCCGTTTTCGGCGGGATAAATAAAGGTTGAAAGTGCTGTTGACAGAAATTTATCTGATTTTAAGCCTATTTCGCGCACAAAAATAGAAAAGAAACAAAACAGTAGTCGTTTAGCCGTCTAACAATTAATACTATTGTCTTAGGCTTGAAATGCAGAATAAATTTCTAATCGTTTACTTTGCAAAATACATTCCACCCGAAGAATTGAGGTAAATTTCACTAAAGCCCTGTCCTGCCGATGTTTCTTGCAAAGGGAACGGCTTGGAAAAAGGCTCTGTGAGCGATAAATTGGCTGTGAAAGACGGTAATGGTTATTAAGATAAGCCACTAAAAATGATTGGAGACAATCTGGACTACTACCTGAGTCAGGGTTATTTTCGGATGCAGCAGGATATTTTCACGTGCCAGTTTGTCCAATTCAACGACACCGTTTACGCCGTACAATGGCTGCGCATCGTGCTGGCAAAGGTGAGTTATGGCTCTTCGCAGCGTCGGTTACTGCGGATAAATTCCAGCTTTTCGGTAGTGGTAAAGCCGTTCGTGCTGACGGCCGAACTAAGAAATCTGTACGCTCAGTACCGGGCGGCTATCGATTTCGACGCGCCATCATCCATCGAAGCCTGCTTGCTGGACGGAACGCGCCGGAATATATTCGATACGCAGGTGGTGGAGGTTCGGGATGGTACCCGGCTTATTGCCGCTGGCATCTTCGATAATGCGCCCCGAAGTATTATGGGTGTTATGAATTTTTATCATTTCGATTACCGGAAACAAAGCCTGGGTAAGTTCCTGATGCTACAAAAAATGAACTACGCGCTGTTGCAGAAGAAACTGTACTACTATCCAGGCTACGTGGTCTATGAGTATCCCAAGTTTGACTATAAACTGTTTCCCTGCCTGGCCGCTACCGAAGTGCTGGACAGCCTGAGCGGTACCTGGCTTCCGTTTTCGTGGGATACGATGACTAATCTGTCGACTACGCTGATTGACGAATACAAAATCAGACAGGACCCCGGTTTTTGACTAATACAAGCCAGTTTTACCCGTTCCCACTACACTCTTTATCACAAACGTTCACTCTTTTTATGAAGCACTTTTTCCCAACTCTGCTACTCGTTGCACTTGGCTGTACGGGTGCCCTGCTGGCGCAACAGTCCCCAACAACACCAGCCGACACCAGCACTAACGCCGTTTTCAAAGGCATGGCCTGGCGCAACATCGGCCCCACGCGGGGTGGCCGGTCACTGGGGTCGGCGGGGTCACCGTCCCGTAAACTGGAGTACTATTTCGGGGCGGTGGGCGGTGGTCTCTGGAAAACTACTGACGGCGGCAAAACCTGGAACCCCGTAACGGATGGAAAAATAAGCAGTTCATCGGTAGGAGCGGTAGCCGTCGCCGAAACCAACCCCGACGTGGTGTACATCGGCACCGGCGAAACCCAACTCCGGGGTAACATCATGCAGGGCGATGGCGTCTATAAATCGACGGACGCCGGTAAGACATGGAAAAATATTGGCCTGAAGAATACCCAGGCCATTGCCCGCGTCCGGGTACATCCAACCAACCCCGACATTGTGTATGTGGCAGCGCTCGGCCATCCCTACGGCCCGAATGAGGAGCGGGGCGTGTTCCGCACCACGGATGGGGGCAAGAACTGGAAAAAGGTGCTGTACAAAGGCGATAAGGCCGGTGCTGCCGACCTTATCATTGACCGCACGAACCCGAACGTATTGTACGCATCCATCTGGCAGGTGTACCGCACGCCCTGGAAAATGTGGGGCGGGGGTGGAGCCTGTGGCCTGTTCAAATCCACCGACGGGGGCGATACCTGGACCGAACTGACCCGCAAGCCGGGGATGCCCAAAGGAACGGTGGGTAAGATCGGTGTGACTGTTTCGCCCGTTGACCCGAACCGGGTTTGGGCCGTTGTGGAGGCCGAAGATGGGGGCGTGTACCGCTCCGATGATGCCGGGATGACCTGGAAACGCACCAATGATGAGCGGAAGCTGCGGCAGCGGGCTTTTTATTACTCCCGCATCTATGCCGACCCGCTCGACAAGAACACGGTGTACGGCCTGAACGTGAACTTTTACAAATCGACCGATGGCGGGGTGAAGTTCAACAAAACCATCACCGTTCCCCACGGCGATAACCATGATCTCTGGATTGACCCGACTGATTCGACCCGGATGGTTGCCTCTAATGACGGCGGGGGCTGCGTGTCGAACAACGGCGGCAAGACCTGGACGGATGAAGATTATCCGACGGCCCAGCTTTACCACATCACCACCACCAGCGATTTTCCGTATCAGGTGGCGGGTGCCCAGCAGGACAACTCAACCATTGCCGTACCGAGTGAGGGCTGGACAAATTTTCAGGCCCGGGGTAACAGCATTGAAAAGAAGGAATGGTCGTATGATGTGGGGGGTGGTGAAAGCGGCTACATCGCGCAGGACCCGAAGAACCCCGATATTTTTTACGCCGGTAGCCAGGGGGCGTTGCTCACGCGCTACAACCGGATGACGGGCCAGACCCGCGACGTGCAGGTATATCCCCGCTTCTTTTCGGGCGAACCAGCCAGTGCGCTGCCCGAACGGTGGCAGTGGACGTTCCCCATTGTGTTTTCGCCCAAAGACCCCAACCGGCTGTACGTCTGTTCGCAGCACGTCTGGATGACGACCAATGAAGGGCAGACCTGGGAAAAAATCAGCCCCGACCTGACGCTGGCCGACACCACCACGCTGGGTAAAAGCGGGGGGGTGATTACGATGGACATGAACGGCCCCGAAATTTACGGAACCGTGTTTGCGCTGGCTCCGTCGTACCACGATGTCAATACGATCTGGGCCGGTTCGGACGATGGGCTGATGCACATCACCCGCGACCACGGCAAAAGCTGGCAGAAAATTACGCCATCCGATATGCCGAGACACACCCGTATCAGCATCATTGAGGCTTCCCGTGCCAAACCCGGTACGGCCTACGTAGCCGCCAAACGTTACCAGATGGACGACCGGGCTCCCTATATCTGGAAAACGGACGATTACGGCAAAACCTGGAAGAAAATCATCAGCGGCATTCGGTCGGATGCCTTTGTACATTCGATTCGCGAAGATGTCACCCGCCCCGGCCTGCTTTATGCCGGCACCGAACACGGTATTTACGTGTCCTTTACCGATGGCGATACCTGGGAACCCCTCCGTCTGAATTTGCCCGATACGCAGATTGCCGATTTGCAGGTGACCGAAAAAGACGTGGTGATTGGTACGCACGGGCGGTCTATTTACGTGCTGGACGATGCCGCTCCGGTGCGGGAATACGCGGCTGGGCTGGAAAAAGAACCTGTTCATTTCTTCAAGCCGTACTACGCCGTTCGGCGGGTGCAACCGGCGGTGTTTCAGTACTATCTGGCGAAGCAGGCCGATAGCGTAAAAGTTGAAATTCTGGATGCGGCCGGAACCTTGATTCGGTCATTTACGGGGGATAAGCCCAAATACCCGAAAAAGGATGATGAGGACGAAGAAGAAGGTCCGCCAAAACCAAAGATGCCCACGACGGCCGCTGGCCTGAATAAGTACGAATGGGATTTGCATTATCCCGGCTCTACCGATTTTAAAGGGATGATTATGTGGGGTGCCCGGCCCATCAACGGTCCGCTGGCCGTACCCGGTCAGTATCAGGTTCGGCTCACGGTGGGCGATAAAACGATTACGCACCCGTTCGAGGTTAAACTCGACCCGCGTCTGAAAGGGGTGACGACCGCCGACATCGACGAGCAGTTTAAACTGGCCATGAAACTCCGCGACCAGACCAGTAAAGCCAACGAAGCCGTGATTCAGATTCGGGCGGTAAAGGAAAAGCTATCGAAGCAGCCCGCTACACCGGCTAACAAAAAGATGCTCGAGCAATTGGGGGTCATTGAGGAAAACCTGTATCAGATCAGGAACCAGAGTGGGCAGGACCCGCTGAACTTCCCGATCAAGCTGAACAACCGGCTGGCGGCCCTCTGGCGCAGCGTTGAAACGGGCGATGCCAAACCCACCGATGGGTCGTACAAGGTGTACGAGGAACTATCGGCGGAACTGAATCACGAACTCACCGAACTCGATGCACTGCTCAAAACCAAAATGGTTCAACGCATTGGTATGTGAGGTTTTAAACACGTTTTATCATTAAAAATGGTACCCTTTTGTCATTCCGACGATAGGAGGAATCTTAAAGTTACTCGTTGGGAAAGTCAAAGATTCCTCCTATCGTCGGAATGACAAAACTGCTCCGATAAATTTTATTTCTTCTTCAAGAAACTCAATACCCATGCGCCAACTAACTCTACTCGTATTTCTCTGCGTTCTGCTCGCTTCTCGGCCAGTGTCCGCTCAATCAAAAATCGTTAAACCGATGCCGGATTCAACAACGGCTTCAGTGATGAAAGCCATGCAGTGGCGGCTTATTGGCCCCTTCCGCGGAGGAAGGTCAGTAGCGGTGGCGGGTCACCCGACGGAACGGCTGGTGTTTTACATGGGCACCACTGGCGGGGGCGTCTGGAAAACGGAGAATGGCGGCATCACCTGGCAGAATATCTCCGATGGTTTTTTCAAGATGGGCTCGGTCGGGGCGATTTCGGTGGCGAAGTCAAATCCGAACATAATCTACGTTGGGATGGGCGAACACACCCTGCGGGGCAACCTATCGCCCGGCGATGGCGTCTACAAATCGACCGATGCGGGTAAAACCTGGCAGCACATCGGCCTGACCGATACCCAGCACATTGGTCAGGTTATCATCGACCCGACCAATCCTGATATTGTGTACGTGGCGGCACTGGGTCATGCGTTTGGCCCGAATGAAGAACGGGGTGTTTTCAAAACGACCGATGGCGGCAAAACCTGGAAAAAGATTCTCTACAAAAACCCGAACGTGGGGGCCATCGACCTGACTATCGATCCATCGAACCCTAAAACGATGTATGCATCGACGTTCGAGTTTCGCCGGTTTCCGTGGGGTGTTCGCAGTTCGGGACCGGATGCGGGTATTTTCAAAACTACCGACGGGGGTGATACCTGGACCGATATTACCCTGCGTCCTGGCTTACCTACCGGCACCAACCGGGGGCGTATCGGACTGACCCTGTCACCATCGAAACCGAATCGGGTATGGGCAATCATCGAAGCCGAAAACGAACAGAACGGCGTGTACCGTACCGACGATGGCGGGGCTACCTGGCAGATGGTCAGTCAGTTTGCCGATCTGTTTCAACGACCCTGGTATTACCACCATCTGACTGCTGATCCTAAGGATCCCGAAACGCTTTGGGTGCTGAACATCGACATGTGGAAATCGGGTGATGGCGGCAAGACGTACAAAAAAGTGTCGCCACCCCACGGTGATAATCATCAACTCTGGATCGACCCCAACGATACTAACCGGATGGTACAGGCCAACGACGGGGGGGGGACAGTGACCTTCGATGGGGGGAAATCCTGGTCGACGATCTACAATCAGCCGACGGCCCAGATGTACCACGTCATTACGGACAACAAATTTCCGTATCGGGCCTACGGTGCCCAGCAGGACAACTCGACGATTTCGGTGCCCAGCCGTTCCGATTACGGCGCTATTTATCCCGACGAAAACTACGATGTGGGTGGCGGTGAATCGGGCTACATTGCTTTCGATAAAAACGACCCTTCGCTGATTTTTGCGGCCAATCACCACTGGCTCACCCGCCTTAACCGGAAGACAAACCAACTCAAGGACGTATCCGTCATTCCCGACGATATGTACGGCTACGGTTCTGCCGATCTGGCGTACCGCTTCCAGTGGACGTACCCCGTTATGGTATCTCCGCACAACCCTAAAGTGCTGTATGCCACCTCGCAGTATGTGCATCGTTCGACCGATCAGGGGGCTAGCTGGCAGGTCATCAGTCCCAATCTATCGCGTTCTGACCCGGCCACCCTCGAGCGAACCCCAACGATGGACGACCAGTCGATTGGCAAAGACTGGGGACCGGTGAAGCGGGACAACACCGGGGTAGAATGGTACGGTACCATTTTTGCGATGGCCGAATCGCCCATAAAAGCCGGTGTTATGTGGACGGGTTCGGACGATGGGTACGTCCAGCTGTCGATGGATAATGGCAAAACCTGGAAGAACGTGACGCCGAAGGAAATGCCCGACTTTGCCCGCATCAGCATCATCGACGCGTCGGCACACGACCCGGCAGTGGCCTACGTGGCCGCCCTGAAATACAAACAGGACGATTTTCATCCGTACCTCTACAAGACCAGTGACTACGGTAAAACCTGGAAAAAAATCACACAGGGTATTCCCGACGACGATTACATGCGGGTTATCCGTGAGGACCCCAAACGGCGGGGACTGCTGTACGCTGGTGGCGAAAAAGGGATATATGTATCCTTCAATGATGGTGCGAACTGGCAATCGCTTCAGTTGAATCTGCCGGTAGTGCCCATTCACGATCTGGCTATTCAGGATAATGATCTGGTGGCGGCAACGCATGGTCGTTCGTTCTGGATTCTGGATGACCTGACCACCCTGCACCAACTGACCGACGAGGTACAAAAATCAGCGGTTCACCTGTTTAAACCCCGCCCTACCGTCCGTTTTCGGGCGAGTCTCGACCCGGCAATAAAACCCGTTCCCGCCGATGCCGATGAACTGGGCAAAAATCCGCCAAACGGCGTTCGGGTCGTTTATTACTTACAGGAGAAACCCAAAGGCCCTATCTCGCTGGCTTTTCTGGATGCCAGTGGTCAGGTCATCAAATCGTTTAAAAGTGATATATCCCCGTCCAGCGCTCCCAAACCGGCGAAGAAAGACTCATCTGGCTTAGCGGAGATGCGTCAACCCATGGCTCCTGTCCGTAGGGAAACAACGCTGCCCGCACAGGTAGGGGGCAATGCGTTCGTCTGGGCTGATATGCGCTACGCGGACCCGATTGCCCTGCCCAATTCTGTGACGCACGGCCGGGCAAGAGGCCCGTTGGCGATGCCGGGTAAATACAAAGCGCAGCTAACGGTCGATGGGAAAACCTACACCCAGGAATTTGAGATCGTAAAAGATCCCCGCATCGAGACAACCTCCGACGAGTTTAAGCAGCAATTCGATATGCTGATCAAGATCCGGGAGCGGCTCAATGAACTGCGCAACGGTGTCCTGACGATTCGGCAAATGCGCCAACAGTTAGACAGCACCTATAAATCGCAGGAGGATGAAACGGTGAAGGAGTTAAAAGACCAACTGCTCCGTGTTGAAGATGAACTGTATCAGTACCGGGCCAAAGCCACGCAGGATTTAACCAATCATCCGGTGCGGTTAAACACTAAATTTACGGCACTGGAAGGCTTTATCGAGTCCGATGATTCAAAACCAACGCAGCAGCAGGGCGAGCAATACAACGCACTGGCAAAAAGTCTGGCCGAACAGTTAAAAAAGCTGGAGAATCTGAAACCCGCCATTCAGCGCAAACTCCGGCCAACCGGATGAGTGATTATTTGCCCTCCTTTCCTTAAAGGGGCAGGGTTATCGGTTTGTCAATTAAGTCAGAAAATATAGACCTTAGTAAATGAACCCTACTCCTAAATCCCCTGAAGGACGGTCGGCCGCACATATCTTTGTTTTCGATTGCGGTTGTCCAAAAAAGTGCAATTTTTGAGTAAGACCTGACACGGGTAGTCAGTACCTCGGGTCGGCCGCTGAGACACCTCCCGGTGATCTTGAACAGGCTGGTTGTGCTGGCTCCCTTGTCCCTTTCCAATAAGCTCCAACAGTACCCATAGACGCAAGTCAGACTTGTGATCTGCAATCGATGTGCAAGAGTTAGGAAAGTACCGGGCCGCCGGTGCGGTCAGGTTCATGTTTCACTTTTTTTAGCCCCTTCCTATATGCAAACGTATC
>NZ_KB893616.1 GCF_000374085.1 Spirosoma spitsbergense DSM 19989 | reverse complement strand
TTTTAGCCTGAATCGGTTGCTTCAACGCCAGCGTAATTCTACTTCCATCGGCACTACCCGCTGCAACCAGATCCGCCTGCCCATCGAAGTAAAAATAGTTTTTCAGTTGGCGAACGGTATTTTTACCACCCGGTGAGAAATCAAAAAAGGTGGTATCATTCGTCCAGACCATCTGCATCTGATCCTCAAAAACGAGTGTAATGGAGTCTCTGCGAGCGTTGGCAACGACTTTTTTTATATCCGGCGAATTAATCTGGAGCGTATCTTTCAATCCATACCCATCGCGGGCTATCTGCCGATACTGCTCATACGCCAGTTGCTGGTAGGCCAAAGGCTCGTAATGTACGCCCTGATAGCCCTGCGTACCAACGGTAGCGATAGTTTCTACATTACTGAAAAGGTATTTCGTCCGTCGCTGAAAATCCCGCACCACGGCAGCGCTGTCTTTCATATCGGCCAGGATATTAATCTGCCCAACGTATATCCGCGTATTTCCGTAATCCTCGCGAAGCTGATTATAAAGGGTTTTAAACTTATTCGCGTAGCCCGGTATGCCCGACCCGGCATCCTCCTCCCCCTGTCGCCAGATGATACCTTTTACCTGATTTGCCACCCCCGCCCACTGCGCCCGGTAAAGCAGATTTCCGTAGAACGTACCGGTATTGGCGTGATTCGTTTGATCGCGGGCCAGCAGGGGCGCGATGGACAGTCCTCCCTGGGCACCATTCAGTATGCAGGTGGGTATGCCGTAGTTTTGCAGAATCAGCCGCTGTATGGTCAGGCCCAGCCCCCCCACACTACCAAAAGGCTGTTTGGCCGGATACCAGCTGATTTCGGTTGGCTTGGCCGTAACCGGATAATCGGCAGTGCGCAGGTAGGTATCATCGAAACCAATCGAATAGTAGGTATCCAGGCCAGCCAGTGCCAGCGCGTTCGATTGGCCGTAAAGAATATACACATCGCCACAAACAACCCGTTTTCGCTCCACAATCAGGGTAGAATCGGTTCCCTTGTAGGCAAAGATGCGGAAGGAATACTCAGCCGGTTCGGCCTTAATAACAGCAGACAGGAAAAAAAGGGCAGTACTAACCGTTGGGTTAATCGACTGGCTGACCACACTGGTGAGTTTACCGGCGCGCAGCACCTGCGTACTCACTTTGGTATAACCGGTTGTGCTGGTCCTGCCACTAATCACTACGCGGGCCTGATTATTGCCATCGCGCGGGTACAGTTGCAGGTCGCGGGGTAATTGCTCGAATACAAGCTGACCAAACGCCGAAAAATATAACAAAAGTAATATGATGCTTGTGTAGAGTCTCTTCATTAGCTTTGCACTGTATAAAAAAAGTTATACTCTTGTGTAGTGTAAAAACTCCAAACGGGGTACTAAAAATAAGGCCTTTTTATCAGAATAGACGTTAAAAGTGCCTTATTATTATGCCCGTAGCTCTATACCACATGGCCGATGTAGCGGTAATCATCCTGACGCATAACGAGGAAAAACACATTACCCGTTGTTTACAGAGTCTGAAACCTTTTACAGATAAATTATTTATTGTCGATTCATTTTCAACCGATAATACCGTTGAGATAGCCCGTTCTATGGGTGCCGTAGTGGTGCAAAACACCTGGGTAAACTACGCCACACAATTCAACTTTGGAATAGCACAAATACCGTTCCAGACACCATGGCTTATGCGGATGGATGCCGATGAGTACGTGATGCCTGAACTGGCCAGCGAAATAAATGAACGATTAGCGGACTTACCCACCGAAGTAGGTGGCGTTTATGTAAAAAGACGGGTCTTTTTCTTAAATCGCTGGATACGGCACGGCAGTTTTTACCCCATCTGGCTCCTGCGGCTGTGGCGACGGGGCGACGGTTTTTGCGAGCAGGTATGGCACGATGAGCACATCAAACTAACCAAGGGAGAATCTATTCAGTTTGCCCACGATATTGTTGACCATAACCTGAATAACCTGACCTGGTGGACGCAGAAACACAATCATTACACCATTCTGGAAATGATCAACCTGCTCAACTACCGGTATCAGTTCGACAAAGCCGAAACGGTGCAGCCCCGCCTGTTTGGCACCCAGGAACAACGGATGCGGTATCTGAAAGAGAAATACGCATCACTCCCGCTCTTTACGAGACCGGTGCTGTATTTCATGTACCGATATTTTATCCGGCTGGGGTTTCTGGATGGTCGCCCTGGTTTTGTGTGGTGTTTTCTACAGGGGCTTTGGTACCGGTTTCTGGTAGATGCCAAACTGCTGGAAGTGAGCATACGGGTAGGCACGGATAAAGAAGCACTTATCGACTATTTCCGAAAAGAATACGGGAAAGACCTGCGGCCCGACAAAACACCGCCGGTTGGTCAATCGTCCATCAACAGCCCTTCAGCCAATGAAAGTAACCCAGCCTAGCGACCCTATGATGGAACCCCTCAACGGCAAAACGGATCTGTCCCGTTTCAACAACAGTTGGTACAATCACGGACCGCGCTGGCGGTTAGTTGCGTGGTTTTTGGTCAACGCATTTCTGGTCAACACCTACTTACCCCTGCCCGCCGGCATCCGGATAGCCATTTTACGGTTATTTGGAGCCAAGATTGGAACGGGGGTTATGATCAAGCCAGCCGTCAATATCAAATACCCCTGGTTACTTCGGGTGGGGAACTACGTCTGGATTGGTGAAAAGGTCTGGATTGATAACCTAAGTGAGATTGTCATTGGCGACAACGCCTGCCTGTCGCAGGGGGCTATGTTGCTGACGGGTAACCACGACTACAGTCGGGCCACGTTCGATCTGGTGACCCGGCCCATCCACCTGGCCGACGGTGTCTGGATCGGGGCAAAATCGGTGGTTTGCGGGGGCGTTCAGTGCGCGTCCCATTCGGTGCTGGCTGTCAATTCAGTAGCTACCCGCCCGTTGGAAGCGTATGGAATCTATCAGGGTAATCCGGCTGTTTTTGTACGCAAACGAACCATCAACGCGTGAAAGTATCTATCATAACGGTCGTTTATAACGGAGCCTCTTTTATTCAGGACTGTATTAAGTCGATTCTGAACCAAACGTATCCCGACATCGAGTATATTATCATCGATGGACAATCGACCGACGGAACGGTGGAAATCGTACAATCTTACGGCACGAAAATTGCCCATTTCATCTCAGAGCCTGATAAAGGTTTATATGATGCAATGAACAAAGGTATTGGTTTGGCAACCGGCGAGGTAATCGGTTTGCTGAACGCCGATGATTTTTATCGGCACAACCGCGTTATTGAAAATATGGTGGCTACGTTCGAGCGGACAGGTAGCGACGCTGTTTATGGCGATATGCTTTATGTAGACCGTAACGACCCGCAAAAGCTGAAACGCTACTGGCGTTCGGGCTGGTATCATGACAATGCCTTTTTGTGGGGCTGGATGCCAGGGCACCTTTCTTTTTTCGCAAAGCGGTTGCTTTACGAAAAACACGGTGCTTTCCGGCTCGATATGAAAAGTGCGGCCGACTATGAATTGATGTTGCGGTTCATCCATAAGAATAAAGCCAGACTGGCTTACATGGATGAAGTGACCATTGTGATGCGGGCGGGTGGGATTAGCAACAGTAGCTTAAAAAATCGCCTTCGCGCCAATCGGGAAGACCAGACAGCCTGGCAATTAAATAACTTAAAACCCTATTTTTTCACCTTTTGGCTGAAGCCCTTACGAAAGCTTAAACAATACATCAGTAAACCGCCCGAATTACCCGACTAATTAATCTAACAAGCCGTTGCATCAGTTTTTTTTGCATCCTTAAATAAAACCCTGATTTTTACACTCCTTAGCGAGTGAAACAGGTTACTTTCGTTTCAAATTAGGTGGCGTTACTCGACAACTTTTCCCATAGGTAACAGTATCTAAACCTTCTCCGGTATGAACATCAGTTTATTTATAGCCTACATACTGCACAAATTCGGCGACGATGTGTTTACACTCGGGCTTTACCAGTGCATTCTTTCCTTTTTAGTTGCCTGCTTTGTTGCTATTGTTTCCATACCAGTCATTATCAAGATTTCTGAACTAAAATCACTCATGGAGAAACCCGGCGAACGCCGGTCGCACTCAACTCCTACCCCAACCTTCGGTGGCATTGCCATTTACGCGGCCATTCTGATCGCCTATTTTTTATGGCCGAGTATCGACCAGACGGAGATTTACCGGGCCAATCTTTCGATTGTGGGTATGACAATTTTGTTCTTCATCGGTATTAAAGACGATCTGGTGGGTATAGACCCTACCAAAAAGCTGTCGTTTCAGGTACTGGCCGCCATGATCCTGGTGCTGTTTGGCGATCTGCGGGTCGATTACCTGTACGGCATCCTGGGTTTCCACCATATCGATGAGGTAGTGGGCATTATACTGACCTGTTTTATTTTTATTACCCTAACAAATGCCATCAATCTTATTGATGGCATCGACGGCCTGGCGGGGGGTATCGCCACCATTGCCAGTGGTACATTTGGCAGTTGGTTTCTGCTGACTAACCACTTTACTATGGCCTGTCTGGCCTTTACAATGGCCGGTGGATTGCTGGGATTTCTGCGGTTCAACTTCTCAAAAACCAGCAAAATTTTCATGGGTAATACGGGTTCCCTGATTATAGGTTTCATGCTGGCTTTCTTTGCCGTGCGGTTTGTAAGCTTAAATGCTTCTTACCGCTACGAGCCTACTGCTTTTTTCAACGCCCCCATTATTGCCATTGTTATCCTGATCGTTCCAATTTTCGATACACTGCGGGTATTCCTGGTGCGCATTCTGGCCGGTCGTTCCCCCTTCTCTGCCGACCGGAATCATATGCACCACATTTTACTGGACAATGGTCTTTCGCACATAAATGCAACCATTGTGCTTTGTGGGGTATCGCTGCTCAACACGATTATGTTTCTGCTGTTGCACCGCAACATTTCAAACACGCTGTCATTGATCATTCTGGGATGTCTTTTCGGCGTCTACATGTTCGTCAGTTTTACCCTCAAAATGCGGGCAAAATACGTATCGGCGACGCCACGCCGTCGGCGGGCTATTTTACGACGTGAGTTACAGAATGGCATCACGGGCAAGCGTATTATTGACTACCTCTAATTGCCAGCGGATACACAAAAAGGGCCACCCGGATAGTACGGGTGGCCCTTTTTGTGTGCAATTGTACTGATTTTAAGCTGTCAGCTCAACCCAGGTCACGTTATCTATACGCTTAAAACTTCCTGTCTGTAATACAGCAATTGGGAGCGAATTATAAACGTAAGGGTAAGGGTAACGAAAACCACTAGTTGGCCAGTTTCTCAATCAGCACGGATTTTAACTCAAATGGAACCGGGGCCTTGCCGCCTGCCTGCACCTGTACTTTTTGCTGACCTTTGCGTAGGGTCACCCGTCCCATCGGCACCGTTGCCCAATCTTTCTCATACGCTTCAATCCGCTTCACACGGTCGGGGCTGGGATACACTTCGCCCACAAACGCCTTTTCGATGGATTTCTTCAGTGTTTGCTCCCCTACCCGCACCAGTACGGACTGTCCCGTGAATCCGGCGGAGCAGTTGTAGGTTAACGCCACCCGATAGTCGCCCGGTTCAACGACGTTGATTGTCCAGGTCGCGGCATCGGCGGGTTGCTGCCAGCCCGTAAACCAGTCGTGTACGTAGCCGTTTTTGGCAAAATAATGCACAGAACCCGTTTTGGTCGCGTCGGGTGCGAACAGTTCTGTAACCGGCGACTGCGCGAAACCCACCTGCGTTATTTCGGGGTGAATACCTTTCCGGGTTACGTCGGCAAACCAGGCATCGTATTGCTTTCGGAGTTCGGCCGCAACGGCTGGTTTCTGCGCAATGATATTCTGTTTCTGGCCGGGGTCAGCCAGCATATCATACAACTGGTCTGCTTCTTTACCCCGGATAAACCGGTAGCGGGTCGTACGGGAAGCACCCGGATAAGGATTAATGGCGTAGGTCGAATCGGTTTTCAACACGTGGGTGAACAGCGTACGTTCCGGCCAGTTCGCCGTTTGGCCGTTAAGAAGTGGCACCATACTTTTTCCATCCAGGGGTGCCGTAGCGAGGCTGGTAATTCCGGCCAACTCGACCAACGTCGGCAACAGGTCGATGTGGGCTGCGATGGGTTCAATCCGGGTATTCGCCCTGATTTTTCCGGGCCAGCGGATAAAGAAAGGCACCCGGCTTCCCCCTTCATCGACCGAGGCTTTAATGCCTTTCATGTCGCCATTGTAGCGTTCGGTATTGGGGCCGTTGTCGCTCAGGAAAATAACGATGGTATTGTCACTGAGTGTCAGTTCATCGAGCTTTCGTAGAATACGCCCGATGTTTTCATCCATATTGTCCACCATGCCGTACACGGCAGCCTCCCTGTCGGCCACTCCTTGGGCTTTGTACTTATTGAAGTACGCATCCGGTACCTGAAACGGGCTGTGGGGGGCATTGTAGGGTATGTAGCAAAGGAACGGCTTTGTTTTGTTCTGTTCAATGAAACCGAGTGCCGCATCCGTCAGCACATCGGTGATGTAGCCATTGGTCTTTACCATCTGGCCGTTGTGCTGGAGCATGGTGTTAAAGTAATTCGTCCAGTGCCCCCCGCAAAAACCCATAAATTCCTGAAAGCCCTGCCCCTGCGGATTTTCAGGGTAGTGCGCCCCGTTATGCCATTTCCCAAACGCACCGGTGGCATATCCAGCCGTTTTGAACACCTCTGCCAGCGTCACTTCACTGCTTCGCATGGTTTCCAGCCCGCTCGTAACGGACGCTACTCCCGTACGCAGGTGGTACCGACCCGTCAGCAAGCTGGCCCGCGTGGGAGCGCAAAGGGGACTGACGTAAAAACGCTCGAAACGGGCACCCTGCGAAGCCAGACGATCCAGTACCGGCGTTTCGACAACCGGATTTTTGTGACTGCTCATATCGCCCCAACCCATGTCATCAGCCAGTATCAACACTATATTGGGCCTGGACTGGGCCTGCATCATCCGGGCACTTACTATGAATAGAAGAAAAGAAAGCCCCCACCAGATTTTTTGCATCCGTTCGGTTATAATCGTCTTTACGCTGGCAGATTAGCGAAAAATAGTCAGTTACAATACTTTTTTATTCAGTTGATCAACCGCATAATGGGCCGCACGGGCGGTGAGGGCCATGTAGGTGAGCGATGGGTTCACGCAGGACGAGGAAGCCATCGCAGCCCCGTCTGTCACGAACACGTTTTTGCAGTCGTGAACCTGGTTAAACTTGTTCAGTACCGATGTTTTAGGGTCTTTGCCCATGCGGGCCGTTCCCATGTCATGAATGCCCAGTCCCAGGTGAACATCCTGGCGGTTGTTGCCCGTTATGTTCTTAAACCCGGCTGCGTCCAGCATCTCCATGGCGGAGTTCATCATGTCTTTCCGCATGGCAATCTCGTTCTCCCCGAAGGCCGCGTCGAATACAATAAGGGGGATGCCCCATTTGTCTTTTTTGGTGGTACTGAGCGTCATCCGGTTGTTGGGGTTGGGCAGCACCTCGCCAAATCCACCAAACCCAATGCTCCATTTGCCCGGCTGGGTCATTTCCTGCTTGAACGATGCACCGAAGCCGTCCTGAGCGGTACCCCGTTTCCAGTCGCTACGATTGGCACCGCCCTGGTAGCCGAAGCCGCGCAGATAGGCCGTTTGTTTATCATTGCCCCAGTTGCGGAAGCGGGGAATATAGAGCGCGTTGGGCCGCTGCCCGAACACATAATCGTCCTCGAACCCGTCAATGGTGGCGTTGGCCCCCACGCCGAGGTGGTGATCCATAATGTTGCGCCCGACCTGGTCGCTTTCGTTGCCAAGCCCGTTGGAAAAACGGTTTGATTTAGAATTGAGCAGCAAAGCCGCCGTATTCATACTCCCCGCATTGAGGAAAATAATCCGGGCGAAATACTCCGTGACCGCATTGGTATGCTGGTTGATAACCCGAACGCCTTTGGCCCGTTTGGTCTTTTCGTCATACATCACCTCGGCCACGATACTGTCGTGTAAAATATCAAGGCGTTTCGTGTTTTTTGCGGCTGGAATAGCACCCGCCAGCGAACTGTAATAGGCACCGTAGGGGCAACCCCGAACGCACTTGTTCCGGTACTGACAGGAGGCCCGTCCCAGCGCTGTATGCCAGGGCTGCGCTTTAGACAGGTTAGCTACCCGGCCAATGGTGACGGGGCGGTTCAACTTCTTGTCAATCATGTCCCGAAAGTGCTGTTCGGGCGGGGTCATGGGCATGCCGGGCAGAAACGTACTGTCGGGTAGTACGGCCAGATTTTCGGCCTTCCCGCTGATACCCACAAACTTCTCCATGCGCGTGTACCAGGGCACAAGGTCTTCGTAACGAATGGGCCAGTCGACGCCGTAGCCATCTTTGGCATTGGCTTCGAAATCGGGTGCATTCCAGCGGTACGTCTGCCGCCCCCAGTGCATGGATTTGCCGCCCGTATGGTACGCCCGAATCCAGTCGAAAGGTCGTTTTTCTTCGTAGGGGTTCTGCTGGTCGTTGGTCATAAACTCAACCGTGGCATCACTGGCCAGCGTGCCGAACCGACGGTTGGCCCAGCGTTCCTCCGCCGAATGCACCGTTATGAAGTCGCGGTGTTCAATCTCCCAGGGGGCTTTGGTGGCAGTATCGTAATCTTCAATGTGCTTTACTTCCCGGCCCCGCTCAATCATGAGCACGTGCAGCCCTTTTTCGGTGAGTTCTTTGGCAGCTATCCCACCGGTCATACCGGAGCCAACTACAATGGCATCGTAGCGATGCGTTTTATCGGTTGTTATATTGAGATTCATACGAAGTTGGGACGGGATTAGTAAGCGTACAGTTTCTGGCCGGGTTTCAGCTTGATTAATTCGAACTTACCGGGAACCGGCACATACTCAAAGTTGGCATTAAGGCCTTTCTCGGACGTAAAATAGCCCAGTAGCGTCAGTTCTTTCATCAGCCGCCAGAAGGGCAGTCCTTTGAGTTGAGCCTTCATCACTTCCTTATCCTCGTTGTCGCCCATTTTGGTCTGCTTCACCTGATACGTTTTCATCTGTTCTTTCGTGTCGGCTTCGAGTTTTGTGAGCATGTCTACCTTTTCGGCACCGTTCTTACTCAGGAAGTTTTGCTGTTGCAATTGCTCAATGCCAGCCATGAAACTCTGTTGTTCAGGCTCTCGGTAGCAGTCCTGTACCATCATTTCAACGAAGGCAGGAACCCCCGCTTCGATAGCTCCCGGTGTGTCGGTTTTGGGAATGATCTGTTCGGCCACCTCGGCAATGAGTGACCGCTGCTCATTCGTGAGTGAGAAGTTGCTGTTTATAGGGGTGACAATCTCCCGTTTCTCCAGGCGACTCATGGCCTGTACCGTGGGCATTGACAGCGTACCGCCGAGCAGGAGCGATAGCTGGGTTATGGCATTCCGGCGATTCATCATGTGTATTCGTTTTCTTCTTCGTACCGTAAATAGAATAAAGCCAGACTACCGGCTAATTTACTGCGAGGTAAACTGATAGGTACCCGAACCAACCTCTACTGACTGGTATCCGTTGCTGCGTTCAATCATCCGTATGGAGGAGCCGCTTTCCAGAGGCTTGTTCGACTCCAGAATTTCCCCTGAATGGGTGACCGGAATAAACACCGTTGCCTTTGTATTGGCAGGTACCGTAACGGTCAACGCTGTCATTTTCCCCGTCTTTTTCCAGGCTGTCTTGATCGGGCCGTTAATGGAATGGTACGTAGCGTCCACGGCGTTGATGCCCGTCCCGGCAATTTCGGGCCGGATAATAAACGTCCGGTAACCGGGTTTGCCAACCTTAATACCAGCCGCGTTTTCAAACAACCACTCGTTCACCGACCCGAAGGCGTAATGATTGAAGGAGTTCATGCCCGCATTATTCTCGAATCCTTTCCCCTTCACGTAGCTATTCCAGCGTTCCCAAATCGTGTTGGCCCCGTTCACCACCTCGAAACCCCAGGATGGATAGTCCGTACTGAGCAGCAGTTTGTACGCTTCGTTGCTGTGGCCGGTGGCCGACAGAGCAGGGAGCAACGGCTTTACACCCAGAAAGCCAGTCGATAGTTTACCGTTGTTGGCTTCGATAAGGTCAACCAGCCAGTTGCCCGCTTTCGCGGTTTGTCCGGCATTGAGCATATGCATGTATATCGCGTTGGCGTAAGCCGTTTGGGTGTGACCATCGAAACCCATTTTGCCATCTACGTATCCTTCCCCATCGCCGTAAGCAGCCGCGTTGGTTTTGAATTTACCCGTTTCGTCCGCGTAGTGAGCGAGGAAGGCCTGACGGATTTTATTGACGTTAGCTTCGTACGCAGCGGCCTCGGTGGATTTACCAATGGCGGTGGCCATCTCGGCCATCATGGCTGTTACGTAGCCATAGTATAGGGTTGCCAGCATGTCGGGTGGTGTTTTTTTACCAACCGACAGCCAGTCGCCGAAGCCGCCTTTGGGCGAAATATCCTCGAAGCTTGCTTCTTTATAGATGACGTCCCCATTTGTTTTACGGGCCATAAAATCGAGGTAAGCCACCATATTTGGCCAGAACGCCCGAATCACGCGGGTATCGTTGTAGGTTTTGTAAATAGTGTAGGGGCAGATAATACCCGCTTCCGACCAACCCGGTGAGTAGGTATCCGTTTTGCGAACGTTAGGCGCCGGGGCATAAATAGGATATGCTTTGTCGGCGCGTTGGGCGTCGTTCAAATCGACCAGCCACTTGGTGTAAAAAGCCGCAATATCGTTGTTGAACGTAGCCGACTGCACGTAGGTCTGCGCGTCGCCGGTCCAGCCCAACCGCTCATCGCGCTGCGGGCAGTCGGTCGGCACATCGAAATAGTTGGAACGCTGCGTCCAGACGATGTTATGATAAAGCTGGTTGACGAGCTTATTATCGGTGGTGAACGACCCGGCTTCGGGCGTTGCCGAAGTTAGCACGATACCCGTGATGGCATCCTTGGCTGGGGGCATTCGAAACCCGGACACTTCTACATACTGAAACCCGTGGTAGGTGAACCGGGGCACCCAGGTTTCGCCCTGTTTATCGCCTTTCAGAACATAGGTATCGGTGGCCCGCGCTTTCCGCAGGTTTTCGGTCATGATATCACCATTGGGAAATAGCACCTCGCCGTAGCGCAGCCGGATGGTGTCGCCTTTGTTGCCCGTTACGCGCAGCCGGACAATACCCGCAAAGTTTTGCCCCAAATCGAACAGGTACTTGCCGCCCGGCTTTGGCGTTACGGTTTTGGCTTTCAATTCCTGAAACACCCGAATGGGGTCGCCGGGGTAGACGTCAACATCCCGGTCGGCTTTGTCGGGGTAAACAGCCGCAGTTTTCCAGGCTGAGTCGGTAAAGCCGGGCTTGTTCCAGCCCGGAAATTCCAGCGTGGCGTTGTAGGTTTCGCCGTTCAGGATATCCGCTTCCACGATGGGGCCGTGGTTGGTTTTCCAGCCCTGGTTGGTGGTGATAACCTCTTTCCCACCGTTGGCGTATTCAACTTCGAGTTGGGCTTTGAGCAAAGGTACGTCGCCGTAAAAACCTCTCACAACCGGGTTGCCCACCAGCAGTGCGTAGCCCAGATACCCCGCATACCACCCGTCGGCCAGGATGGCACCAAGGGCATTTTTGCCCGGTTTAAGGTCGGCCGTGACGTCGTAGGTCTGGTAGTATACCCGCTTATTGTAATCCGTCCAGCCGGGCGTAAAATAATCCTTACCAATGCGCTTTTCGTTGATGTAAAATTCGTACAAGCCGAGCGCCGTGACGTACAATCGGGCTCGTTTGATGGCTGGTTTGAGTATTGCCTCTTTCCGAAAAAAAGGCGCGGGCGGCAGGTGGTACGTTTTGCCTTTGCCCAGGGCCGTCAGGTCATTGCCAATCCAGTCGGCTTTCCAGTCGGCTTTACTGAGCAGGCCCATTTCCCAGGTTGCTGGGGAACTCCACGCACCGGGTTGCCCGTTTTTGTCCCAGCTACGAACTTTCCAGTAGCAGATCATGCGGGAAGCGAGGGGTACCCCCTTGTACTCAACCTGATTGGTGGCATTGCCCATCACCTTACCGGAGTCCCAGAGGTCAGCTTTGGTAGCGGCCAGCTGTTGTACCGATGAGGCCACTACGATCTGGTAGGCCGTTTGCACCTGCCCCCGCACCGCCGATGTCAGTTCCCAGCTCAGCCGGGGGTTGGCCACGTCTGTCACCGGATTGATTTTGTATTCGGTCCGCAGACGAACCGCTTTCAGGTCCGAATCCGCCCACGCAGGCTGGCTCATGAGGGTTGCAAGGAGGACTATAAACGCTATCAGTTTGGAAGCACGTGAGCGGGAACGCATAGGGTAGCAGGTTGCTGGAGGGTTAAGCAGCGGGTGGTTTTATCGAATAATTCGGACTTCTCTGGGGCCGCTGATGTCGGACTGAACGGTACCGTTCGCCAGCTTCGTATGCTTCACGGTCAGCACGCCGTAGGGCGTTGGGTAGGTGCCTTCGGCAAACGTCAGGTCACCCAGGTGCGGCTCTATTTTGATGGCTTTGCAGCCCGGCTCCATCACCTGAATACCTAATACGTGCTCGGTCAGCCAGGGCGTGGGTCCCGATGCCCAGCCGTGCGCCAGACTGTGCCGAAACCCAACATAGCAATAGGCTCCACAATCGCCGTGAATATCTTTTTTGCCTTCCGGCACCAGTTCATCGATGCGTGCGGCATTCGTTACCCAGTCCAGGTTGAAATCCTCCCAAAAAGTGGTTGCACCCAAGGCCAGCATACCGCCCCAAAACTGCCGGATGTTGTCGATGGCTCCCTGATAATCGCCCGCTTTAGCCTGCGCCTGAAGCATGTAGTAGCCGTAGAAGGTCGAAAAGTTACGCGCTCCCCCCACCGACAATACTTTTTTGTTGGCTTCCTGAGCGGGCATAAGCCCCGACAGAGCCAGCAGAGCCGCGCCCTGTTTCGATGCGTTGGGGTCGGGCACGTATTTGCGCAGTCTGGCCACGGCTTCGTCGCACTGGTTGGCGGTGGCAGGGTCGTTGAGAATGCGGCAAAGGTCGGCCCCGGCACTCAGCGAAAGCACCAGCATGGACTGCAGGCCCGCGTGAATCCCTTCTTTATTTTCACTCGACGGCCAGTCTAAAAATCGCAGTCCGTCTAACTTTTCGCTGTTGTTGTCGCCTATCTGTTGCCGCAACAAACCCAGCAGCGGCACCAGATAGGCTTTTTGCTGTTGCAGATAGTCCAGGTTTCCGTACTGCCGGTACCAGTCGCGCTGGATGAGAATCCACCACATCGAGTAGGTGCTGATGCCATTCATCCAGCCGGGCAGGGGCGTAATGTCGCGCACCAGATCCAGACTTTTGGGCACCACCTCATTGTAGCCAAACACGGCGTTGATAGTCGAGACTTCGGGGTGCATATCGCCGACCCACACCAGCCGGTCGCGCTTGATGCCGTCCCAGAGATAGTCCTGCATGTTGAGGTGAACGGTGTAGGCGCCCGTATTCCAGATGGTATTCAGCAGGGTGTCGCTGCACCGGAACGAGCCGACGTAGGGGATGTTGCGGAAGGTGAAGATGGCATTTGCCTCTTTGAGCAGCAGTTTGGCGGCAGGGTCCAGCACGTCGATGCGGACAAAGCGGAAGCCGGTATTGCCAATTTCCAGTTTGCCCAGCCAGGGCAGCGGCACAGTGAGGTCGCGGATGGCGTGGTCATTGGTAGCGTTTTGTTTGGGTTCGATATCGGCCATCGCTTCGCTCGCCGATTCACCGAACCGAATCCTGACCATGATGGGTTTACTCTCTTTCCACTGCCCCGTTACGAGCTGAAGACCACCGTGTAGTTCCCGCCCAAAGTCCAGCAGAAGCCCTGCTTTCGACTGCCCGTTGCTTTTAAGCGAACACGTCCCCTTCCCCGACAGGTCGGCCTGCCCGTTGCCGGGTTTGAGCAGCCGGTCGGCGTTGGTGACAGTACCCGTTTGCCAGGTGATTTTCACCGGCGATAAATACTGCCGAACGGTGGGGTCGGGTCGGGCCTGCCGGGCCCGTTCGGCGCTGAAGATGGGCGGTAGCTGGGCCTGAGCGGAATGGTAAGCAAAAAGAACCGTGAAAAGAGTCAGCGAAAAAAGTGGTTTCATATGGGGTAAACCATCAACGCAGGGCTTTTTACTGATGCTTATATTCACGGTTTTCAAGCATCCAATACGGTTACCGGTAATACGGGTTGTTCAGCGAATCCTGAGCCGCCCAGGGATAGTGCCACTTGTCCATATACACGTTGCCGGTCAGAAATTTATCGTTGGTGGTGTTGAGTTTATTCGTTAGCAGCGCTTCCAGTTGCTGCTGGGTTTGTTTCATAGCGGGCTGGTTGACTACGTTCTGCAACTGGTAGGGGTCTTTGGCATTATCGTACAACAGCCAGGGGCCTTTCAGATCGCGTACATAGGTATAACGGGCCGTGCGGATGCCCCGAAACTCACGTCCGCCGTGGGCGTAATTCCACTGGTGAAACGGCACAATGCACGAAATGAGCACGGCTTCGTTAGGTTTGGCGGGGCGGGGTTTCTGGAATAGCCCGGCCATGTTTTCCCCCTCCACACTCGCCGGAATGGCCTGGCCGCTGAGCGACAGTATCGTTGGCATTACATCGGTCAGGCTCATGGGTACGTCCATCGTTTTCCCCTTCCGGCCCAGCAAAGCCGGGTATTTAAGCATAAATGGTATACGAATCGACTCATCCCAGGGTTTTTGCTTGTTGGTCTGGTCGTGCGAATACAGCATATCGCCATGGTCGGAGGTGAAGATAAAAATAGTGTTTTCGTCCAACTCAGCGCCTTTCAGCGCGGCCTGCAAGCGGCCAATGCAGTCGTCGAGCGCGTTGATGTGCGCGTAGTAGCCCCGTAGCGCCCGGCTGGCTGCCAGCGTGTCTTTGGCCGGCACATTGGGGCGAAGCGTCATCGACTTATCGGCGTATTTCTGCCGGTACTCTTTGGGGGCCGTCTGGTAAGGGTCGTGCGGGGGACCCCAAGATAACAATAGAAAAAACGGAGCATCACGCTTACGGTTCATGTAGGCAATAGCCGAATCGGTCTGACTGATGGCATCGTACTGCTGCCACACAAACCGGGTGTTCACCTCGTTGTAGTACGGTGAGTTGTTGTAGTCATGCGTACACTCCAGGCCCCGCCAGTATTCGAACCCCTGCCGCCGGTCGGCGGGGATGGGCGCTAATCGACCAGGAGCAAAATCTTTCGCCAGCCCACCATTGATGTGCCATTTGCCAATGAATCCAGTCTGGTAACCGCTTTGCTGGCAGACTTCGGCCAGCGTGAGGGCTTCGTTGCGGAGGGGCCGGTCGTTATAAAAAACGCCATGCGTCAGGGCGTGCTGCCCCGTGAGCATACTCGCCCGACTGGGGGCGCAAACGGGTACTTCGGCCATGCACAGTCGGGCATTGACAGATTCGGTGGCCAGTTTGTTCAGGTTAGGCGTAATCACCTGCCGGTTGCCCATGTAGCCCAGGTCCTGTGCCCGCCACTGGTCGGCCATAACGATGACGATGTTCGGCTGGGCCGCATTCGGCTTTTTGACCGGAGCCTGACTGGATAAATCTGGGTTTATAGGGGGGGCAGATTTCCAGGCCATCAGGCCGATAAGCAATGCGCCACCGATACATAGTTTGCTAGAATTCATCGCTGCATTATTAGTTAATGGCCTTACCGGGCGGCCTGTTTAAGTCGATTAAAAATGGGCAGCAGGGATTTCTCCAGCGCCTTACCGGGCGGTTTATTCGCCAGATTCATTAACTCTCCCGGGTCTGTTTTCAGGTTATACACTTCTTCATAGCTATCGGCAGGCTCCCGAACATTGTAGTAGTGAACGTACTTTTTATCGTCACTCAACACTCCTTCCGACTGCGGAATAAATACGGAGGGAATATTAATCGGGTGTTCAAAATAGAACTCGGTACGCCAGGGTGTGTTGCGATTGTTCATCAGCGCCGTCAGGGTACGTCCCTGCATCCGGGCGGGTACGGGTACGCCCGCCAGCGTAAGCATGGTGGGTGCCAGGTCGATGTTAAGGGTATACCGGTTAGTGGCTTGACCATGCCACGCAGGCTGCCGGGGGTCGTAAATAATGAGTGGTACCCGGATGGATAACTCGTGGCCGTACCATTTATCAGCAAACCCGTATTCTCCTTCATAAAAACCGTTGTCACTGGTATACAGGATAATGGTATTGTCTGCTAGGCCACGCTCTTTTAACGATTGACGGAGGTTACCCACTACTTCATCAACCCCCGTAATCAGGCGATTATACGATTTTGTCGTTTCCTGAAACAGGGAGTCCGTCGCAAACCGACGGCTCCAGCGGATACGGGATTCATTTTTGTCGTTGTGCCGGAACCAGTCAGGAAATTGCCGATAGTACTTGTCCTTCGCCAACTCCGGGCGAGGTATGGTTTTATCCCGATACAAATCGGCAAACCGGTCAGCATAGGGAAATTCCGGCGTAGCTCCGTCCTGCGCGTGGGGCGCTTTAAAACTCACACTCAGACAAAACGGCCGGCCAGCGGGATTGGCCTGGAGAAATTCATCCATTTGCTGCTCCATCAAATCGGTCAGATGAACAGGGTTTCCCTGCGCGTCGCGGGCGGCATAATTACCCTGGCCCGGAAAGCCGCGCCAGTAATCGAATGCCTCCACGGGCATGGTATTGCCCACGCCATACTTCCCGATGAAGCCCGTTCGGTACCCTGCCTGCCGCAGCAGTGCCGGGTACGTCTGCGCCAGGGCAGAGTCGGAGAAAGGCGTGGCAAAACTGACAATCCCGTGCCGACGGGCGTACTGACCACTGAAAATACTGGCCCGGCTGATGGCACAGATGGGGGTGGTTACGTAGGAGCGCTTGAAGTAAAATCCATCGCGTGCCAGTCGGTCGAGGCTGGGCGTTTTAATGAGTGTATTACCCGCCACACCGAGCGCATCCCAACGCTGGTCGTCGGCCAGCAGAAAAATTATATTGGGGACTTTCGATGGGGCTACCTGTCGAATGTCTACCGGACGAAGTGCCAGCGTGGTAACCACGACCAGCGAAAGTATAATAACGTTTTTCACAACAGCGGATAAGTAAACAGTAAAGGTGGTCTTTTACAGAGGCTTTCTTCAATACCCTGGATTCTGCTCCAGCTTGTTGACCGAAACCTCGACCACGGGAACGGGTGCCAGTAGTTTAGACGCCGGAATGGTATAGGCTTCCGGGTACAGAAATGGTTTCAGCGCCTTTTCCCGAAGGCCATGAGCCGTCATCACCGTCAGGGCCTTACCCGTTCGTTTAAGGTCATACCAGCGCTGGTTCTCAAAGCAGAACTCCACCTGTCGTTCTTTGGCGATGAGCGTTTGTAACGCCGTTTTATCCAATCCCGTTAACGGATTGGTAAGCCCCGCCCGGTTACGTACCTGTTGCACAAAGGGTAAGGCTTCACCCGTTCTACCCAGTTCATTGAGTGCTTCGGCATACATCAGTAATACATCCGAATAGCGCAAAATTGGCAGGTTATCGCTACAGCGGTCGTCGGGGGCAGCAATGGGTGGTTTATACTTGGCACAGTACGGAATAGGCCGCACTTTAGAATCCCAGTCCAGGCCCGTCCAGAAGTTGATCGATACGTCTTTGCGTTTATCGCCGGGCTCAAAAGCGTCGATCAAGTCCTGGGTTGGCTGGTTCCAGCCCGCGCCAATGATGTTGATGTTGGGACGTTTGGTGACCGATCCACCAGAGGTGTGCGGGGCAAACCAGAAGATAAACCGGTTGGATAGCTCGACGCTGTTTTCGGAGTACTGAATGGCAAATATTGTTTCTTTATAATCTTTGCTGGCCGGGTTGAACAGGTCGGCGTAGTTGGGCAACAGGCTGTATTTGCCGGATACCATCACCGCTTTCAGGGCTGCTTCGGCTTCGGCATAACGCTGGTTGGTGAGGTACACTTTACCCAGCAACGCCATGGCCGACATTTCGTTGGCCCGACCCACTTCTTCCACATCTTTGGCAGCCGCAAAACGGGTAGCCGCCTGTTTGAGGTCGCTGATAATATTCTCATAAATCTGCGCTTCTGTCGAGCGTTTCACGTTCACGGCATCCTGCGATGCAATGGGGGTCAACACCAGCGGTACGCCCCCGAACTGCCGCACCAGGTTAAAATAGTACAAGGCCCGTAAAAACAGGGCCTCACCTGCGCAACGGTCCCGGTACGAATCTTTCGACCAGTTTACACCCGTCCGGCCCAGTTCACTCAGCAGCTTGTTGCAGCGGGTAATGCCATTGTACGACAGGTTCCAGAAATCCGAATAAGCCACGTTATTGGATACGAAAATAAACTGGTCGATTATCCCTTTGGAAGCCTCGCCGGTACGGGTGTTGTACTGAAAACTGGCATTATCCGAGATTAACTCGGCCAGCACCCAGTGGGTATTTTTTTCGTAATCCCGCATGGGTACGTAGCAGCCGTTAGCCAATAGAATATACTCAACTTCGGTTTGGTAAAAATTCCCTTCGTTGAGGGTGGTTTTGGGGTACAGTTCCAGAAATTTATTCGTACAGCCCGACAGGAGCAGCAGGGTCAATCCGACGATAAGGGTTTTCATGTTGGTTCGCGGTTAAGGAGGTTAAATACGCTCTGACGAATCAGAATTGCAGATTGACACCAAATGACGTAGTGCGGGCCAGCGGATACGATGATATATCGAAACCCGGCGACAGCGTATTATCAATATTCCGGGACTGGGCTTCGGGGTTGGCCCCTTCGTAGCGCGTAAACATCGCCAGATTCTGGATGGTCATGTATAGGCGGCACCCACTCAGAAAACCCGTTTTTTTGACCAGTGCATCCGGTAGCGCATACCCAACATTCAGGTTGGCAATGCGCATAAACGTGGCGTTTTCCACCCACATCGAGTTGACCCGGTGGCCCCAGCTTGGCGTCAGCTTGGGCACGCCGGACAAGGTGCCGTTACCGGGATTATCCGAACTGCGCCAGCGGTCAACCCAGGCCTCCCGAACGTTGAAAAATCCCTGTAGGTTATCAACGGTTTGCCGAAGACCGTTCATGACATGACCACCGTACTGACCGTTCAGAATAACCCCCAGGCTGAAGCGTTTGTAGGTGAAGTTATTGGTCAAGCCGAACGTAAAATCCGGGTAGGGATTCCCGATGATGGTATAGTCCAGAAAGTCGCTGATAACACCATCGCCGTTGATGTCCCGGTATTTTGGGTTACCGGCATATACCTGCGTGGTTTTGATGATGTCAGGATTGGCAATATCGGCATCGGTATAGACACCGTCCAGAATGAAGCCGAAGAACTGGCCAATGGGCAATCCAACCACCGTTACGTGCGTTGGGTTGCCATCATTATTACCTGATAAAATGCGGTCGCCATTATCATTGATAGACAGTACTTTATTGCGATTGAAGGCGATATTGGCGTTGAGACTCCACGTAAGCGGCCCGGTAAGCGGCCGCATGCCCAGTCCGATTTCGACCCCACGATTCCGCACTTTCCCTTTATTGACCACCTGCGAGTTAAACCCCGTAATGGCCGGAATCACGTCGTTCAGGAGCATATTACTACTCGTCCGGTTGTAGAAGTCGACGGTCAGCGAGAAGCGGTTATTCAGGAATTCGGCATCCAGACCCGCATCAAGCTGCGTCGATTCTTCCCAAGTCAGGAAGGGATTGGCCAGACCCGCATACGCGGCCGTCACCTGCGTGTTGCCGAACACGTAGGAACCCGGGTTGATATTGGCCAGGTGCGAGTAATTACCGATGTTATTGTTGCCACTCTTACCGTAACTAACCCGTAGTTTGAGGTTATTGACGACCCGGTTGTTTTTAAAGAAGTCTTCTTCCGATACTCGCCATGCCCCCGCCACCGAGGGGAAAACAGCATACCGGTTGGCCGCTCCAAACCGCGATGAGCCATCGGAACGGATGGTAGCCGTGAACAGGTATTTGTCTTTAAATCCGTAATTAATCCGGCCCAGGTACGAGATGATACTCCACTCATTTACCGACTGTCCCCAGTTGTTGATAGTGGGGGCCGCGTTGATGGTTTGCACCAGGTCGTTAGCGTACGGCCCTGCCGTCAGGCTTATTGTATTATCGGTATTTTTTTGCGTTGTGTACCCCGCCAGTGCGTCGATACGATGGTCGCCAAATTCTTTCTTGTAGGTCAGGGTGTTCTCGATAAGCCAGTTGAAACTCTGTCCGGTGTTATTGACCGAACTACCCGTACCGGCTACGGGGGGACGGTTTGAGCCGCCCACCGTGCTGGGGACGTACTGCGAAAACTTAGACGTTGACCAGATGGTATTGACGGACGTTTTCACTTTCAGATCCGGCGTAATTGACCATTCCAGAAAGGCACTGCCTAAATTCTGGAACTGCTGCTGCGTCTGCGCTGTCTCTCTCAGGCTATACAGTGGATTGGCAAAACTCCAGGCCGAATGGTACTTGCTCTGTGGCGATACGAGATAGGGAATCAGATTACCATTGGCATCGTAGGGCGACAGCACCGGGTTGGCCCAGTTGGCTACGCCAATCACATCTTCCCGACTCGTGTTCGTGTTGGTCCGGTTCTGGTCGATGAAGGAAGGCTGGAGTGAAACCCCCAGCCGAACGGCTTTGCCGAGGTCTGAATCCATGCTCAGCCGGGCACTGTACCGCTGAACGCCCGTGTACCGCAGCACCCCGTCCTGCTTGAAATACCCCAGGCTGGCACTCAGCCGTGAGTTCTCCGTACCCCGGTTTATGTTGACGTTGTAGTCCTGAATGGGGGCCGCCTGAAGAAGCAGGTCGTACCAGTCGGTACCTTTACCCACCAGTTGTTCAGGGGTGCGGTATTCTACGGGGTAATCGGCCAGAGTAGCTTCCCGATTTTCGGCCCGCCGAACGGCTATGTCAATTTTATTCCGTTGTAAATCAATGAACTCCTGCTGGTTCATGAGCTGAGGGCGGCCTTTCTGGGGTACCACCTGCACACCCCGCATCACCGATGCGGTTATCTGGGTACGGTTCAGTTGCCCCTGTTTGGTCGTAATCATTACCACGCCATTAGCCCCGCGTGAGCCGTAGATGGCAGTCGAGGAGGCATCTTTCAGGATGGTGATGGATTCGATATCGTTGGGATTGATGAATACCAGGGGGTTCAGGTTCTGATTCAGGCCCGATGAATAAGGCATTCCATCGACCACGTACAGCGGCTCGTTACCCGCTCCCAGCGAGCCACTGCCCCGAATCCGCACCGACGTACCCGCACCGGGCGACCCGGAAACCTGTTGAATCTGTACCCCGGCGACCTGCCCGATAATTTTCTGGTCGAGGGAGGAAACGGGCAGGTCTTTGATAGCAGCCTGATTAACCGTCCCCACCGAACCCGTAACATCCTGCGCGCGCTGGGTGCCGTAACCCACCACGACTACCTCTTTCAATGCTTTGTTATCGGCCGCCAGCACGACGGTAAAACTGGTTCGGTTGCCGACGACTTCCTCGCTTGTTTTGTAGCCCACGAAGGAGAAAACCAGAATGGTTGCTGCGTTGGGCACACTGAACCGGAAACTCCCCGATGCGTCGGTGGTGGTGCCGCGTGTCGTGCCTTTTATAACTACGTTGACACCCGGCAGGCTTTCCCCGCCTTCGTCGGTGACTTTCCCGGTTACAATCTGGTCCGCGCTGATAACGGCTGGCAAACCGGTTTCGGACCGGCTACCCATGCCCGCCCGTTCTGTCAGCCGAAAAGCCGATGGTACCCGGCCATCGGCCGTGCTGTCCAGACCGATGGAAGACAGGTTCCTTTTACGGATTTTAGGATCGCTGATAATCATATAAAAACCCTCTTTCACTTTCCGATACCGGAGTGGGGTCGACTGGAGTACCCGATCCAGATTAGGCTCTACCTTCCGGCTAAAGTCAAGCGCATCGGCCGGGACGGTTACCTTGTCAACCAGCCCGCCTTCAAACAGAATATCGATGTGGTAATGGCTTTTCAGCAACTGAAGTACATCCCGAAGCTGGCGCGTTTCGGCCGATGTCTGGACGGTTTTTGTCGGTATCTGGCGCGCCCAGGCTATCGTTTGCGCCCATGCCGATTGCCCGGATACGGACAGGTACAGCAATAGCAATCCCGTCTTTACGTAAAGCAAAGTTTTTTTCATGATTCAGTAAGGATAAAGGAGTTAACTAATTGCGCTCTGTAGGCTCACGCTCGCTGAGCAGTATGGAATTGGTTTGTCTGACTACATTAAGGTTTAAAAGTTCCGATACAATCTGTAGCAACTCGTCGGCACTGTCGGCCTGGAATGACCCGACCAGCGTTCGCCGGGTCAGGTCGTCCGGTATCTCGACCCGCAAACCGTAGGTATCGGTGAGCAGCTGTCCGAACTCCAGCAGGGTCATATCATTGAATACAAACCGATGCTCTTTCCAGGCCGAGTACACCTGCGGCTGAACGTGTCGGGTTAGTTTTGGCGCGCTGGGCTGGTTCAGACTAACCAGATCGCCCGGTTCGAGCATGAGCTGTTTTCGGGTAGCCCCTACCAAATAGTCGACCTGTACCTGCCCTCTGCTCAACATGACGTTAGCCCGATGGGCGTAGGTAGAGACATTGAATTCGGTACCGTGTACGATAACATCGAAGCCGTTGGCCGTTCTGACAATAAATTTCTGGTTATCGGCCCGGTGATGGACCGAAAAGAACGCTTCTCCGGCTAGCTGCACCTCGCGGGAACGGTCGCCGAAGCCGAAACGGGGCAATCGCAGGGTAGAATGGGCATTAAGCGTAACGGTACTGCCATCGGGCAGGTGAATGGTCTGGGTTTCGCCATAGGCCGTCCGGTAGGACTGGTACAGTATCCGGCTGCGGTTAACCCACCCGGCCAGGGTTAGCAGGACCAGAATGGAAGCAGCTGCCATCAACCGAAAACGACCCCAAAGTGACCGGACGGGTAATTCTGTTTCCGCTATAAATTCCTCCGTATTAGCATTCGGTCGATTAGTCATGTGCGCCGTAAAACGCTGGAGCGGGGCTTCGGTATCCGGCTGGTAGATGGGCAACTGATTTTCCCATTCAACCAGCCAGGCATAAAACTGCTCCTGGTTGGCTTCGTCACGTAGCCACTCCTCAATGATGCGTCGCTGCAACGGGGTCGTTTTGTTAGCGAAGTGCGCAAACAACAGCGGTTTAGCTTCAGAGAGAGTCATTGTATTCATACGCTTGGTAGCTTTCTACTGGTATGGACAAGGTTAACCGAAAAAATACGTAGGGCTACCCTAAAAAAATAACACCGAGCCATTTTCCCAACCCCGAAATCAGCCCAACCAGCAGCCATTGGTTCTTCAGACCATCGCGCAATACAGCCAGTGCTTTAGCGATATGTACTTCCACCGTTCGGACCGACAACTGCATTTCCTCCGCGATTTCTTTGGCCCGTTTCCCCTCAAACCGATTGAGGATAAACGCGTTTCGGCATTGGGGAGGCAGGGCAGCCACTAGTTCATCTACTTTTTGAAACAGTTCGTTAAAGCGCATCATCGACTCCGGTCCATTGGCGGGGGACATTTCCTGCTGTTCGACCGATTCGAGCGGGGTATTTTTCTTGAATTCGTTCGCTAAATAATTGTAGGCCCGGTTCCGCACCGAACGGAACAAAAAAGCCCGAAATGAGCGATTTACGGACAAGAAAGCCTTTGTGTTCCAGAAGGTGTAAAACACATCCGACACCAGATCCTCCGCTACTTCTTTGGAATAAACGAACCGCACCGCATGACTACACATCGGCTTATAATACAACCTAAAGAGTAATTCGCATCCTTTCTGTGCATCCGTGTCGAAAACCCGCCGGATAAATAATTCGGTGTCGTTTGCTACTGTTTCGTCCTGCTGGTAGGTATCAGTTTGTGGCATAGTATTCCCCATGCAGGTACTCTCTGGTTGACCACTAGTACCAGCAATGGGGAGATTGAGGACGGCTTGCATGGGCTATGAAATTTTCGACTCTACACGGAGTACTTGAAGGCAAGACAAAGAATAAAAAGAAAATACCTAATTGTAACAGTTTGCAATGATCGCTAAACAAAAGCTGCCATTACTGCTGTTGATGTGGTTGCACCCAAACACCTCCAGTAGCATGGCAGCTTCCAAAGATAAAATAAACTTCGCCACTATCTTCATTCCTATCGCTCAAAAAGACTATCCCCGCTTCATGAAAGAAATCGCTTTTGCCCGCCAACAAATCCAAGGATGGCTCCAGAAGCAACCCCAGTTGCTACCTGAAGCGATGCAGCAAGGCTTTGTCTTCAACGGAAAAAGCCGACTC
>NZ_KB893615.1 GCF_000374085.1 Spirosoma spitsbergense DSM 19989 | reverse complement strand
CCCCCTGTTGGTACCGACTAACCCAGTCATAAATGGTATTTTCCCGTCTTCGAACCAATAAGCCCTTATGGGCCACTTGTTTACCGGACTGGCCACCATGAATTTGGAGAATGGCACTAACTCGTTCTCGGACATAGGCTTTGGGGTGGGTTTTGAGGGCCTTTTGCAAGGCTTGTTGAGCGGACTGGTCAAGGGTGAGTTTAAGCATAGTGGTCGCCGTTTGTTAATGTACCACAGGTAAAGTCAGTTTCGGCGGTTAATTACTACAAATCAATAAATCACCCGCTGACGGAAAATGGCGGGTAATGGCATCGTTCATGCGTTTCCCCTGGAAGCCTCTACTGTCACCTGGAAATTCAGTAGTCCTGGTTATTGTAACCGGATAGGTTGTAGATTTGGCGATGCGCATCACTGTTGCCGTTATTCAGGCCACGCCCGTATTTTTCGACATCCACGCCACGATTGACAAACTGGAACGGCTGGTGGTAGAGTGTGCCCGGAAAGGCTGTCAGTTTATCCTGTTTCCTGAGTCGTTTATTCCCGGCTATCCGCGTAAATTCACGTTCGGGTCGGCTGTTGGCTCCCGCTCTGATGCCGGGCGTGAACTCTATAAAACGTACTGGCAAAACAGTTTGCAACTCCCCAGCCCGGAGCTGACCCGCATTGAGCAGATTGCCCGCGAGAATAATGTCTATCTGGCCATCGGCGTTACCGAGCGCGATGTCCTGAACGGTAGTCTGTACTGTACCCTCGTTTACCTATCGCCCTCAAATGGGTATTTGGGCAAGCACCAGAAAGTCAAGCCAACGGGCGTAGAGCGGTTGATCTGGGCAGAAGGCACCGGTGCCGATTCGCTACGGGTGTTCGATACGGAAATTGGCCGGATGGGTGGGCTGATCTGCTGGGAAAACTACATGCCGCTGGCCCGTATGAGCCTGTACCAGCAGGCCCCCCAACTTTATCTGGCCCCTACTGCCGATGCCCGGCCCACCTGGCCCGCTACCCTCCAGCACATCGCCTGCGAAGGCCGTTGTTTTGTGCTGGGCAGTAACCAGTTTTTTACCCGCAGCGATTATCCATCCGCCTACCAGAATTTTCTGGACGAAGACGACCTGATTTTGAGTCGGGGCGGGAGTGCTATTGTCTCGCCACAGGGGGAGTTCATTGCCGGGCCACTCTGGGATGAGGAGGGCATACTCATCGCCGATCTGGACCTCGCCGACGTCCTGAAAAGTAAACTTGACTTTGATGTGATTGGCCACTATGCCCGGCCCGATTTATTTGCCTTCAGCCGTAAATGAAACATGCCGGATAGAAATTCTATCCGGCATGTTTCTACTGCTTACAGGTAACGCTTATTTACTGAGCAACACCCGGTCAATAAGGTGTACAACACCATTCGAGGCTGCCTGATCAGCCTGGATGATGTTGGCAACGCTGGTGCCATTTCCTTTACCCAGTAGTGTAACCTTACCGTTGCTGGCATTCACCCGAAGGGTAGTACCCTGGGCGGTGGCAATATCGGCTCCGTTCTGGAAGGTCTGCGCGAAGGCACGGTAATTTAATATGTGATATAGCAGGATATCCGACAATACTTTCGGGTCTGCCGCTTTAATGGCCGCTTCATCGGCATAACCAGCCGCTTTGAATGCATCGTTGGATGGTGCAAAGATCGTGTACCCATTCTGAGTGCTTTTGTTCAGAACGTCGCTCACAGCCGGACCCGCCCGTTCAATGGCGGCCGTCAGCAGCGATAGGCTTGTGTTGGCCTTAACCAGAGCTACCGTATTGACCGAAGCGGGTTTCAACAATGCATTGATGATATGCAAGGCGGCCCCTACTGTTGGAATATCCCCCTGAATAATCTTTGCCTGATTGACGCTGATGTCAGTCATACTGTTTTTGTATACGGACAGCTGATTATCTGCCAGGGCTGTTTCATACACGGTATTTACTTGCGTTGGCATAGCCGACTGGTCAATACGTGATTTGACAAGATGGTACCTCAAAATCCGTTGCAGATCGGCTACCGGCGCGCCCGAAACAGCCGCTTCGTTCGCGTACCCTGCCGCCCTGAATGCGTCGTCCGATGGGGCGAAAATAGTAATCAATGACTGGTTAAATTCGGTTGCGAGACCCGCTCTGGTAATGGCTGCGTTTAGCAGTTTGAGGTTATCTTTTTGGGAAATGTAGGCTACCGATGCTACGACTGTTACACCCGGGGGGGTAGTGGTTGTGCCCGATCCCGGAGTAGTGGTTGTACCCGATCCTGGAGTCGTGGTTGTACCCGATCCTGGAGTCGTGGTTGTACCCGATCCCGGAGTAGTTACTGTTCC
The DNA here is from genome assembly GCF_000374085.1 of Spirosoma spitsbergense DSM 19989. Classification (GTDB taxonomy): domain Bacteria; phylum Bacteroidota; class Bacteroidia; order Cytophagales; family Spirosomataceae; genus Spirosoma; species Spirosoma spitsbergense. The sequence continues at coordinate 22,190 of NZ_KB893615.1, read as the reverse complement.
TGAAGTGGGAGGGGTGGTAGAAACTGGGTCGGGGGTTGTACTGGTACAACTAAAAAAGAGCGGAGTAGCTCCCAGGAATAGCAAAATCGTACTTCGCTTGATGTACGCATAAATGGACTTTTTCATCTCATTGAGTAAATTAGAGTGAACTGATTAACCGTTTTCTGTACGCTGAAACCCTTCCTGATGATCAGGTTATTTACGGGACTTCACAGAAAAAACTCCTTCTCTCCGGGTATGTTGTGTAACGGAATTGTTTCGCGTGGCTGGTTATTTAGTTTTTTGTAGTTAATTAATTGACTTTTATAGACTTATGACTATTTGCATACCATATACCAAATCGGGCTAATTGATTGAATGGTCCCGTAGTATACTTTATCACTAAACAAGGTCAATGGAAAGTAGTCTTGTGGGCGTTACTAGGGTCAGGCAGCCAGCAGCCAATCTGGTTCGTAAACAGTAGTCGGTTGTATTCGAAAACCGGTAGTAGCCGTAAAGGCACCGCCTGTATCAAATGTGAAAATCAGTGTAACAATTTTGAAAAACTTTCTCGTTATTTCTTTTTAATAGGCTGGAAGATAATTACTTACGATTTGTTCGCAGGTTGAAATAAGTTGAACGTTTACCGAAACGCCACGCCTGACCAGCCTGCTACCTTTGCTTTACGAACCGCTCCTTACACTGGTTTGTAAGTCAGGTATGAATCAGAAACAACGCATCTTCTTTTGGTCAATTACGGCTGCTCTGGGCGGCTTCCTCTTTGGATTCGATACGGCCGTAATTTCCGGTGTAGAGCAATCATTGCAGGTACTTTGGGGATTGAGCGTCTGGGAACATGGCCTGACGGTATCCATCGCGCTCATCGGCACTGTTATTGGCTCCATGACGGGTGGTATTCCGGCCGAAACACTGGGCCGGAAAAAAACACTGTTCTGGATTGCCGTCTTATACCTGGCCGCTTCACTCGGTACGGCACTGGCTCCCAACTGGCCCATTTTCCTCATCTTTCGGTTTCTGGGCGGTCTTGGTGTGGGTGCTTCCTCGGTAGCGGCCCCCATGTATATTACGGAAATTTCACCCGCCAAATCGCGCGGAAAACTCGTTGGCCTGTTTCAGTTCAATGTTGTATTCGGTATTCTGGTTGCCTATCTCTCTAACTTCCTGCTGGCCGATGCGGGTGCTGAACCCTGGCGGTGGATGCTGGGCGTACAGGCATTGCCCTCCCTTATTTTCCTGGTTGCCGTCCTGAATATTCCCGAAAGCCCGCGCTGGCTCCTGCTCAAAAAAGGGGATGAAACACAGGCGAGACTGGTACTGGACATGATTGATCCCGAAACGGCCGAACAAACCTTCGTAGCCATTCAGGATAGCAATCACCACACCAAGGGGTCTAACCGGTTGTTTTCCGGGCAGTACAACACACCGATTATGCTGGCTGTGCTGTTTGCCGTGTTCAACCAGGTGTCCGGTATCAACGCTATTATCTATTATGCCCCCCGTATTTTCGAGATGACCGGGCTTGGTAAAAGTTCGTCGCTGCTCTCATCGGCGGGAATTGGATTGATCAACCTCATTTTTACCCTGATTTCCATGAACCTCATTGACCGGTACGGTCGCCGGACGCTCATGAAAATTGGTTCGGTCGGGTTGATCATTACGCTGGGGTTAGTGGCCAGAGCTTTCTACGTTCAGGACTTTGGCACGACCGTTCCCATCCTGCTTTTCTGTTATATCGCCTTCTTTGGCTTCTCGCAGGGCGCGGTTATCTGGGTATTCATCTCCGAAATATTTCCGAACGAAGTGCGGGCGAGTGGTCAGGCACTGGGCAGTTTTACTCACTGGTTTATGGCGGCTATTATCACGTTCACCTTCCCGTACCTGTCCGAACGGTTCGGTGGCGGGAACACCTTCCTGTTTTTTGCCGCTATGATGGTGCTACAGCTGCTGTTTGTGCTGCGCCTGATGCCCGAAACGAAAGGTACCAGCTTAGAGAAGATTGAACGTACTGTTTTTGCACACTGATACGCATCGCGTTATTGATCATCGTTATGCTACGCAGTCAATTTTGCTACGCGGTCATTAGCTAGTCATTGATTGTCATTCATTGTCAGTTGATTGTTCCAGAAACGAATGATCACCAATGACAATTGAATGACGATCAATAACCATCAAATGACTACCTAATGACGATCAATGCCGATCAAATGACCACCCAATGACAATGAATAACTATATGATAACCTGTTTTGGGGAGATTCTCTGGGATGTACTGCCTACCAGCAGGCAACCCGGTGGTGCGCCCATGAACGTGGCCGCTGACCTGCGCAACTTCGGCCTGAATGCCCAGCTAATCAGCCGTGTCGGTAGTGACGATCTGGGTCGCGAACTGATTGATTTTCTGGCGCAGAAAGGTATCCCGACAGCCCTGGTGCAGGTGGGTCAAACGCACCTGACGGGTGTGGCGAAGGCCAATATTTCGGATTCTAACGAGGTAACCTATAAGATTCTCCAGCCCGTTGCCTGGGACTACATCATGCCCGAACCCGGTCTGATCAATGTGGTGAAGCAAAGTGAGGTGTTCGTATATGGCAGTCTGGCCGCCCGCAGTCAGCAAACGTACGAAACGCTGCTGGCACTGCTGGAAGTGGCCCCCCACAAAGTATTTGATGTGAACCTGCGGGCTCCCCACTACAATCAGAAACTAGTGGAAGAGTTGCTGCACCGGGCCGATATCGCCAAGCTGAACGAACACGAACTGGTGGAACTGTCGGGTTGGTACGGTCACGAACCAGAACGCTGGACCGCAGACCTGAAGGGAGCCATGCAGCAACTTCGGGAACGCTATAATCTGGAAACCCTCTGCGTGACACTTGGTCCTGATGGGGCGGCTATGCTTGATGCCTCGGGCTTTACAAAACAGGCCGGTTTTCCAGTCGAGGTAGCGGATACCATTGGCAGTGGCGACGCTTTTCTGGCCGGGTTCCTCTACAAAACCTTACAGGGCGAAAGTCCAAAAAAGACACTTGAATTTGCCTGTGCTACGGGGGCATATGTCGCCACCAAACAGGGCGCTACACCGAATTTTACGGAAGAAACTATACTGGAGCAGTCATTTTTATAAATAGAAATGCAGGATACTGCTTCTCCCGTGTTTAACAGGTCGGTAGTTTTTTATGATGGAAAACGTTTAGTCATGGACGATTCTCGATTATAAATTTTCCAGTCACCGGTCGTCATTAATACATACTGCTCCATGCAACGAAAAAACCTTGCTTTTGCCTTGCTGGCTTTTATCGCAATCAGCCAAACGGCCTGTAATCAGTCGACCAAAACAGAATCGTCGGCCCAAACCGAAACAACCGCAGATTCTGTTGATTATCGCCCACAGTACCACTTTTCGGCGCCCAAAGGCTGGATCAACGACCCCAACGGACTGATTTACGCCAACGGCGAATACCATATGTTTTACCAGCACAACCCGTTCGCCAACGAGTGGGGGCATATGAGCTGGGGCCATGCCGTGAGTAAAGACCTGCTCCACTGGGATGATTTGCCGGTGGCTATTCCGGAGTTCACCAACGCCGATAGTGTTTCCAAAACGGCCATTTTCTCCGGTAGCACCGTGGTGGATAAAGACAACAAAAGCGGCCTGTGCCCCGACGGAACCGGCGATTGTATGGTGGCTATTTATACCGGCAACGTAATGAAAGGTGACTCCCAGACCAATCAGTACCAAAATATGGCATACAGTGCCGACAAGGGCCGAACCTGGACGCAGTACGCCAGAAATCCGATTATCGACATCGGCAGCAGGGAGTTTCGCGATCCCAACGTATTCTGGTATGAACCCCAGCAGAAATGGGTCATGGCTACCGTGAAAGCAACCGAACACAGCGTTGCTCTCTACGAATCGAAAAACCTTAAAGACTGGCAGTTTATGAGTTATTTCGGGCCGGTGGGCGACACGACGAAAGTCTGGGAGTGCCCCGCCCTGATGACCGTCCCCACTGAGGAAGAACCGGGCCGGCCATCTGGGGAGAAAACGAAATGGGTGCTGTTCATCTCATCGGGCCATCCACAGAAGGATTACGTGGGAATGCAGTATTTCGTAGGCGATTTTAATGGCAAACGGTTTACGCTCGACCCGGCCAATCCCAAACCCATTGCCGGTGATTATGCCGGGTCGGTCGTGGACTGGGGTAAAGATTATTACGCGGCTATCCCGTTCAATAACCTGCCCGCTGCACAGAAAAACCCGATCATGATTGGCTGGCTCAACAACTGGGCCTATGCGGGCAAAATCCCGACTACACCCTTCAAAGGGGCCATGTCATTACCGCGCCAGATCGCGCTCCGGCGTACGCCGGAGGGACTAGTACTAGTGCAAACGCCCATTGCCGGTGTTACCAGCCTGCGCGGTCCTAAAAAGGAACAGCAAAATCTGAAACTCACCAGTCAGAGCCAGACGTTGGAAAAAAGCATCGATAACGTGTACGAAATCGAAGCCGAGATAAGCCCCGGCACAGCCAGAACGGTGGGTATCCGGTTCGCCAAAAACCGTAGCGACGGACCGGGCGATGAAGAAACCATCATCCGCTATACCAACGGCCACCTCGAACTGGACCGCCGAAAGTCGGGTAATGTGGCCTTCAGCGACCGGTTTCCCAGTGTTGAAACGGCTCCATTGCAGCCGAAGAATGGCGTCATCAACCTACGCATTTTTGTTGACCGGTCCGTTGTGACGGTATTTGCCAACAATGGCGAACGCGTTATTACCGACTACATATTTCCGACTACAGCAGCGGGCGCCATCGACCTGTTTGCCGAAGGTGGCACGGCCGAGTTCAAAAAGATAATCCTTTGGCCCATGAAATCAACCCGCCCCTGAGGGCTGGTAAACGAGCTTATCTATTAACCTATGATATGCGTAAGGAGGGGTTGCCCGTCAGGATAACTCCTCCCAAAATCTTATCGTCTAACCTATGATGCACGTAGATAAGTCCAGCGCCGGGAGTTAAACACGAGACGGCACTGGTAGTAATGAGAAATCGGTACCGGGCCTCCCGGCACCGATTTTGTTGTTTAAGCAGCCTGCATAGCCAGTTGGTTATAGGCCATTTGCCGAAGTAAAAACTCGACTCCGTGCGTCGCAATCTGATTGCGGTATGACTTGTACATAGCCACAAAATGCGAATAGGTTTGCAGTCGGGCCGTTGCCATAGACGAAATGCTCAGCAAAGCCACCACATCGTCGCTACTGATTTTTGCCCAGTCGTCGGGCGCCAGTTCGTCAGCCTGACCTGCTTTAAGTTGTTCCGACAGATAATGGCCATACGCAGCCAGTAAGAAAGCGATTCGATGAACATCCCCATTCTGGGCCAGCAAATTCAGCAGGGTAGGAAGAATGTAAGCTGGTAGTTTCAGTGCTCCGTCGGCACACAATCTGGCTAATGGATCGCTTAGAACGGGATCTGAAAATTGACTAAAAACAGCGTTTATGTACTCTGCTAAAGGAGCTGGTGTCGTTGAAGCCTCATCCGGCAACCCATCCTGCTCGATAAAAGCTCCCAGGTAGTTGTTGAGTAAGTGATCATTAATGGCTTCGTTGATGGTCTGGTGGCCTGCCAATAGGGCGGGATAGGCCAGCATATAGGGTAATGCCTGAGTAATGTTCTGACGGTTCGTTTGCATGATGATATAAGTTTTACAGTTGAGTTATATGGGGTAAACCTCCTCCGTCTGGAGAAGCTGGAACAGGGAGTTGGTCGGGGTGTGCCGGACCTCGTCGTGATAACGCAGGGCCTGGGCGATCCGGTTGATTTGTTCGCCCAGTTTCCCCTGCTTCTCAATGCTGGCTTTATCGTATTGGCGTTGCCGGGTAGGTTCCCAGACGAAAAGCTCCGTTTTGGCATCGTAGATACCAACTGGCTTTTGGCCTTCCTGCGTAAGTAAGGTCGCTAAAACAGCCTCAGCCTCCTGGTGAGTGCTGCAATATATATGATGGTACTGCCTCTTTAGCAGATAAATGACTGAAAAACGATTCATGTGTTGTGAAATTTTAGTCTGAAAGACCCCGTCAAACCATTGGTTTCGGGCGTGAAGCCGGGTTAGTATGTTCCTGACCGACTGATGAAACCCGCTGATACGTTCGGGTAGAAGGAGTGTACTAATCAGAAACGCAGGCAAGGCCTGGAAGCCATGCTCCCCATTTCTTCGTGAACGATGGGAGTGTGCCGGATATACCTGGTGGATTCGTGCCCATCTTTGTTTAAATGACGAATTCATTCGTACTGAATTCGCCTGGTAGTGAATTGGAACGCCCGATTCGCCGGGAAGGCAGCGCGGGCAATCTACTCAATTTCCTGTGCTGCCGGAATAACCTGTTACCCTGAGTTGGCAGGTGTTGGTCAGTGAATAGACCGGGAGCGTGAAAAATAGGATACGGGTAAAAAAGTGCAACTAACTGGTTTAGTATTATCTACGTTATTATCTATCGTATAAATGAGTTCCACGACTTCTGTAAAACAGTTAGAATCAATACCTAAGGAGCAAATACACCATAGAACAATCAATATGCTAAATAACTAAATAAAGCGGCCGAATGGTTTGCGCGTAATGCTATAGTACAAAAACTGCTTGCTTTACTTTTACGGAAATGGAAATTATACAAGCATTCCATGAGGAAGTAATAGGCCCGGCGTTCGTGAATGGTACGCAGGTATTGTAGTAAACTGATGATAGGTATAGAAAATGATTGAAATGTACTAAAGGGGCGTTGCCGTTCCGCGGAATACGCCCTTTACTGACCAACGTCAACGGTTACCAAACTTCCGTACACGCTGCTGTTGTTGAACCGGAAAGGCCAGGTTTTACGTATATATATTCACGCCAGCAACAGATGACCTTCAGCAGTAAAGAAAGTAACAGAACTCATTATGGAATACAGGCAATTAGGTGCGTCGGGATTACTGGTTCCCGTTCTCAGTTTTGGTACAGCTACGTTTGGCGGCAGTGGCGATTTTTTTAAGGCCTGGGGGCAAACGCAGGTCGAAGAAGCGACTCGCCTGGTGAACATCTGCCTGGATGCAGGCGTCAACCTGTTCGATACCGCTGATGTATATTCGCAGGGGTTGTCGGAAGAAATTCTGGGCAAAGCCCTAAGCGGCCTGCGCAACAACGTGCTTCTTTCCACCAAAGCCACATTTACCTTTGGCGAGGGACCAAACAACCAGGGTTCGTCGCGCCTGCACCTGCTCAAACAGTGCGAAAGCAGCCTCAGGCGACTCAAAACGGATTACATCGACATCTACCATATGCACGGTTTCGACGGGGTTACGCCTGTTGATGAAACATTGCGCACCCTCGATGACCTGGTGCAAAGTGGGAAAGTACGCTACATTGCCTGTTCCAATTTTTCGGGCTGGCATCTGATGAAGTCATTGGCCCGTTCCGAAAAGTACGGCTGGAACCCGTATGTCGGCCATCAGGTATATTACTCCCTGATCAATCGGGAATACGAGTGGGAACTGATGCCCCTGGGTATCGACCAGCAGGTAGGAGCTATTATCTGGAGTCCGCTGGCGGCTGGCCGACTGGGTGGAAAGTACCGCCGACACCAACCCATCCCGCCCGATAGCCGGGTGGCGCAGGGAGGAAGTCCCGTACCGGCTTTTGCCATAGCGGACGAGCTCTTCTATACCATCATTGACGTGCTGGACGAGGTAGCCGCCGAAACGGGCAAAACGGTGGCGCAGGTGGCACTGAACTGGCTACTCCAGCGCCCAACGGTATCGACCATCATTATTGGCGCACGCACCGAAGAGCAACTGAAGCAAAACCTCGGTGCCGTAGGCTGGAACCTGACAACGGAGCAGGTGAAAAAACTGGACGCGGCCAGCGACGTACCAACCATCTATCCCTACTGGCATCAGCGGCAGAATACGACCCTGAACCCCCCACCCAGATTCTATTAAGCAAGATGATACATTTCAAACGACTGGACCACATACTGCTTGGTATTCCCGAAGGCACCACGGCTCAGGCAAGGGAGTTTTACGGGAGCCTGCTGGGTCTGAACGAGATCCCGGGTAATCACCCCGGTGGTGCTATCTGGTTCCGTATGGCCGATATTCAGCTACACCTGCGCGAGGAGGCTGCCGGCCCTTATTCCAAACGACACCCTGCTTTCGAGGTAGCCAGTCTGGACGAAGCAAAACGGGTGTTGCTGGGCAAGGGACTGGTGCTGGAACAGGCATCCGAAATAGATGGACGGGCGCGGGTGTTCTTCCACGACCCATTTGCCAACCGGATTGAACTGCTCCAGTTTATAGAAAAGTGACCGGTTCCGGCAGGCATAAATGACAACGGCTATACGCCTGCCGGAACCGGCTTTTAGCCATCGATGGGTTGAAATAATAGCGTAAATGCCCGGAATAAACGAACGAGTTTGATTGCCCGTTACTACTTTAGAGTTTCCAACATTCATATTTAGTAATCTACACCATTGCGTACCGATTCAGTAACGACGAACGAGCTATTTGACTTGCTTACGAAAGCAACCCGTGATGCCGTGTGGCACTGGGATATAGTGGCCGATACTGTCTGGTGGAATGAAGGGTATACCACGTTATTTGATCATCCTCCTCAGGAAACCACCGAAGATGGCCTGGAATCATGGTCCCGGCATGTTCATCCCGACGATAAAGAGCGGATTTTAACCAGTATTCATCAAGCTGTTGAACAGGGACTGACCAACTGGTCTGATGAGTACCGGTTTGGCCGGGCTAATGGGAGTTACGCTACCGTACTGGACCGGGGCTATGTGCTTCACCGGGAGGGGAGCCCTATACGAATGGTGGGCTCCATGCAGGATATTTCGGACCGAATTGCCCTGCAACAGGCGCATCAGGAAGGAGAAGAGCGACTGCGGTTTGCCCTCGACTCGGCCCAGCTTGGTACCTGGGAACTGGACCCTGTTCGGGGGGTGGTGGAGTGGGATGCCCGGTGCCAGGCCCTGTGTGGGTTGGTCAATCAGGATTTGCAACGGTACGGGCAGACGCTGGATTATATTCATGCGGATGATAAAGAGTGGGTAAATCAGGCTGTTCAGTGGGCCTTAAAGCCGGAGTCGGGCGGGCGTTATGATGCACGTTTTCGAACCGTTGATGTTAGCGATGGCAGGGTACGCTGGGTTCGGTTTATCGGGCAGACCTATTTTACCAGTTCGGGCGAAGCGTATCGTTTTTCGGGTATTGCGCAGGACATCACGGAAGAGGTACTGGCTAAAGAAAAAGCTGCCCTATCCAACCAACAGGCAAAAATGGCCCTCGAGGGCTCCGGAGCAGGGTCTTTCTGGATCGATTTAGTGACCGGCGAGATGGTCTATTCCCCCGCCTTTTCCCGGATACTGACGGGTGTGGAAAAGCCAGAACGCCACCATATTGTCTTTGTCCAGCATGTTTATCCGGAAGACCGGCCCATTAGGGAACAGGCGCATGAAGTAGCGTTGCAGACGGGGTCTGTCAGCTACGAGGCCCGTTTTGTTTGGCATGATACCACAATCCACTGGGTCAAAATACTGGGGCAGTACCTGTTCGACGCGGATGGTAAACCCATTTCTATTACGGGTATCGTTCTGGATATTACGGAACAGGTAGCGAAGAATAAAGCCCTTCGGGAAGCTGAAGACCGACTGCAATTCAGCGAAGAACGGTTTCGAAATATGATTCTCCAGGCTCCGGTTGCCATTGGTATGCTGGATGGCCGCAAGCTGGTTATAGAAACGGCAAATAACTCGATGCTGGAGATTTGGGGTAAAGACGAGTCTATTATCGGGCAACCCATGATACAGGCCCTGCCCGAACTGGTAGGGCAGCGGGTAATCGGTGCCATGCAGGAGGTATATGATTCGGGTATTGCACAGTATGGTTCTGAGATACTAACCCGCTTACAGCATGGCGACCGCCTGGAGGATGCTTACTTTAACTTCGTTTATGCGCCGTTGCGCGACGATTCCAAACGGGTTAATGGTGTAGCGGTCATAGCCGTTAATGTGACCGAGCAGGTTCTGTCCCGGCAGGCCATCGAAGAAAGTGAGACGCGCTTTCGAACCCTGCTGGAAGCCATTGTTCAGATTACATGGACGAATACGCCGGATGGTACTATTAATTTCTTCAATCAACGCTGGTACAACTACACCGGGCAACGCCCCGGCCAGACCGATGTTATGGGGTGGCAGGAAGCCATTCATCCCGATGATTTGCCCAATACGCTGGCTGTTTATAAAAAAGCCCTGGCCGATGGCACTACGTTCGAGCTGGAAAATCGGTATCGGCGTGGCACCGACGGTCAATACCGGTGGCATCTGAACCGGGCCTTACCCCTTCGGGATGAAGCGGGTGAAATTACCCTCTGGGTAGGTACCGCTACCGATATTCAGGAGCAGAAACTGGTGACCTACGAACTGGAACAGCAGGTACTATCCCGAACAGAACAGCTAACGGCCTCCAATCTCGATCTCCGGCGCTCGAACGAAAATCTGGAAAAATTCGCGTATATCGCCAGTCATGATTTGCAGGAACCACTCCGGAAAATCCAGTCATTTGGCGATATACTTAAAAACCAACATGGTTTGCAGTTAGGTGAGGGCATCAGTTACCTCGAACGAATGCAGAGTGCGGCCAGTCGAATGTCAGCCCTTATCAAAGACCTGCTGGTGTTCTCCCGTATATCGACCCGTCAGGAAACAACGTTGCCCGTTGATCTCAATCAGGTAGTAACCACCGTAGTGGAGGATATGGAACTAGGCAACGCCCAACTTAACATAGCGGTGCTTCCTACCGTATTAGGCGATGGATTGCAGTTGGGGCAGTTATTCCTGAATTTGCTAAGCAATGCGCTGAAGTTCCAAAAATCTGATACTGTTCCGGTTGTTCAGGTAAACGCCACCCAGGTTACAGCGGCTGCGTTACCGGTCGATGTCAAACCTGCCCGGAAGGCTGTTCTGTACCATTGTATCAGTGTGGCAGACAATGGCATCGGGTTTGATGAAAAATACCTGGATCGTATTTTTCAGGTATTCCAGCGGCTACACAGCCGGAGTGAATACGCCGGTACGGGCATTGGACTGGCCATTTGTGAAAAAGTGGCTGCTAATCATGGTGGTACCATTACCGCCAGTAGTAAGCCGGGTCAGGGTGCCACATTTGCTATTTACCTGCCAGTTATGTAATGCCCCGCGCCAGGAAGGCTTATTGGTCCGACGGGCAAAATTTCTTCTCCAGACGGTCATGTCAAAAAAATAAACTGATTTTTTTTCAGACTCGTGCAACCTGCGCTCCGGGTTTCTACATCTTCCTGTCAACAAACGGAAAAAGCAAATCCTGCAGGTCTGTGCTACTAACCGCTTGAACACGGAAACCATTTTCAACATTGTTCAAACCACCGCTCCGGCGGACTGCCATGAAAACGTTCAAACACATCCTGACCACGACGCTGATAGCTGCTTCTATACCGTCATTCGCTCAATCGACAACGATTACCATCACGACCGATTCTACCGTTACAACGACTAAACCCACCAAGCCAGTTGAGCGTGTTCGTACTGACCTGGCTATTTATCTGGGCTTTAACGGATTTACGGGAACACTTCCCACGGGGTATGATTTCCGGCCTGTTGGCTCACGGTATGTCGCTCTGGCGTGGCAAACCCGCATTCCACTGGCCGTAAGCGGCAAGACCAAACTTCGGTTATTGACTGGTCCTGAAGTAGCCTGGAACAACTTTATGTTTGAAGGCCGAAACACACTGGTAGCGCAAAATGGCCAACTGGTTATCGAGCCTGCAACCGTCAACCTACACAAATCGAAACTGGTTATGGCCCAGCTGAATCTACCGCTTATGCTGAACCTGGGGTTCAAATCGGGCTTCAGCCTGAGCATGGGTGGGTATGCAGGTATCCGGCTGGACAGCTATACTAAAGTTAAACCCGAAGGCGGCTCCGCTGTTCGCACCCACAATACCTATAGCCTGAACCCCGTGCGCTGGGGCTACATGGCCGAACTGGGTTACCGGGGCCATGCCAAATTATTCGGCCGTTACGAACCAAACAGCTCGTTTCGGGAAGGGCAAGGCCCCGATGCCGGTGTATGGACGGTAGGAATCAAATTGTAGACGATAGTAGTGAAAAAAGGCCCTTAACGGTTAATGACTATACACGGCAAACTGAACCGCTCCGGCAGGATCACGAATACGGGCATTGGACTACGGCTATTTCCCGGTAAACGTAAGATTGAAAACCTGCCATCAAAATAATTCTGCCCGAGCGGTTGCCCCATGCAACATTTCTATTAATACCCTGTCTTTCTGACAAAATAGCGACTCTTTTCTTGTCTTCTTCGCTTATCATCCCCTAAAATCCGCTTATCCTTCCGTTCAGACCGTTTGTGTAAGAGCAGGTACTTTGTGATGCATACTACCTACCTTTGCCCTGTACTATTTATAATAAGCGCACAATCTTTTTGAAAATACACTACGCATGAAAACGTTATCCGCCTTCGTTATCCTCATTTTTTTTACTCTCTCAACCACGTTTGGACAGGTTCTAACACGGGGTATGGTGCAGGGCCAGGTCAAAAGTGTGGCCGGAAAACCCCTGGAATTCACCACGCTGATGTTGCTCAAAGCGAAGGACTCGACCCTGACGAAAGGAGCCATCAGCGATCTGGATGGGAAATTTTCATTCGAAAACGTAGGGGCCGGCAAGTATCTGGTAACCGCTCAGCAGATTGGATACCGCAAAACGTATAGTGTACCGTTCGTTATCGACGAAGCGAATCCGGCTCAGGAACTACCGGCAATGACAATGACCGAGGAGACTAAAAACCTGACCGAAGTCAACGTTATTGCTAAGAAACCATTCATCGAGCAGCAGGTTGACCGGACCGTGATGAATGTGGAGAACAGCATTGTATCCAGTGGTAACACGGCTCTGGAAGTGCTGGAAAAAGCACCCGGCGTTACCATCGACCGCCAGAACGATCAGATTCAGTTGAAAGGAAAGTCGGGGGTTATCGTGTACATCGATGGCAAGCAGACCTACCTCTCGCAACAGGAAGTAGCCAATCTGCTAAAAAATACGCCCAGCGACAATATCGCCACGATTGAGATTATCACCAATCCCGGTTCCAAATACGATGCCGCCGGTACGTCGGGGATTATCAATATCAAGATGAAGAAAAACAAGAATTTCGGGACTAACGGCACCGCCATTATCGGTACGGGCTTCGGCTGGGTGAACAACCTGAACGGGGTGCGCGATGATTTACCCAAGTTCAACACCTCGCTGAACCTGAATCACCGCGACGGGAAAGTGAACCTGTTTGGCAACTATAGCTACGTGAACCGACAGAGTGCCCAAACTAATGAGCTCAACCGGATTATCAACTACAACGGCCAGACCACCTACTTCGATCAGCGCTCCTTCCGGCCCAATCAGTTTGCCGGGCATTCGTATAAGGCCGGTATGGATTACTTCATCAACGACAAAAATACGATTGGCGTGGTGGTGAATGGCTTCTCGAACGACTGGCGTTCTGCCGGTCAGAATAACACGTTGATTAGTGACGAAAACCGGCTGCTGACCAGCAAGGCCATTACCCAGACCGATGCCGGCAACTTTTTGTCGAACATCACGGGAAATGTCAACTACAAATTCGACTATGGGAAAGGGCGCGAGTGGACGGTTGATGCCGATTATGTTCACTATGGCGGGCAGAATACAAATAACCTGAGTACCCAGTATTACTCCGCCGAAAATGTGATGAGCCGCCCGAATCAGGATGTGCGGAACAATATGCCCTCGGCCATCAATATCATGGCGTTTAAAACGGATTATGTCCTGCCCATGAAAAAAGGCAGTAAGCTGGAAATAGGCCTGAAAAGCAGTTATGTAAACGCAGATAACAACACCATCTACGACACGCTGCAACAGGAAAAACGCCAGTGGCTGCCCGATGCCAGCCGCTCCAACCAGTTCCTGTATAATGAGAACATCAACGCGGGCTACGTGAACTATGCCGGACAATTCGGGAAACTGAAAGTGCAGGCTGGGTTGCGGGCTGAACATACGCACTCGGTTGGCACATCCGTCACACTCAACCAAACCGTGGACCGTAACTATCTGAATCTGTTCCCGACGCTGTTCCTGTCCCGCCAACTGGATACCAATAATGTGCTGAACGTATCATACAGCCGCCGAATCAGTCGGCCAGATTATCAGAACCTGAACCCCTTTGTGTTCTATCTGGACCCGTACACCTATCAGCAGGGAAACCCGTTTCTGCGGCCACAGTACACCAATTCGGTTGAAATGACCCATGTGTACAAAAACGCTTTCACCACCACGCTGAACTACAGCCGCACCACAGATTTTATTAACCAGGAAACACCCCGGCAGATTGCCGCCCGGAACATTACCTACGTTACCCCCGAAAACCTGGGTGTTCAGGACAACGTGAGCCTGAACCTGAGCTTTCCGGTAACCGTAACAAAGTGGTGGCGCATGCAGAACAATATCAGCACTTACTATCAGCACTACCAGACCATCTATTCGGGTTCACCCTACGAAGTGAAACTGGTAGCCGGTAACCTGTACACCTCTCAGAACTTTACCTTCAGCAAAACCCTGTCGGGTGAAGTGTCGGGCTGGTTTAATACGGCTTCGCAGTACGGTTTCTACCGGGCGCAGCCGCAGGGTGGATTCAGTATTGGCGTGCAGCAGAAAGTGATGGATGGCAAGGGTAATTTGAAACTGAATATAAACGACCCCTTCTGGCTGAACCATTTCAACGGACGGGCCGTGGTGCAGGACATCGACTTCCGGGTGCAGTCGCGGTGGGAGAGTCGCCAGATTCGGCTCACGTTTACCTACCGCTTCGGCAACCAGAACGTAAAAGGTGCCCGCCAGCGTAATTCGGCCACCTCCGCCGAGCAAAGCCGGGTAGGAGGGCAGAATTAAAGAGTGAAAGGGTCAATGAGTGAAAGAGCGAAGAGACTGCCGGATTGTATTCGCTCTTTCACTCATTGACCCTTTCGCTCATTGACTATCGGACTTAGTTTAGGTTAAGAAAATGCGAAAAGCCGTCCCCGGATTGAGGGGCGGCTTTTTTGTAATACGCCTATTTAGGAGATCGTAGCTGGATAATTGAATACCTGGAGAGGTTTCGTATCCGGCTGATAATCAGTTCCTTTTCTGGTTGTCGTACGAAATAGTACCGTTAGCTAAATTAGATGAAAATAGCCCGAAAAAAGTGTTGAATATAATAATTTCGAGTTTAATTTTGATTAAATAAGGATCAGGTACACACCCGCGTTTTAAGCAGTCACGAACTGTCAATAGTACCTGTTCCCGATCTGCCTGCTGCTCCGGGTTCCCTGCCGGATTGATGCCTGTGAGGTCTTCTGACCATCCGTTTTCACTCGTTTTCTGGTTTTTCTCCCTTCACCCTTTAGCTCTTTAACGCTATGTGTCAATCTCTTTCCTTCCGTTTTTCCAGCTGCCGCCCGGTGGGCGTCTGGTTCAGTATCCTGTTTTTTTTAGTGACTATCCCTCTATCTGCCCAAACAATTACCACCGTGGCAGGCTCTGACCAGGAGGGAGATGGTGGCCCTGCCACGGCGACAAGCCTGTATACTCCCTACGGAATGGCGGTGGATGCCTCGGGCAATCTCTACATTGCTGATGGCAATAAACAACGTATCCGCAAGGTATCCCCTGGCGGGATCATCAGCACGGTGGCTGGTAACGGCAGTCTGGGTTTTGCTGGGGATGGGGGGGCGGCCGCGTCGGCTAGCCTGAATGATCCCACTGGTGTGGCGGTGGATGCCGCGGGCAATCTCTACATCGCTGATTTCCTTAACCAGCGTATTCGCAAGGTCAATACCAGCGGAATTATCAGCACGGTGGCGGGCAACGGTAGTCGTGGTTTTGGTGGGGATGGTGGTGCGGCCACGTTGGCTAGCCTGCGTGACCCCATTGGTATAGCCGTAGATGCCTCGGGTAATCTCTACATTGCAGATTATAGTAACCATCGCATCCGCAAGGTCAATACCAGCGGCATCATCAGCACGGTGGCGGGCAACGGCAGTTCGAGTTTCAGTGGGGATGGTGGCGAGGCCACGGTGGCCAGCTTAAATAATCCCACAGGTGTGGCGGTGGATGTATCGGGTAATCTCTACATTGCTGATCGGAATAACCAGCGCATCCGCAAGGTCAATACCAGCGGTATCATCAGTACCGTGGCGGGCAATGGCAGTTCGAGTTTCAGTGGGGATGGTGGCGCGGCCACAGCGGCTGGTCTGTATAGTCCCAATGATGTGGCGGTGGATGGGAGTGGCAATCTCTACATCGCTGATTATCAAAACCACCGCATTCGCAAGGTCAATACCAGCGGCATCATCAGCACCGTGGCTGGTGTTGGCTTTCCAGGTTTTAGTGGGGATGGAGGTGCGGCCACGGGCGCTGCCCTGAGTTATCCCAGTAATGTGGCATTGAGTATGTCGGGCGATCTCTACATCGCTGACTTCCTTAACCAGCGTGTTCGCAAGGTCAACACCAGCGGTATCATTAGTACGGTGGCCGGTAATGGCAGTCCGGGTTTCAGTGGGGATGGTGGCGCGGCTACGGTGGCTAGCCTGAATTATCCCAGTGATGTGGCGGTGGATGCCTCGGGCAATCTTTACATCGCTGATGTCGGTAACCAGCGTATCCGCAAGGTATCTACCAGCGGGATCATTAGCACGGTGGCGGGCAATGGTAGTCGTGGTTTTGGTGGAGATGGGGGTGCGGCCACGGCAGCCAGTCTGGATGGCCCCGTAGGTGTGGCCGTAGATGCCTCAGGCAATATCTACATCGTTGATAATGGTAACTACCGCATCCGCAAGGTGTCTACCAGCGGCATCATCAGCACGGTAGCCGGTACGGGTAGTGGTGGCTTCAGTGGGGATGGTGGCCCAGCCACAGCGGCCAGTCTGTATAATCCCTATGGTGTGGCGGTGGATGCCTCGGGTAATCTCTACATTGCTGATTATCAAAACCTGCGCATTCGCAAGGTCAATACCAGTGGTATCATCAGCACCGTGGCCGGTAATGGCAGCGCTGGTTTCAGTGGGGATGGTGGGGCGGCCACTGCGGCTAGTCTGAATTTTCCACAAGGTGTGGCCGTGGATGCTTCGGGTAATCTCTACATCGCTGATCTGGGTAACCACCGCATCCGCAAGGTCAATACCAGCGGCATCATCAGTACGGTGGCGGGGAATGGCAGTCAGGGCTTCAGTGGGGATGGGGGTGCGGCCACGGCGGCCAGTCTGTACGGTCCCGCTGATGTGGCGGTGGATGCCTCGGGCAATGTTTACATAGCCGATGTGAGCAACAACCGTATCCGCAGAGTATTTGCCAGCGGGAACATCACCACCGTGGCGGGTACGGGCAGTTTTGGTTTTAGCGGGGATGGTGGCGCGGCTACGGCGGCCAATCTAACTTCTCCCCGTGGCGTGGGGGTGGATGCCTCGGGTAATCTCTACATCGCTGACTATAGTAACCACCGCATCCGAAAAGTCAGTGGTCTGACCAATGGGAGCCTTGCCATTACGGGGGTTTCCGGGTTGAGTTGTACGCCCGTAAATACCAATGGATACACAATCAGTTTCAGTCCCCAGTACAGCGGTACAACGGGGGCTCCTATCAGCTTTTCGGTGGTGAATGAGCTGCTGCCCACTACCAATCCGGGGCCATACAGTTTACAGCTTTACATCGACAATCCGAACATTACCCTGAAAGCCTTCCAAATGGGGACCGATGGCGAAGCCAGTTTCGTCTACAACTGGTTATCGGCCTGTAACACAACGCCCATGCCCCCGGCTGCGTTTGCCATCACGGGGGTGAATGGGGTAAGTTGTACGCCCCTCTCGGCTACCTCGCGCCGATTGAGTTTCAGCCCGACCTATACGGGTACGACGGGTGCTCCCATCAGCTTCTCGGTGGTCAATGAAATGCTACCCACTACCAGTCCGGGGCCGTACACGTTGACGCTTTACATCGACAACCCCAGCATTACACTACGTGCGGTGCAAACAGGCAGTTCGGCCTCGTTTGCCTACAACTGGCTATCAGCCTGTTCGGCAAGTGCCCGGACAGGGGCTACGGAAATCGGCGAATCGTTGCGGGTGCTGGTCTTGAGCAACCCGACGGTGGCCGACCAAGTGAGCGTTGAGATTGGCGGAGCGGTGGGTGGCCTAATGCTGTCGGTGTTCGACAGCCGGGGCCACCGGGTAAGTGAAAAGAGTCTTGCTCAATCGGCGGGTCCGGTGCGGACTACGGTTGGGTTAGGCCAGTCGGGTGGGGTGTATTTGCTTCGGGTATTGACAGCTACCCAAAGCCAGGTGGTAAAAGTGATAAGGGAGTGAGGTAAAGTCACCCCAACTCAAGGCCATTCCAGCATGAGACCGTAAGCAAAAAAGCCGTCCCCGGATTGAGGGGCGGCTTTTCTGTTCATTAATCAGGTCAAAAAGAAATTGCCGGGAGTAAAATGTAAGGGCGGGGGAGGGGTATAAAAAAGATAAGGTTCCCTGATCGTGCAGAGAACCCTATACTGACTATTCCTAAACCCTTAACCTTTTCTACATGAAAAACTAACTTTTACTCTTTTCTGTTCCCTTCGCTCAACTAATTTAGCGTTATATCTAAATTATTGAATTTCAGGGGTTTCTACTAATTCACTAAAGGGGAGATTCACGTTCCAGAGGAAGTTAATCATCCGGGTAGTGTGGTCTGCCTGATCCATCCAGTGAGCGGCTTCGGCATCTTTCAGCTTAGCCAGTTCGTTGATGACCTGAGTGGCTCCTTCGTTGAACGTAGCGCGGTCGGCAGGGCTGATGGTCAGCACAGCGGCCGGGTTGTTGTTATACGAAGTAATAACACTCATAAAATTCTGCCAATTTGTAGTAGTTGCAAACTTGGCAATGTGTTGTTCCACATACGAAGCAAATAACTTCTGTGAACCATTGACAAGCATCGTACTTGCCGGCTTTTTGGCTGCCGGGCTATCATCAGTGTTGGTGGTGGTAGCCGCGTATGCCTGTGATATCGTCAATCCTAATCCAAGTACCAACGATGCAAAGATAACGCGTGATTTCATTGTTTTGTTCTATTTTGTTTTCAGTTAGATAACGCACAAATGTCTATAGAAAGTTTTAAATCGCAAGTGCTCTATAGGGTGCGTTTCCGAATATTATTCCGAATATAATGCCGAAATTCCAGCTTATTTCGCTGATAACCCCCTTTTTTACCATTAGAAACGAATAGTATTTGGCATTGTTGGTGGTTGATATGTATAAAATATGTCTTGATAAAATTACAAGATTCTTTTAAAAGTTATATCATTGGTTGTAATTATTCATAGCCATCTGTATGCCCATAGTACAAAATGCGAGTATAGCCTCTCCAGCCCGGTCCAGGTAGTCCGGTAATTGAATCATTTCGTCTTCCGGAAACTCACCCAGCACAAAATCAACCTGCTTTCCTTTTGAGAAATCGTTGCCAATGCCCACCCGAAGTCGGGCGTATGGCTGGTTGTTCAGTACCTCATCAATACTCTTCAATCCGTTATGCCCCCCCGGCGATCCTTTGGGCTTCAATCGCAGTTTGCCGAACGGTAAATCTTTATCGTCCGTAATGATCAGTACATTCTCCACAGGAATGTTTTCCTGCTTCATATAATATAGTACGGCCCGGCCACTCAGGTTCATGTAGGTTGTGGGCTTGACAAAAAACAACTGTTTTCCTTTGTGTTGCCATTTGGCTGTATAAGCCAGGCGGGTCATGGAAAAACTAAACCCGTGCTGGGCAGCCAGCCGGTCGAGAACCATAAAGCCGGCATTGTGGCGGGTAAGCGCGTATTCGGGACCAATATTGCCCAAACCAACAAGTAAAAATTTCATGGGTAGTTTATTTCAGTAACGCTACCGATTCGCGGTAACTCGATTGGGTGCCATCGGGAAATTGGCAATCCAGCCGGTACACGTAGGTGCCGGGCTGTGCTGGCTGACCGTTCAACTGGCCATCCCAGAGCAGTTCGCCACTAGTCAGGGTAAAATTAGACCGGTTATACAGAGTGGCTCCCCAGCGGTCGTACACGGTGAATCGGGTAACCGACAGGGATTGAAACGCAAAACGAGCCGTAAAAACGTCGTTGCTATTATCCCGATTGGGCGAAAAAGCGGTTGGCAAATGAATAAAGTTCGGACAGTCAAGGGGTATAATTACGGTCTGGGTAAGGGTACAACTAATGGCATCGCGGATGGTTAGGGTGTAGGTGCCCGCTCCCAGGCCGGTGAAGGCTGTTTTGCGTTGAAAGGATTGGCCATCGAGGGCGTATTCATTGGCCCCTGCATGTTGATCCGTGCTGAACGATAGGATACCGTTCTTCAGTCCGCATCCCTCGGCCGTTGTTTGAATAGATACGGGCTGCGGCCCCGTGCTGGCGGCTACACTTACCGACTGGGTTACGGTGCAACCGGCACTGTCGCGGGCGGTGAGGAGGTAGTCGCCCGATTTCAATCGGGTAAAAATAGTAGTGGCCTGATAGTTCTGGCCATCGTTGCTGTACTGAACGGGCTTCGTTCCTCCCGTTGTTGTTATAGTCGCCTGTCCATTAGCCTGTCCGCAGGTGGTGGGTACAGCCGCTGAACTAAGAACAACCATTGGTTTGAAGGAAGGTAAACTAATTGCCCTATTTACTTCACAGGCATTTGCATCCCGCACCCGAAGGGTATAAGAACCACCGGCCAGGTTAGTAAAGAGCGGACTGGCCTGGTAGGTAACGCCATAGTTGATCGAGTAGGTGAGTGGTCCTTTACCGCCCGCAGCCACTACGCTGACCGTACCATTGGCCGTAGCGCATTTGGGGGGCGTACTAACCAGGCCGGTAATGGTGGGTGCTGCATCAGATGTGATGGTGATTGACTGTTCGGTCTTACAACCCAGTGTGTCCCGGGCCACTACCGTATAAGAGCCTGGTTTCAGACTGGTAAATAAAGGGTTCTTCTGGAAGGGGCCACTATTCAGACTGTACTGGAAACCGCTGGAGCCGGTAGCTGCTACGGCAATGGAACCATTGTTTTTATCGCAGCCCGTATTGAGCGTCGATATGGTAAGGGCTGGCTCAATTACATTGATGGTGATTGGGACCGCCGGACTTTCATTCTGATAAAGCGTTTGGGTGACGTAAAACGTCGTTGTTTTGGTAAGGGTTGGACTATAGGTATTACCACTGGCCAGCAATGTGGTTTTCTTATCGGACGAATACCAGCGTAGATTCTTGCCCGTGACCTTCAAATTCATGGGACCGCCTTTGCAAAACGAATCCGGCGATTTCAGGGCAATCCGATATAACTCAATTGTGCCGCCACCGGCATCGGTGCAGGTGGTACCGTTAACGATATTTTGATATGTGCCGATAAGGCTCTCGTCAGCACTAGTAAAGGTCATGACTCCCTTCCAGAAACAAATGTCTTTCACGGCGGTGTTGCCATTCTTGTCTGACTCGAAAAACGAAACGGCCGACCCTCCCAGAATGCCACTAATGTAAACAACGCCCCCAAAAGGGACATTTGGGTTAGCCGTTTGCCCCGTGCCCCCAACCGTGGTGCCGGTCTGCGTGAGCGTCATAGTGTAGTTATAGACTGCCTGGGTAGGATCAGCCGGATAGGTTACCCCAAGCCAGTATCCCGCCACGGTTGCCTGTGCCCTACTGTCGATAGCCAGGGTTGAGAACGCCAGTAAAAAGACAAGGGTACATCGTTGTTTCATAACTACCTTCAGTTGCGTAGTAGAGAGCAAAACTACCAATCTACGAAAGTAAAGACAATACGGCGTTTGTACTATTTCGTTCCTGGTTTCAGCCGACTGCCTGGTAGATTGATACTGATTTCTCGATTAATACATGGCACCCTGAACATGGGTATGCAGAAACGCACCATCCGGATTAGTGTCAGGTATCTAAGTACAGGACAAAAGTAGGGAGTAGCTGATGTTGAGGTAGTTTTGTGTCGCTAAACGTAAACCCCTCCAACTACTCCCTATGCAAAGTAACGAAGATGCTGTCTACGATGCCATCAAAGATCATTTTCAATGT
>NZ_KB893614.1 GCF_000374085.1 Spirosoma spitsbergense DSM 19989 | reverse complement strand
GGTGGTCACGAGTCGCTTATCGAGCGACTGATTCAGTTGGTTTTCAATGGGTTGGAGATACTGACGGACTTTTTGGGTGATGAAGTCGGCAGCGGTTGCATTTGCGGTTGCATTTTTTGCTGCGGTATGGTTATTTTGTTCTTGTGCTTGGCACATAATAAGGCCTCCTTTCTGGCTTTGGCGTTGTGGTGATGCTCAAAGCTAAGAAAGGAGGCCCCTTGTTGTCAACCCCCTAAAATTCGGGATGACTCATGTTCAGGTGGGTCGTGTTATTCCTGCGACCGTATTTTACTGTGGTAGCGGCCATAACCGAAGTATATAGCCAGACCAATGGCCATCCAGATAATGAGCCGTGTCCAGTTCTCCCAGCCCAGGCTCAAAATCATCGCCAGACAGATGGCGGCTCCCAGTGGACAAACGATTAAATAGAGGGGTGTTTTGAACGGACGAACGATATTGGGATCCGTTTTTCGCAGAATCATGATACCAATACAAACCAGTACAAAAGCGAACAGTGTTCCAATACTGGTCATATCGCCCACGATGCTATCGGGCACGAAGGCCGCGAAGATAGAAACAAAGGCAAAAAACAACCATTGTGACCGGAAGGGAGTTTTGAATTTCGGGTGCAGTCTCGAAAATACTGATGGTACCAAACCATCTTTACTCATCGTGTAAAATACGCGGGTTTGTCCCAACAGCATCACCAGAATTACCGAAGAGAAACCAGCCAGAATAGCCACCGTTACCAACGATGCTAACCACTCGTAACCAGGCATGTAGGTATTGATTGCATACACGACGGAGGCTTCTCCACCCTGTCCCATAAACTCTTTGTAAGGAGCCAGGCCGGTTAATACGTACGAGAACAGAATATAGAGTACAGTACAGATGGCTAGTGATACCAGGATGCCGATGGGCATATCGCGCTGCGGGTTCTTCGCTTCCTGAGCCGCTGTTGATACCGCATCGAAGCCGATGAAGGCAAAAAAGACAATACCAGCTCCTCGAAGTACGCCCAGCCAGCCATGATTCAATGGGTCGGAATAGTTGTGGATCTGCCCGGTGCTTAACTTAGCCGTACCGGCATCGGCCGGAATCAGGAACGGAGTGTGGTTGGCGGGGTTGATGTATTTCCAGGCCAATGCAATGATCAGCAGGACGATACTAACCTTCACAATAACGATAACATTGTTGAAAGCCGCCGACTCCTGCGTACCTCTGATCAACAACAGGCTCAGCATTAACAGAATGAACACCGCAGGCAGATTAACAAGCCCCTGTACGCCCGCTTCACCGGCATAAATGCCTAAGCCATCGCTAACCTGAAATGGAGAGTGACACCATCGATAGGGTATATGAAAATGAAGAAAATCGTCCAGCAAGGCGTTCAGATACTGTGACCAGCCAATGGATACGGTAGCGGCTCCAAGTGCGTATTCCAGTACTAAATCCCAGCCAATAATCCAGGCAACAAACTCACCCATCGTGGTATAGCTGTATGTATAGGCACTACCGGCAATGGGAATCATAGAGGCAAACTCGGCATAACACAACCCGGCCAGTGCACAGGCAAAAGCCGCAATGGCAAAAGAGATTGTTACCGCCGGACCAGCATGACCACCAGCCGCAGCCGCTGTTCTGACAAATAAACCCGCTCCTATAATGGCTCCGATACCCAGCGCAATCAAGTTCGTGACATTCAGAGTACGCTTCAACGTGCCCTCCTGACTAATCGGGTTCATGCTATCGGGTGGTCCGTCATTGTCCCCGGCCATGAGTTTTTCGAGCGATTTTTTCGCCCAGAGCTGATTTTTGGCTGGTGTATGTACTTTGGTTGTTTCCATGCAACAAAATAGAGTTTGGTGATCGTGTCTCTTTGAAAAAGATTATGCGGTGTTCAAGTCGAAATATACGAATATTAATGAGTGAAAGAGCGAATGAGTGAAAGAGCGGTTACCAATCGGTATCTTTTTCGCTCTTTCACTCACTCATTCTTTCGCTGTTTTACTACGACTGAGAAGGCCGGATTAGAGGCTTCTTATCTTTCTTCTCCTTCTTGGCCGTGAACTCAGCGGGTGTAGCGGGTGCGGCACTTGTAAAGTCGACCGGAACGGCATCAAACCCTGTTTTCTTCTCGGCCACTGCGGGCTTATCGCTTAAATTCTCACCCTTTTCCTGATCACGGCTGAGGGAATCAACCACAATCGGGGTAGCGACGAACAACGACGAATAAGTACCTACGATAACGCCAATCAGCATGGCGAATGAGAAACCACGGATGGTTTCGCCCCCGAAGATGAACAGTACCAGCAGAACCAGAATCGTGGAGAAACCCGTTACGGCCGTACGGCTCAGCGTACTATTCAGCGCGTTGTTGATAATGATGGGGATGCTTTCTTTCTTCCCCTTATTTTCATTCAGGTACTCACGCACCCGGTCAAATACAACCACGGTATCGTTCATGGAGTAACCCATGATGGTCAGCAACGCACCCACAAAAGCCTGGTCGACATCAAGCGAGAAGGGCAGGATACCGTTGAAGAAGGTGAAAATAGCCAGGATGATCAATACGTCGTGGAACATGGCCACCACCGCGCCATAACCGAAGGCCAATCGCTTGAATCGAAGTAGGATGTAAGCGAACACAACGGCCACGGCCAGCAAAATGGACCATAGCGCAGAGGTCAGAATATCATTCGCGATGGTTGGCCCCACTTTTTGCGAACTTTCAATACGGGCTGGATTGCCTTTTATGCTGCTCAGTCCTTTATAGATGGTAGCTTCAGCCCGCTTATCGGCTCCCTGCGTATTGTCGTCAATCAGGTACGGCGTCGTTACTTTCACCTGATTGGAGCCAATACCCGTACCACCATAGGTTTTTACTTCGGGTGCTGCGCCTAAAACGTTCTCCAGTGAGCTACGAACGTCGTCGGTACTGACTGACTTCTCAAAACGGATGACGTATGAGCGGCCTCCTTTAAAATCGACCCCTAAACCGAAACCTCTAAAAACGGCCGAAAGGACACCAGCCGCAATAATTACCGACGAAACAGTATAGTATAGTTTCCGGCGGGATACGAAATCGAAGTTGGAATCAGCAAACAGGTTTTTTGCCCACTTCGAGGAAAAAGACAGGGTCTTACCGTTCCGAATATAGTATTCCAGAATCAGGCGGGTGATGAAAATAGCCGCGAACAGAGAGGTCAGGATACCAATGATCAGCGTGGTAGCAAATCCTAAAATCAGGCCCGTTCCGAACGCGAACAAAACGATACCCGTCAGGAAGGTAGTCACGTTGGAGTCGATGATAGACGACAGCGCATTTTTGAAGCCATCTCCTACAGCCTGCTTGAAGCCTTTCCCTTCGGCCAGTTCTTCTTTGATCCGCTCGAAAATCAGTACGTTCGCATCCACGGCCATACCAATGGAGAGCACGATACCGGCAATACCCGGCATGGTTAGCACAGCACCCAGCGAGGCCATTACACCCAACAGGAAAAAGAGGTTAACGACAAGGGCTAAGTCGGCAATGAGACCGGCCCGGTTGTAATAAAACACCACGAAGGCCAGTACCAGCAGAATACCAACAATAGACGATAGAACCCCGGCGCTAACGGCTTCGGAACCCAGTGTGGCACCCACAATACTTTCCTCTACAATGTTGGTAGGGGCAGGTAGTTTACCGGCTTTCAGCACGTTGGCCAGGTCTTTGGTTTCTTCAATGGTGAAGTTGCCCGAAATGCTCGAACGTCCGTTCGGAATCTCATTCTGTACGTTAGGAGCGGTATAAACCAGGTTGTCCAGCAAAATAGCCACGGGCCGGTTTACATTGGCAGCCGTGAGGTTCCGCCATTTCCGGGCACCTTCGGCATTCATGTTCATCGTCACTTCCGGACGGCCCCGGTCGTCATAATCACTGGTAGCATCGGTGATAACATCGCCTTCGAGGGGCGAACGTCCACCTGGTTTCTTGATGAAATACAGGGGCAGGATTTCCTTGTCATCCGTTGCTTTGAACGGCTTCCGATCCCAGGCAAATACGGCATCGGATGGGAACAGGCCTTTCACTTCGGGCGCATTCAGTACCTCATTGGCACGAGCTGTATCCTTCAGATAAACACCCAGCTGATCCTGTCCAACAGGCAGGAATAATTGCGTTAAGGCGGTTCCCTGCGCGGCTGCGGCTGCTGTATCGCCAGCTGCCGTTGAATCTTTCTTGGCACCCTGCGCCAGTTGTGACTCCAGACTCGACGTTCCTTTGGCAGCCGTTCCTGCTGCTGGAGCTGTCGTTTTCAAAGCGGCTTTGCGGGCGGTTTCTTCGCGCAGCAGATACGCGCCCATGCCTTCAATAGCCGGGGCCAGCTCGTTCAGGCGGTATACTTCGGTGAATTCCAGTTTGGCCGCGCCGGTCAGCAGGCGACGGATACGTTCGGGGTTCTCAACGCCCGGTAGTTCAATCTGAATCCGGCCTGAACCCGGTAACCGCTGAATGTTTGGGTTAGCAACACCAAATTTGTCAACTCGCGCCTGAATGATCTGGAAGGCCCGTGTGGTAGCGTCGTTCACCTCGTTGGTTAGCAACTTTTGAACTTCGGTATCTGTCGACTGGTAGTTTATTTTGCTCCGGTTGGCACTGGTAGCAAATACGGTAGCCAGTTTGGTATCGGGCGCAATCTTTTTGAAGGCACTGACAAACAGGTCTACAAAAGGTGTAGTACTCGTTTTCTGATCCTCCAGTGCTTGTTTTAGTGCCTGGTTGAATTTAGGATCGCGATTGTTGCCCGATAGGCTACGCAGGATTTCGACGGGCGACACTTCCAGCACGACGTGCATACCACCCTGAAGGTCAAGACCCAGACCCAGTTCGCGCTCGGTTACTTCCTGCAACGTGCTGCCCAGATAGACAGGTTCTTTCCAGAGCGAATCGAGGTAATGCTGCTTTTTGCTGCGATCGACCTGACCATCTTTGGTCGTCGCGTAGGCTTCGGCATCGGCTTTGATGTTGCGCGACACGAAGGTGAACGACAGGAAGTAGATACAGATGGCTGTAATAACTCCCGTCAGAATAAGAATTCCGGTTCTGTTTTGCATTGGTTGAAACAGGCAGTTGCCTGCTTTGGGAAAATGTAGGATAAACTAAAAAGAGACTCAACAGACTGACGCTGAAGAGGAACGGGCGGTAAAACGCAGGCTGGACAACCCAGCCCGGCTACGTGTTAGGGCGCATTCGTGGCGATATGATGCCCGAATACGTGCCTGAAATAAGAGAAATAAAAATGGGGGAGCGTAAAGTGCCGGAGCAGGGCAACGCTCAACAGCAATAAAATAACCAGTGTGGGGGCTGGTAGCAAAAATGCAGACTGCCCCGAATCGCCTAGCTGGACCGCCGGCGTAACAACAGCGTCAAACTGGGCCGTACTCAGTTGAGTTTCCTTTGAACTATCCGCTTTTCCGGATTTAGCATGTTCGGCTACTACTTTCCTGGCCGCCAGCGTTTGTTGCTGCGCTATGCTGCCGTACCCCCAAACTGCCATAAAGAGCAGTAAAGAAGCCAGCATCAGGCTCGAAAAGCGTTGTATGACACGCGGTTGCTTCATATATTTCCTTTGCGGAGGACAAATTTCGTACCAATTTCGGAGGAATGCAAATTTGGACGGAGAGGGTATCACATATCCGTATAGTTGACTAAATTAGATTCTTATTCTGCCTGGATGCCTGACGAGCTTGTATAATCAATTCTCAGCACATGAAGATCCTGAAAAACTCGGTCTGGATACTGCTTTCAAGCGTCCTCTTGGTACATGCCTGTACCCAACCCCAGAACCAGATTGAAACGACTGCTTTTCTCCCTATCCAACTCAAAGAAGGGTACGGACCATTCCATCCCGGCTTTTCATTCGTTAGAAATTCCACTAAAGACTCGCCCGTTTGGTGTAAAACGTATCTCTCCGTAAATGGAATACCCAAGTCATGGTCGAGAACAAGTGTTTCCTATGTAATACTGAATAATAATCAGTTTGTATATCAGAATTTCATTGTAGGGAATATTAACCTAACTGATTATCAGGGGTTACAAAAGGACTGGCATTTGTTTCCAGATACTAACCGGGTATCTAAAAAACCAATCAGGTGCTACATTTACGTAATCCGGGGCTTCGATGAGAAAAGCGGGAAATGGGTGGTCAAGGTGGATACGAATAACAACCTTGATTTTAGTGACGAAGCCACTATTCACCCGAAAACTATTGATCCGAAAGATCCTTACCAGTACGATAAGCCGCTCCGGATTCAATACGAAATTTACCAGAAAGGCGTGGTGCAACCTGCTGAACTGCCAATGGTGGTGAAAATGTATGGTAGCGAACTGCTGTATAACTTTCCTCAATACGCAACCACTACGCTCAAAAAGGGAAATAAAGAATACCAGCTTACACTGGCGTCTGGCTTTACTACACCTGATTTTGAGAAGACCAG
The DNA here is from genome assembly GCF_000374085.1 of Spirosoma spitsbergense DSM 19989. GTDB lineage: Bacteria > Bacteroidota > Bacteroidia > Cytophagales > Spirosomataceae > Spirosoma > Spirosoma spitsbergense. The sequence continues at coordinate 117,266 of NZ_KB893614.1, read as the reverse complement.
ATTAGTTGACCCTTCTTCACTGTTTTTCTCGGGAAAAATAGAGGATAAAGACTTGATTGAGATTGACGACGTGGTTGCTATTGGCGGGTCGAAATACAGGAATAAAGGTGTGGATGTGTTCAATAACTGGCTGGAACTGGAGCCTGCTGATGGGAAAAAGCAGCCCTATAGCTTACAGGTTGGTAATTCGTTTCAACCTTTTGCCGGGCGCGATTTCTTGACGGGTCGTACTGTCGATCTGGGTAACTACCGGGGTAAGTACGTCTACATTGACTTTTGGGGAACCGGCTGTAAGGGCTGTGTTCAGGATATGCCTGCTCTGGTGAACATTTACAGGAAAGTGGATACGGATAAGGTAGCATTCATTGGTATTACGTTGGACTCTCCCAAACGGCTCAAAACGTTTATGGTAAAATCTCCCTTACGCTGGCCTCAGGTTATTTCTAATGACACCAATCAACTGTTCGAGCGGTATCATGTTACAGGTCTACCGACTTCCGTGCTCATTAGTCCAAACGGAACGATCATCGCCAGAAACATACGTCCTGATGAATTAAGAGACGCGTTGAGTTCCCAATTGATCAACTGAACTACTGTTCTTTACCACCAACCCGACAAAACCTATAGCCTCTCAACCAGTTGGTTTGTAAGAAACGCATAACTTGCGCCTATGAACTTACACGAATTTATTCAATTAGCCCTGGCCGAAGATGTCGGCGATGGCGACCATACTTCCCTGTCGACAATACCGGCTGATGCGCAAAAAAGAGCCCGATTGCTGGTTAAAGAAGCCGGTATCCTGGCTGGTGTCGATGTAGCAAAAGCTATTTTTGCCGAAGTAGACCCCAATTTTGTCGTCGATGTACTAATGCAGGACGGGGCAACAATCAAACCTGGCGACATCGTACTAACTGTAAGCGGTAACGCCCGCAACATTCTCACCGCCGAGCGACTGGTGCTCAACTGCATGCAGCGCATGAGCGGTATAGCTACCCATACTCGCGAACTAGTCAATTTGCTGGAAGGGACAAGGGCAAAGCTATTGGACACCCGTAAAACGACTCCGAACTTTCGTATCTGCGAGAAAATGGCGACTAAAATAGGAGGAGCCGTCAACCACCGATTTGGTCTGTACGACATGATCCTCATAAAAGATAACCACGTCGATTATGCCGGAAGTATTGAAGCGGCCATCACCAAGGCCGTGGCTTACCTGAAAGAAACCGGGCGGACACTACGTATCGAGGTAGAAACCCGCAATCGGGCCGAGGTAGAAGAGGTGCTCCGCGTGGGTCAGATAGACGTAATACTGCTGGACAACTTCACACCCGATGGTATTCGCGATATGGTTCGGCTTATTGACAAACGGTTCATCACCGAAGCATCGGGCGGTATTGATGAAACGAACCTGCGGGCCTACGCCGAAACGGGGGTAGACTACATTTCGTCCGGCGCGCTGACTCATCAGATCAAGAGCCTGGATTTAAGTTTGAAGGCTTACTGAATCCAATTGTAAATCTGATTTCTTTTCAGGGCTTCCCGGTATCGGTGGGGTTTTCGTCGATTCCCAACCGGGGCAGTGCCGGATTGAGAATTCTGGGCGTGACTTTAATCCGAAAGATACGCGCTCCGGCCACGTTGAAATCGCAACTGTAGAAAGCCCGTTCCTTAACGCCCCGGTAAACGGCAGTGTAGTTTACCCGTGGTGGCCAGTTGTTGAGAGCTAACTCCGCCGTGATGGCATCAACGGCTTTTCGCAGGTTCGAGAAGAAAATTATCGTTGGTTCGCGCTGCCGCAGGGAGGCTAACGACCCTATATGCTGGATCGTGACTTCGTAAATGATTCGTCCCGAAGGACGTAAAACGGCGGATTTTGCCATTGAAAATGATGCTTCTATCAATGATGAGATTATAATGAAAAACTATTTAACTATTTTTCATTGCATAAACTAAAATTAACCTAGTGGCGTTTTACCTACAATTGCGCTAATCAAAGCCCGGCTACCTAGTCGGGCTTTTTTTGTGCTTGTCTAAACTACTTGCATGCCTACTCATATTATTGTTGCCGGAATCGGTACGGAAATTGGTAAAACGGTGGTGTCGGCCGTATTGGTAGAAGCCCTTCAGGCCGATTACTGGAAGCCTATTCAGTCGGGTGGACTGGACGACTCGGATACAGACGCCGTGAAAAGACTGATTCGTAATCCTGTTTCGCGGTTTCACCCGGAAGCCTATCGACTCACCCAGCCTCTGTCACCACATGCCGCAGCTGAGATTGATAACATCACAATTGAGTTAGACCGGCTTGAAGCGCCAAAAACGGACAATTCGCTGGTTATTGAGCTGGCGGGTGGCCTGATGGTTCCACTCAATAACCACCAGCTAAACATTGATTTGGTTGAGGAACTGAGTTTGCCGGTTGTGCTGGTATCACAGAACTATCTGGGTAGTATCAATCACACGCTACTATCCGTTGATGCCTGCCGGACGCGAAATATTCCGTTGCTGGGTATTCTGTTCAATGGCCGAACCGTAGCATCTACCGAATCATTTATCCTGAATTATACGGGTTTACCCTGCGTGGGGCGAATAGGGCAGGAGCAACGCATAACGCCCGAAATAATACGTCGCTACGCAGATATGTTGCTACCAGGTCTCAATCAGATCGTTGAATCGCTGAAGCAGGAATCTTGATGTTGGCCCTACCTGCCCATCTCCGATGGTTAAATCCCCGATTTGCACGATAGGCAAGACTTTTTTGGTCGAACTGGTTGTAAAGGCTTCACTGGCATCATAAAGTTCAGAGAGAAGCACGGGGCGCTCTTCAATCTGGAAATCGGCCTGTGCCAGCTGAAGAATAGTTCGGCGGGTAATACCATGCAGAATATGTCGGTTGGGCGTGATAAGCCGATTCCCCTGAACCAGGAAAAAATTACTTCGGCTTAGCTCGCTGATTTCTCCATCTTTCTGGTACAATACATCCGAAGCTCCCGCCGAACGGATAGCCTGAGCCAATAAAATGACTCGTTTGTAGTCCGTACTTTTTACTTCAGCCATCTCCCGGACATATTCGTCCAGGATTATGTTGATTCCCTGTTCGTATTGAACGGGTGACACAGGATGAATAGACTCGGTTAGGATGAGCAGGTTAGGACGTTCAATCGTAATACTATCGGCGGAGTAACCACCAGTCATCACGAATCGAAACGCAACGTCAACTCCGCCACTGCGCTCAATCAGATCCATCAGGATGCTGTACGTATCTTCCTTGCTCAAGGGCAAGGGTAAATGCATCCGGGTAGCCGAATTCTGGAACCGCTCCCAGTACCAGTCCCATTGAAAGGGGCGTCCATTGTAGGTCAGAAAGTAATCGAACAGGCCATAGCCCCGAAGCAGACTGAGGTCGGTTATACCGATAGTGAGTTGATCTGTGGGCGCAATAACGCCATTTAGATACCCGTAATGCATAAAATGGCTTTGATTTATCCGAAGTCAAAGATAAGGTAAGCGAATTTATTACGGCTAAAAAGATCGTTGCCCCTGCGAGCCATCCCTGACGACTAACTGTACGGTATACCGACTTTTCTGTTCCAGCAACAACTTTTTGTGAACGAGCACCCGATCAATGGTAGCCTGATCGTAGTAACGAATCGTGATCAATTCCAGGTTCTCGTTGTAGCTAACACGAAAGTCATTCTTCAATTGACTTAGCAGGCGGGGGATGCTGTCGGGATCATTATCGACAACGACCGAAAAACTGATAGCGGTGTTTTGCATAAGGTTGATTTTTACCCCAGCCATAGCAAACCGACCGAAAATATGGCTCAGGTTATCTTCTGCAATGAACGAAAAATCGTTTGGGTGGAGAGAAATTAGTACCTGATTTACCTTGAAAATAAAGGAGGGCGTTAGTAGATGTTGCTTGAAATTACCAATAGTAGTGCCTGGTGCATCAGGGGTCAAAAATGACCGTACATGTAACGGAATACCCTTGTTCTGAATAGGCTTGATGGTTTTAGGGTGAATAACCGTTGCCCCATAATAAGCCAGTTCAATAGCATCCTGGTAGGTTATAGTTTCCAGTAGAACCGTTTCATCAAACCATTTAGGGTCAGCGTTGAGTACACCAGGAACATCTTTCCAGATGGTAACACTCTGCGCATTCAGGCAATAGGCGAAAATAGCTGCTGTATAATCTGAACCATCGCGACCCAGAGTTACGGTTCGTCCATCGGCCGACTGACCAATAAAGCCCTGGGTTAACTTTACTCCTTTACCAACTATGGCCTGGCTAATACGCAGGGCTGTCTCCTGCCAGTCGACCCGCCCTTCCCGAAAATTCGTATCGGTACGGATGAGTTGCCGGGCGTCGAACCACGTCACGGGAACATACTGCGCCTGCAAATAAGCGACAATGATTTGGGTAGACAGGATTTCACCTGCTGAGACAACCTGGTCATAGGTTTCATTGTACGAGCCGACAGACTTTGTCGTTACATACTCTTCGAGAAAGCTGAACGTTTCATGAACGGCACTGAAGTCGCCTTCCAGTTCATTCATGATTGCACTATGATATTCTTTTATTGTTGACAGGACTGCCCGAATGCGATCTGGTTGCTGATTTATACAAGCCGCAACGAGTTCTTCCAGGGCATTTGTCGTTTTACCCATCGCCGATATGACAACGACCTCGTTGGGGCATTGGGCTTTAATGATATCCGCTACATTTCGAATACCATTAGCATCTTTAACGGAAGCGCCACCAAATTTAAAAACTCTCATACCATAAAAAAGACAGGATTGCCCGTGTATCAGAGCAGGTTATTAGCCTGTTGATCTGGCAATCCTGTCAAAAAAATCAGGTTACTAAACGAGTACCGGCCTGCCTGTAAACAACAACTCACGTATTGCATCAGCAATACCAGGCGGATCGAATCCGCATTCGCGGTGTAATTCAATCTGTTCCCCGTGTTCGATAACGGCATCAGGAATACCGAGTCGTTTTACGCGTGCTGCATAGCCATGATCGCTCATAAACTCGATGATTGCGCTGCCGAAGCCGCCCATCAGGCATCCATCTTCAACGGTCAATACACGGTCGAAGCGGCTGAAAACCTCATGAAGTAATTCCTCATCCAATGGTTTCACATAGCGCATATCGAAGTGGGCGGGGTGGATACCCTCCTTCGCCAGTAACTGAGTAGCCTGAACCGCATAGTTGCCCATATGGCCGATGGTTAGAATGGCCACATCCTTACCATCCGCAATCTGACGACCTTTACCAATAAGCTGTTTTTCAAATGGCGTACGCCAATCGGGCATTACGCCTTCGCCCCGTGGGTATCGAATAGTGAAGGCCTGTTTGCCCTGCTGAACGTCATCAGACTGCGCGGTGAACATCATGTTCCGCAACTCCTGTTCATCCATGGGAGCTGCTACGATCATATTTGGGATGCAGCGCATATAGGCCAAATCGTAGGCACCGTGGTGCGTTGGACCATCAGCGCCGGCAAATCCGGCCCGATCCAGACAGAAAATAACGGGTAGTTCCTGAATGCAAACGTCGTGAATGACCTGGTCATAGGCCCGTTGCATGAATGTGGAGTAAATATTACAGAACACTACCTCACCCTGCGTTGCCATACCGGCCGAAAATGTGACGGCGTGCTGTTCTGCAATACCGACATCGAAGGCTCTTGTGGGCATAGCCTTCATCATGATATTCATGGAAGAGCCAGAGGGCATAGCCGGTGTTACGCCTACTATGCGCGGATTTGTCTCCGCCAGTTCAACCAGCGTATTCCCAAACACATCCTGGTATTTGGGCGGCTGGGGTCTATCATATACTTTTTTCTGAATAACTCCCGTCACTTTATCAAAAAGACCGGGTGCGTGCCACTTCGTCTGATCTTTCTCGGCAGGGCCGTAGCCTTTACCCTTCACGGTTAGCACGTGCAGGAGTTTGGGACCGGGAATGTTTTTGAGATCGTCCAGGACGCTCACTAAATGGTCGATGTCGTGCCCATCAATAGGGCCAAAGTACCGTAAATGCAGCGACTCGAACAGATTGCTCTGTTCCAGCAACGAACTTTTGATGCCCGACTGAACCTGCGACACCAAATCCTGGGCGGTCTTGCCCAGCTTGTCCATTTTACCCAGAATGTTCCAGACTTCGTCTTTTACTTTATTGTACGTCTGCGATGTCGTGATATCAGTCAAATATTCCCGCAGAGCACCCACGTTGGGGTCGATGCTCATGCAGTTGTCGTTCAGCACAATCAGCAGATTACTATCGGTAGCACCGGCGTGATTCATACCTTCGAAGGCTTCACCGGCGGTAAGCGCACCATCGCCGATAACAGCAATGTGATTACGCTGCATATTGCCCTGTAGCTGAGAGGCTACGGCCATGCCTAAAGCTGCCGAAATGGACGTAGAGGAGTGACCGACCCCAAAGGAATCGTACTCACTTTCTTTCCGTTTCGGAAAGCCCGAAAGCCCTTTGTAAAAACGATTGGTATGAAAGGTATCTCGCCGACCCGTCAGAATTTTGTGGCCATAAGCCTGGTGGCCCACATCCCAAACCAACTGATCATCAGGGGTGTTGAATACATAATGAAGCGCCACCGTTAGTTCGACTACGCCCAGGCTAGCTCCGAAATGGCCACCGAATACTGATACATCGTCTATTATAAACTGTCGAAGTTCATTGGCAACCTGAGGTAAAAGAGACTTGTCAAGTTTGCGAAGATCGTCAGGTGAGTTAATGGTGGCCAGAAGACTGCCGGGGGTAATGAGCATGATGATAGTAAATAGACGTCTGCCTTATAACACACGTATTAATTACAATGTTCTACAGACGTTAACGCTGTTGTATACAAAAAGCGAAGCTACTACATAATTCTTTAATTATAAAAAATCTAAGCCGCTCGCGTCAGTATATCTACGTGAACACGAGCGGCTTAGATTTTAGAAAGAATGCCTGTTCTATGGATTAAAATGTACCTTTTTTCATACCTGGTCAATTACGCTGACTGGCCCGAAAGAGTTTCTGTTTTTCTTCGCGGGTCAGACTTTCATAACCGGACCTTGATATTTTATCCAGAATCATGTCTACTTCGTCCTGGTCAGGTGTTGAAACGGTCGCTGAGGTACCCGTAGATGCCAGATAGGATCCTGCCTGCGTACTGGCGCTGCTCCGTTGCCGATACGATACTTTTACGGGTGGTTTGGGCTTTAGTAGATTGCTCCACCCGTCCGCTATCCAATAAATAGGCCGACCTAAGTCTGTTCCGTTTTGCAGAAGTTTAACATAGCAGAACCCCATAAGTGCTCCACCCAGGTGGGCTAAATTACCACCGGCATTACTCCCGGCTGACTGAGCGATAGAAAGGATAATGAAGAAGAAAACAATGTATTTGATTCGTACTGCTCCGAAAAAGAGCAGGTGAAAAGTATAATTGGGAAGTAGCGTTGCCGCACCAACAGCCACCGAAAATGCAGCCGCAGAAGCACCCAGCATACGGGCGGTGTCGGATTGATTCTGGAAATAAGGCACCAGGTTATACATGGCCAGGTAAACAATGCCGCCAGCCAGTCCACCCATTATATAAAGACCAATTAATCGACGGTTGCCCAGGTATTCATCAATCAGCCGCCCAAACCAGTACAGAAAGAGCATGTTGTAGAGAACATGGAAAATCTCATCGTGCGTGAAGAAATAGGTAAACAGTGTCCAGGGTTTGCGCAGAAAGTCACCCAGGCTACCGGGTAACATCATCTGCCCCCGAATGAAGTAATAAACGTCCATGTTCTGCGCCATTGTCAGACCAACTTTGGCCAGCAACAGCACCAGAAATATGACCGTATTCACTAATATCAATTGCACCAACGTATTGTTGGGCTTATTGAATTCGCTCCGAAAATCCTCAAACAACCCGCTCATCACTAATAAAACGTTTTTCGTTGGGAACCCCAGTATTTCACCAGAATAAATGCAAACAACATGCCGCCTATGTGGGCGAAATGGGCAACGTTGTCGGCCTGCGCCCGATAAACTCCCGAATAAAGTTCAAAGGCTCCGTAAAATAGAACGAGATACTTTGCTTTAACCGGTATAGGTGGAAACAATAAAAATAACTGAGTGTTCGGAAACAACAAACCAAAACCCATAATTACTCCAAAAATTGCGCCAGAAGCTCCTACCATTGGCTCATCAACCTGGTTCGTGAAAATACGATTGGCAATGGCTATACTGTCCTGAATGTTTTTGCTATCATTCGGGAACTGCTTAAACTGCTCAATGAACGGCAATAACCGATCATAATAGGCGCTCGCGTGCTGATCGATAAAGCCCGAAAAAGGCTCAAACCCTGGATTTGCCCGATACGCCTGAATGGTTTCATATACGTCGTGCATCTCAAAATAGTTTATCCCTGAGAACAATAATGCAGCACCTAAACCACAAAAAAAGTAAAAGAACGTAAATCGTTTTGGACCCCAGAATGTCTCAAGCATTGGTCCGAACACGATCAGGCCAATCATATTACTAAAAATGTGCCCGAAACCACCGTGCAGAAACATGTGCGTCAGGAGCTGAATCGGGTTAAATTTATCAGATAGAAACGAATGGAGCCCAAACTGATCAATAATTGACTCGTTCGTAACAAAAAAAACCAGGACGTTTATTATCAATAATACGCGAACTACCGGTGTAAGATTAAACATGTTAATATAGCCTAATTTCTGCTGATTACTTAATTATCAGCGTAAAAGTCCCGCAATTTTATCCAGCGTCAGCATAACCATTACCGGTTCACCCATCGGCGTATAGCTTGGGTTTGCCGATATGAATAATTGATTGACCAGAGATCGGCACTCAGTTGCACTCAGGCGGGTTACATGATGCAACGCTGATCGGCGCGATAGGGACCGGGCCATCGATTCGATCTTGTCTAATTTTAACCGACCCGTGTCGGCCCGTAATTGAGCCAGCAGATTGGCAAACAGGTCTTCTTCGTTTTCCCCCATGGTTAATGTAGGAACTCCCCGAATAACAAAGGTGTTTGCGCCAAGCTCATCAAATTCGAAACCGAGATGAATCAGATCTTCGCGCAAATCAAGTGCCAACTGGAAATCAACGGGCATCAGTGTTACTGTTTTTGGAAATAGTAACTGCTGCGAGGCTCCGTTCTGCTTGGTTAGTGCCGCATGAAACTGGTCATATAAAATACGTTCGTAAGCACGACGCTGATCAATGAGCATCACACCGGATTTAACCGGGGCCAACAGATACCGATTCTGCACCTGAATAATGTGCTCATCCTCCATCAGTGCTGGTGTATCTCCTCCGGCTGATTCCAGACCCATCTGTAACTGATTGGCCCGGCTACCCAGCGTAATCGATTCGTTGTCGGAACCCGACGATGCTGGTTTAGAAGCCCCCAGCCAGTCGCCACCCTCGTCGGTACTACCGGTTGGCCGAACGGGCGCATCATTGCTGGCAACGCCCTCGTAGAGCGTTTGCCAGTTATTGACCGATGGTCTTTTGGGTATATCGAAACTACTGCCAGCCGCTTTATCCAGCGAATCAGTACGGGATGGGTTTTGCTCCTTTGCCGGAGTACCCGCAGCCGATGACCAGGAAGGCGTAACGGGGCGGGGCAAATGGCTTTCTGTATTGTTTGCAGACGTACCTTTAACACCCACTGAAGGTTGAGTGGCATCGGGTCGGGCACCGGTCAGAAAGTTAACATCCAACTCAAAATCAAGCGACGGAGCCAGGTTGTACACGCCAACGGCTTTACGGACAGCCGCCATCATAATGGCATATACAGACCGCTCGTCATCAAACTTTATCTCCGTTTTGGTAGGGTGAATATTGATGTCAATGTGCGATGGGTCGATATCAATAAAAAGAACGTAGAAAGGCTGACTGCCATCGGGGAGGGTGCCTTCATACGCTCCCACAACGGCGTGGTGCAGGTAGTTATGCTTTATATATCGGTTGTTAACGAAGAAGAACTGCTCATTCCTGGCTTTCCTGGCCGATTCCGGTTTGCCAATGTAGCCATGTACAGTAACGTAAGGCGTTTGCTCTTCGCAGAAGTTCAACTGTTCGCGGTAGCTTTTGCCAAACATATCCACTATCCGTCGACTGAGTTTTCCGGCGGGCAGGTTATAAATTTCCTGGTCGTTGTGGAACAGCGTAAAAGCAACTTCTGGATTGGCGAGGGCCACCCGCTGAAACTCGTCGATGATGTGCCGCATCTCCACCGAGTTCGATTTGAGGAAGTTGCGCCGGGCGGGTACATTGAAGAATAGATTCTTGATGAGCAGGTTCGTACCGGGCAAACAGGATATAGATTCCTGGGCTTTAATGTCGGAGCCTTCAATTCGAATCAGGGTGCCCAGTTCCTCTTCGGCCCGGCGCGTCCGCATCTCAATCTGGGCAACGGCCGCAATGGAAGCCAGGGCTTCGCCCCGAAAACCCATGGTTCGGATGCGAAACAAATCATCAGACGAGCGGATTTTGGATGTCGCATGGCGCTCAAAACTCATACGCGCATCCGTTTCGGTCATGCCGGAACCATCATCCACAATCTGGATCAGATTACGGCCTGCCTCCCGGATGATGACCTGTACCGATTTGGCTTTGGCATCCACCGAATTCTCCAGTAACTCTTTTACCACCGAAGCAGGCCGTTGAACCACCTCACCAGCCGCAATCTGGTTGGCAATCGAATCGGGTAGTAGCTGAATTACATTTAACATATACCTGGTATGCGATGACTAACTGTACCTTAACAATACAAAAAAAGAACCCATAATAGCTATAGATAATTCAACAAAAGTAGTTTGGTCAGACAAGAGTACTCTTTCTATACCAATATTCTATTCCCTGACTGACTTAGGCATGAAATCAAAAAGCAACTGCCAGCCCGAAACAGAAAATGTCTCGAACTGGCAGTACTAAAAGTTCCGAAAAAAGCCGTTAGACTTTGATTTCTACATCGACACCACTCGGCAATTCGAGTTTCATCAGGGCATCAACCGTTTTGGCACTGCTGCTATAAATGTCGACCAGCCGCTTGTAGGTACAAAGCTGGAATTGTTCCCGCGCTTTCTTGTTGACGTGGGGCGACCGCAGTACGGTATAGATTTCTTTTTTAGTTGGCAGGGGGATAGGGCCACTAACAATGGCGCCGGTCGATTTAACCGCCTTTACAATTTTCTCCGCTGATTTGTCGACCAGCATGTGGTCGAATGATTTCAGCTTAATGCGAATTTTCTGACTCATTGTGTTCTGGTTCATTAAGTGAAGGTATCCGTCGAAAGAACCATTTACTCCGTCGGGGCCTTGAATGCGGGTGCAAAGGTACGGGAAAATTTGCTGGAAGAAAACAGTCTTGCCACTCTTTCTTTTTAAGAATGTTTAACGCCACGTTCAGGATGTTGAGGACGATTTTTGTCAACAAAACGAATCACTATGAAAACGTATGTACTGTTTAGCTTTCTTTTGGTCGCTCAGGTAGCGAATGCGTTCCCCCCAGACCGGGATTACTGGATAACGCCCGATTCATTGGGGCTTACCTATGTTCAGAAAGAATTAGTCACCCCGATGGGGCACGCCTGCTATCCTGGATGATGCCTACTAAGGTGGTAAAACCGCTCCGAACCACGCTGATTATTACTTATGCAACAACGGGAAACATGGCTAATCTGCTCTATTACACCAACGCGTTTCTGAAGGCGGGTTTCGATGTGGTACTGTTCGATTATCGGGGATTTGGTCATAGTTCCGACTTCCCGAAAGACCCGGCTTGCCTGTACTACAATGAATACGTCACCGATATGGAAACGGCTATTGATGCCGCCCGCAAGCAATTCCCTACAAACAAATTGGGTATTGTAAGCTCGTCGGCCGGTACCATCCTGACTACGTTAGCCGTTCAGCAGAAGCCAGTTGACTTCATTGTTGGTGAAGGGTACGTCAGAGACCCATTTCGAATTATTGACATCTGGAAGAAGAAAGACTCTTCTTTCAAAATCGTACTGCCAGCGGATGCTGATAGGTACGTAGAAGTAACCCGCAAAATTACCTGCCCGATGCTATTGATGACGGGCACAAAAGATGATATCACGCCCCCATCTAATGTGCATGCTATTGCTGACATGCGTTCCAACCGCAAACTTCTTTTGTATGATGGGCAACACCTGGAGGCTATTACTGTTTGGAAAGAGAAAGAATTTGCTGATGGCTACGTTCGGCGTATTAAGGAGTTTGTCTCATCACTCCGCTGAGTCGTTAAGTAATTGATCTAACTCGCCGGGTTCAAGGTTTGCTTTGTCTTTTTTATCGTAGATAGTCAGCAGGATAACCTGTTCATCTTCTGTGACCACATAAGTTATAATCCTTGCCCCACCACTCTTTCCAGTGCTTTTACTTCGGATAGAAAGCCGGATTTTATAACAACGTTGACCAAGCGATGTCCCCTGATTTGGGTTTTCTTCAAGCGAAGAAATCAACTCTGCAAGTTCGCCGTTCAACGACCTGTACTTTTTAGAAAGTGATTTGAACTTTCGTTTGAATCCATCGGAAAGAATTACGTCATAGTTCATTTCTCTGATTCCAATTCCTTAAGGAAATCTCGGGCTGACTGCATCTTTATCTTACCCTGCTTGTATAACTTTACCTCTTCTAATGCTTCCTTCACGTCGGCCAGTAAGGCGGCTTTGGTCAATGGTAGGCCGTCTTCATCTCTATCTTCACCGTCGTCGGGCAAATCGAGTCGTTCTTTGATTTTGTTCCATTCATTGATCGGAACGACAACCGCCGTACGCTCACCCTTTTGATTGGAAATATACTGAACATTCATCATCCGTGTTTTTTGGTCTAAACTACGCATTGATTCGCGAAAGTTCAAGGTTTACAAAACAGACAAAGCCGTTCAGTTTCCCGAACGGCTCCTCTGTTTTATACTAACAGTCATTGACCTTATTTGCTACCGCCCTTTTCTTTGGCAACAACCGTATCGGCAATGCTTTGTGGTACTACTTCGTAGTGTGCGAAGGTCAGGTTGGCCGTAGCCCGGCCCGACGACATCGTACGCAGATCAGTTACGTAACCAAACAGTTCCGACAGGGGAACGTCTGCTTTGATTACCTGCGAACCGGCTTTCGTATCCATGCCTTTCATTACGCCCCGGCGACGGTTAAGGTCACCGGTGATAGGACCTGTATATTCTTCTGGTGTTAATACTTCAACGGCCATGATTGGTTCCAGCAGTTTTGGACCCGCCTGACGGGCGGCCTCACGGAAGCCCAGACGAGCGGCCATCTCGAAGGATAGCGAATCGGAGTCAACATCGTGGTACGAACCGTGGACCAACCGAACTTTCATGCTTTCGAGCGGGAAGCCAGCAAGTGGTCCGTTTTTCAGCGATTCATCGAATCCTTTCTGAACGGCAGGGATAAATTCGCGGGGAATCACACCACCAACAATACCATTCACAAACTCAAGACCCGGCTGAATAACACCCGTTTCATCTTCACCCCGTGGTCCAAGTTCAAACACGATGTCGGCAAACTTACCGCGACCACCCGTTTGTTTCTTGTATACCTCGCGGTGTTCGACATTCTTGGTCAGCTTTTCTTTATACGCTACCTGAGGAGCACCCTGGTTTACTTCTACCTTGAACTCACGACGCATCCGGTCAATGATGATTTCGAGGTGAAGCTCACCCATACCCCGGATGATGGTTTGGCCAGTTTCTTCGTTCGACTCAACTTTGAGGGTTGGATCTTCTTCAATCAGTTTACCAATTGCTTTCGAGAAGTTGTCCTGATCGGCCGTTTTCTTCGGCTCGATAGCGTAACCAATAACCGGCTCCGGGAATACCATCGACTCCAGTACGATTGGGTGCTTTTCATCCGACAGGGTATCGCCCGTTTTGATGTCTTTGAAACCAACGACAGCACCAATATCACCCGCTTCCAGCCGGTCAATCTGATTCTGCTTGTTAGCGTGCATCTGGAAAATACGCGAGATACGCTCCTTGTTGCCCGAACGGTTATTCAGTACATAGGAACCTGACTCCAGTACACCCGAGTACGAACGAACAAAACACAAACGGCCTACGTAAGGATCGGTAGCGATTTTAAACGCCAGACCTGCGAAAGGCTCTTTCGATGAAGGCTTGCGCAAAATTTCTTCGCCCGTGTTTGGGTTGGTTCCTTTGATGCTCTCCTTGTCCATTGGCGATGGCAACAGGGCCATCACGTAATCGAGCATGGTTTGAACACCCTTGTTCTTGAAGGAAGAGCCACAAAGCATCGGTACGATTTTCATGGCGATTGTTGCTTTACGCAGGGCCGCCAGAATTTCATCTTCCGAAATAGACTCAGGATCCTCAAAGTATTTTTCCATCAGCGAATCGTCAAATTCGGCAACGGCTTCGAGGAGTTTCTCCCGCCATTCGGTCGCTTCCTCCAGCATATCGGCCGGAATGGGCACCTCTTTGAACGTCATACCCTTATCGTCTTCACTCCACTGAATACCGCGGAAGTTAACGAGATCAACTACGCCTTTGAAGTTTTCTTCTTCGCCGATGGGCAGCTGAAGCGGAACGGCATAACTGCCAAGCATTTCCTTCACCTGCTTACACACGTTTAGGAAGTCGGCACCGGAGCGGTCCATCTTATTGACGAAGCCCAAACGAGCTACGTTGTAGTTGTTGGCCAAACGCCAGTTCGTTTCCGACTGAGGCTCAACGCCGTCGACGGCACTAAACAGGAACACCAGACCATCCAACACACGCAGTGACCGGTTTACTTCAACGGTGAAGTCAACGTGGCCAGGGGTATCGATAATGTTGATGTGGTATTGTTTGTCGCGGTAGGTCCAGTCAACAGTAGTGGCAGCGGAAGTAATGGTAATACCCCGTTCCTGCTCCTGCTCCATCCAGTCCATGGTAGCGGCACCGTCGTGTACTTCACCAATCTTGTGACTTACGCCGGCGTAATAGAGGATACGTTCGGTTGTGGTCGTCTTGCCCGCATCAATGTGGGCAGCGATACCGATGTTCCTCGTGAAATCTAAATCGCGAGCCATTAGTTTGTTATCCTAAAAGTTATGTTTTCTGTAATCGGAAAAGGAATCGTTACTGACTGCAATTGACCCCTTTGTAAATCAGGACGCAAAATTACTGAAAGTCAACCGGAAAATCAATGATATGCTAAAGAATATCGTAGAAACTATTCCCCTTTTTTGACCATTCTAAACCTGAGAAGGCGCTACCTGAATAAGGTTGCAACTTGGAATCATGCAAAATCCGTACATCGCTCTGCTCAGAACTGCCTGGACGTATGCCCGCCAGGAAAAACGGCAGTACGTACTCGTCTATTTTCTATTTATACTGGCTAATCTGGTTGCGGCCCTGCGTCCTTTGCTACTTGGCTGGTTCATTGGTGAACTTCAGCGTCAGGATATTGAGATCTTAAAACTGGTATGGATGTATGCTGGTGCCTACCTGGGAATCGAATTGCTGCATTGGACATTTCATGGACCGGCGCGTATCATGGAACGTCGGCTGGCGTTTAATCTAAGCCGAAACTTTCTGGACGAGCTTTTTCACCAAACGTTGCATCTGCCTGTTGGCTGGCATAAGGACCACCACAGCGGGGCCACCATAAACCGAATCCGTAAAGCGTATGACGCGCTCAAAACGTTCTTTCAGGACGGCTTCATTTACCTCCAGGCTCTGTCGAAATTCGTATTTTCATTCGGAGCGATGTTGTATTTCTCTCCGGCTTTTGGTCTGGCAGGAATCGCTCTGGGCGCACTAACTATCTGGGTTATTCTCCGTTTTGACCGACCCTTTATCAAAGCACTCGACGAAACCAATGAACAGGAACACGTTGTATCGGCCACACTGTTCGATAGTCTGTCGAATATAATAACCGTTATTACGCTACGGCTGGAAGAGCGGATTCAGCAGGCACTGTCGGGCAAAGTCGCTCTTGTTTTCCCGCCTTTCATGCGGCAGGTGAAAATCAACGAGTGGAAGTGGTTCGTGGCATCCATGCTGGTTGCGCTTATTTATATCGTTATGGCAACGGGATATGTCTATCAGCATTATGTTCCGGGGCAGGTATTTCTGATTGGCGGTTTAGTAACCCTACTCGGCTACGTCAATCAATTTACGAGTGTATTTCATGATGTAGCCTGGCAATACACCCAAATTGTGCAGTACAACACCGACGTACAGACCGTGCGGAGTATCAGCACGGCCTATGCCCGTCATGAACGCCCTGAATTCGAAAGGCTACCTGTAAACTGGCAGACTATTGCTATTGACGGACTTAATTTCTCGCACGGACGAGTGGACAACTCACTGCAAAAGATCCCCAGCGTAATTGATTTACATATTCAGCTAAGCCGGGGTAAACGTGTGGCGTTTATTGGCGAGAGTGGCTGTGGTAAAAGTACGCTGATGACCTTACTTCGGGGGCTATACTTGCCAGAGCCGGGCGTGTCTGTACGGGTAGACGGGCAGGCGATCCCGGATTTGAATGCTGTTGCTAATACGGTAACTATGTTTCCGCAGGAACCGGAGATTTTTGAAAATACAGTTGTCTATAATATTACCCTTGGGCTGCCTTTTGATGAAGCAGAAATACAGGAAGTTTGTGACGTGGCCCGCTTCAGGGAGGTCGTGAAAAACCTGCCGAACGGGCTGGATACCAACATACAGGAGAAAGGAGTAAACCTGTCGGGCGGGCAGCGGCAACGGCTTGCGCTGGCAAGGGGCGTGCTAGCGGCCCGCGCCAGTGATATTGTCTTGCTGGATGAGCCAACCAGTAGTGTAGATCCTAAAACAGAGCTCGCTATTTACCGGCGCTTACTCCGTGAATTTGCGGATAAAGCCGTTGTTTCAACCCTGCACCGACTTCATCTGTTGCCCTTGTTCGACTACGTATATATTATGAGGGACGGAAAAGTTATTGATGAGGGAAGCTTTTCGGATCTGCTCCGGCACAGCACTGTTTTTCAGGAAATGTGGGTGCACCAGAAAGAAGTGATGGATCAGGAGAAAGCCTAGGTAGATTCTAGTGAAACACAAAAAAGCGGTTCATCGATCCGAACCGCTTTTTTGTATTTTACCAGAATAGGGCTATTCTACCGGAGCCTCAACAATGGCTATTATTTTCCACAAGCCCCGAATGTCCTGCAACGGCACCGTTACGTTGCCCCCGAGGGGGTTATCGGAATGAAGGGTCAGGTATTTACGGGTTAGGAGTTCATTATCCCGAATGCGTTTGACAACGAAATAATCCCGGTACATCACCGCGTACACGGCCCCCGACTGATACTCCCAATCGTTTTCGCTAATGGGTATAGCCAGCACCTTAGCCCCATGTGCCAGTTGAGGACTCATACTATTACCCGAAATCTCCAGCACAACCGTGTTTTTATGCCCTTTTATTAGCGGCCTGCGTACCCGAAAACACTCTGTATCGGAAGAACTGACTGTATCGGAATAGCTCTCGACAAACGTGGCGTAGAACTTGACCGGTATGAAGGGAACGTCGATGGTATCGTCGTCAGGAACCATGATTCGGGCATTGGCCTCGGGCGAATTCAGTACAGGCGTGATACCCCGAATCAGGAAATCGGCACTGATTTGGGGGTAACAGGCCAGTAAACTCATGATTGTATCGTACGATGGCTTTGCCCGGCCATTCAGAATGTTATAAAACTTCGATGGGTTCTCGCCCAACTCTTTGGCAATCTGATAGATAGTGATGCCCAGTGCGTCGAAAATTTGCTTCAGCCGGGCCTGAATCGTTAGGGAGGTATCCATTTTTTTAAACAATTTTCAACCGTTATGGGGTAAATACTTGCTGATATAATATAAGTAAAATATATTGCACTTGTATTACGGCAAATATACTACGAATACAAACGAAACCATAGAGGAATAGCCAATTTCTTCACTGAAAAGTAATGAACCGAAACCGACTGAGTACCCATACGCTGCCCACGATATTATTCATCGACATGAATAGTTTCTTTGCCTCCTGCGAGCAGCAGGATAACTACTGGTTACGGGGGCGGCCGGTGGGGGTATGCGTATACACGGGGCGGCATGGGTGCATCATCGCGCCGTCGGTGGAGGCAAAGTTGCGGGGTATAAAAACAGGTATGCGTCTGGATGAAGCCATGGTACTTTGCCCGGATCTGGTACCGCTCGAAACCCATCCTGCCCGCTATCGGGAATACCATGTCAGGATTATTGACGTGCTCCGTACATTTTCCGATGATGTAGTGCCGAAAAGTATTGACGAAGCGGTAGTTGATTTAACGAACTACCAGCTTGTGTACAAAGATATGCAGCAAACCGCGCTGGCTATTAAACAGGCTATCCGGCAAAAAGTGGGCGACTGGCTGCGGTGTTCCATTGGCATGGCACCCAACGTATTCCTGGCCAAGTTGGCCTCCGATATGCAAAAACCGGATGGCCTGACAGTCATTACGCCCGATACCATTGATGATGTTCTACGAACTTTAGTGCTTACTGATTTGCCGGGAATTGGCCATCGTATAGCAGCCCGACTACAGGCGGGTGGCGTACATACGCCCCTCGAATTGCGGTATGCGTCGCCGGAGTACCTGCGGGCGGTGTGTCGGAGTATTGTTGGCTGGCACTGGCACCTGCGGCTGAACTTTGCGGGTGAGGTGGATCTGGATACAAACCCGGACAACAAAAGTATGTCGGCCATGCGGACGATTTCAGCGGACCAACGCCACTCACCCGAGCGTCTGGATGAACTGCTGCAATCGCTCTGCCTAACCCTGGAACGGCGGATGGTGCAAAAAGGTATCTATTGCCAGGATATGTCTTTTTCCTGCCGATACCATACGGGCAAAACCTATAATTATGAAGCCCATTTTGATACGCCAAAACAGGACGGTACGGATCTGTACCGGATTATTCAGGAACGGATGGTGAAATTTCAATCGGCGCACCAGTGCGAACCTGTTTTAAATGAACATTTGCGGAGTATGTGCGTGGCTGTTTTCCGGTTTATACCAGCAGACATGGTACCTCTGAACCTGTTTGAAGACGACAGTCGAAAAAATAAATTCCGCCAGACCCTGTATGAGGCCAAAACAAAGTTTGGGGCTAATAAACTGGTTCGCGCCACCGAATTACGCGATAACCCAGCCTATCGGGATGTCATCGGATTCGGTAATATCAAAGACTTATAAGCGTTTAGAGGTTCTGGTTATCCTTCATTCGTTCTTATTATGAAGGATAACCAAAGACCTGGAATCAGTTCAGTACGCCCATGCGGCCATTCTGAAAATCGTCAAAAGCCGCCATAATTTCTTCCCGGGTGTTCATCACGAAAGGACCATAGACGGCTAGTGGCTCCCTGATTGGTTCGCCCGCCAGAATGAGCAGTTTCGTGCCAGTCGTTGTAGACAGGGTAATTGTATCGCCATCGGTATTAAAAAGGGCAATTTGACCTTGTTCAATGGGTTGCGTTTGCACACTGACCGAACCACTCAGTACATAAACCATCAGGCTATAAGTATCGGGCACGCTAAGGGTTTCTGTTTGCCCACCAGTGAGCGTTAAATCCGCTACAAAAATCGGACTGAATGTATGAGCCGGGCCTTTCAAACCTGCCAGCTCCCCGGCAACAACCCGTAGCTGACCACCACCGGGTAATGTGGATAAGGGGATTTTGCTCGAAGCAATGTCCTGATATTTTGGGGGACTCATTTTGTCTTTGGCTGGCAGATTGACCCACAACTGCACAAAATCCAGTTGGCCACCCTGGCGCGAGAATTCGAGTTCGTGTTTCTCCTCGTGAATAATACCCGATGCGGCCGTCATCCACTGCACATCGCCCGCAAAAAGTTTACCATGATTCCCCGCCGAATCACGATGCTCCAGGGCGCCTTCAAACACGATGGTTACCGTTTCGAAACCACGGTGCGGATGCTGATCGACGCCTTTGGGCGTTTCAGAAGGTTCCACCCGCATGGGGCCATGGTGATCCAGCAGTAAAAAAGGATTAAACGGTCTTGAACCCTGCGGATGGAAGGCGTTCAGACCAATGAAACCGTCGCCCACACTGTTCGGCGTAGCGGTTTGTATATTGGATAAGGTACGTGGCGTTTTCATAATTGATGTATCTGTAATTAATGTATATACATTTAATAAGAAAACTATGTTTTTCATCAGGAAGTTCACCACGTATCAGCTCTGAACACGCTGCTCTGTTGGGCAGAAAAAGGTAGTTCGTCCACCAACGGTTGAGCGTTCAATGCGAGCCCCGCAACGGGGGCAGTATTTATGGGCTTCTACATCATCATAAGGAGAGTTATCCCACTCCCGGACGTGAATCAGGAAGGTATTCGGAAAATCA
This sequence comes from Spirosoma spitsbergense DSM 19989, assembly GCF_000374085.1. GTDB lineage: Bacteria > Bacteroidota > Bacteroidia > Cytophagales > Spirosomataceae > Spirosoma > Spirosoma spitsbergense. The sequence goes on along the minus strand of NZ_KB893614.1, from coordinate 96,824 downwards.
CGGTAGGTGGCTTCGTAGCGAATTGCCGTGTTGAGTACCAGCCCAATGGCGTTGTGAATCCGGGCAATTTGACTATCCGTCAGGGTATTGGCCCGCTGTTCCGGATGAATAAGTGCCTGAAACAAGACCTCATCCACAATCCAGTTTCCTAAGCCAGCCACCACGCTTTGATCCAGCAGCACCGGTTTGATGAATGCTTTTTTGGCTCGTAATTTCTCTGCCAGCTCCGGCAGGGAAACTGTCAAACCATCCGAACCAATTTTCTTTCGTTTTAAAAAGGTATCAATATCGTCGATCAAACCTACCCGCTCGAACTTACGCGGACACAGGAACCCCAGATTATAGCCGTTTGTAAATGAGAAAACGATGCGGGCAAAGCGTGGCCGATCAAGTGAAGCATGGTAATAATCAAGATCGCCGGTCATGCCGAAGTGCATATGAAGGATTACGCCGGGTTGGTCGGTCAGGACAAAAAGGTTCTTACCAACGCGCCGTGTTTCGGTAAACTGTCTTCCCGTGAGCGTTGTCACGAAGGTTGATGGGTCAGTTGTTACCAATTTTTTATCCTCAATCTCAATGTGACTAATAGGCTGATGAAGCGAAGACGTTTCGAGGTACTGCCGTCTAATGTCAACCTCTGGAAGTTCGGGCATCTTTACAGGTTATTTGCGAAATAACTGCGGGTGATAGTTCGTTGTTTGGCGTAGATAACCAGTTGCCGGCGTTTGTTCGAGGGAAAAAACTATTGATTGTATGGTCTATTTGTTTGATAGTCAACGTACCTTTTTCTTACCGTTACCAGAACCACAAAAAACATTTCCCAACAAATATCTGTTGTAGGGAGCAATAGGCTGGCGGAAATAAACGTTCCGATACTATTGGCCAAAGGATGATTTCGGATTTCAAGCGTAAAAGTTAACTTCTTTACCCTTAAGAGACCTTAAATGTAGCAGACTCTACACAACCGCGCGAGCGGCTTTTTTACCAAGTTTGTGCATGTTCAATCATAAAAATTGAAAAAAAACAATGGAAAATACCCCGCAAAAATCTAAGACCAACGGTGCCTTACTGGCGGCCTTAATTATTATGACTGGCCTGGCCGGTGTAGCGAGTTACCTATATTTTGATGAGAAAAAAGTTGCCGAAAATCAGGAAGTAACCATTTCTGAGCGCGTCGAAGAACTGTCGACCACCCGCGTTAAACTGGATTCGATTTCAACTGCCCTGGACGCCAAAATTGCTGAAGTACAAAAACTAGGGGGTGATGTTTCGGAACTGGAAAAAATGAAAGTCCAGTTGGAAGAGGACAAAGCGTCGCTGAAGAGAGGCAACCGCATATCGTTAGCAAAGTACGAAGCTAAGATCAAGCAATACGAAGCGTTTCTGATCGAGAAAGACACGCTGATCTCTAATCTTCAGCGCGAAAACGTGACGCTGGCTACCAACGTAAAAGTGCTGGATGAGGAAAACAGCGGTTTGAAAACGGAACGGCAGAAACTGGCTGACTCCGTAACCACGGTTGTATCGAAAAATGAAGAGTTGGCCACTAAAGTTACCAGAGCTGCTGCGCTGAAAGCACAGAATGTGAAAGTGTTCGCCGTTAACTCGAAGGGTAAAGTGAAAGAAGACGATTCGTACAAGGCCAAGCGTTTAGATAAAATCAAACTGGTTTACACGCTGCTGGATAACCCACTGACGAAGGAGGAGCCTAAGGATGTGTACGTTCGGGTGCTGGACCCATCGGGTGCTGTAGTGTCTGATATGGCTAATGGGTCAGGGACTTTCAACGTAGATGGCAACGAAACCATCTATACCACCAAGCAGACCGTGAATTATACAAACAACGGAAAGAATGTTGAGTTGCTTTACACTCGTGGTATTCCCTACAAAGCTGGTAAATACACGGTAGAATTGTATTCAGAAGGTTTCCGGATAGGGCAGGGTGAGTTTGCCGTACGGTAATATTTATTACTAATAAAAAAGCGCAGTACCCAAAGGTGCTGCGCTTTTTTATTAGCTGAATTTTTTATTGAATGCCGCTAAAGATCAGGTTATTAGCTGAATCTCCTGGTATGGTCAGACGCAGCAGTTGTCCCTGCTTTTCCATCCCATTATTCGTGAAAATACGGTCGGTTTTCAGGGTCCCAATTGTTAAACCAGCAACCTGAAGTTGAATGCCATCCGATTGCTGTTTTACCAGCACATGCTGGATGGACTGACTGCCTGGGGTCGGATAAAATTTAGTGTATGTAAGTGTTAGGGTACTATCCGATTCTGCTCTCAGCTCAGTATAAGGCATTTTGTCGGTGGGCGTGGCCACGCGGGAAGGATCGAGGTACAAATTAGTACGATACAAACCCACAGCTTTAGAGGCCAGCGAAGACGAGTCAGGTGAAATATCTGTCTCGCTATAACAACCCGACAGAATCCCTATCAATGAGCAGAAAAGCAGTGGTTTTTTCATGGTGTATTGCTTGTTTGCTGACTAGACCCCGACGACATTGAATTGGTTGGAGCGTGATCTGCTTTTTTTTCATTTTCACTTGCATCGTTTTGCGCCAGTTCGACCCAAACTTTCATGTCATTGAGCTGCATGGAACCAAACTGAGTAGTAAAAGCTACATCGGCAGCATCACGTCCATAAGCAACGGTTATTCGATTTCCCCGAGGATTCTCCTGCGTTGCATCGAACGTAAACCATCGGCCATCGGCGTAGGCTTCAAACCAGGCGTGAAGATCCATTGGATCAAGCTGATACAAATAACCAACGACCATGCGGGCAGGAATATTCAACGCACGGCAGAGAGAAATACCCAGGTGAGTAAAGTCCCGGCAAACGCCAACGCGGTTATGAGCCGTATCGACGGCCGACGTACTGGCATCGCTGGTTCCATATTCATACTTTATATTCTCATGAATCCATTTCCGAATGGCTTCAGCCTGATCGTAGCCTGGTTCGGCGTTTTTAGTAATCTGGGTGGCCAGATCCCCTAACTGATCGGATTGGCAGTAGCGGCTTGGTAAGGTGTAATGCAGTACATCGTCGGGCAATTCCTCAACCGGCGTATAAGGAGCACCGGGAGCAACGTCGATTAAATCCGCAGTTTGCACAGTAGCCGAGAAATGAATAGAGAAAGGACCCTCGGGGGCAACGACCCGTTGGCAAAGATTACCATAAATGTCGGTAAACTCCGTTACGTTAACGGAGGGTATTATTTGATATTCTTCCCGAACAATCCATTGGCCGGCGCCGGAGCGGGGGCGTAACATCAGGATTAGAGGAGTTGGCGTTTGGGCTTCAAAAGACAGTTCACAGCCAGCATCAAGTTGCATTGTTTGTCAGTTATACTAGTAGAGAATTACGGTTGTCAAGAGGTAAACACAAAACAATGTATATGGTTGATGTGATTCGGCTTATTACCTGTAATAGGCAGTTATTTCTTGATAATGACAAATTCTACCCGCCGGTTTTGCTGCCGACCGGCATCGGTATCGTTCGTGGCAATTGGTTTCACTTTGCCAAATCCTTTGCTGGCAATGCGATCTGGCTCAATGCCTTTGCTGATAAAATACTCCCGAACAGCGTCCGCTCTATCCTGTGATAGTTTGTTGTTTATTTCGTCGGAGCCGGTATTGTCCGTATGGCCGCGTACCTCGATAACCATCTTTGGGGTTTCATTGAACGTGGTAACCAGCCGATCCAGTTCTGGTCCTGATTCCGGTCTAAGCTCCGACTTACCCGTATCGAAAAAGATGTTATTCAACCGAACGACACTTCCTTCTTTTATGGGTACCATTTTAATTTCCCGGCCCTTTATTTCCTGAAACGCTTTGGGCTGTGTCAGGTCAACGTTATCTCCTTCCGCAATGAAATCTTTGGCAATGGCCCGCATGCTATATTTCTGTCCGTAAGGCAGTACAATTTTGTATTCGCCCGTGAGCGGGTCAGACGTAGCCTCGCCCGCTTCGGCACCGTCGGGCAGGGTTTGGTAAACGATCCGGGCTTCAACGGGTTTACCCGTAACTTGATCGACTACTTTCCCACTGATGAGTGCCACCGGGTCGGGGCGGGTAACATCCGTTGCGCTGGCAACCTCACTGCCCCCGCCAACCTTACCCGGCTGATTTGCGGGTTGATCAGTACTGAGTTTTACCCGTACAATGTCACCTTTGCCAAGCGTATTTTTGAACGTCGTGAGGTAGGCATAATCGCCGGAGGCACTTAGGGTGTAATAGGCATCATAGCCATCGGTGTTTACTTTCGAGCCCAGATTAACGGGTTTCGACCAATGTTTCCAGGTTTTATCGACCCGCTTACATACGTAAATATCGTTGCTGCCCAGGCCGCCTTCCCGATTGCTGGAGAAATACAGCGTGGCGCCATCGGGAGCTAAAAAAGGAGTAGTTTCGGTGAATTTAGTGTTCACCTCATCACCCAAATCCATCGGCTTGCTCCACGACCCGTCCTTCTGCCGAAAGCTGACGTATATGTCGTCTTCCTTACTGTTTTTCTTCTCGCTGAACGCCATCAGCAACACTTTACCGTCCGCCGACATGAACCCACAGTCAAACTGGCCCTTGCTCATGCTGACGTAGTTGGGGATGTCCAGCTTTTGCGGGGGCGACCATCCGGTAGCGGTTTTCTTGCTCAGCGAAAAGCCACGGGTTTCGTAATTGCCGTTGTTATACTGCCCTTTGATGAGCATACTATTGCCATCGGGTGTAATACTGTAGGCGCAGTTGTATTCGTCTTTATTGAGCGGGAAGCCCATGCGCCGGGCGGGTCCCCAGCGGTTATTGACGGTGTCGAACTCCGAAAACCAGATATCCTGACTGCCTTTATCGCCGTGCGTATTGTTAGGGTGGCTAATCCGGGCAAAGTACAGGGTGCGGCCATCCGGCGAAATAACGGGATTGATTTCGTTATACTCCGAATTGACCTGATTGCCCAGATTTTCGACGCCAGTCGAATCACGCGCCGGGGCACCCGGCTGACCGTTGACAGACAGGGTAATCAGCAGAAAAGTCAGGCACAGGGCCAGGGCACCATTGGCATTCATAAGATCAAGCAAAGGCGAGGAAAGATACTTTCAAGAAGAACGACGCAAAGCGTGGGTTTTGTATGAAATTGATATGTACTGACTGCGGGTATTGACCAATTATCAATCAATAGTTGACGTGTTGATTCCTGCGTCTTTTAAGATGCCCATGAACGTACCTTTTTTCATGTCTTTACCATGAATAGGGACTGGTACAGTGATTTTCGTATCAGAATTATAGTAAATGTGATGGCTTCCTTTACCCATTCGCTTAAGATAAAACCCGTTCTCCTCCGGAATTTTAATCAATCGTTTTGGCGAGAGGTTCATACTAACTCAGTCGTCAGAGTGAGCGAGTATTCCAGTGTTTGACTGTCATCTGGCGGTATTGGCTGACCTTCCTCTTTCAATACTTCTAAACATCCTTCGATAGCATCTTTTGCCATAGCAATAGCTTCTTCTACGGTCTCCCCGTAAGTAATACAGCCTCGGATGGCCGGTACTTTTACCGTATAGCCACCTTCGGGTTCAGGCGTTAGAATCAGTCGGTATTGGAGTGTTTTCATTTGATAAGTAGAAGGCAAGGTAGTATGATCGTAGAATAAATCTGTCAGGGGCTAATAATCTTTTCGTACTTACCGAATGACCTCACACCACTATCCGCAGTTTGGCAAAGCTCAATAGCAACGTTCGTTCACCAGCCTGCTCAAACTGAATGGTGGCTTTCCGGTCTGTCCCGTTCACCTCTATTTTTTTGACGGTGCCGAAACCAAACTTGGCGTGTTCAACCCGTTGCCCCTCGGCTAGTTCGGCGGTGCTGGTCGGGGCAAAATCGGCGGAGGGGGTGTGGGATACCGTTGGTTGTGGCGCCTGCGAACGGGCCGTTTTCTGCGCCAGAGACCGCACAAACGACATCGAACCAGTCGACGTGCTTTCGCTGCGGTCCCGTTCGGGCCGGTCGAAATCCATCCGGCTCGGTGCCGACCGTAACTTCGACATTTTCAGGTATTTCTGGTCGATTTCCATCAAAAACCGGCTGGGCTCGCACATTTTCAGGCGACCGTAATGATAGCGCGTTTCGGCGTAAGAAATTGACAGGCGTTTTTCGGCTCTGGTAATGGCCACGTAGAATAGCCGCCGTTCTTCTTCCAGGTCATTTCGGCTTTCGAGCATCATCTGGCTGGGAAACAGGTCTTCTTCCAGCCCTACAATGTGTACGTTCTTGAACTCCAGCCCTTTGGCTGCGTGGATGGTCATCAGCGTAATCCGGTCGTTATCCCCATCGTCCTCTTTCTCGTCGGCAGAGGTCAGCAGCGAAACGGATTGCAGGAAGGCACCCAGACTTTTTTCGTCGTTATCCGGGTTATCGACGAACTCTTTGATGGCGTTCAATAGTCCCTGTACGTTTTCGTAGCGGGCTAATCCCTCAACGGTTTTATCATCATGCAGTTCCTTGAGTAACCCCGATGCTTTAGCAATATGAGAGGCCACTTCGTAGGCGTCTTTCTGGTCCAGCAGGAGCTTGAAACTCTTGATTAAATCGGCGAAGGCTTCGATAGCAATGGATGCCCGGCCGGCGATATGTTTACCGATTTCGGCGACGATTTCCCAAACGGAATCCTGCTTTTCGGCTGCGATGACCGCCATTTTAGCGACCGTAGTATCGCCAATGCCGCGCTTGGGCAGGTTAATAATCCGCTTGAAGGCTTCTTCATCCTGCTGATTGACCGTGAAGCGCAGGTAGGCAATCAGGTCTTTGATTTCCTTACGCTGGTAAAAGGACAGCCCACCCACAATCCGGTACTTTATACTCACTTTGCGCAGGGCTTCTTCAAACGCCCGCGACTGGGCATTAGTCCGATACAGAATGGCGAAGTCATTATTTACGAGCGAGTCGTTCATCTTGGCTTCGAAGATAGCCGAAGCTACCAGTCGCCCTTCTTCGTTGTCTGACGAAGCCTTGATCACGTCAATCAGGGGGCCTTCGTCATTAGCCGTGAAAACGTGTTTCTCCAGCTGGTTTTTGTTGCGGGCAATGATCGAGTTGGCGGCCTGCACAATGGTATTGGTGGAGCGGTAGTTCTGCTCCAGTTTCACTATTTTGACGTTCTCCGTACCATAGTCGCGCTGGAAGTTCAGAATGTTTTCGATGTTGGCACCCCGGAAGGCGTAGATACTCTGGGCATCATCCCCAACGATGCAAATGTTCTCGTGAACGGCCGCCAGCTTGCGGGTTATCAGGTATTGTGACACGTTGGTATCCTGAAACTCATCCACCATGACGTGTTGAAACTTGTGCTGATACTTGTTCAGAATATCCAGATGGTCGCGGAACAAAACGTTGGTATTGAACAGTAAATCGTCAAAGTCCATCGCGTTGGCCGCAAAACAGCGAACACTGTACTGCTTATAAATCCGGCCGGTGTGCGGCATCCGGGCCGATTCGTCATCCGCCATGATTACCGCGTTATTGAGGTAATCGTCCGGACCAATCAACCGGTTTTTAGCGCCCGAAATCCGACCAAATACGCTGTTGACACGGTACACCTTATCATCCAGTCCCATTTCTTTGATGATACTCCGCAACAGCGATTTCGAATCGTCGGTATCGTAAATGGAGAAGTTACTGGTATAGCCAATGGCTTTGGCTTCAATACGCAGAATCTTGGCAAATACAGAGTGAAACGTACCCATCCAGATGTTGCGGGCTTCCGTGCCCACTACTTTTTCAATTCGGTTCCGCATCTCACCGGCAGCCTTGTTGGTAAAGGTCAGCGACAGGATTCGGAATGGGTCGACGCCCTTTTCAATGAGGTAGGCAATACGGTATGTCAGTACGCGGGTCTTGCCCGAACCGGCACCGGCAATAATCATCAAGGGGCCATTGCCGTGCATGACGGCTTCCCGCTGGGGGTCATTCAACCCGGAAATATAATCAACCATTCAGCTCGTTTCTATCCTTATATAACCCATAAAAGTAGGAAATAATTTGGTTGGGGCCTTGTCAAAAAAGGGTATCTTTGAGGAGATGGCCAACGCTCAAAACGCTATGACTGCTACGCAAACATCGGATGTACTGTTGCCAACTCATCTAAAAACGGTGGAGGAGTTTGAGCAGTGGCAGGAGCGACATGCTCAGGAGGGTAGATATGAATTTGTCCGGGGGCGTATCATCGAAAAAAAGGACGTGAAGCAACTGGAAGCATTTATTATCAAGTTTCTTACCCGGGCTTTTGTAGCAACATCGGCCTTTCGGAGTGGAGGTGAGTTGTTTCAGGAAATGGATGCTTACATCGATGATACGCGTAAACGTCGGCCTGATTTGGCCTATTTTACGGCTGAACAAATCGTGGAGATGAGGGCAGGGCAACATCTGCCGACGTTGTTTGCCATCGAAATCTTATCTGATTCCGAATCGTATAAAGATGTCACGGACAAAATTCAGGACTACTTTGACGCGGGTACTCAATTAGTCTGGTACATTGTTCCCCGAACGGACGTTCCTGAACAACAGAAAATTTACGTTTATACGTCCCCTGACGAGTCGAAAGCGTACAAGGGGACCGAAATTATTTCGGCGGCTCCCGTCCTACCTGACTTTCAATTCGCCGTAGCCGATTTGTTTGCCTGAATGTCTATAGCATTGGCCCCATATCCACGTCCATCAGCGTTGAGACCGACGAATTAGTGGCAATACCCCCATCCCCTTTGCTATAACGGAACCACTCGTGCGTTTTGTAGTTATAGACGAATCCTTCCAGAATGCCATAATCGTTGTCTTCTATTAAATGGATAATCTTCCTAAGGTCGTTTCGTTGCCCGTTAGTCTGGCAAACTTCGATGATGATTTTGGTTTCCTCGGCTGCTCTATCATAAAGAATTACATCAGGTACCGCATGGCCGGGCCCTTCATTTAATGGCGTTTCTGGCAATGGGATGAGCGTTATTGTCTGTTTGTGAAAGTACAGTACACCCAATTCAATAGTGAGTTTGCTGATAACAAACTGATGTTCTAACGGCGAGTTTGTTCCGTCGTCCTCCTGAATGAATGGTGGCCTGGAAGTTGGAAAATTATACATATCGGATGATGAAATTCAGCCGTCTAAGATACAGAGAAACAGACTGGTAACCGAACGGATGCTTAAACGACAACTTTTTATGAATTAGTGTGCAACATTCCTGTTTTTCCTGCATCTTTCTTTCGTTGGTACCTTAAATCACTGCGCGCTGCTGAAACTGTTGGAATCAAACCGAAACCGCACCCGTCCGGGCAAGGACGACGGACCGCCCTACCCGGACCGCCATGCCGACCTGGTCAAACGCTGCCAACAGGGAGAGCGACGGGCCCAGTATGACCTTTATCAGCATTACGTGAAGGCGATGTATAATATTTGCCTGCGGATACTGAATCATGAAGCCGAAGCCGAAGATGTTTTGCAGGAAGCATTCATGGATGCGTTCGGCCACATCGCGTCCTTTCGGGGACAGAGTACGTTTGGGGCGTGGCTGAAGCAGATTGTGGTGAACCGGGCTATCAACCAGTTACGCAGCAGGCGGCTGGAGTTTATTGATCTGGATTCGTACCGACCCGGTGAGGGTGAGGGCGATCTGACCGACCGGCTGGATGTTGCCGACGTTGAGCCTTTTGATGAACAGGCCGTTACGCTGGAAGTAGAACGGGTAAAACGGGCTATGCAGCTACTGCCCGAAGGATATCGGGTAGTGCTGTCCCTGTACTTATTTGAAGGCTATGACCACGAAGAAATAGGAAATGTGCTGGGTATCAGCGAGACAACATCGAGGACGCAGTATTTAAGAGGTAAAAAACGACTGCTTGAATTATTATAACGTACTCAACTTACTAACAACAACAATGAACGACAACCTTAATGGAAGTCGACACCAATATGAAAAAAGATAATCTGGAACGCTTCGTCCGCGACAACCGCGAAGCATTTGACGATAAGGAGCCTACCCATGACTTATGGCTAAAAATAGAAGCTGGTCTGGACAGGCAGGTACCCGATAAAAGCAATCCATTTCGGGAGGTGCACAAAAATCGCTGGCAGTCTGGTGGGCAGCAAATTGGCTGGCCCACCCTCAACTGGCGCGTGGCCGCTTCCATCGCCGTTCTTTTGCTGGCGGGGTGCTTCTATTACATTAATCATCAATACGGTGTTGCGCAACAGCCCCTGTTGGTAGCGGCCAGCCCCGGTTATGCCAGAGAAGTTGTTCAGTACACCCGGCTTATTGACGACAAACGGGCTGAGTTGAAGCAGATGACGGAAAACGACCCCGATTTGTATCAGGAGTTTTCGGCAGACCTTAACCGCCTTGAAAAATCGTACCGGTCTTTGAAGTCTGACTTTCCGAAAAACCCGAATCAGGAAGTGCTGATTCAGGCCATGATTCAGAATTTACAACTTCAGATTAACCTGCTTAATGAACAGTTGCGCGTTATTCAGCGCATTAAACAACAACTCAATGAAACGAATCCTGTATAGCTCCCTCCTCTGTCTGGTCCCACTGATTACCTGGGCCGGCGGGATTGGGGCTATTGAAAAGAAAAAAACGATCATCAAACTATTCGATGTAGACAGTAAGGATAATCTGGTCATTGATAATCAGTTCGGCCAGGTTTCGGTCAGGCTGTGGGATAAGGCCGAAATTCGGGTGCAGATTGTGATTACCGCTAATTCCGACTCGGATGAACGGGTGCAGAAATTCCTGGATGCAGTATCCATTGATGAAAGGCGAGACGAAAACCGGATTGTGATTCGTACAAATTTTAGCCAGAGCAACATCTCGAACTGGAGCATGAGTAAATGGAAAGAGGGGGGTGACCGGAATTTCGTTAAGATTGACTACGATGTTATGATGCCTAAGCAGAATGCCCTCTCAGTCCGGAATAAATTTGGCAATACCCTGATTCCTACCTTTCATGCGCCCCTAACTGTATATAGCCGGTATGGTAACTTTAGTAGTACCGATGAACTCACCAACCGGCAGAACGATATCGACGTGGCTTATGGGAAAGCTGACATTCATATGCTCGACGAAGGGAAGCTGACCATCGCTTATGCCTCGCTTGAACTCGTGAAAGCTAACGTGCTGACGCTGATCAATAAATTTGGTAAAATGAATATTGGCGAGGTGGGTAAACTGGACGCCGATATTAACTATTCGGGCGGCAAGGTAGGAACGCTGCATGAGTCAGGCAAAATCAAGCTGGACTTCTCGGGTGGATTTCGAATTGGCCAGTTACTCAAAACGGTGAACAACGTTGACATTCAGGCCGCTTATTCATCCGTTGCGCTACCAATGGACCACGATACCGACTGCGACTTCAACGTAACGGTTAGTTACGGTAATTTTAACTACTCATCCGGGTCGGCCATGCATTTCAGCAGTCAACCCTCTGATAACGATAACAATCGAGGGGCACGCCTAACGAAGCAGTATATTGGTAAAGTGGGCAATGGCTCCGGTACTAAAGTGAAGGTTGTAGCCAAATTTGGCAATGTAAACTTCAGGTAGTTAAGCGGTCAATAACGGCCTGATGCTGCGGAAATTCGGCCAGCAGCGTAGCCCGGTCTGCCAGTTCAAAATCGGCAAAGTCGAAGCCGGGGGCTACGGTACAGCCAACGAACGAAAAATTATCGTCGGTTACCACGGAATCAGAGACGGGTTTTGAGCCAAACCAGCACCCGGCCAGAACCACTGCCTGAAACACCTCACCCCGGTCGGGCCGGTTGCCCAATCGAATAAGGGTGAAATCACCCACCGGCGAAATGACGGAGATCTCCAGTGGCAGGCCCGCGTAGAAGTGCCAGATTTCGTCGGACTGAATCCGGTGGAGGGCTGAGAATTGATGATTTTCCAGCAAAAAATAGATAGCCGTCCCAAACGATCGGGCTCCCTGAAACCGGTCAGGTAGAGCAGACTGCGGGATAACTTCGGCAGAACGATATGTTTCGGCGAAATAACCACCCTCAGGATGAGCGGTCATGTTAAATCGTTCGACGTAGTACGCTGATTTCATGGTAGTTTCTGACGGCCAGGAGTATCCCTGGCCGTCAGTTAGTTTACTGAGCCGCTTTCACAACCGTTATAAAATCGGGGGCTTTCAGAGAGGCTCCACCAATCAGGCCGCCATCCACGTCCGGTTGGGCAAACAACTCAGCCGCGTTTTGGGCATTGGCACTACCACCGTACAAAATGGATGTTTCCTGCGCTATTTCATCGCCGTATTGCCCCGCAATATGCCGGCGTAACTCGAAGTGCATATCCTGCGCCTGCGCCGAGGAGGCCGTTAGACCGGTGCCGATAGCCCAGATTGGTTCGTAGGCAACAACCACCTTGCTGAACGATTCGGGTGAGAGGTGGAACAGGCTATCGGTTATCTGGTCTTTCACAAAGCCGATGTAATCCCCATTTTCGCGCAGGTCGCGGGATTCGCCACAGCAGAAGATAGGTGTAAGGCCATTCTCGAGAGCACTATTTACTTTTTCGGCTAGTTGGGTGTTACTTTCATCAAAATACTGCCGCCGTTCGCTGTGACCCAAAATGACGTATTCAATGCCGATGGATTTGAGCATGGGAGCCGAAATTTCGCCTGTGTAGGCGCCAGATGCCTTTTCGTGGCAGTTTTGAGCACCCACCGAAACGTTTCCAACGGTAGCTACCTGCTGCTGAGCCATAGTCAGATAAAGAGAAGGGGGGCATAACACCACCGTTACCTCGGTAGCAGACGAGGCTTCTTCCTTAATCAGGTTGACTATTTCCGACAGTAGCGCCTGGGCTTCATCGGCTGTTTTATTCATTTTCCAGTTACCGGCAACAATTTTCTTACGCATAAGTAGGTAGTAATGAGCTAAAAAGCATTTCCAAATCTCAAACAAAGTCCTGTTTGAGGTCAATCACCGGCGAAATTAAGTCTTTCTACCGAAAGGGGCATTTGCGGAGTGGTGTAAATTTTGCCCATCGGTCAGCTATGAGGAGATTTAGACTGACATACACTAAACTTCCTGCTAAGTTCTTGTGTTATTCTGATAAAAAATACGTAATTTCAATGTTAAATAACATATACTATGAAAGCGCTTCTACTGGCAATCGGGTTTTTAGTACCCTGCCTTGCCGTACGGGGGGATGACCATCATCACCGTACACCAGACAAGGAGCGGTATGGCTTTTTTATCGCTAATAATCGTACATCCACCCGCATTCCTTTTCAGCTTCACTCCAATCTTATTATTGTTCCGGTACAGATAAATCAATCGGACACCCTGTATTTTATACTGGATACGGGTGTCAGCAATACCATTGTTACTGACCCTGACGCTTTTCGTGAAAAGCCACTTACGCTTACCCGAAAAATTAAACTGAACGGAGCCGGGGAGGGAGGCAGTTTGACGGCCTCCATAGCCATAAATAATAGCCTGAGCATGGGCGGTCTCAAAGCCGCACATCATAATATCGTTATTCTGGATGAAGACATGCTCAAGCTATCCGAGTATGTTGGAACGCCGGTACACGGAATTTTTGGCTACGAGATATTCGCAAACTTTGTGGTCAATATTGATTTTCAGCGGCATGAACTGGTTATCATGAAACCTGAAAAATTCAAGTACAAAAAACGTAAAGGAGATAGATACCCCATTACCATTCAGGATACGAAAGCCTATACCGATGCCCTGTCTGTGTTCGATGGGGAGAAGACGATGCCATTACGCGTGGTACTGGATACGGGCGCGGGTCATGCGTTGTTGCTTGACCGGACCCGCAGTTTGGGAGCGCTGGAAATACCCGAAAAGAATATCCGGGCACAGTTGGGCAGGGGATTGAATGGGGTTATCAACGGACGCCTTGGCCGTATTGAGAAAGTTCGGTTTGGCCGGTATGAACTGGACAATATTCTGGCATCTTTTCCCGATAGCATGGCCTTTGGGATGAAACTGGTCAATATGCCCGAACGCCAGGGAAATGTAGGCTGCGAACTGTTACGCCGGTTTAAAGTTACGTTCAACTATCCCGAGCAATACATTGTGATGAAGCCCGTAAAACGGTTGCTCCACGAGCGTTTTGAGCACGACATGAGCGGCATGGAACTCCGGGCAAAAGGAGAGAATTTTCATAATTATTATATCGACAAAATTGTACAGGGCTCTCCGGCCGACATGGCGGGTCTGGAAGAAGGCGATGAAATGCTGTTTGTTAACAACAGTTCGGCAAAGGAGATGACAATCAGTGAGATATATAAAATACTTCAAAAAGGCGAAGGGAAGGAGGTATCGGTACTGGTTCGACGCGGGGGGCAGATGATTGTGGCTAGTTTCCTGCTGAAAAGGCTGATTTGAGCGTAGTCATAAACAATCAATCCATCCGGTCCAGCTTAAACCGAAAGGTTGTTCCCTTCTCTATTTTGCTCATTACGGTAATTTTGGCTTTGTGCGCGTTGAGAATGTGCTTTACAATGGCCAGCCCCAGACCCGTACCACCCCGGTCTTTGGAACGGCTCTTTTCTACCCGGTAGAATCGCTCAAAAATCCGGCTCAGGTGTTCGGGAGGAATGCCCGGTCCATTGTCCCGTACCGATACGAGAATATGCTTCTTTTCTTCGTCCAGACTGACGATAACCCGCCCACTTTCATTTCCATATTTCACCGCGTTTTCAACCAGATTGCTAATGGCCTGTGTAATCCGCTGCGGGTCGGCTTTTACCCAAACGGGAGTAGAAAAAGCGGTCTTTAATGATAGATTTATATTCTTGGTCTGCGCAATTCCTTCCAGTTGCTCGAAAATTTCCTGAATAACATGAGTCAGGTCAATTCGGTTAAAGTTCATTTTTATCTCTCCGGTTTCCAGTTGCGAGAGAGCCATCAGATCTTTTACCAGCGCATCGAGTCCATCGAGGCTTTTAGCGGCTTTCGACAGAAATTTATCCCGTACCTTTTCATCGTCAACGGCTCCGTCAATGAGGGTATGGATGTATCCCTGAGCGGCAAAAATGGGCGTTTTTAACTCGTGCGAAACGTCGGCCAGAAATTCCCGCCGAAACTGCTCCAGCCGCTTCAGTTCGTCGATTTCCTTCTGCTTCTTGGCAACGTAAACGAAGATTTCGTCATTCAGTTTCTTGAACGGGTTCGTATTCTTGATAATCGACTTTCGGGAAATACTAAAATCACGAATCTTAAGCTGATGAATCGTTTTGTACATCTTGTTGACCTCCCGAAATACTAGCAGTTCAATGGCATACAGGACCAGAAAAAAGGAAATGGCGAACGACGAAAGTCCGACAACAAAGAGCATACTGGTAGTTACCCCTTCTACAAACGTAAGAAAGGCTACGGTCAGTGCCGAAATCAGGCAAGCCAGCAAAAGGGCAATAAAGCGGGGACTTAATGACATGGAATAAAGATATAGAGAGTGAAAGAGTGAAAGATCGAAAGAGTGCAAAATCTGCCCATCGGGGACAGTTGCTGCTCTTTCACTCTTTCACTCTTTCACCCTTTATTTCGGCTGGTCGGTAAACATATAGCCAACGCCTTTCAGGGTTCGGATGTGGGTATCGCCAATCTTTTCGCGGAGTTTACGAATGTGAACATCTACAGTTCGCTCAAGTACGTAGATGTCGGCCCCCCATATTTTTTGCAGCAACTCTTCCCGGCTGCACACTTTGTTGGGGTGCTGCGCCAGAAAAAATAATAGTTCAAATTCTTTCTTTGGCAGAATGACAGACTTCTCATTCTGGGTAACCGAGTAATTCTTGCGATTGATCAGCAGGTCGGCAATGGTTATCTGTTCGCCGGGGTCCGCCTTCTGGGCTTCCCGCCGAAACAGGGCATTGATTCGGCTCATCAGCGCACGGGGCTTGATGGGTTTGGTAATGTAATCGTCAGCACCAACGTCGAAAGCCGCCACTTCAGAATACTCTTCCGACCGCGCTGTCAGATATAAAATGTAAGTCTGGCGCAGGTCGGCAATGTCACGAAGCTGTCGGCCCGTTTCGATGCCATCCATATGAGGCATCATGATATCGAGCACCACCAGTTCGGGCAGATACGTTTTAGCGATGTCAATGGCTTTGCGTCCATCGGTTGCAGTTCGAACATCGTAGCCTTCTTTGGTCAGGTTGTATTCGAGCATTTCAACGATGTCTACGTCGTCATCGACGACTAAAACACGGTGCAGGGGTTGAGCGGCTTTGGCAGCACTCATGTGAAGTGAAGTTGGTAAAATGAATTGCGTCTATACACCATACACACGATCGGCTGGCACGTAAACAGCCCGAAGTTACGCGACTTATCCACAACGTTACCAAGCCTAAACGCATACTTAACAAAAACTTAACAGCTTCTGGTACATCCTTATCAATCGGTAATGCTTGAAAACGAGCTGATTAATTCACTATAGAGTAAGGCAAGAGATAGCAAATCGGGTTATTTCTGATGCTACAAGGGGTTTAAAAGAGGAAGCAAACGTAAAAAAAATAACAACCCGTATACACCATTGTTATTACTTGCATTATGAACATTCGCTCCCGGGAAACCGAGTTACCCTACGTCGCCAAACTGGCTTGCGTACTTATATCAATGGTTGTCGTTGTTTACGGCCTCCATATCCTAGAAGGGTTACTAATTCCGCTGGTTTTCGCTATTCTGTTTGCCGTACTCCTGTTCCCACTGGTAAAGCGGCTGGAAGGCTGGGGGATACCCAGAATACTGTCCATTATAGTATGCCTGTTGTTGGCACTGGGTGTGGTATCTGCTTTGTTTTGGGGTATTTCAAACCAGATAAGCAATTTTGCCGAAGTATTACCTCAATTTACCAAGCGTGCGAATGAATACATAAACAGCATCCGAACATTTGCCGACGAACGGTTGAATATCGACCGTCAGCGGCAGATAACTGAAGTCAAAAAGTACCTGAGCGATGCCATGTCGGAAGGCGGGGCTATTCTAACAACAACGCTACTGGCCACCACCAGCATACTGGCTAACCTGTTTCTTGTACTCCTGTTCGCCTTCTTTTTTCTGCTTTATCGCGACTTTTTCCGCTCGTTTTTTTACAAACTCTTTCATGACGTTCGTCGGTCGGAAATTGATGGAGTGATGGGCAAAATTTATGAAGTAGTAAAAGACTATCTGGCTGGTCTGGTGCTGGTTATTCTTATTATTGGTACCCTCATGACGGT
The DNA here is from genome assembly GCF_000374085.1 of Spirosoma spitsbergense DSM 19989. Lineage (GTDB taxonomy): Bacteria > Bacteroidota > Bacteroidia > Cytophagales > Spirosomataceae > Spirosoma > Spirosoma spitsbergense. The sequence continues at coordinate 79,592 of NZ_KB893614.1, read as the reverse complement.
TGGCTTGCTAATTCTGGGGGTTGACTATGCGGTGTTTTTTGGCTTTTTCGGAGCCTGTCTGGTGCTCATCCCTTATTTCGGTATATCAATAGGTTCGCTACTTCCAGCCGCCTATACGTTAGTTACGCAGGATAACCCATTAAAGGCAGTGGCGGTGATAGGCGTATTCTTATTCGTTCAGATGATAGAGGGTAACTTTATTACCCCGTACATTGTCGGTTCCAAGGTTAGTATCAACCCACTGGCAGCTATCGTTGTCCTTATTCTATGGGAAAATATATGGGGATTGCCCGGTCTGGTTCTGGCTTTGCCTATGACGGCAATTCTGAAAGTCATTTTTGATTCAGTGGATACACTCAAGCCCTACGGTTTTGTTATTGGTGAAGCAGAAAAGCCTCGTCCCCCCATAAAAAATCTGAAGGAACTGGCTGAGCAACTACCTAAACGGGCTAAAAAAATAGGAACAACTCAGGAAGAAAATTAAGACCGGTATGGTGTTTGGGAGCAATCAGAAATTAAGCGGGTCGAGATTTTTGAAGTGGCCGTTCATCCGGATTCGCTGCTTGGTGCGCTCCATATCCGATACCACCGGCAGTACGGTGTTGAGGTGCTGGATCAGGAAAAGTTGCCGTTCGGCCTCGCTTTCGAGCGTGAGCAATTCGTATTCCTGCTCGACAGAAAGGCCAACTTTGTGCGCTACTTTATAAGACAGGTTTCCGGTGGTTACGCTGTAATCCGTTTCAATTTGGAGCAGGCCATATAGTTGTTCGAGCCGTTCGGCCAGAGCCGTGGCGTGGGCGCTGAAATTATCGCCGGGTTCTACCAGTTCTACCTCGCCCCCTGCGTATAGTTTACCCGGCACCGGGTTCTCAAAATTAACCAGTCTGAAAACGCCCAATCCTTTCGATTTAATATCCATCCGGCCATCCGGATAGCGTTTGTGGAGCGTGGTCACGTGCATTTCGGTGCCGTAGCCGGGTAACTTGTTATTGATGAAAGCCGGAATGCCAAACGTCTTTTCTTCTTCCAGACATTCGTTGATGAGCTCCCGGTAGCGCGGTTCGAAAATATGTAGATTCAAATCCTCACCGGGATACACGATTAAGTTGAGCGGGAATAGGGAGAGCGTCTTTTCCATAATGCCGAAAAGGTACGGGTTTTTAGCTAAAAACCCCGTCAGACTGGATAAAACTGACGTTTCGGGCCTGAGCTTCGGCAAAAATTGGGTCAGCCAGGTGTCCTAATCCCGTAACATCAGACATGCAATCAGTTACGACGGTGAGTTTCGGAATTATGTCTGGAGCAAAATCGAGGAGTTGTTTCAGGCTATTGGCCACGCAGTGCGATTTGGCCTCGCCCATCAAATAGATAGCATCAAAACGGGCAAGGTCATCAATCAACGCCGTGTTCAGCTGTGTTTCCGGAACGGCTGGGTCGGGTACCTGCGCCCGAAAAATTCCGAAATGTTCGGTTAAGGGATATAATCCTTTCTGTACAGCCACATAATCACGATTGCGCTGGTGCGACCAGTCTTTCAGTGCATCAAGTAACGTATCATGCAAAGCCGCACCACGGGAGCCAATTAAACAATGTTCGGGCCAGATGAAATGGGCAAACTGACCGCCAGCTTCAAGGGCATGAACGTATTGACGGGCTTTTTCGGGTGAAAAGCGGGGTATCCACCGACCGGCATCTACCTCTTCGCCTGTGATTTGTGTAAACGGGGCCGGATGGTTTCCGTCGGTATCCTGCCAGAACAGCGGATGGGCAATATCCAGACTATGGTGCGTATCGAGCGTAATAACGATATGGTCAATCCGGTCAGGGTATTTCCGGATAAGTGCAGCGATACGGGCGATATCCTGACCGGCTCCCGGCACAAACAGCGCTCCGTCGGGATGGCAGAAGTCGAATTGAGCGTCGATGATGAGAAGGGCGTTTTTCATAGTTTTACGGGAGAATTCTACTGACGAACATACGAATTGAACCGATAACATACCCCTTTTTTGTTACTTTGACGCATGAACTACCTGGAACTACAGCTGCGCCTGTCGCCTGATTATACCGATATCCTCATTGCCGAACTGGCTGAACTTGGTTTTGACTCTTTCGTAGAAACCGACGAGGGCCTGAACGCATACATCGTTGAGTCGGATTTCAGTGAACAGGCGGTGCAGGGAGTGATTGCTAAATACGCAGACCAAACCGCAATAGTCTACGAAGTTAGTTCGTTAGAGAAACGAAACTGGAACGCCGAGTGGGAGCGCGATTACGAGCCGATAGAAGTGGCGAATCAAGTCCGGGTCCGGGCATCTTTTCACGAGAAAGATGCCCGGTTTCGTTACGACATCGTAATCAACCCCAAAATGTCGTTTGGAACGGGACACCACGAAACCACCGCCATGATGCTGGAACAGCAACTGGGCCTCGATTTTGCCGGTAAAACGGTGCTCGACGTGGGTAGTGGAACGGGGATTCTGGCCATTCTGGCGGCTAAAATGGGCGCGAAAGCGGTTCTGGCCTTCGATATTGAGGAATGGGCGGTGGAGAACGCCCGCGAGAATGCGGAAATGAATGATTGCCCCCAAATTACGGTTTTTCAGGGTACGATTGAGGACGTTAATTCCGATAATGAGTACGATATTATCGTTGCTAATATTAATCGGAACGTATTACTGGCTGAAATACCAACCTACACCAATTTCCTGGTAAATAACGGGTATCTGGCAGTCAGCGGGTTCTACGAGAATGATGCAATGGATATTCAGCAAAAAGCGACAGAAACGGGGCTATCGTTCGTTAAATTAATGACAAACCGAGACTGGACTTCAATCGTATTTCAGAAGTGATTTTCCTTTATCTCGTCAGGAATGACAATCCTGACAGGTGTCATATAGCAAATACATAATGAACCGATTTTTTAATCTAAGCGTCACCCTTTTCCTACTATCCTCCACTTTCTCCTTTGGGCAGGCGGTTCGGATTTCGGACAAGCCGGACCAGTTTATGGCCGACGTGCAGAAACTGATGGCTACGGGTGGGCCGGTAGCCGTTCGGGCGGGTACCGATTTACAGACCGCCTGGTCTGAAAACCGGCTTTCGGCTGCGCAGCAGGAACGGGTAATGGCATTGAGCCGGAAAATGAACCAGAAACGGCTGCAACCCGCCACGTACTTTGCTCCGTTTTATGAATCTATTTACCTGGCGGCACAGCAGCAGTCGGCTACGAACGTAGATGGTCTGTTGACCATTGCCGAGAAGTTATTTGAAGCCAATGACCCCAAAACGTTTGCCCGTAGCCTCGAAACGACCCGTCGTTTTCTGGAGCGGAACGAACTCTACGCCAGTACGTACAATAAACTGTACGCGTCGGGCGGCTCATTCCAGTTTCGGTACGTAGAGGATAATCCGGTGGCGGGTCAGCCGGGTGTATCGCAGGCAACGCTTGATTCAGCCGCTTCGGCTAAAGCATCGGCCGAACGGTCGCGGTTCGATGGCTGGGATACGCCTGGTAGTTCGGATTCTACGCAGCCGCGTACATTGGGTGCGCAGTACATTCCGCAGCGTAAACCAATTCCATCCGTTTCAGGACCAGTCATTACGCTCAAAGGTGTCTCGCTGGCTATTGTGGCCAATGGCGATTCGGCGGTGCTGTCGAATACGAGTGGCGATTTGATGCTCAAGAGCGGTATACTGGTCGGGCAGGGCGGCAAGTTCACCTGGGAAACCGCCGGACGACCTGATATTTTTGTTACGCTGAGCGATTATGCACTCACAACCATGAGCCCGCGTCTGGAAGCCGACGATGTTACGCTGACGTACGAAAAAAGTAAGCCTATAAAAGGTGTATTCGAGTATGTGAGTAAAAAGAAATCCGGGCTTACTACCTATCCACGGTTTATGTCGTGGCAGAACGATGTAAAACTGCCTGACCTGGGGCCGGATATCGACTACCGGGGTGGGCTTGCCTTATCGGGAACGCAGATGGTCGGTGCATCGGCCAGCGGTCAACCTGCTCAGCTAACGGTGAAATACAACGGTAAACCAGCCCTCAAAGCCAGCAGTCGCCGGTTCGATTTTGTCATTGGCGATATGCCGCCCGAAGCCGCACCTGCCGATTCTACCCGAAACGGTGGTTTCAATACGACTGAGCCAGCTAAAGCAACGGGGAAACGTCCAATGATTTCGGCCAACTCAGCCGCGTTTATCGGGTATGTGGGGAGTGATTCCGTTACGCATCCGTCCGTCAAGTTTCGGTACGATAAAAGTCAGCGCATTGCCTGGCTCGACCGCGAGCAGCGAACCGATTATGCCCGCGTTCCCTACGCGGATTCGTACCACAAATTTTACATAGAGCCTGAAGTGGTGCGCTGGGATTTGCCCCGCCGAAAGGTTGATTTTTATCAGGTAGGGGCCAAGCGCGAAGTACCGGTCCGGTTTGAATCATTCGATTATTTTCATCCACAACGCTACACCGACCTGACGGTTGATTACGGATTTCATCCGCTTCAGATTGTTGCGAATTACGTATCGACCAAAAAGCAGCAGACCTTCCTGGACGACGATATGACGCAGTTTGCCAAACAGGTGAACCCCGTTTCGCTGCGGGGGGCGCTGAATCGTATGGTGCTGGAGGGGTACCTGGACCGGGATAACAACACGAAACTGATGCGGCTAAGCCGTAAAGGGATTCTATACGTGCTGGCCAACGTGCAGAAACAGGATTACGATAACTTCCAGGTTCAATCTCTGTTTGCGTCCAACGACAGCATCAAAAATGCGACCATTAACCTCGATGATAAAATCATGACTATTCGGGGCGTTAACCGGTTTGTCCTGTCCGATTCCCTGAAAATTTTCGGCATCCCCTCCGATAAAACGCTTAAAATCGGCAAGGGACGCGATTTTACCTTCAATGGACAACTGAAAGCCGGAACGCTGCGGTACGCGGGACAGGACCTGAAATTCGATTATGATAAGTTTTCGATGGGGCTGAATAAGATTGACTCCATCACGTTCTCGTCGCAGAAACTGGCCGCGCAGGGAAAAGAGGGGGAGATAGGGGGGGATATCAAGTACGAAAAAGCAGGAACTGTTTTTCTGGCGGGTGCCGACAATAAGTCGGGCCGGATGAAGGACAAAAAAACGACCCAGCGACTAGTTATGCCGGAGGGAATGACCGTTTACTTCAACCAACCCGTTCGGGGCGATATTACCTACAATCAGAAAGTTTATTTCAAGATTCCGGCCATCGACAACGATAGTCTTGGCAAGGGCGAGATTGCCTTTGTAGGTACGTTCTATTCCGATGGTATGTTTCCGCCGTTCAAAGCGCAGCTCTTCACCATGCCCGACAATACGCTGGGCTTTGTACACAAGGCACCGGCTGCGGGATACCCCGTATATACCGGTAAGAAAGGAACGACTCCCTCAACTGTGAAATTTACGGGTGAGTTGACCATGGATAAAAGTGGACTTCGGGCCGAAGGGACGCTCAACCACCTGACTGCGAGCTTGAATACAAACGGTATGCTGTTCATGACCGACTCGCTGCTGGCTTCGGGCGACAAGGGCGAAATCAAGGAAGGGTTAGTCGGTAAACCCGGGGGCGCGTCCGCTTATTTTCCACAGGTCCAGCTTAACAACTTCAGCCTGAAATGGTGGCCAAAGGCGGACATCATGGTCATTACAACCCAGAAGAACAACTTCAACTTCTACAATGCGACAACCAATCTGGAGGGCGGCTTAGTCGTCCGTTCGTCGGGGTTGTTTGGCAATGGCACCCTGCGCCGGAAAGATTCAGAAACGGTTTCAAATACCATCAAATTCAACAAAGAGGGCTTCCTGGCCAACGACGCTCAGTTCAAGATTATTTCGGACAAAGAAGCACCGGGCACGTCCGCCGGAAAGCCTATTCTGGTCGGTAATGGTATCGACGTTGATTTCAACCAGACGAAAGGCCTTGTTGGATTAGTTATCAACAAAAAAGAAAGCCTGGATGATACCGTTCAGGCTAGTATGAATTTTCCCTTTGCCGCCTATAAAACCAACATCAACCGGGCGCAGTGGAACCTGAATGCTAAAACCATTGCCATGAAAGGAGATGTGAAAACATCCACCTTCACCGCCACTGACGAGGAACAGGAAGGGTTGACCTTCAATGGCTCGGCGGCTATATACGATGCGGAGAAACGAACCCTGAATATTAGTGGTGTGCCTTATGTGACCTCCGCCGATGCCCGGATTTACCCGGCGAAGGGGTTGGTCGCCATCGGGCGAAACGGTGAGATGGCACCGCTGAAAAATGCCCGGCTGGAACTGGATACTATCAACCTGTTTCACCGGCTTAAAAACGGTAATATCCAGATACTGTCCCGGACGCGTTTTGCGGGCGATGCTACCTACCAGTTTGCTACGGCAAAGGGCGATACGGCGAGTATCAAAATGGGGAGTTTCGAGTTGAAAGAAGCGTCGGCAGTGGCATCGGGTTCGTTAACCGCCGATGCAAAGAAAACGAATCGCCGTGCCGGACGGGCTGGTGACCAGAAGCTGGCGACTACCTATTTTACCGTTGCCCATGCCGAAGTGGATGAAATAGATAACCTGCAACTAGCTCCCAAAATGCTGTTTAAGGGGAATATCGATATGCAGGCACCGGCGCCCGATCTGGCGATGGATGGATTTATTAAACCTGCCCTGAAAAAACGCCCGGACCTGATAGCAGGCTGGATTCCGTTTAAAGAAAAAGTGGCTGAACGACTCGAAATAAAAGTAGATAAGAACCTAAAAAACGAAGGTAATCAGCAACTGGTAGCCGGACTTCATTTCCGCCTGGGTGGCGCGGGAATGTATCCAACGTTCCTGTCGCCAAAAGAAGACTCCCGGGATGATGACCTCTTTACCGCTACCGGAATTATGCGGTACGATGAGAAAGATAAAGTGTACCGCATTTCTTCCAAAGCCGGTGATGCACTGGTCGCCAAACCCGGTGTAGTCATGCCGGTTACCAACGACAACAGTACGAAGAAGGACAGCACAAAAACGGATTTTTCGGAGAGCGTTGCCAGTATCGATGAGGTAGAAAACGATTTTACCTTCAACGATACCCGTGGTCTGATGACGTTCAAAGGAAAACTCAACCTGCTGAATGCGGCCCCAAAAGAGTATCTGCTGGCATCGGGTTCGGCACGGGTCAATATTGACAGTAGTCTGTACCGGTTCAACACGTTTCTGGCCTTCACGTTCCCCGTTCCCGATGCGCTCAACAGCAGTATCGCAGACAAAATTGTAAAGACGAATCTGGAGGAAAGTAACAGCGATGCGGCCGATGATGACCTGAATCGCCTGTCGGATAAACTGGTACCGCTGATTGGCCAGCAGGCGGTGGATGCGTACCGGGTCAAAGCGCAGAATCAGCACGTAGCACTCAGTCAGGCATCGCCCAAACTGAACGCTGCGCTGGTACTGGCCAATGCCAACATGCGCTGGTCGACCAAATACAACGCCTTTTACAGTACCGGCCGTTTGGGCGTGTCGAACATCATGGCGACGGATATCAACGCCCAGATGGATGGCTTTATCGAGATAAGAAAGACTGTCAACGGGGACGAAGCCAGTATTTACCTGGAGTCATCGCCGGATGTATGGGTTTTCTACGACTACAAACCCGGTAACACGCCCGACGCGCTGGGGCAACTGGCCATCATCACGTCGGAGCAGGACATCAATGACCGGCTGCTGGCCGGGTCGAAAAATTCGGGCAAGGCCAGTCTGGAAGTGTTCCCGGCAACGGTCGACGAAAAAACCATGTTCGTAGACCGCTACCTCGACCAGTACAAAACCAAAGCGAAACCCGCCCCGAAGCCAAAACCACAGCCGGGTCAGAAGTTAGCGAAGGAGAAGAAGGAAGAGAAGAAAAAAGACAAGGAAGCCGAGAAGGAAGGCTTTTGATTTCTGTTTACCTTGTGCTACCGAACGGACAATGACATGGATATTTTGGTGAAAGTATCCGACAAGACTTTTTTATGGAGTTGGTGAAAAGTCTGAAATTCAGGGCCGAGCCTACCAATACAGCCAAAGCGAAGTCATTCACACCCGAACAACAGGAATGGATTGATGGGCTGAAAGAATCATTGGAGCAGGTTGAACTGCATCAGCAGGGAAAAATCAAACTGAAATCCGCTCAGGAATTATTGGATGAATTATAGCATTGTTGTATCCGATAAATTTCAGCGAGAACTCAAGAAGTTAGCCAAGAAGTATGGTTCGCTCAAGCAGGATTATGCGAATTTTCTTGAATCATTGGAAGAAAAACCCACACAGGGCGTATCACTAGGAAAAGATTGCTACAAAATCCGGTTAGCTATAACGTCGAAAGGGCAAGCGGGGCGGTGGGCGACCGGGCCGACGCTTCGGTAGTCACCTGCGTCAAAATCGTGCAGGAAACAATTTATCTGCTGTCAATCTATGATAAATCCGAGCGGGACTCCGTCTCCGATAAGGAATTAGATACAATGCTTGGTGAGGCAGGTCTTGACGGCTAAGTAAAAGAACAAACACCTCCGACCCTTCTCAAATGCCCGCGTGAAACTACTTTGGCAAGACCTTCGTACCCATCTTCGTCTTGATTTTCGGCTCGACCTGTACGTGGCGACGGCACTCTGGGCGGCTTTTCTCCTTACCGTCAACTTCTCGCTCAATCTCGAAAATAAGTACATCGACGCTTATCAGGGTAAGCCCTTCCGGCCGGCTTTGTACTTCTGTCTGTACGCCACAGCTTATTACGGCAGCATCTGGCTCTGGACGCACTTCCATAACCGATCCGACATCTGGCGGAACCGTGCATTCTGGCTTCGCACTGGAGTTGCCCTGATTAGCTACTCGCTGTATGCCGGTTTTTGGGGGCAGACTACCTGGAGCAATCAACTGTTTGGTGGGCAGATTTTTGAGTTTGCCTACTATTGCCTGCGTAACCTGCAATCGGTACTGACGATTGTGCTACCGTTGTTTCTGTTCTATACATTCGCCGACCCATACCGCAGTCAGTTTTATGGCATGGCTCCGAAGCGTAAAGGGCTGGCTCTATACGTAATTTTGCTGGCCCTGATGATTCCGCTGATTACGCTGGCCTCATTCCAGCCGGATTTCCTACACGCCTACCCAACGTACCGCGATACGAATGCCGACGAGTTTTTCGGGGTGCCAGAGTGGGTGACAGCCCTGATTTACGAACTATGCTACGGATGGGATTTCGTCCCGACAGAACTGATGTTTCGGGGGTTTTTAGTCATTGGCATGGTCAGGGTGCTGGGGCATGGGGCCGTACTCCCTATGGTGGTCTGGTATTGCGCCATTCATTTCGGCCGACCGCTGGGCGAGGCTATTTCTTCGTTGTTCGGCGGCTATTTGCTGGGGGTGCTAGCCCTAAGTACACGTAGCATCTGGGGGGGGCTGCTCATTCATATCGGCATTGCCTGGGGCATGGAAATAGCTGCCTTCTTGCAGGGAGCCTGGCGGTGATTCGCAGGCATTGATTATTGCTGGCACACCACTACGCCATCCCCAACCCGTATCGCTCCGCCCTTTATTACTTTCGCGGTCATACCACCGTGGCCGCGCATGGCGTTATAGCCACCCGGTCCTAAAGCCGTTTCAATTTTGGAGCAGGGGTGGCACTGACCGGTGATCTGCAACACTACATCGCCCAACTGGATCTGTTTATCCTTCAGGGCCAAAAGATTCAGGCCGGACACCACAATATTACGTCGCACGAGGGCTGGGTCGAGGGTGTCGCGGCCGGTGAGGGCGGCTACCACGGGTAGGTGTTCTTCCTGGATAAGTGTTACGTGCCGGTTGCCGCTTTGGCCGCTATAGTGGTCGCCCACGATGCCTTTTTTTTCGGAAACGGTAATTGTTTCTACTTCCTGCACCGGTTCGCGCCGGACAGGACGGATGCCAATCCACTCCACCTTGCCGGGGTGGGGGAACACATCGAATAAGTCTTTGATGTTTTGCATGGTAGTACAAACCCGTAGCCAGAAACGGGTTCATGAATCAACCCTGTTTCTGTAATCGTTCGTCAAATTCGTGCGTCGAAACATTCAGAACGTTCACCTGACTTATTAACGGATGTACCGGATTGATCAGAATATTTCGGGAAGGAGAGTTACGCAAAATAATGGATGGTATGGAGAAGGCTAAGGTTGGGTGAGCAGGGGTGAGTCTGGGTACCAGAAAGAAAGGAAGTGTAGTTGGAAACCGAATCTGATCCCAGTCCATCGGTAAGTCATCCTCCCCGATTACCTCCACCGAATCGGGCAACTCAATGGTCAGCAGCACAAACGGAGGCAGGTCGCGGATAGGTGTACCGTTTAAATGAACCAATGTTTCCAGCAAAGCCAGTTCGGGCGTTGTGGATGTGTACAGGAGCGGAACGCCCAATGGATTCCAGCGACCACCATTGAGTCGTGCTCCTTCACCCGTTAACACGGAGTCAACAAACTGCCTTTTCTGGATGCGATAGACCAAACGCATCGCCTAACTGTATACACCATACTCGATGCGACCTAGTACCTGATCCACTACCTGAAAGCCGGTAGCCGTGTCCAGCAGTTGCAGCGGGGTCTGATTGCCCAGTATCTCCAGCGGTCGGCGCAGCCACCGGTTAAATTTCCCCTGATCTTCGAAAACCCGCAGACCGTGTGCGGCCAGAGCCATCAGCAGCAGCAGCCGTTCGGACTCTACTTTATTCAGCGATCCATCAACCAGCCGACGGGCCATGGTACGTTCGTTCAGAGACAGAAGAATAGATAGTTCGCGGATAGTCAATTCCAGCAACGTAGCCACGTGCCGAACCTCGGCATGACCAAGACCCAGACGTGATTGGGCAATCAGCTCGAAGGAGCCGGTTTTCTCGGGTAATACCCGTACTGCCGGGGCAACCGTTGGGAGGGACGTGTACGAGGCCGCCTGTTCGGAAACGTAGTGACTACCGTCCGATTGCTTATTGTCGGCTGATTTCTGTGACTTCCCTTTCATGCTGTCAACATTTTGTCAGTAATAGTACTGACATTTTATGGATTGACAACGTAGGAGGTTGCAAAAAAGTTTGACACCTTTTAGTTGCGAGTAGCTACAGCCCAGGTGGTTGACTGTCTGTCTTGGAGGTCTATACCAGCCGAACCCGCCCTGTTATGAGTAAGTCACGTACCGGTTTTCTACTGTGCCATCGTTGAATAAATCCACGACGGCATAACCGGCACCGGTATGGTGGTACTTGCCAAACCACCAGGCACCGCTAACGGCCCCGTTGCAGAAATACGAAACGCCGTTGTAATCCACCCGGTCCAATAAATGAATATGGCCGCTGATGGCGGCCTTTACGTTGGGGTGATGATGAAATAAATCGGTGATGCGAACGGTATCGCTGTGCATCCACCGGGCCGGTACGTTCCAGTTTTCACCGGCGAATCGCTGCCCGTCGAAGAAGACGCAGGCCGCCAGAATGGGTACGTGAGAAACGATAAAGACGGGCGTTTCGGCGGGGGTTTGTTTCAGGTCGTTTTCGAGCCAATGGAACTGTTCATCATCGAGGTGAGCCGTGTACCAGCTCCCGTCGATTTTTGGCTGTACGCTGTCCAATACCACAATGTGCCAGCCGTTCTGGTCGTGGCTGTAGTAGCGTTTGGTCATCTGGAATTCATCCATCGCCCACTGTTTGCCAGCCTCAAAACAAGCCTTTGTTTCCTGCCGACACCAGATGTCGTGGTTACCAACACAATTGAGCAACGGTAACGCGTTTTCGCTTTTAAGGACATCCTGATAAAGCCGCCACTGCCGTGCTACGCTGTCTTTACCGCGCCCATGGGCTTCCATTACGGCATCGCCCCCATTGATGATAAGGTCCGGTTTGTCGGGTAGATTCTGGGCGTGATGCAGGCATCGCTCAAATCCTTTGGCAGCCCCGATAATCGGCTGCATATGTACATCGGTGAGGTGAGCAATTCGCAGTGCCCGCTGTCGGAGCGCTGGTGTGGTTGGCTGAGCAACTGTCAGACCCGGTACCGAAAGAGCCGCAAGGCCCGTACTCATTCGTCTAACAACGTCCCGACGATTCATGCGTACATTGGCATTGGTTTGCGCAAAGTAAGCGTTCATTCGTGACGTGTTGATTAAACGAAGTTTATGCTTATGTTAGGAATTGGGTACCCCTGTTCATACAGGTATCTTGTAGCGCAGACGTTCAGGTTACATACCTATCGACCAAATTTCAGCGTGGTGCCCAGCCGGAAACCTAAGCCCTGGTATTTGGCATCCTGCCACTGGGAAATAATCTCCACCCGAAAGAAAGGTAATACCTGCGGAATCAGGCCATCCAGGCCATATCCGACTTCCGTGTAGTTTTTAGAGGCTGGTGTGGCGAGATAATGAACGAACAGGTTTTCCTTCATACCAACCAGCCGGGCCAGGGTTATCTGCGTCAGGAGAAATTTACGGAATTCGGCCAGCACGTGTGCTTCGGCAAAACGCTTTGCCGTGCTGTACTGGTAATAGGGCAGGAGTCGAAAACTCGATACCACATCACCCTGTTGCAGGAAGAAATAGTTGCCGTAGAAATGCTTGAAATCAGGGAAGTATACTTTCCGGTCATTCAGGAATGTACCGGCTGTTAACTGATAACTTAGCCGGCTTCGAATGCCCGTCTCGAACGAATGACCCACGGCAGCCTGCACAAAATCATAATCGACGCCATCCGCAAACGACGTGTTTATCCCTTTGCGGTAGTTGAGCGTCAGCACCGGGGCGTTGTTATCCTGCCGCGTAATTTTTCGGCCATTACGGATGGTGTACTGGGTAGACCCCAGCCGAACCGAAGCCAGCAGGTTTAGAACCAAAGCGTTATGCGTTGGGAAAGCGGTACTAACAACTTCCGCATTGTCGGGGCGGTTAGATGAGAAGGTGCGGTTTTTCCAGTTAATCCAGGGTTTGAGGTCTTCCCGGTAGTTATCCAGTTCAGTCCGTTGCGCGTATTCCAGACTACCCACCAGCGTAATGCGGTTCTGAAATGGCGACGCGTTCACCGCCAGTTTCAGGAAATCTTTCTGGTAGATTTTGGCGAAATTCTGCTCGAATAATAGCGTCGTCAGCGTATTCAGAAACGGGCTGATCGGGTTGTCGGGGTTAAACTGGTAGAGGTAACGTCCGCCCGACAGTCCAATCTTGGTCGTCTTATGCTGGTAACTCCCCTCGCCAAATCCGACTAGTTGTTTTCGACCAAACTGATACCGCGCCGTACCACCGATGTTCCATTCACTCAGCGATATTTGCGTAAACCGACTCACCGAATCGACTTTGGGCCGATACCGCAGATTCAGCGCACCTTCAAGCGTATAGCCCTCTACCGTGTTGTACTCGATTCGGGATAAGGGGCTGGTGTAAATCAGTGAATTTTGTTTGTTGAGCCGCCACGTATGCCCACCCAGCAACTGACCCGCCGAAAATTTGTTCGGTGATTTTTTCTTCGCCGTACTGTCCCGTTTCAACGTATCTGTTTTAGACCCCGGGGCCTTTACTTCGCGCACCAGTCCCAAACTATCGGCTTTACGGTAACTTTTTATCTCGGCGGTCGTGAGCGGTACCGAGCGCAGCGAATCCCAGAAAACATTGGAGCGTTTGCGGGCCAGCGTATCGACCACCATCGAATCGTCGCGCACGACGTTGACGTCTTCTTTTTTGTTTTTACGGGCCAGTTTCTCCTGTTTCTCGTACTCTTTCACCATCTGCCGCAGGTTTTTGGTCGAGAACTCCTTTTGTTTTTTTACCAGCTCTTCCATGTCACTTCCCTTGATATCACTTTTGGAGAGCGTTTGCGTGGGGGCGTATTTTTTCTCGTCGGCCACCTGAATATCCTCTACGAAAGCCGGATTGATGACAAATTCGCTGAAGGTCAGATTACGGATGTAGTAGCCGGACGCTTTTACGCCCAGGTAGGAGCCGCTTCCCGTGTAACGCTGATTCGTGGGCATCCACACGCCCTGAATGGGGCTGCACATGTGCCGAACGGTGAAGGAAATACCCAGGTTATTGATGGTTTCGAGTTGCAGGCTGTAGATAGCCCAGGTGTTTTCGATGATGAAGATAGTACCCCGAAAAACGCCTTCGCCGTACTGACGCGGGATGACCTGAATCTTGCTGATTTCAACCGGTTTCCCATCCGGGCCGTTTTCCCGAAACGTGCCTTTGTACTCAAATTTATAATACCCGAAAGCCTTAGGTGACAGGGGCGACACTGCGCCCGCAATGGTTGGATCGTAAAAACTGGCGTTGAAAAAGCTACTCGGGCTCAGGAAATCACCCTGCGAATTACGGTTGGCAATTATGCGCTGCCGATAGGTGTTGGGCTGACTAAACGTTACTTCGGCTACGGTTTCGTTCAGCAGTGGCACACCCACTTTAAAATTGGCTTCTTTCTCCGCTTCTTTCAGTTGTTTCCGAAACATGGCTTCGGCCAGATTGGGCAGGTCGATTACTGTAAACGACGATTTCGTGTATACCCTTGCCGTAAATCGCTGCACCTGTAATTTGTGGAAGCGGCTTTTGGCAATGGCCCGGCGCATGATGGTGTAGGCCGGGTCTTCATTGCCCGCTTTGGTCTGCACCTCAGCCAGCCGGTAGGCCTGTTCCTCCATCGTAGCATCCATCGTGGTAAATCCATTACTGATTTCGGCAGATTTCTGAATGGTCTGGAAGCCCAGGAACTGGAAAGTAATGGCGTAGTTACCCGGTGCCAGCGCGATTTCATACTTACCCTCCGCGTTGGTAATAGTACCCGTAGGCCGGGTTGCTGCTGTGGTTCCTTTAACAACGACAGCGGCAAACGGCAGGGTTTCTCCCTTCGCGTTTTTCACGGTGCCCCGCAGGCCCGTTTGGGCAACGGTGGTTAATGCGTATAGAAAACAGCCAAACGTCAGCAGTAAATACCTCATGCGAAAAGAACCTATTGTCGATAGTACGAATGTAACAGGTAAACGAAGATGTTGCCCGCTTTCATCCACGAACGGTCGATTTCAACTGGTTAGCGTGGGAGCGAGTCAACAGAATATACAGAGGATGCCCAAACTCATGGAAAGGTTGCTGTTGGTCAGAATAATAATTGTGGCGATGTCGTACATGGGGCATATCGCAGGGTAACCAGAGGTCTAGTATTTAACGGGTCTTTGTTGCAAAAGACCCGTACGCACCGTGCGGGTCTTTTAGGTTGGTTGCGTATCTTGCTCCAAACTACACAGCCTGACATCTATGCGCCAACTCATTTACCCGCTTTTATTTTTACTCAGTACGTTACCTGCCGTTGCCCAGGTCAGTAGCCCCGTTACCATACTGCCCGAGCGCGAACGGGCGCGGATCGTTGACGAGATGCTGGAAGACCGGTTTGCTAATTTCCTACCCCAGTTGATGCGCCGGGAAGGAATTGATATGTGGGTGATTATATCCCGCGAGTACAATGAAGACCCCGTCCTGAAAACCATGCTCCCCAGCACCTGGCTCTCGGCCCGACGACGGACGATTATGGTGT
Source organism: Spirosoma spitsbergense DSM 19989 (assembly GCF_000374085.1). Classification (GTDB taxonomy): domain Bacteria; phylum Bacteroidota; class Bacteroidia; order Cytophagales; family Spirosomataceae; genus Spirosoma; species Spirosoma spitsbergense. The sequence goes on along the minus strand of NZ_KB893614.1, from coordinate 64,018 downwards.
TTTATGATACGGGAAAAGAAGGAGCCGATGCGCTGGAAAAACTCGCCATTGCCCGTTACGATGTGGGAAACCTGCTAAAAGGCGCGTGGGACATCGATGTGCGGCCCAATCAGTGGGAAGCGCTGACGAAGATTATCGAAGACCGCAAGCCGAAAAAAATAGGCCTTAACTTTTCCACCAACTACGCCCACGCCGACGGACTGGCCTTTACGGAGCACGAAGAGTTTCTGCAAAAGCTACCCGCCGAGTACCAGAAACGCATTGTCTCGGCGGAGAAACTAGCCGTTGGCTGGCTCGAAACCCGTACCCAAAAAGAGATGACGATTTATCCGCTCATCTGCCGGCTCTCGCACCAGATCATTCAGGAAGGGTTCTCGGAACAAGTTATCCAGCCAGGCGTGACCACCACGGATGATGTGGTCTGGTGGTTTCGGCAGCGCATCACCAATCTGGGTCTGGACACCTGGTTTCACCCCACTGTGGATGTGCAGCGTGCCGACCAGGAGGACTTTAATCACCTGCGTACGTTCGCCAAACGCCCGGATAAACAGGTGATTATGCCCGGCGACTTACTACACGTCGATTTCGGCATCACGTACCTCCGGCTCAACACCGACCAGCAGCAACATGCGTATGTCCTGCGCCCCGGCGAAACGGACGTGCCCGAAGCGCTTAAAATGGCGTTCAAACAGGGGAATCGATTGCAGGAGATTCTGACCGAACAGTTCAAGGCGGGTAAAACGGGCAATCAGATGCTACTGGCGGCACTGGACCAGTCGAAGAAGGAGGGTATTAACGGCACCATCTACACGCACCCAATTGGTGTGCACGGGCATGCCGCCGGGCCTACAATCGGGATGTGGGACCAGCAGAAAGGTGTTCCCGGCTCCGGCGATTACCCGTTGCTGGCCAACACCGCTTACTCCATCGAACTCAATGCCGCCGTCGAAATTCCTGAGTGGAAAAAAATAGTACGCATCATGCTGGAGGAAGACGGCTTCTTCGATGGTCAGACCTTCCGCTATATCGACGGTCGACAGACGGAAATTTACACTATTCCCCGGAAGTTAGAGTATGTGAAATAGGTCATGATTATGGCTGTCTATCGGGTTAGACTACGTTTGCCGGTTCACAGGCATCATTCGCTGAGAGAGGCCAGAACACCCTCTTTTAGCGAATAGGTGGAGGTTCGGATATTGGAGATGGTGTACGTTTTCAATACGTAATCAATCAGGCAGACGGCCACCACAATCATGTCGACGCGCAGGTCAATCATGCCGGGAATCTGCATCCGTTCGGCCCGGTTACTGGCAATGAGCAGCGAATAAGCCCGGTAAAATTCGCCCACGGGCAACATGAACGTTGCCTGATTCGGGTCGGGCAGGTGTCCCTGTTCGTGCATGCACCACATATCGACCAGCGTATCGAACGAACCGGAAGAGCCAACCAGAACATCGGGATGGTACTGGTGAATAGCGTTGGCCAGCGGCAGCAGTTGCTCCTGAAAGTAATCGTGCAATCGACGAACGCTGCCAGCACTGATGGGGTCAGTGGACATGAATCGTTCGAGAAGCCGCTGACCACCAATCTCAAAACTCTGTTTCCAGAAAATCCGGGATTTATTGCCCAGTATAAATTCGACACTGCCTCCGCCAATATCCATCACCAGGGCCGTTTTTTCATCCAGCGCACCAGCCGCCCGAATTCCCTGGTAGATGTACTCGGCTTCCTGGTCGCCCGAAATGACTCGAATATTGATGCCGGTTTCGGCCCGAATCCGGTCGATGAATTCGGCCTGATTTCGGGCTACCCGAATGGCGCTGGTGCCAATGGCAATAACCTGCTCCGGCAAGACGCCGTGCTGGTCGAGTATGTGCCTGAAATACGTCAGAACAGTTAACGCCCGGCCGATTCCCTCCTCCGTGATAACGCCTTTGTTGATACCCGCCTGCCCAATTTTGGCAGCCCGACTTTCGCGAACCAGGACGGTGTGGCTGAGGCCGTTGGTTTCGGAAATAAGGAGGTGAAATGTATTCGTACCTAAGTCAATGATTGCTTGTTTCATACCCGCAAATCTATTACCTTTGCCGTCCGGTTTTTAGCTAAAACACAAAATTTACACAATGCTTATCATTAACGTAAAAGACAACGAGTCGATTGACAAGGCCCTGAAACGCTTCAAGAAGAAGTTCGAGAAAACGGGCGTGTTGCGGCAGTTGCGGTCGCGGACGGCTTTCCAGAAACCGTCGGTAAAGCGTCGCACGGAAGTTATCAAGGCTGCCTACAAGGAGAGAATGTACGGCAACCACACCGAGCAATAGGAATTGCCGGTGTATGAGTCGGGTATAAATCACTGAATGCGCAGTCATTGATTGTACATCGCTCATCGAGTTACAGGAGCAGCAGACAGAAATGTTTGCTGCTTTTTTATTGGTCTAACCCTTAATTTTTAGTGATAAGTACGATTACCGTGAGTAGCTTTGGTAATAGCCATAATCATCCCCGTCAAATGAATCAGACGAATCCCGCCGGGCCGCCGGGTGGTGCCGACTTCCTCCAGTATATCCGGTACGAAAAACGCCTGAGCCAGCATACACTCACGGCCTACGCCAGTGATTTGGAGCAGTTCTTTGCATTTCTGAATGCCGAATGCGCCGTCAGTCAACCCGAACTGGCTGATTTCCGGCATCTGCGGTCGTGGATTGTAAGTCTGGTGGAGGGTGACATGGATAAATCGTCGGTGAACCGGAAAATTGCCACCTTACGGGCGTTTTATGGCTTTTTGCTACGCCGTAAGATTATTGACTCCGACCCGACGGTTAAAATTCAGGCGCTGAAGGCTAGTAAAAAACTGCCGCAGTACGTAGAGGAAAAACCCATGGAGATGCTGCTCAGCGATACCGAATTTCCTGATACGTTTGAGGGACTGCGGGATAAACTGGTACTTGAACTTCTCTATGGCACCGGCATCCGGTTAAGTGAACTCATTGGGCTGAAAACCGTCGATGTGAACCTGTACAACAAGGCCATTACGGTGCTGGGTAAGCGTAATAAACACCGCATTATTCCGCTCACACAGCCCCTTTTTGACCTGATTCAGCAGTACATGACGCTGAAAGAACAGGAATTTAACGGGCAAGCTGACCAGGCGGTATTGATTGTTAGTGACAAGGGCATAGCGGCCTATCCCGTTCTAATTCAGCGCATCGTCAAACGACATCTTAGTCTGGTGACCACGCTGGAAAAGAAAAGCCCGCACGTACTCCGGCACTCCTTCGCCACGCATCTGCTCAACCGGGGTGCCGACCTGAATGCCATCAAGGATTTGCTGGGACACAGCAGCCTGGCTGCCACGCAGATTTACACACACACCAGCCTGGAACAACTCAAAAAGACTTACGATCAGGCCCATCCGAAAGCGAAGAAGTAGGGCATATCAACAAGTCACGAGTTCAAACGCCGGAGCGAACGCTGTTTTCGACCCGGCTTATTTTTTTACCCAGTATTAAATCTGCCCCTTTTTCGCCAATCATGATGCAGGCTGCATTCGTATTGCCCGAAACAACCGTTGGCATAATCGACGCATCGACCACGCGCAGTCCCTCCACACCCTGTACCCGCAAGTCTGAATCAACGACGGCCAGTTCGTCCGTACCCATTTTGCAGGTCCCTGCCGGGTGGTAGACCGTTTCGAGTTGTTTCAGAATATGCGACCATAATCCATCGTCTGATAACCGGTCGGCGGGTGTTTGTATGCGCTTACGGTATGGTCCAAAGGCATCCGCTTCCATCACATCAATGGCCCGGCGCAGACCCTGAATAAGGGTTTGGCGGTCTTTATCCGTTGTTAGAAAATTAGGCTGAATCACGGGTGCATCCGCCACACTGCCCGACCTGAGACCTACGTAGCCCCGGCTTTCGGGACGTAGCAGTGTAGGCAGGAGCGTGTACCCGTCCGTGTGTGGGTAGGTTGCCAGATCGTACAGGTCGGTCTGGTAATCGTCTCCCATGTGAACGGGAGCAAAATGGAATTGCAGATCAACCCGCCCCGTAGGGTCGAGCAGGTTCAGGAAGGCGTTGGCTTCGAGCGGACTACTTGTAAACGGTCCTTTCTTACTCGTGAAATACTTCGCCAGTCCCATTACCTGTTGCAGAGGGGCGAGGTGGTAGTTGGTCGTTGTACCACGCTGTGAACAAAGGGCACTAACGCCCGTAAACAGATGATCCTGTAGGTTTTGGCCCACGCCCGCCAGTTCGTGCTTCACCTCGATACCCTGTCGGGTCAGTTCGTCTTTCGGCCCAATCCCCGACAACATCAGCAATTGGGGTGACTGAAACGACCCCGCCGAGAGGATCACTTCGCGCGTAGCGGTGGCCGTTTGGGTCGTGTTTTTGCCGGTTACAAATTCTACGCCAAAGGCCCGGCCGTTTTTTAACAGCACTCGTTTGGTCAGGGCGTGGGTAATAACGGTCAGGTTCGGTCGGGTCAGGGCGGGTTTTAGAAAAGCAGTAGCCGCACTGTGTCGTTTCCCGTCTTTGATGGTAAACTGAAACAGGCCTGCTCCTTCCTGACTGGCTCCATTATAATCGCGGGAACGGGGGATGCCCACTTCGCCACAGGCGGCCAGAAAAGCGGGTGCCAGGGGCGTCAGAAACTGTTGGGCGTAGGTTACGTTGAGTGGTCCGCCGGTGCCGTGATAGCCTGCGTCGAGCTGGTCGGCCTGCTCGTTGTGCTCGGAGCGGATGAAGTAGGGCAAAACATCCTCGAAGCGCCAGCCCGTGTTTCCCAGCCGCGCCCAGTCATCGTAGTCTTCCCGGTTGCCGCGTACGTAAGCCATCGCGTTGGTGCTACTGCTGCCGCCGAGGGTTTTTCCACGCGGCAGATACATACGGCGACCGTTCAGTGCTTCCTGCGGTTCGGTCCAGAAACCCCAGTCGACAGCCGTTCCGTTCAGTTTGGAATAGGCCGCCGGAATGTGAATCTCCAGTTTGGTGTCAGGGCCGCCTGCTTCGAGCAGGAGTACCGAAACGGTCGGGTCGGTAGATAGCCGATTGGCCAGCACACAGCCCGCCGAGCCTGCGCCAACAATAATAAAATCGTAGTTCATGAGGTACCGCCTGTCGATGGATCAGGTCCCGATGAAGGTACAGAATAATCCCGGAAAAATCAGTTTAATGGGGGATAGAATAGGCTGGAATTTAGTCCGTATTTGACTGCTCACCCCGCCTGAGGGCGTTCACCAGGTTATGCGCCCGGCGCGTGGGTTCAGGAAGTCGATAGCCGTATCCACGGCGGCCACCGTCACATTGTAGCGTGAGGGCAATCGCTGTGTCTAAATCAATTAAATGGCCGGGCGATATGTAGACTGGGTTTACTTTATTCTTTGTTCGCAGAGCCGCGCCAATCACCTCGCCGTAATGCTTCATGGGCGACCACGCTCCGCGTTCGGGGGCCGGTTCCTCGTACTTACCGACCAGCACCGATTTACCACAGCCAAAGGTCGGCACACCGAGAAACAGCCCAGCGTGGGAGGCAATACCAATTCGGCGTGGGTGGGCAATGCCGTGTCCGTCAAACATCACTACGTCCGGCTCAGTCTTAAGCTTTGCCCATGCTTCGAGGAGTGACGGAATTTCGCGGAAGGAGAGTAATCCCGGCACGTACGGGAACGTGGCCGTACTGATAACGCCTGCTTCTTCAATGGTTTCCAGCGTTTCCAGATCCAGGACCACAATACCAGCGTACACCGTTTCTTCAAATTTGTTGAAGGAGATATCGCAGCCGGCAATGGTTTTGGGTGATGTAGCCATTGGCTGTATCTGAATCTGCGAACGCAACTGCTGTTGCAGGGCGACGGCTTCGGCAGGTGATACGTTCCAGTCGTGGAGGGAAGTGTAACGGGCCATTTGGTTATGAGGTCTATTGGAGTAACACAACCACGCAGGGAGTCGGAAGGTTATTCACTTTTTCGCTCCCAAATCAGTTTCTGCACAAATTTCCACTGACTGTCGGTACGGTGTAAAATATCGTAAATCGTGATGGGTACGTAGTAGTCAGGCAATGTGCCGTGTCCTTTCTGCTTCGGTTCAGGAACAGCGTTGTCATAATAAACCAAGGGCGTGGTGACCTCTATGCCCGTTTTGGGTAGTGTGAGATTGATAAAGCTGCCGCCGTTACCCCCTTCATAGGCCCCGCCCGATTCGGCCCCAACACATGTCCCTATCTTGTTCGCGTGGGCTACTGCCAGAAACTCCGAAGCCGTCGATGCACTTTCGCCATTCATCAGGATATAGACCTGCCCTCGGAAGCGATTGGGTTTCGGGGTGTAGCGTTTGGGTTCTCGGCTATCACTGCCTTGTTTGAGCGTGAAGGTACCGTCGGGTTCGGGAATCAGTTCGTTCTTTACATTGGCCCGGTCGGCTTCTGAAAGGTCAGAGAATTGCAGGAACTCGCTGCTGTCCGCCACGCTGTGCTGCCGGGTGTAGTAGGGGACGGCTGAGTCCGTTTTCATCAGGTACGTAAACAGTTCGATGCCCTGACTATCCCAGCCCCCGGTATTTCCCCGAACATCGACAACTAAGCTCTGGATTTGTTTCTTTTTCAGTTGCGTCATGGTTTTGTTCATGAATTTCTGGAATCGCTGAATGGCCTGTGCACCGTTTTTAGCTCCTTCGCCACCAAACTCATCAAGCCGGAGGTAAGCAGTGTGGGCAACGGTGTCGGGAAAGTATAGCCGCCAGGGATGTTTCTGTTTTTTGCTGTTGTAGTACCATGTCACCATCTGTTTGTTCACGGGACTCTTTTTCATCACCTTCGCCGATGTGTCGAATGGTTTCGCGGGGGCATTAATCTGCACTGTGTCGCCGGATATCGTCCTGAACGTGATGTGGTAGGTATCGGGTTGTCCGATATACCAGTAGTAAAACAGGGCGAACAACTGCCCCCGCATCGCCTGAATTTTCGATGATTCATTGTAGCCATCGTCCCAGTGGTAGCGGTAAAGCTGTTGCCGGATGGAGGCCATCGACTGCCCATTGATGCCCAGTAGTTCGTAGCCCGGTTTAATGGTCTGGTCGGTGGTGCCGTTGAAGAGGACGTAGGCACGTTCCTGCGTTGGAAACACGAAAAATGGTATCGTTTTAAGTGTTCTATCGAATTGGCTGCGCCAGTCTTTGCAGGGAAATGTATGCGTGTGGGCACAGCGTATGTCGGCCAGGAGTGCGGATACTGTTTTGAAGAATGCGTAGAACGGCAGGGGCTGATTCAGACTTTGGTCGATGCTGTCTAATTTAGCCTGCATTCGTGCCTTGGGTGTATACCGATACAAGCCGGGGTGGGTTTCTTCCAGCATTCGACGTAGATACCGGAAGTCGGCCTGCATATCGGCTGGCTGCAGCACGCTGGTCAGCAGCGAGTCGGTCTGGGCATGGGCATAGCTACCCAAAGAACACAGGAGAAGGAGACAGGTAAGTAATTTCATCGTGCGTCGTTTTTGGCTCAAAAGAAGCCTAAACGAACGCTGGTCGCTACTCAAATCCTGATTTGAGCGGTCTTTTTTTGTCGGGAAGCAAACTCACCCGGCGACATTCCCGTCTGCTGCTTAAACGCACGCTGGAAGGTAGCTTGTGAATTGAACCCGCATTCGAACGCAATGCCGGTGAGGGTAAGGTGTTCGTAAGCCGGAGTGGTAAGCCTTTGTTTGATTTCCTCCACGCGGTATTCGTTAATGAAGCTATTGAAGTTTTTGCGCAGATGTTGATTCAGCACGGCGGAGATGATTTTTGGAGTCAGCCCGGTGTTCTGCCCTACCTTTTCGACGGTCAGTTCGGGGTCCAAAAAAAGACGGTCGTTCGTCATCGCATTGAGCAGCGAACTGGTAACCTGAGCCACTGTTTCGTCGGGTAGCTCGGGGCCAGTCGGTTTTGACGTCGGTGAAACCGAAGCCAATGGTCGGGAATGCAGATACCCTTTAAAGCCCAGCCAGTAAATCAGTCCGGCCAGAGGGATGTAGATGGGGTACCAGCCAACCCGGTCCAGTAACGTATTCCGGAATGCAGGAATAAGGGATAGCACCAAATGAAGTAGCCAGACACACTGAAAAACCAGAAATGCCCGGATAAACTGCCGGAGCCAGCGCATGGTGCCACGCTGCTCGTCGGTGATGGAATTGGTGTCGGTACGCTGTTGACGATCAAGAAATCGGGCCGTTAGAAACAGATAGGTCGTAACCGAAAGCCAGCGTGGAATATCGGCGTAGGTATTGTACTCATTCATGACCTCTCCCCACGACGGCCCGTCCTCTCGCGGCCAAAATCCCAAAAAGAAGCCAATGTAAAATGTCCAGACTATAAGCGGTGCGCCCCAATCCAGCACCACGGGCAGCAATTGCAATCGTTCTTTTTTACGTAATTGAAAATTGGGATTACTGACCGACTGTACGTAGAAATAGATAAGCGGGCCAACCGGCATCACCATAAAGAATGGCAATACATCCAACGCCAGACTTACCCAGCCATTCGCTATGGGTACGCCTACTGCCAGGCTCATCAGGGCCAACAGGCCAATCAACACGGCTAATAATCGGTTCGATAAGCGACGACCTTTAGCGTTTGTCCACAGCAGCGTAGCCAGAATAAATCCCTGCAACGAGCCAAGCAATATCAGTAAGTCGAAGGGAGAAATGGTCATGGACGGAGACGTTGATTAATCCACAATCTTCACCCGAATCTGGTGGGGGGCTACCTGATTACCGCCGAAGTAGAGGCCGGTGTTATAGGCAAATGATTTATTGTGCGTGAAGGGTACGGTTTTGCCGCCCAACACCTGATACAGTTTTCGCTCGTAATCGATTTTGATGGTCAGCCGGGTGGGGGTGTTGATGGCGGCTTCGGCTACTTTGAAGTCGATGCGCTTGCCCTCTACGTAGATGTACGCCCCTAAGTCGATGCGGCCGCGCTGGGCATTCCAGCGCCAGCCTACCCGTACACCATCAATCTGATGCGGAGGAATGCCGGTGGTGATGTCCTGGTCTTTGGAGCCAACGAATCCCAGACCAATCACTTTGTTCCAGTCGTCGGCATCGGTCGGGTCAACTGTGTAGATGCAGGAGCTATCGAAGGTAACCGTAGCCGATACTTCGGCCGGGCTGATGAGAAAGCCTACCTTGCGCTTGGGGTTCGGTTCGTGTTCGCCCGCTTCAATGACCACCCAATCGGGGTTGGATAGCAAAAAATCAGGAACGCAGGCACTGAAAGACAGTAGAAGTCCCAGAAAAACAAGGGGCTTCACGGGTAACAGTCCGACTATCAGAGAATTGGTAAGGCGCATATCATCAAACGATTGATTATGCAAATAACGCTATAAACGGCTTCGGTGGTGTCCCGTTGGCTCGAAGAGCAGAAGCCGCAAGTTTCCTGCCGGTTACCTCTGCCTAAAAAGAGTTCGCTATTTTTCATCAGCGTGACAAGTTTCTGTAACTTTATGCATCCTTTAACTACTGGCTTACCTCGTTCAATTGTATGGAATCAATCCTTTCGTCTCCGGCTCGTTCAAGTCGTGAGCGGTCTGTGAATCAGGCTGGTAGCTGGCGGCTAGGTATACCTACCTACATTTACGCCGTTGTTTTATCGTCGTTTTGTGTCGTGATGGGCCTGCTCTGGGATATTATGTGGCACATGAGCATTGGCCGCGACGGTTTGTTTGCGCCCCCGCATGTTGTCATCTATGTGGGTGCTGTGGTAGCGGGGCTGTTCTCGGCCTACCAGATTCTGAATCTGACGCTGACTAAAAACCATCCCGGTCGGCTGGAAGCTGTGCCGTTCTGGGGCGTATTCTACGGACCACTCGGGGCTATGTTCTGCGTGTGGGGTGCCCTGACCATGCTGACATCGGCCCCTTTCGATGACTGGTGGCATAACACGTATGGACTCGATGTGGAAATTTTGACCCCACCGCACACCATTCTGGCCATTGGGATCATGACCGTGCAGTTTGGGGCGATAGTGGGCGTATTAGCCCTCCAGAATCAGTACCGAAATCAACCGGCAACAGAGTTCGCTGATGCTGACACCCGACGGCTAAACCGGTTAAAGTGGCTGTTTGCGATTTCGGCGGGTCTGCTGCTGACTACGCTGTTTACGCTCGCGTCAGAATCGATGATGAAGTACCGCTCGCATCGGGATTCTTATTACATCGCTGCGGCTATTGTACTGCCGTTTTATCTGGTGGCCGTGGGCAGAGCATCGTTATTGCGCTGGCCCGTTACCACAATTGCCGGGTTGTACATGCTGTTTCTGGCAGCACCAAGCTGGCTATTACAGCAGTTCCCGGCTACACCCCGGCTTGGCCCGGTGCTGAACCCTATTACTCACTACCAGGGCTTTGTTTTTCCTCTGTTACTCATTGTTCCCGCGTTCGCGGTCGACTGGCTAACCCACCGGTTTGACAAAACGGATGGGCATGGAAAAAAAATGAACGACTGGCTACTGGCTGCTTTGCTGGCGGTGGCGTTTATGGTCGTCCTGCTGGCCGTTCAGTGGCCGTTTGGCGGATTTCTGCATACATCGCCGTTAGCCCGGAACTGGTTCTTCTTCTCTAACTCGTGGACCTTCGACAATCCGCCCGATTTTAAATACCGTTATGCTTTTTCTCCCCGGAGCATACAAACGGTCGAACAATTCGCGGCTGGCTTTGGCCGGGCAATCCTATACGCCTTCATCTCTGTTCGTATCGGTTTGTTTTGGGGTAACTGGATGAAGCGGATAGCCCGGTAGAGCGAAAGACAGAAAGAGTGAATGGGTGAAAATTAATCGTGTAATGAAAAATACTGTTGACTATAAAAAATCCAGTTACCAGAAGTGGCTGGCATGGGCACTGTTACTCTTTCTGTCTTTCACCCTTTCACCATGTGCCACCGCGCACGTTGGCAGTTCGGGCGTGGTGGTGCAGAAACAGGCGGGTAAATACCAGTTATTGATCAGCGTACAACCCCCCGATGTAGTACCCGGAACGGCAAAAGTTACGGTGTTTGTACAGCAGGGCAGGGCCAGTAGTATTGGTGGACGTCCCATTTATTTCCAGTCGGGCGATGAAGGGGCACCCACCTATGATGTGCTGACACCCGTTGACCAAAATCGGTATGAGGGAGATTTATGGTTGATGGAATCCGGTTCATCGAGTGTTGAACTGACGATTGATGGTCCCGATGGAAAGCAACAAGTGGTTGTGCCGGTAGTTGCGATAGCGACAGCCCTGCGCGATATGCCGCCCGGAACCGGTTGGGGGTTGGCGGCAATGGGTCTGTTACTGGTGGTGATGCTGGTTACCATTATTGGTGCCAGTAATGCCGATGGTGTTGTAGCTCCCGGTCAGGGAGTACCCAAAACATTGCGTCGTCGGCGATTGGTAGGGATGGGCGTAGGGTTAGCCGTTGTTACGCTGATATTGACCGGCTGGCGGTCATGGTGGAATAGTACGGCAACGGACTATCGTGAAGTCCAGTTGTATCGACCAGCGCCTATTACTACGTCGGTGAAGGTCGTTGATGGTCAGCGGCAACTCACTATTCAATTCGATACGACGGGCTTTGGCAAAAAGGAGCAATTACGCCGGTTATATAGTTTCATCCTTCCCGACCACGGTAAACTAATGCACGCTTTTCTGGTTAGCATGCCGGGTCTGGATGCCTTCGCTCACCTACACCCCGTCCGGCGTGATACCCTGCATTTCGAGGCAATGTTGCCGCCATTGCCCGGCGGTAGGTACCTGCTTTTTTCCGATATCGTCTATCGAAGTGGCTTTACCGAAACCCTGACGGATACGCTCGAACTGCCTTCACTAAAAGTTAGTGCCGAAGCAGTCGCCCGGTCAAGACCGACGGATCGTGATGATAGCTGGCTGGTTACTGTACCTATGGGCGTATCCACGCCGGGCGGGACAGCCGGTACCGCCAGTGTGCCGCATTTAGATAATGACATGGTCGTTTGCGGAAAACCAGGAGCGAGTATGACGTTGCCGGATGGTTCGACGATGCTCTGGATGGATAAACCCGGCGTGGACTCGCCGGGACAGACGCTGGAAGTGGGCAAGCTATACAATCTGAAATTTGCCGTAGCGGATGCGCAGGGGAAGGCAGCCGCGCTGGAACCATACCTGGGCATGCCCGGGCACGCGGCTGTTCTGCGATCTGACGGCTCGGTGTATATTCACCTGCATCCCATTGGTACGTACTCGATGGCGGCAGAAACGTCCCTTTCGGGGCGCATTGCCGATACGTCCCGTACATTCCGATATCCTAATGCGGCCCGTTTCAGCGATAGTATCGATACGTACGTTGCCAAATTGAGAGCCCTGCCCGAAGCCGAAAAGAATGCGCTGCTGGCCGCCAGCATGACGGGCATGAACCACGTCATGAAAATCAACAATATGGTTGAGTTTCCGTATGCGTTTCCCCGTGCCGGGCATTACCGCATTTGGGTACAGGTGCAACGAAAAGGGCAGGTGCTGACTGGTGTATTCGATACTGAGGTGAAGGAACCCTTATTTTGATTCGTGTCTAACTGGTTCAGAATCAGTTTTCGGGAGGTCGATGGAGAAAACTTCCTCACTTTTTTTTAGGTCAGGACTTGACAAGCCACGAAAATGACCTAAATTTGCATCCACAATTCGCCGAAAGGATGGCGAACTTGTAACGCGAAAGTAGCTCAGCTGGTAGAGCGCGACCTTGCCAAGGTCGAGGTCGCGGGTTCGAACCCCGTCTTTCGCTCCACGAAAAAGGCACCGAGTCAGGTGCTTTTTTCGTAAACGACTGCTTCGACGGTCATGAATGCCGGGATGGTGGAATTGGTAGACACGCCGGACTTAAAAAGTTGAGTGCGCGACTGGAAACGGTCGATGTAGAACCGCTTAAATTCGGGGAAACCTTATCAGTTAACAGCTGACTGGCAATCCCGAGCCAAGCCCTGGGGAAACTCTCGGAAGGTGTAGAGACTTAACAGGCGGCACCTAATCACATGTTTGGGGTGAATGGTGAAGAGAAAGTCCAGACCACAAATTACTGCATTCGGCAGTAAGCAGCGAAAGTTGTAGTTGGTAAGAAAATCCTGTGGGCCACAAGCCCGTGCGGGTTCGACTCCCGCTCCTGGTACAAATTCCTCTAAGAAGGGAAAGTAAAGAAGCAACAAAGTCACTGATATTCAGTGGCTTTTGTGTTTTAGGGCTTTTCTGTTTTCTGTTGTTTTACCCTTGTTTTGCTGTTTTTTGTTACTCGTTTCTAAGCCTTACTTGTACGTTTACCAACTGGGGTGGGTCTTCGAACAGGATAATATGCTGGTGATCATCGACTCATAATTTGTCATTAGTACCACCAGCTGAATCAGCCCCCCAAACGCTGTAGTAAATAAGGGTATTTAGCTGAAAAGAAATCAGCCACTTTTGTATTTTTTGTTGACTTTGTCTGTTTTCTCTTCACTTTCCATCATAAGTTTTCGTTTGTTATAGAGTATAAGCCCGGTGGAGTGCAACAAACATAAATTCTACCGCCCGACTCAATTCTGTTGGCTAATCCGGCCGTATTTTCATACAGATTCGTATTAGCCAACAGGCTTGTAAGCGTGATAATCTTCTCCCTCATTGTAGAAGTCTACCCGTTCCGGAAGATAGCTGATTATTCACGCGTAGCCCCGTACCTTTGTACTGGCTCGCCGATGCGACCATAACCCACCGCTATCATGCTCGTAAAGCCCAAAAAAGAACTTGGTCAGCACTTCCTGATTGACCTTACCATTGCCCAACGCATTGCCGGACTCCTGACGGGCCACGGAGGCTACCGGAAAGTCCTCGAAATTGGGCCGGGTATGGGCGTACTGACGCAGTTTTTATTGACTGCTCCTGATGCGGCACAACCATCCTTCGAGACGTACGTTATTGAAATTGACCGTGAATCGGTAGAGTACCTGAAGGAGCATTTTCCGGCGCTGGAAGGACACATCCTGTCGGCCGACATTCTGAATATCCGCCCGGACTATCTGCCATCCAAACAACCCGACAGTACGGAATCGTTCGCCGTAATTGGCAACTTCCCGTACAATATCTCGACGCAAATTCTCTTTAAGGTACTGGACATGCGTAACCGTGTTCCTGAGGTGGTGGGGATGTTTCAGCGGGAAGTGGCACAGCGTATCGCATCGGGGCCGGGTAATAAAGACTATGGGATTCTGAGTGTACTGTTGCAGGCCTGGTACGATATAAAGTATGAATTTACCGTAGAGCCGGACGTGTTCAATCCCCCGCCAAAAGTGCATTCGGGCGTGCTTACCCTCCGGCGAAATGACGTTATGGACCTTGGTTGTGATGAGCGGAAGTTTACGCAGGTTGTGAAGCACGGCTTCGGTCAGCGACGGAAAACATTAAGGAACTCCCTCAAACCATTGAATCCCCCCGAATCGGCTCTTGCCAGCCGTTTTATGGAAAAACGCGCCGAGCAGCTAAGCGTGGCCGAATTTGTAGAACTGACTTTGTTAATGAGTGAAATAGTGCAAGAGTGAAAGAGTGCTATCCATTCTTTCGCTCTTGCACTATTTCACTATTTCACTCATTAAAACGTGACTTTCGAACTCACCAAAGAATACCTTGATCGCATTCAGGAAGCCATTGAGGCAGGCGACGAAACGCTGCTACGGGCGGAGATGGAGGAGCTGTACCCGGCCGATATTTCGGGTATTCTGGACGAATTGAAAGCTGAGTCGGCGCATTACTTGCTGAGTTTGCTGGATGACTCCGTCGGGGCCGAAATTCTGGCTAACATCGACCCTACGGAGCGCACGAATCTGCTCAAACTGTTTACCTCCGTTGAAATTGCCCCGCTCATCAACCAGATGGACTCGGATGATGCCGTGGATTTGCTGAATGAGCAACCTATTCAAATGCGGGAGGAAGTGATTGGCCTCCTCGAAGACCGCGAACAGGCCCGTTTTATTCTGGATCTGTTGCATTATGAGGATGGGGTAGCAGGGAGCCTGATGCAGAAAGAGTTGATAAAAATCAACGTCAACCTGACAGTGAATGCCTGCATCGAAGAAATCCGTCAGCAAGCCGAAGACGTTGAGAATGTATACGCCATTTACGTTGTAGACGACGCGGGTAAACTGCTGGGACTGGTATCCCTGAAGAAGATTGTGCTGGCCCGGAAGAACGCTAAGATTGCTGATATCTACGACGATGATATTGTTTTTGTGGAAACATACCGGCCTGTTGATGAAGTGGCCGAAGTGATGCAGAAATATGACCTCGACGCTATCCCGGTCGTGAACGTTCAGCAACGACTATTGGGTCGTATCACCATCGACGACGTAGTGGACGTTATCACCGAGCAGGCCGAAGAGGATATTCAGGTTATTTCGGGTTTGTCGGGGGAGGCAGAGGAGGATGACAGTATCTGGAAACGCTCGAAGGTACAACTGCCGTGGCTGGTAGCGGGGGCTGTCGGAAGTTTAATGGCCGCAACGGTCATTAATGGGTTTCAGAGTGAGTTGGGGAAAGTGGCGACGCTGGCGGCCTTTATTCCTATCATTGGATCAACGGGGGGGAATGTCGGCATTCAGACCTCATCGCTTATTTTGCAAAGCCTTACCGATACGTCGGGCCTGAGCATGACGATGGCCAAACGACTCTTGCGAACGCTGATGGTCGCCATCATAAACGGCCTGGTGGTAGGTCTAATTGCTGGTGCCTACACGTTTATCATTGGCGAGCCGCGTTTGTTTTTCGTCGTGGCTACCTCCCTGCTGGCCGTTGTCATGCTGGCCTCGTTTATGGGAACGGTTACTCCGTTGTTACTCAACAAAACCGGTATCAATCCGGCAGTAGCGTCGGGGCCGTTCATAACTACTGCCAATGACCTGATTGGCATCGGCGTTTACTTCATGATTGCCCAGTTGTTGCTGGCCGAAGTTTGATTTGTTGAAGCTTATCGGAAAAAAATGGGTCTGCTTTTGTGCTACGCCTACTGATGATTCCCTCCCTCTGACTGATAGTATCTTAATCAACCCTCTTCCCGGGCCGAAAACAACCGTTTCAGCCAACTTTTCTGCTCTACTGCTTCCTCCTGCT
The DNA here is from genome assembly GCF_000374085.1 of Spirosoma spitsbergense DSM 19989. Lineage (GTDB taxonomy): Bacteria > Bacteroidota > Bacteroidia > Cytophagales > Spirosomataceae > Spirosoma > Spirosoma spitsbergense. The sequence continues at coordinate 47,910 of NZ_KB893614.1, read as the reverse complement.
TTTCCGCTTCGGTAAGCTGGTATCTGGCAAGCACTTTCAAATCGGGCTGACCGGCATCTACCCAGGCGGTATACCAGAAATCGCCCACCATCTTGATCGATGCCCGCATCTGACGTTCTACCTGTCCCTTAAGCTGGTCATGATACTGGCGGGAAAAATCGGCCGAATAAACTTTGGTCGTTATTCCGTTACGCTCCTCAAAACCAAACTTCCGGGTTTCGCCCATCTCACTGGTTATCTGCTGTTCAAAGGTGAGCACTGAATCCAGGGCGGAATTGGCGTTGAACACCGCCCGCCAGGCCGCTTTCTGGGGCGACTCGATGTACTCGGCCTGGCCGGTCAGAAAATCATACCCGGTGCTAAACAACTCCGGCAGGCGGGATTCCCAAAAACCATGAATTCCCTGCTGACCTGTAAACTGACCATTGTAGTTGCGGGTTGTGTGCAGCGGAACATTGGCATCGGCAATATAATGGCCTAAATCAGCCGAAACCCGCAGAATACGACGGATATCCCGTTGCTTGAACGCTTCGGTAAGCTGATACTTGGTGAGTTGAATTTGCCAGGGTACCAATCCGTGCAATGCCAGTGTGTCGGCCCCGTATTTATCCGTGGCATCCTTATAGTAACGGGGTAGAGTAGAGGTGAGCGTATCGGGGTAAGCATCAAGGTCAATAAAGTGGCGGGGAGCTTCGCCTACGACAGCATAACGACGTTTATCGGGATTGACGGCATTATCGGTGAGGAAGTCGATATGCTTTTTAAAGAATGGCATCATTTCGGCTGGCAACGTGAAAACGGCCAGGCGGTTGATTTGCTGATGGGCGTAAAAACCCCAGTTGGGACTTACACCATAAAGGGCCGATACCTTGTGCCGATGATTTTGACTATGATCAATACCCGGCTCCAGTCCGGCCTGGTGAAAATAGTCCGCCTTTTCGGGCCGGTGAGTGGCCCCGTTCACTAAACTTTTTGAAAAAAAAAGATACAAAACTAAAAACCAAATAAAACCGTTATACATTTGATGAATCATGGTACTTTAAGGAGAAAATAATTAACTATTTGATTAAGCTACCACTGAATTCAAAATAAAATTTGGAATAATTAGAAAAACACAAATAATCATGAATGCTAAAACAAAAGGTTATACCCTCATTATGGTGTTGTTATGTGCGTTTGCCTTAACAATATATGGTGCTTACTCACCTGCTCGCAAAGCCAACAAACAGCAGATTGTGTGCATTAAATTCAAAAATGGGGTCGAAAGTAAAGCTGTTGAACAGCATATGTATGGTTTTGCCACATTAAAGCATGAAATTCCACAGATCATCAATTACACGTCTGGCAAGACAATTTCCCCTGGTCAGGCTGTTTCTGACTATGATGTAGTGCATTACCTGACGTTTCAATCCGAAGAAGATATAAAAGCGTTTGAGAATAGTGCTGCCTACAAAGAGTTTGTAGCTACCAATAAAGGTATCTGGGAAAAGACATTAATTGTCAACGCCGATATTCGTCACTAGGATACGAATTCAAAAGAATTTCGGTTGAAACTGTTGGTTGTTTCAACCGAAATTCTTATTTTTGCGCCCTCATAATGCGACAACGATCTCATTTATATAGTAATGGCAAACCATACATCATCAAAAAAAGCAATCCGGTCGAGTGCTAAGAAGCGTCTTCAGAACCGTTACCAGCATGTTACGACCCGGAACATGGTGAAAAAACTTCGTACCACAACCGATCACGCTATGGCTGTTGAACTGTACAAAACGGTTTCGTCGGCACTGGACAAACTCGCCAAGCGTAATATCATTCATCGGAACAAAGCAGCCAACAACAAATCGAAATTGGCTCGTTTAGTTAACAGTCTGAATGTAGCAACGGCTTAAATATAGCTGGCTGGCCCGGTTATTCCTGTGGGAGTACCCTATCCTGAAACCTTACCTTTTTGCGGGTAAGGTTTTTTTGTGCACCTTGGTAACCAAAATCAATCCGTAACCGACTTATACTCATGGCTTACCAAAGTTCAGGCACCATCCAAAGCTGGGCTGAAGAAGATCGCCCGCGCGAAAAACTAATGCTTAAGGGAAAAGCAGCCCTGTCGGAAGCAGAGCTGATCGCCATTCTGATCAATTCCGGTACCGTTGACCTGACGGCGGTGGACGTAGCCAAAATTATCCTGAAAAGCGTCAATAATAACCTGAATGATCTGGCCCGGTTAAGTATTAAAGACCTGTCTAAATTTAGGGGTATCGGCGAAGCAAAGGCTATTAGTGTCATTGCCGCTCTGGAACTGGGCCGACGGCGGAAAGAGCAGGACCGCCCGATACGGGCTAAAGTGACCTGCTCCCGTGATGCCTACAACGAGATGATCCCTCACCTCAGCGACAAGCCGCACGAGGAGTTCTGGATTCTGCTCATGAACCGCGCCAACGAAATTCTGCGACCCGTTCATATCAGTACGGGGGGCGTGTCGGGCACCGTAGCGGACCCTAAATTGATTTTCAAACAGGCCATCGAGCATCTGGCTTCGTCGATGATCCTGTTTCATAACCATCCGTCGGGCAATCTCACGCCTTCGCAGGCGGATAAAGACCTCACAAAAAAACTCAAAGATTCCGGTCGGTTGCTGGATATTCCTGTGCTCGATCACCTGATTTTTACGGACAAAGCCTATTACAGTTTTGCCGATGAGGGAATTCTGTAAAAACACCTGCTTTCATCCGCCAACTGTTTCTATTTTCAACCCGTTAGTTGGGTATCGTGGGGAATTCTTTCGCTCCCATAATTAATAGCCACAGGCAGATGCCAATTTCTCCAATACTCGCCGGTAGCGAGATGTAGGAGGAAATGCCAATTTGTGAATAGTCAGACCACAGGGCGTGGCCCAGGAAATTCGTCAGATAACCAAAGCAGCCAAGCATCAGAAGAATACCGAGAATCCTGGGCAAAAACCCGGATTTGAAAACTAAGTACCCGAATGGAAACAGCCAGAGTCCCGAGAATATGTGGGTAATCATAAGGCCATTGGCATACTGGTTAAGGTGCAACATGACTTGTGTTTGTAGCTGCTCCTTCGTGAATATACTCAGATAGCTTTCACCACTCATCAGCGAAAGCACCGTAAATTCATTTTGCATATTTACAAAGAAAACGGGCACACTGATACCGGCCAGAACAACCATAACTAATGCGTAGCGTTTGTCTACCGGTTTGAGTAGTTCATAGAGTGAAAAAGGTAGAAACAAAAAAAATAGATAGCAGGCTAAACCACTCACAATGCCCAGACGGAACAAAGGTTGAGCAGCTTCAATATTCGCATAGGTCGTAGCGGCATTATCCCACACAATCAGTTTTGATGGAACGTACATCAGGCTGAATAATCCTGTCAGCACCACCCCCAGATAGAGTAAACCGGCGATTCGTGCTTTTTTCTTATTCGACATTGTGTTGCAGATTTAGGAAGTTTCAGTTCACTAGTTCTCGTTTGGGCCATTTTATGGCATACCATACAATTAGCCCGGTAATGATGCTTTCCAATATGGCATAGAACACGTAAAACGCACGCCAGGGTGTGATCGACGTAACGGCTATCAGGAGCATAATTGCGGTGAAAAATACACCCGCAACAACATTCAGCCATTTGTTGACAGACGGTTTTAGCAGGACAGACAGGGCAATCATCGACGCTGGTATCGCCAGTAATACAGATGCTGCGAATAATTTCATTGGGCTGTCCAGCAGGTTTTCACCACTGATAAGGCCCGCTACTTTTTTTGGAATATAGAGTTCAAAGTAATCACCGTAGATATAAAGAAATGTCACGGCTGTCCAGAGGAAAGCCAGTTTGATGTTACTATTCACCTCAACATCTTTCAGACTACCTGGTTTTTGTCTATCCATATTCATTTTTTACTTTTCCGACGTTGTCAATCAAGACTTACCGACCAATCAATATCCCATACGCTGCCGGGATAACCATACCTCGAAACCCGTTCGTCAGCCCATAAAAAATGGTAATAGTAAGGCCGGCACCCAGCACTAAAATCAGGTTCGCCTGCCCAACCGGTGATAACCGCATAATCGATTGTTTCATTTTTAGCGTATGCACGGCGGCTATATGACCGAAGAAGGCCAGAATAGCCAGGCCGTAGTACGGCACAAAAAAGAGATTTAGCGGAAAGGTGTTCAGCCCGGCCACGCCGAAATAAAAATTAGTGTCGAGGTGCAGCAACAACCGCCCGCTGAAAACTGCGCTTAGATGAATCAGGAAAAAGATAGCCAGGTAAAGCCCCGTCCAGCGATGGAGTTTTTGATACGTCGTTTTGGCTGTCTGGCGCGTTTGCCAAAACAGTCGTAGCCCCGACCCGATCTGCACCAGCACGGCACCCAGCAACAGTGTTTCGGCTACCGGATGCCTATAAACGGTCCGTAGCGTGTTCATCAGGAAAATATGCGTTTCTGGGCCGTAGATACTGCTGAGGTGGTTGACCAGATGAACCGTAACAAAACTGGCAATAAGCAGACCAGCGTAGTAGTGAAGCTGTCGCATAAGCATAATAGTGGAAGCCGTCTTTACCAACTGCTGGCAAATACGGCTTCTGCCTAATTAAAATCGCTGACTAATACGTAGTTGGGCGTAAAACGGGAAGAGCGGCACGTAATAACTGTGGCTCTTAAAGCTTCAGCCCGCGCATGACCTCTTCGCGGCTCAATTCCCGCACTTGCCCAGACACCATATTCTCAGCCGTAAGGTTTTCAATGGCCCAGCGCACGAGCCGGAGGGTAGGGGAGCCAATGGAAGCCGTCATCTTGCGGACTTGTCGGTTTTTGCCCTCGTGCAGGGCGATGCATAGCCAGGAGGTTGGAATACTGGCGCGGTACCGGATAGGGGGAATGCGTTCAGGCAACGCTGGTTCGGCAATGACCTGAGCATGGGCCGGGAGTGTATGATAAGGCCTACTATCCACCGAAATCGTAACACCCATTGCCAGCTGTTCTGTAGCCTCAAGGGTCAGTTGGCCATCTACCTGCACGTAGTAGGTGCGGTTATGCCCGAATTTGGGATTTAATAGTTGATGGTTTAGCTGTTTATCGTTGGTTAACAGTAGTAGTCCTTCACTATCGGCGTCAAGCCGCCCAACGGGGTACACGTCAGATGGAAAATCAAAAGCCAGATCAGCCAGCGTGGCCTTATCGCCCTCGCGGCTGAACTGCGAAAGCATCAGGTAGGGCTTATAAATCAGGAAGTAGCGTGTGATTGTCAAGCGATTAATCGTTGGTTAACACCGAATACTCGTCCTCGAAAACCTCCTGCCAGGTCAGGGTAGTGAGGTCGGTTCGATATTGCGTTTCTTCTTCGGCTTTCCGAATAGCCTGCTGCACGGTTCGGACCCAGATTTCCTCTAAGAATCGGCGGTTTAGACTGGGTTTTTCCGCCATGATCTCCTCTATATTCTCACGGGCATCCAGAATAGAAACGGCCCAGCTACCCGACCGTTTGTCAGGCTGAATTTTCCACTTCACCACGTGCATCATCAGGCGCGACAATTGGCTGCGCAACGCCCGCTTTAACTCCTGCGACATACTGATGAGCAATATTTGCAACCCTTCCGAGACTTGTTCATAATCGTGTTCAGCCAGCGTCGTTTGCAGTTCTTCGACCGTATCGACGTAGGACGTAGCAGTCAGTTCTTCCCAATCCCGTTTCATAGCGATGACCTGTTTTAAGTAGCTAATATACTAAAAATAATCAGGCCATTGATAGCCACACGGGGCAGTGGTCGGCGTGGACGGCGTCGGGCAGCATCTGACAGTCGAGAATCTGGTGACGCATGGGTTCGCTGACCGATGCGTAGTCGATACGCCAGCCTTTATTGTTGATTCGTGCTCCGGCGCGGTAGCTCCACCAGCTATAAGCCACGTCATCGGGGTGTTTGTACCGGTAGCCATCGGTCATGCCGGAGCCAAACCACTGGTCCATCCAGGCCCGTTCGTCGGGTAGGAAGCCGGTCGTGTTTTTGTTACGAACGGGGTCGTGAATATCAATGGCGTTGTGGGCAATGTTATAGTCGCCTACCACGATCAGGTTAGGCCGGGTTTTCCGAAGCTCCTGAACGTAGTTGTAGAAATCATGGAGGAACTCCATCTTGACGCCCTGCCGGGTTTCGCCCGAAGTGCCGGATGGAAAATAGCAGTTCAACAGGGTCAACTCGTCAAAGTCGGTGCGCAGAATACGTCCTTCGCAGTCATACACGGCTAAGCCACAGCCCTGGACTACTTTAGTGGGTGGGATTTTGGAGAACGTCGCTACGCCGGAGTAGCCTTTCTTCTCGGCAGCGTGCCAGTGGTACTGATAGCCTAATTGCTCAAACGGCGAAAGGTCTACCACATCGGTTGTGGCCTTCACTTCCTGAAAGCAAAGAATATCGAAGTTGTGCTGCGAGAGCCAGTCAATCAGACCGTTCTTGATACCAGCCCGAATACCGTTGATGTTGTAGGAGATGAGTTGCACTTATAAATCGTCAGTTGATGATTCGTCCTGTTCCTTTCGGGCAGCAATAAGCTCATCGATCATCAAAATATCGTTCAAATCTTTTGTGCGCCGGGCTAGCACTTTGGTTTCGCGCAGGTCGTTAATATGAAGGAAATAAACCGTGTAGTTGCCTTTCAAAACAACCGATTTAGCCCGTTGACGACAGTCAGCGTAGTTAAACTGGTAATGAACACGGGTGAGGACATCCATTGGAATATCGTGTATCCTAGTAATCTGAGGTTGGGTAAAATCAGCCGAACTCATTTCCGCAACATCATTCTCATCGTAGCCAAAGGCCAGCAATGCCCGGATAAACTTATCCCAATTTTCGTTTGTGGGTTCAAGCCAGATGTCTGCATCCTGGGTGAAGCGGACAGCTCCATTAAGAATCAACGCCATGCCACCAATGAGGATATAATCCAGCTTTTGCGCATCAGCGACAGCCACAAAATCAAGAAAACTGACGTTATCTACATCCATGAAGGCCGGGAGAGTGTGATTCCCTTTTCTAATTTTTGAGATTTTCCTGTCAGGTCAACGTAAAGTCTGCGCATTCTCAAATATATCTGCCAGCACTCTTCGGGCGTTTTTCGGGCGTTTTCCCGAACTTGGTCTTCATGTGGCCCGTTCATATCACTATAAAACGTAATGCGGGGTTTTGCCTTCTTTTCCATTGAAAACTTTACACGTTTCCCGTTACCACTTCATCCTCCTGCGCCAGCACCACTTTTCTATCCGTAAACAGCAGGGCAAACAGGATTAATACCACCGCTGCAATACCCGCGGGCACCAGCCACACGCTCAGCCAGTCTTTGGTGCCATCGGGGCGGGTGTACATATCGAGCACAATGCCCGAGAGCTTGGAGCCAATGCCCATACCAATGCCATAGGTTGCCAGTGATATTAACCCCTGCGCCGATGATTTGATTTTTTCGCCCGCTTTGTTGTCGGTGTAAATCTGGCCCGTTACGAAGAAGAAATCGTAACATACACCGTGTAGTACGATAGCCAGGTAGAGCATCCATTCGCCGGAACCACCATCGCCATAGCCAAAACAGATGAAGCGTACAATCCAAGCGATCAGGCCCACGATCAGCATTTTCTTAACGCCAAGTCGGGTGTAGGCCAGTGGAATCAGCAACATGAATATTACTTCGGAAGCCTGCCCCAGCGACATTTTATTCTCTACATTCTGCATCCCACCATCGGTGAGTGATGGGTTGGCCATGGCATAATAAAAAGAGAGCGGAATACAAATCAGCACCGACGACAGGAAGAAGATAGCAAACGAACGGTCTTTGAACAGTTTGAACGCATCCAGTCCCAGAATCTGAGAGACGGACGTAGACGTGGTGGCTTTTGGGGGTGTATCGGGCAGGAAGAATGAAAACACGCCCAATATGGCTGCCGAATACATGGAGAGTTGAAAAATGGTCACCTTATCCCCAAAACCGTAGTAACCCACAATGTTCGTAACCACAATCCAGGCCACCGTACCCAGCACCCGAATGCCGGGAAACTCTTTCTCGGGCGTGGTCATTTGCTGCATGGCAATGGAAGCTGTCAGGGCGAGGGTGGGTGCAAATGTGATACAGTAAGCCAGAATGAGGTAGAAAAAATTATCGGGGTTGGTGTTTTGGGTGATAAAATAAAGCACCACCGCCCCCAGCAGATTCAGTATCCCCAGCACTTTCTGAGCGGCAAAGTACCGGTCGGCAATCATGCCGACGAAGAAAGGAGCAATCAGCATCGCCAGCGAAAAAGCAGCGTAGGCGTTACCGACCTGATCGCCAGTAGCGTTGAGTTGCGTTAACAGGTATTTACTCATCTGCCCATACCAGGCTCCCCACACAAAAAACTGGAGGAACATCATGATGGAAAGCTTAACGCGGGTTGTCGATAGCATTGGAGAGGTAAGCGTTTAACATTTATCGAATGAAGGTAGAAAACAGTCGTCAGCCCTGCAAGCCGATTGGCCGTAAAACTTACCGGTCATGCAGTACTGCACGCGTTTCCCGAACGTTATAACGAAGTTCGTATCACTTTTATGGATAGCCGAAGTATATTCGACACATTTTTTGACTAAACTAATTCATGAAAAAACAACTGATTACGCTGGTAGCGCTGGTCGCTATTCCAGCTTTTTCCTTTGCCCAGACAGCGCAGGAAATAATTGATAAAAACATTAGCGCGGTGGGTGGAGCCGACAAGTTGGCCGCTGTGAAGTCGGTTAGTTATGATCAGGGGATGAACGTTATGGGCATGGACCTTACCGGCAAATCAACGGTGGTAGTAGGAAAATCGCTGCGTACGGATATTTCCGTTATGGGACAGCAGATTACAACGGTAGTGGACGGCGATAAAGGATGGACTATTAATCCGATGCAGGGCGGAACAGCCCCGCAGGCATTGCCGGAAGACCAGGTGAAAATGCAGAAAGGGAATGCACACATCATTGGGGCCGACCTGGCCGTTGCCAAAGCGGAAAAATACCCGGTAGAGCTGGTCGGCAAGGAAAAAATGGACGACAAAGAGGTGTATAACCTGAAAGTGACCCGGCCGGAAGGCGTGGCTAATTACTTTGTCGATGCCAATACGAATCAGTTGGTGGGTATGAAGTCCACCGTTTCGGTACAGGGCCAGTCGGGCGATGTTAAAATCAAGTATGGTAATTACAAGACGATTGACGGATTAACGATTCCTACGTCGATGGACCTGGAAAATCCGGCTATGCCCGGTCCCATGACGATGACGCTGTCGAACATTGTTTTCAACCCAACAGTCGATTCCGCTATTTTCACCATGCCTAAATAGGCAGAATCAGGTGACCATAAAAAAAGAGACGCACTTGATGCGTCTCTTTTTTTATGACCTGTCATATCGCTTCGGACGTTCAAAAAACGATGATTATTTGGTTACCACTTTCAGATCAATTTTGCGAAGCGTTGGTTTAGGCGCACCCGACGTATCCAGTCGACTAACTCCCGTTCCCCGTCCAATAGCATCAATCCGCAGGTAATTGATACCCGTATTGACCAGTTGCTGCTTGATCTGATTGACCCGCTTAAATGACAGACTCTTGTTGGTAAAGCCAGCCTGTGCATCATTGGCATAGCCAATAAGCTGTATCTGTAGCTGAGGGTAGGTTTTCAGCAGGGTGGCCAGTTCATTAATAGCAGGCTGGGAAGTGGCTGTCAGGGAAAGTGAACCTGGCTGGAATGTGACCCCTGCCAGCGGAAATACCCGTCCTTTAGGCAGGGCTGCATTGCCCAGATAGGGAGTCATTTGCTGCGATAGATTACCCGCAGAGGCAACTGTAGCTGCGGGGATCGTACTGGCTGGTGCCGTAACCGATACTGACTTTGGCTGAACGACCGGCTCTTTTGGTACGGCCAGTGACCGCGTAACGGTATCCGCCTGAATCGTATCATTTTCAACCGTTGTCACCTCCGTTGCACCTTCCTGCTTGTCCGAGTATTTCTGGGTATTCTGATAAAGAAAGTAACCGCCAATGCTGATTGCCACAGCGATTAACGCACCTACGCCCCACTTGGTCAGGGTTTCGTTTCCTCCGTCGGCTTCGTCGGTGGGTTCGTACGTAACCGGAGGGCGAATCGTTGCGGTAGTGGAGCGACCCGGCGATTCGACCACGGTGCGCCGGGCGGGTACTGCCAATCCGGTTACAATTTGCTGCAAACCAACTTTTTCTACCAGTTGGGGCATGAAATCCTCCGGCACATCATTGACCAGCGTATCACGTTCGCCGAACAGCGAAGCAGCCAGCGCGTCAGCATCCAGTTTCTGATCTTTGGCCTGCTTCCCCAGTACGTGTAGTACCAGGGTTGTAATAAGACCCAGCAGTGATATAGCCGACGAGTTACGAATACCGGCATAGGTCGAAATCATACTCCCAATGGAGCTTTTCATGGCCGGTAATAAATGACTGACTACATTATTTCCCTGCGTGATGAGGGTGTTGGTCTGGGCGGGGTCTTGCAGGACGGTGGCCAGATTTTCGATCAGAGTGCCATCATAGCGGCCTTTCTGAATATGGTTATACAGCTGATTAACGCCAATTTCGCTGGTTGTCCGTCTCATCAAACCGCCCATTACGGTATAGACGAGTGCCTGAACGGCTTTCTCGGATTTTTCGGCTGGTTCATCTATATAGACCGCAATGCGTGCTAGTATATCAGAACTCAGTATATGGGTTATATTGGCAAATAAATTCATAGAGTCAATAGAATCAAACAGGGATTTAACAGATGCGGGCCTCTCCGCTTACAGCACAACCTAAACCCGGCCGCATCCGTACTACTGGTCGTTACATTGGGGATAAAATTAGGGAAGGTTTAGCAAACGGTACACACCTCCGTCAATAAAATCCTGATTTATCGCTTCGGTAATTTTTCAATAACCTCCTGATATTCCGTCTCAACGGCTCTAAGCCTTTCCTGACAAAATGTAATCAATCCGGTGGCCAGCCTTATTTTATCGGGTAACTCGTCGAGGGATACCTGATCCGTCTCAATTTCGTAAACTAACGTGGTTAACTGGTCGTAAGCTTCTTGGTAAGTCATAACTATAAGTCGTAGTTGAGTGGTCAGTTAGTCAGTTAGTCAGTTAGTAGCTTGTGTATAAGAACTGTTTTGGCGTCATCGGCTAACGAACTGACCGACTAATAGACTCGCCCACTAATTCACTGACCACGTCAATGGTCCCATTGTGCAATTGTACCTGTAGGGTTTCGCCGGGGTGGATGCCCGTTGTATTCGTTAGTATCCGTCCATTTCGAAGCAAGAGGGCATAGCCACGGCGGAGTACATTGGACGGGTCGAGGTGGCGAATCGTCACGGTTTTTTCGGTGAGATCGGTGTGGCGCTCCCGAAAATAAGTTTGCCCTACAAACCGTAATCGTTCAGTTTCCCGGTCCAGGTTCTCCCGGGCTGTTTGCAGTGCTTCGCGGGCTATACTGCTCAGGCGTTCCTGAAGTTGCAGACATGCTAATTCAAACTGCTGGTTGTGTTCAATCAAAAAGGCAGCGGCTTTGGTGGGGGTTTTCACGCTCTGATGACACAGTAAATCGGTAATGCTTACATTGCGTTCGTGACCAATACCTGCCAGAATCGGAATGTCAAAACCCGCTACGGTGTGGCCCATCAGGTATGAGTCGAACGAGCCAAAATCCAGTTGCGATCCACCACCGCGTACTATCACGACCGCGTCATAGGCCACTCCACTGGTTCGAATCCGCTCTAACTGACCACAGATGGCTTTTTCAGCACCCTGCCCCTGTACCTGCGTCAGAAACTCATCCACCACAAAATCGTAGCCGAATGGATTCTGCTTCAACTCGTGCCGGAAGTCACGCCAGCCGTCGGAGTTAGGGGCGGTAATGAGGGCCAGGTGCTGTATAACAGCGGGGCGGGGCAGTAACTGATTAGCCGTAATATAGTGTCCCGCTTCCAGCCAGACCAACTCCGGGTGATTCTGCACCAGAGAGTCGAGCACGGCCTGCCGTTCCCGTTCCAGGTTACCCAGTGTGAAAGACGGGTCAATTTTCAGGATTTCCAGCCGCAGTCCGTAAACGGGGCTAAATCCCACCGACAACAGCAACAGCACTTGAATATTACGGGCGAAAGCCACGCCCGTCTCCTGCTCAAAATCACCTATGGAATGATAATTTCGTCGCCAGATGACAGCATCGAGCTTGGCCAGTGTTTCGCGCGTGGCCGATTCCCGCTCCACGAGGGTCAGAAAGCAGTAACCCCGGTCGGGATAGTTTTTGATGTCGCTGGTTTCGGCCACTACCCACACCGCTTTTTTTCCAAAAGCTTCGTCTAGGACGGCCTCGAGGGTAAACGCTAGATCGGATAGGCGAATAGGAGACATATACTAGTGATAGAATGATAGAATGAGTGAATGATATAATAAATGTCGCGGTGGATATTCAGTCATTCTATCATTCTATCATTCAAAATTGAATTAGAGTCCTTCAAACTGGCGGAGGAAACGGACATCATTTTCGGTATACAGCCGGAGGTCGTTCACCACGTATTTCAACTGCGTGATACGCTCGATGCCCATGCCAAACGCAAAGCCCGTATATTCTTCGGGGTCGATGCCACAGTTGGCGATTACCTGGGGGTCTACCATACCCGAACCGGCAATTTCGACCCAGCCCGAATATTTACAGATGTTACAGCCTTTACCTCCGCATATTTGACACGAAATATCAATCTCGGCACTAGGCTCCGTAAAGGGGAAATAGGAGGGCCGGAAGCGAATCTGGGTTCCCGGCTCGAATAACTCTTTTACGAAGTGATAGAGCGTATCCTTCAGGTCTTTGAAGCCCACATTACGGTCAATATAGATGCCCTCTACCTGATGAAACAGGCAGTGTGCTCTGGCCGAAATGGTTTCATTCCGATATACCCGCCCCGGCATGATGGAGCGGATAGGAGGAGACTGACGCTCCATTAACCGAATCTGGACGTTGGATGTGTGTGTACGCAATAACATATCCGTTCCGCCATCCGCTGCTTTCTCGATAAAAAACGTGTCCTGCATGTCGCGGGCCGGGTGATTGTCGGGAAAGTTGAGGGCACCGAAGTTATACCAGTCAGACTCTATTTCGGGACCGTCGGCCACGTTGAAGCCAATTCGTTCAAAAATCTGGATAATACGCTGCCGAACCAGGCTGAGGGGATGCTGGGTACCGGTCAGATTAGGTAACGTAGGCAGGGTAAGGTCAAGGGGGGGAGCATTACCAGCCACGGTTTGTTGCTCATCCACAAGCTGACTGAACTGTTCGAACCGCGTTTGCGCTGCATTTTTCAACGCATTCAGTTCCTGACCAACCGCCCGCCGGTCGGTTGGTGGAACAAGTTTCAACTGCTCGAATAGCTCAGTTATAACGCCCTTACGGCTGATGAATCGCATACGGAACTGCTCCAGCTGCTCCGGCGATGTGATCGTATATTGCTCAATCTGTTGTTGCAGGTCTCTTACTTTATCCAGCATAGACTATTCTTTTGGCAATTTGCTCAAACAAAGGTAGGTAAAACTGGGAATAGCATAAGCCACCAAGGTGCTGTCACCTTGTGGGGTATCGTTCTTGTTTATATAATTCAGAACAGAAGATAACCCCACATGGCTTATTCTTATTTATTGATTAAACGGTAATCTTGCCTTGGTTTTTAGTTAGTTACATAGTGGTATTGGTAATATATGCACATTTCAACAATAGGACTGATTGTTGTAGACTGATTGAGCAGGTATGGCTGGATGAAAGGTAACCTATGTGGGTAAAAAAGTGGCACTAAGCTTCTGATTATCAGCCTGAATCTGTTGTGTATATTTACTTAATTCAAAGACTATGAATGCATTCATCAGCGATTCTATTTTCGACTCAGTGTCCATGAATTTCCCCAAAAATGTGGAGGAAGTTGCCGATGCAGCCTGTTTGCAGAAATTACTTATTCCTTTTTATGACCGTAAACGTACTGTTTCTGTCGATGAGATAGTTCGGTTGGAAGGATGCGGGAATTACACAAACTTCTTTCTGAAAGATGGTACCAAAATGCTGGTATCCCGTACACTGAAAGAGTATGAAACACTGCTGGATGGTCAGGCATTTGTTCGGGTACATAAGTCGTGCATTGTAAATCTGGGTTTTGTACGCAAATTCTTCATTAAAAAAGAAGGCGAGCTCGAGCTTACGGATGGTCAACAGGTGAAAATATCACGTCGGCGCGCTCAAACCTTTGTAGACCGCTTTCGGGATTTTCAGCCAATAGCACTAAGCTAATCATACAAGTATGTTTTTGGCTGTGTGAAGAAAAACTGCTTACTTCCACACTACGTAGTTTTACGCAATAAGCTGAGTACATTCACTCAAAGAATAGACGAATAGAATTCGTAATGCCTTGATTAGTAGTTGGTTGGATGTTTTGTTCCACCCCCTGCTAATCAAGGTATTTTCTTGAGCAAGCGTTCATGAGGTAGTTTTGTTTCATCATTCAAGTGCTAAAGAGCTGAACTAAAACTACCCCTTCTACTATGGACGCTACCAGTTTATCATCAATTCAGTCAATAACGGTTGTTCCTCACTTTCCGTCTTCGTACCAGCGTAATACACAGCGTATTGCGCTACCCTATCTGAATCGTACGATTTTCATTTCTGTCGACGATATTCTGTGTCTTCAGGGAGAGGGAAACTATACGTTTCTGCACACCCGCGACCGTAAAAAGTTTCTGGTATCAAAAACGCTCAAGGAATTTGAAAAGACCCTTGATGTGGCTATGTTTCTGCGGATTCATAAATCGTATATTATCAATCTGGCTTATGTGCAGCGGAATATTTTCAACCGGGAACGTCAGGTCCGCCTGGCCGACGGACGCGAAGTATCTATATCGCGCCGACGGATGAAAGATATTTCGCAGCGGTTGGCCCAGTACTGGCAGCGGCTATATAACTAGACCGGTTAATCCCACATTCCAAAAAAACGGGTGCCGTAAACCTTCCAAGGTTTACGGCACCCGTTTTTTTATAAGCTCTCTGGCCCGAGCCATTTCCTGGACCAGGCGCTAAAATATCTTGTAAGCCAGCGTAATCTGCCAGGATTTCATTCCCTGACTAAACTTACCCGCACTGTTCTCTATCTGAGCAATGTCGGAAATATTGCCCTGATAACGAACATCGAGGCCAAGCGAGCCAATATCCAGGCCACCGCCTACCTGATAGCCGTAGTACGCCTGCGACCAGGCATCATTTAGGCTACCCTGGGTATATTGCTGGAGCGCGTTGCCTAACGTTTGATTATCGTTGATGCGAAACGAAGCCACGGGGCCCGCTACGATCCGGATAGGGCCTCCTTTGATACCCAGCAAAAGGGGAACATCGAAACTGGTCGTGGTTATCGTTGCCGTTTCTGTCTGACCATTCCGGATAACGCCAAACTGAGCCGACCGGGTTGAGTACAATAATTCGGGCTGTATGAACAGATTCTTGCCGAAACGCATATAAATGCCGAACGAAGTACCCATCTTACTATCGAAGCTATCGCTCAGATTGTTACGGAATGTTTGCCCATCAACGCTTGCCGTTGGCGAGCCATTGGGGTTCGTACCTGTTTTGATAAAGTCGCCAAAACTTAACTTCGACAGGTTGACACCGCCTTTAATCCCAATCTGGAAGCCCTGAGCAAAAGAAAGAGCCGGCAGAAGGGTGAGTGACGCGAAAAGCAGGATTTTTTTCATGGTTGTAGTCTAAAAGAATAGTACTGATTGCTAAACGAAAATCAGGGCAACACGGTACAAAAACCAACTTATTTCGAGTAAATGGCGTTAAAATAGTGAGCCATTTACCGCATCCAGGGTCATTGAAAACGCGTATTTTTGCTGATGCGGGTTTGATGCGTAACCGGTAAAAAGGTTTAACCAGTTACCGCCTGATGCTTTAGCGGTTCATGTATTACTAACCGAAAAAATGGCCAAATTAAGAACCTCCTATTTTTGTCAGAGTTGCGGCTATCAGTCGGCCAAATGGTTGGGCCGGTGTGCAGCCTGTGGCGAGTGGAACACAATGGTAGAGGAGGTTGTCCAGAAGGATGAACCGGAAAAGGGGGGGTGGCGAAGCCCATCGTCCGGACCGGGAAATGTAAAAATAGCGGCCAAACCAAAAGCATTACATGCCATTAATTTTGAAGAACAACCCCGTATCACTACGACAGATGGCGAACTGAACCGGGTGCTGGGCGGGGGAATTGTTCCCGGTTCACTGGTCCTTATCGGGGGTGAACCCGGCATTGGCAAATCAACCCTTCTATTACAGATTGCACTTACGCTGTCGGGTATGCGGGTGCTTTACGTGTCTGGCGAGGAGAGTGAACAACAGATAAAAATGCGTGCCGAACGACTCGATGCCCCCACGAGTGACTGCCATGTAATGACCGAAACCTCCACGCAGAACATCTTTCGGGTGGTGGAACACTTCGAGCCTGAAATCCTGATTATCGACTCTATTCAGACCATGCAGTCATCATTGGTAGAGTCGGGAGCGGGGAGCGTATCGCAGGTGCGGGAGTGTACGGCCGAATTTATGAAGTATGCCAAAGAAAGTGGTGTGCCAGTGTTTATGATTGGCCACATCACCAAAGAGGGGTCGCTGGCGGGCCCCAAGGTGCTGGAACATATGGTGGATACGGTACTGACTTTTGAGGGCGACCGGCATACTACCTACCGGATTCTGCGAACGACCAAAAATCGTTTCGGGAGTACCGACGAACTGGGCATCTACGAAATGCTGGGCACGGGCCTGCGGCAGGTAACGAACCCCTCCGAAATTCTGATTTCGCAACGCGACGAAGCACTGAGTGGTGTAACCATTGGATCTATGATGGAAGGTAATCGTCCGCTCCTGATCGAAACGCAGGCGTTGGTAAGTGTGGCCAACTATGGCACTCCGCAGCGCAGCAGCACCGGTTTCGATGCCAAACGGTTGAATATGCTGCTGGCCGTACTGGAGAAACGGGGCGGTTTTCGCCTGGGTCAGCAGGACGTATTCCTGAACATAGCGGGTGGATTACGGGTAGAGGATCCGGCCATTGACCTGGCCGTTTGTGCGGCCATTGTGTCGAGCTACGAAGATATCGCGATTCCACCATCAGTGGCCTTTGCGGCAGAAGTTGGCCTGGGTGGTGAGGTACGGGCAGTAAGCCGGATTGAGTCACGGATTGCCGAAGCGGAGAAACTTGGTTTCAAAAAGATATTCATTTCTAAATACAATTTGAAGGGTCTGGATACCCGGAACTACAAAATTCAGATTAAGCCCGTATCCCGACTGGATGAAGTATTTCAGGGAGTACTGATTTAGTATATTTACTGCATTAAATCCTACCATACCTTCTCTTCCCGGATGAAAGCTTTCGCCTTCGCTATTCTTCTTGCTGGCCTGCTTGCAGGCGGCTATTATTGGATCAGTTACTCAAAACTCTCACCCGATGTTCAGCGGAAAGAGAAAGCACTCAATAAAGCATTACGAAAACAAGGCTACAAACCACACTATTTCCTGTTGTCTGGCTACCGACCCCACTGGTTAAACCAGCTTATGCCGTTAGCCGCCAAAAACAGCGATCATCAGGGGGGAAAGGCCATTGATCTGTTCGTTATCGACATCGATGGAAACGGGAAATTCGAGACTCAGGATTTGGCTATTCTGGTTAAAACGGTCGATGGGATGGACAGAAACAATCCCGGGCAGAAGGGGGGCGTGGGGCTTTACCAGCAATCATTTTCCCGCATGTTTCACTTTGATGTGTCGGGTCGTCATCGGCACTGGAACTATTGAAATGAGCGTTTACTCATTGAGTTCTTTCTGAGTTAGCTGACCGTCAATCATAATTTATTAACAAACCATTTACGGCTCCCGCAGTTTTATAGATAGTAAATAGACTTACTCAACTTTTAAAACTTTGTTATGAGCTACATAAAAACAGGCACGGATTCATCCGGTAACGATATCAAACTTTTCTATCAGGATTTGGGCGGTTCAAACGCTAGCCAGACGATTGTATTGATTCACGGGTGGCCATTGAGCCACGAAATGTGGGACTATCAACTAGCCGAATTACCCGCTCATGGTTTCCGGGTGGTAGCCTACGACCGCCGGGGATTCGGCAAATCATCGCAAACCTGGGACGGATATGATTATGATACACTTGCCGACGACCTGAAAGCAGTTATGGATACGCTGGACCTTCAGAATGTAACGCTGGTCGGTTTCTCCATGGGCGGTGGTGAGGTAGCCCGTTATATGGGCCGCCATGGTGGTGCACGGGTATCGAAAGTGGCCTTTATTAGTTCAGTGACTCCCTATCTGCTCAAAACAGATGATAATCCCGATGGCGTAGACCAATCCGTTTTCGATGAGATTATGGAAAATCTTCAGAAAGACCGCGCCGATTTCCTACAGAGTTTTACCAAGAAATTTTACGGTGTAGGGCTATTGGATAAGCCTGTTAGCCAGGCGCATATGGACGGTGATTTTAACCGGGCTTACGTTGCCTCGCATAAAGCAACCGTTGAAACAGCCAAAGCATTTGCCCAGACTGATTTCCGGGACGATCTGGCACAAATTCATGTGCCGGCACTGGTTATTCATGGCGATGATGATCAGACTGTACCCATCGAAGCATCGGGCGAGCGAACCGCCAATGCGCTGCCAACGGCCCAGTACATTGTTTATGAAGGAGCGGCACACGGCTTATTTATGCTCGAGAAAGATCGCCTGACACAGGATATTATTTCATTCGTGCAGGATGGTGTTCCCGTTCGGGAATCAGTCGGTACAACTATTATCTACTAGACTGTAGCGTAGGCGTCAGTTATAAAAGAAGGGCCGCTCCAGTAAGAGCGGCCCTTCTTTTATAACTGACGATAGGTCTTCACGTAAGCCGAGGGCGTTTGGCCCGTTATATCCTTGAATTGGCGATTGAAGTTTGAGAGCGTACGGAAACCGCTTTCAAAGCTAATCTGGGTTATATTGAGTTTGCCACGCATCAATAACTTGCAGGCGTGCCCGATGCGCACTTCTGAAACAAATTCCGAAAATGTTTTATTGGCGCGGGTCTTGAAATAACGGCAGAAAGCCGGCGAAGTCATACCCGCCAAATCAGCAACCCGGTCCAGACTCAGTTCGTCCGGGAAATGTTCCAGTACATAATCATGTACTAACTGCATCCGGTCGGTTTCATTTGGCTTAACTGTATTCGTGTAGCTTACACTGGTCAGATACTGGTAATCGGTAGCATAACAAAGCTCATTTAGTAACGTCAGAAAATTCAGCACCCGCCCGAAACCGACTGGTTGTGTTGCCAGACTTCGGAGTACGGTAGCTACTCGTTCCCGGGTAGGACCCGTCCACTCCAATCCCTGTCGGGCGTGGTTCAGCAACTGGCGTAATGGAGCCATCTCCTGTTTTTCAAAAAAAGCGGCCCCCAGAAAATCTTCCGTAAAATAGGCCACAATTCCCTTCGTTGTCAGCGTCGATTGCCTGTTGAAATAGGCCTGATCACTACGCCAGAGGTGAGGCAGATTTGGCCCGAGAAAAACCAGATCGCCGGGGCTGAATGGTTTGATCGAATCACCAATGAAACGGGTACCCGTACCCTCTTCTACCAAAAACAACTGGAAGTGGGGATGGAAGTGCCAGTTTGGGTCAAAATGTGGTTCAACCAATTCCTTTACAACGAACGAGGCTGAAACGGGCTCAAGGTCTTTTCGTAGCGGTTGTTTCATCCGATTGCTGATTTTTAACGCAAATATTGAATTATATTTCTAATGCAAGCAAAAATAAAGTTAGTATTCGCTAATAAAAGCTAATATACAAAGATATAGACTGTTTATATTTGTTTAATTTTTTATGGAATGAATATGAATAAGGTAGGAATGAATATGTTTGTCTGGACGATGACGATGGACGAAGATCTGTCTGATACGTTGTCATTCCTGCAAACGAGTGGCTTTGACTTTGTCGAAATGCCCATTAACGACACTAATCTGGCTAAATGGCACCGCCTGGGTCATCAGGCAAAAGAACTGGGTCTGGGTGTGCAAACCTGCACCATTTGCGGACCTGAATACAGCCTGATTAGCCCGGATGAAACGGTACGTCGGGCGGGAATCGATTACCTGAAACAGGTGGTTGACTGCGCGGCCGCAGCAGGGGCTAAACTATTGATGGGACCCCTGTACGCGGGTTTCAAAACCTTTACCGGAAAGCCTGCAACGGCCGACGAGTGGAACTGGTCAGTAACGGGGATGCGCGAAGTGGCCGAACACGCCCAAACGAAGGATGTAACACTGGCCATCGAATACCTGAATCGGTTCGAGATTTATTTACTTACCTGTGCCGACGAACTGGTGCGTTACGTGGAAGCGGTTAATCATCCCAATTGCCGGGCGGCTTTCGATACGTTTCATGCTAACATGGAGGAGAAAAGCGTGGCCGATGCCTTACGTAAAGTAGCCCCCTATCTGGTTCACGTTCAGATTTCAGAAAACGACCGTTCCACACCCGGCCAGGGACATATCAATTTCGACGAAGTATTCAATACGCTGGATGAGGTTGGTTACGAGGGACCCATCGCCATCGAAGCATTTGGCCCTAACCCGCCTGAACTGGCAGCCGCTACGCATATTTTCCGGCCTATGTTTCAGTCGCCGGAGCAACTGGCCGTGGACGGGCTAAGTTTTATAAAAATAATGAGCGAAAGAGTGAATGAGCGGAAGAGCGCTCTAGTTTAAAAATGCATTCACTCTTTCGCTCATTCACTCTTTCGCTCTTTTAAAATGATTAACATCGCTATCGTTGGCCTGGGTTTCGGGGCTGAATTTATCCCAATTTACCAGCGGCATCCGCAGGCCAATATGTACGCCATTTGCCAGCGTAATGTCCAGAAGTTAAATGAAATTGGTGACGCTTATGGTATCGAAAAGCGGTACAGTAGCTACGATGAACTGCTGGCTGACCCGGCTGTGGATGCTGTGCATATCAACTCACCCATCCCGAACCATGCCGAGCAAAGCCTGAAAGCGCTGCGGGCGGGTAAGCACGTAGCCTGTACCGTGCCCATGGCAACATCGGTAGAGGAGTGCCTGGAAATTGTACGTGCCACGAAGGAAAGCGGCAAAAAATACATGATGATGGAAACGGTGGTGTACAGCCGGGAGTTTCTGTTCGTCAAGGAATTGTACGAAAAAGGAGAGCTTGGGAAGGTGCAGTTCCTGAAAGCCAGCCACCAGCAGGACATGGACGGCTGGCCCGACTATTGGCCCGGTCTGCCTCCTATGCACTACGCGACGCACTGCGTGGGACCGGTAGCGGGTTTGCTCAAACTGGAAGCCGATTATGTGTCCTGCTTTGGTTCGGGAACGATTCGGGAGGAACTGGCAAAAATACACAACTCGCCCTTCGCGGTCGAGTCGGCGCACATCAAGTTTAAAGACAGCGATTTGTCAGCCTACGTGTACCGGTCGCTATTTGACGTAGCGCGGCAGTACCGCGAGAGTTTCGAGGTGTATGGCGATAAGAAATCATTCGAGTGGCAACTCATCGAAGACGAGGAGCCGGTGATTCATACGGCTAAAAAGCCCGAACCCGAAATTCCTGCGAAAGTAACCGTTCCGGATTACGCCCACTATCTGCCGGAAGAAATTCAGCGGTTTACCACCAAAGGGGTGTACGATGCCGACGAAACGCAGCATTTATCGTTTACGCAGGGGGGCGGCCACGGTGGTTCGCACCCGCACATGGTGCATGAGTTCGTGTCGGCCCTGGTTGAAGACCGCGACCCGTTCCCCAATGCAGCCCAATCGGCTAACTGGACCAGCGTCGGAATTCTGGCGCACGAGTCGGCTATGCAGGGTGGAAAATTGATTCAATTGCCTGATTTTAACGTGTAGACAACATGGTATTATGAAAAAACTACTTACCGCGTTTGGATTGGTTGTGGTGCTCACTCAGTGCGCCCGCCAGTCGACAACCCAAACGGCCATCCGTCAGGATGTATCCAATACCAGCCGACCCCGCCGGACGGAGATTCTGTTTCTGGGCGACAACGGCCACCACAAGCCCATTGAGCGGGTGCCGGAAATCATGGCGGCTCTGGGGGTTAAGGGTATCAACTTTACCTATACCGATAAGCTGGAAGACCTCAATACCGAAAACCTGAACAAGTATGATGGTTTGCTGATCTATGCTAACTGGGATAGCATTGGCAAGCCGCAGGAAAAGGCGTTGCTCGATTACGTATCGTCGGGGCACGGCATCATTCCGGTGCATTGCGCATCGTTCTGCTTCCGTAACTCTCCGGAGTACGTCGATAAGGTAGTGGGTGGTCAGTTTTGGCGGCATCGGATGGACACCATCCAAACCCGCTTTACGCAGCCTGCTAATCCAATCGTAGCAGGTCTGCCCTCGTTCAAAGCCTACGATGAAACGTACTTGCACAGCCATTTACAGGCAGATAATAATGTGCTGGCCGTTCGCGAAATTAAAGCCGACCAGGAAAAAGACATGGCAGCGGCCAACCGACCCGGCATCAAAGAGGAACCGTACACCTGGACCCGGCAGTACGGCAAAGGCCGCGTGTTTTATACGGCCTACGGGCACGATGAGCGCACGTGGTTGCAGCCTGGTTTTCAGCAACTGCTGGAGCGTGGTATTATGTGGGCTGTGGGCGATAATGTAAAAAAACTGCATGACGACCTGAACCCGCAGCCATTCGCGTATCAGGAAGCTCCTCTGCTTCCTAACTACGAAAAGCGGCCTGGTCCCCAGATGGAGCAGAAACCATTATCGCCGGAGGAGTCTATGAAGCACATTCAGGTGCCGGTTGATTTCACGCTCGATTTGTTTGCGCATGAGCCAAACGTGATGCACCCCATTGCCATGGCCTGGGATGAGCGCGGACGACTCTACGCCTTAGTGACGAAAGATTACCCCAACGAGCGCAAACCCGAAGGTGGGTCTGATTATATCGTTATTTGCGAAGACACGGATAAAGATGGGAAGGCCGACAAGTTTACCAACTTCGCCGAAGGACTGAGCATTCCTACCGGCATGGCCTTTGGTAATGGGGGGTTGTACGTATCGCAGGCGCCCCACATGCTGTTTTTGCAGGATACCAACGGTGACGATAAGGCCGATGTGAAGAAAGTTGTTTTCACCGGTTTCGGTACGTTCGATACCCACGCCGGCCCGAGCAACCTGCATTATGGTTTCGACAACTGGATTTGGGGCAGTGTTGGCTATTCTGGTTTCAAGGGGAAAATTGGTCAGGACAGCGTAAAATTCAGCCAGGGCTTTTTCCGGTTCAAACCGGATGGCTCCCAACTCGAATACGTAACGGGAACGTCCAACAACACATGGGGTTTAGGCTTTACCGAAAAGGGAGATATTTTTGGTTCGACGGCCAACAACTCGCACGGCTGGTACATGGCCATTCCAAACCGGTACTTTAACGGGGCACCCCACATCCGGGAAAATGGCAGCCGCAGTACGGATACCCACAAAGACATGAAACCCATCACCGAAAAAGTGCGGCAGGTGGACGTATTTGGGGGGTTTACGGCGGCAGCCGGGCATAACTTCTACACCGCCCGCGCTTTCCCGAAAAAATACTGGAACCAGATTGCGTTCGTGTCGGAGCCAACGGGCCACATTGTACACCAGAACGTGATGCAGAAGAGCGGAACCGATTTTTCGGATGCCGTTGGGTTTAACCTGATGGCTGGTGCCGATGAGTGGTTCGCGCCCGTGTTTGCCGAAGTAGGCCCGGATGGAGCCGTTTGGGTAGTTGACTGGTATAGCTACATTATTCAGCACAACCCAACACCGAAAGGAGCTACAAATGGTTCGGGAAATGCTTACGAAACGCCCCTGCGCGATTTCACACATGGCCGTATTTACCGCGTGGGCTACAAAGGAGCACCCAGCTATACGCCTATGGCCCTGAGTAAAGATCGTCCGGAAGAGTTAGTGGCCGCGCTGAAAAACACGAATATGTTCTGGCGTATGACTGCCCAGCGGTTGCTTATCGAACGAAATAACAAAGACGTAGTGCCGCAACTGATTGCCCTGGTCAATGACCAGTCGCTGGATGAGATTGGTAACAACCCGGCCGCTATCCACGCGCTGTGGATATTGAATGGGTTAAACGTATTGGATGGCTCCGACCAGAATGCGTCAATGGCCGTAAATCAGGCATTGAAACATCCGGCATCGGCCGTTCGTAAAACGGCGATACAGGTGATGCCGACTAATAGCGAAGTATCCGGTACGTTGCTGAAAGCGGACATGCTGAACGATAAAGAACCGCTGGTGGTGCTGAATACCATACTGGCCTTATCAAAATTACCATCGAATCCCGCAGCCGATGCCGCAGTGCTGGCCCGTCTTACTACAACAGCCGGAGCGAAGGAAGTAAATGACCGGTGGTTACCCGATGCCTTTGCCAGTATGCTGACGAGCCAGAACGGACGATTGTTGAAAACATACGTAAACCAACTGGCCGTGAATGCACCGGCGAAGGCGAGTCAGGATATGTCAGCGCACAATCATGCGGATATGGCTAAGACATCAGCACCTGTCATGACAGCTTCTACGGCCTCTACCCCTTCTATGGGTAACTTGCCTGACCTGATTGTGGGGGCTGTTCGTACAACACCTAATTCTCCGGCGGTTCGGGAACGGGCGCAGATTTTCGTCGACGTGACTAACGTGGGCGGTGCTGCGATTCCGGCAGGAACACCCATTCCGATGTCGGTGCGGGTTGAAGGACCGAAGGGAATGGCCGATGCCTCTAAAATCGACTTTATCAGCGTCACGCATGACACGGGTATCAAGCCCGGAGAAACCGTTACGATTACAAAATCGAACAACGGCCCGTGGGTGGGCGATATGGGCGTACTGTTCGAGCAGTCCGGCGATTACATCATATCGGTCATGCTCGACCGGGAGAATAAAATTGCGGAAAGCAACGAGCAGAACAACAATGCTACGCAAACCTTAATTTACCGCGCCCCGCAGAGCCTGAGTGCCTACACGCTGGAACGCGCTACGCGCAGTTACGCATCAGTGGCTCCCATCGACTCGGTGGTTGCCCTGCTTCGGCAAACGCAGAAACTAAGTCCGGCGGAGAGTGAAGCGGTAGTGAAAGGCGTGTCGGAAGGGTGGAACATGAAGCAGAAGGCAACGGTGCCACAGGCCGACAGGTCGTTCCTGGCCAGCCTGAACGGTAGCGTGTCTGCCGATAACCGCGAACGGTTAAACCGCCTGTACGAAGTTTGGGGGCTGACAAAGGAAGAACCTGTTGATCCAAACGTAGAGGTTATCCGATTGAAAACCGTGCGGGAAGAAATGCGCTACGACAAAAAGGAATTTACCGTTACGGCGGGTAAGACCATTGAAATTGTGCTTGAAAACCCCGATGCCATGCAGCATAACCTGGTGGTTGGTAAACCTAAATCGATGGAAATCATCGGAGCAGCTGCCGACAAACTAATTACGGCCAAAGACGGTGCGGACAGGAACTACGTGCCCTCTATTCCCCAGATTATAGCGGCTACGCCTTTGGTGAATCCTGACCAGACGTACCGGCTTAAATTTACAGCTCCCAACACTCCCGGCGACTACCCGTTCGTTTGTACCTTCCCCGGTCACTGGCGGATTATGAACGGCGTGATGAAAGTGGTAAAGGCGGGGCAGGCCATGAATACGAAGTAGCCTTCGGGTTAACACGCAAATGGTAACAACAGAAAAGCCGGATGACTAGCGATAAGCTAATCGTCCGGCTTTTCTGTTGCTGTTTCGTTCTGAATTACTCCTCCTCGTTTACCACCGCTGTTGAAGGAAGGAGGGCAGACGGTGGCACCTGAATCAGAAACTCGCTGCCTTTACCCAATTCGCTTTTCACCCAGATTGTCCATTTGTGCGACTGGATAATGCGCTGTACATAACTTAGTCCTAGCCCAAAGCCTTTCACGCTGGGCTGATTTCGGTCATGCACCCGGAAGAATGGCTGAAAAATGTGCCCCACTATCTTGGGAGCAATGCCAATACCGCGGTCCTGAACGGCAATCGTTAAACCATCGGCAGTGTTCCTGGTATAAATGGTTATTTCCGGTTCGCCGGCACTATACTTGATCGCATTATCGAGCAGGTTGTAGAAAACGTTGGTCAGGTGCAACCGGTCGGCCAGTACGTGCGGGTCACTCCCGGCCAGATTCAATGTAAGGTATGAACCATGTCGTTCAGCTACCGAATGTAGTAACTGGTTCAAATGAATTGGTTCGGTGTTTAGTATCAGCGTGTTTTTGTCCGCACGAGCCAGGGTTAGCATCGTTTCCACCTGTTGCTGTAACCGCTCTGCTTCTTCCCGAATGATGCGTACGTATTTCTCGGTTCGCTGGGGTTGGTTTCGGGCAATAGGAGAATCCAGAATGTCGGCTGCCATGCGGATGGCTGTGATAGGCGACTGGAATTCATGAACAATGGAATGCAGCACGTCGGTTTGCTCAATTGGTTTTTCCCGTCGCAGTAACCACCAGATCAGGTAACCCATCAATATTTGCGACGTTAAAAGAAGGCCGAATAAAGCGAGCCAGTGTAGGGAGGGGGCTGCAATGGATATGGAGGACCAATTGCCGAAAACAAACCCTGCTGCTATCAGAAAGAGCAGTAATGTAAGCCCAAACAATGAATAGGCAACAGAACGAGGTGGCATAAGGCTATCCGTTATGGGTGTGCTAGAAGCCTGAACGAGCGAATGAAAAGCATCCTCCGTTGGGTGTATTTACGTTGTAAATGTCACACGAAATTATCCTAAAAACTAAGAATTGACAACAAAAAAGCCCGCTGTCAACGGGCTTTCTCTTGAATGAG
Organism: Spirosoma spitsbergense DSM 19989; assembly: GCF_000374085.1. GTDB lineage: Bacteria > Bacteroidota > Bacteroidia > Cytophagales > Spirosomataceae > Spirosoma > Spirosoma spitsbergense. The sequence goes on along the minus strand of NZ_KB893614.1, from coordinate 20,926 downwards.
AGCCATAAAAACGGGCTACTGTTTTTCGGCGGGTGTTTCGGTTGCTGGTTTTGGCGTGGCTTCCGGTGTCGCTTTCGCACGGGCAGGTGGGGTAGCCTTTGGGGCCGCTGGTTTTGACGCGGCAGGTTTAGGAGCAAGAGCCGGTTTTTTAGCCGGAGTGGCTGGTTTCGGAGTTGGTGCCGCTGGCGCTTGCTTTACTGCTTTGGCCGCTTTCCTGGCTGTACGAGCCGCATTCTTAGCCGTTTTCTCCGCGTTTTTCTTCGTCTTCGAGGCTTCTTTTTTAACCTTCTTTTCAGAGGCTTTTGCTGGTTTTGCTACTTTCTTTTCATCCTTGTGCACCATTTTAGCTAATTTCTTGGCCAGTTTGTCCGCGGATTTTTCGATGGACTTCTTTATTTTTTTAGAAGCAACACCGATCTCGCTTAATTTCGATTCGAGCGAACTGGCGATTTCCGACGCCAGCGATTTTTGTTTGGTTTTCAGGGCTTTGTTTGCCATATGCTTTGTGAAGAAAAAAATCTACAAATAAATACGAAATTTTTGTGATAATAAAAAGTTCAATGTTAAGTTTTCGTTACCTTTTTTGCAGGAAATCCCAGCAGATAATGCCTGCTGTAACAGAAATATTCAGAGAATGTTTGGTGCCGAACTGCGGAATCTCAATCACTACATCTGCCAGTTGAACCAATTCATCCCGCACCCCTGTAACCTCATTGCCCAGTACGAAAGCATAGGGTCTATTGGCAATCGGTAAAAAATCGGTCAGGGAGGTACTACCTTCTGCCTGCTCAACGGTGGCTACGAGCCACCCGTCCAGCTGTAGTTGTTTGACCAGCGTCAACGCATCCGGTACGTATTCCCAGTGTACCGATTCCGTAGCACCCAGGGCCGTCTTGGTGATGTCGCGGTGGGGAGGTTGCCCCGTAATGCCGCATAAATATAGTTTCTCGGCCCGAAAAGCATCGGCCGTACGAAACACTGAACCCACATTGTTCAGGCTGCGGATATCGTCCAGGATTAAACAGTAAGGAAATTTTTCGGCCGTTTTAAATTCATCGACCGATAGACGATTGAGTTCGTGGAGGGTTAGTTTGCGGGGGGGCATAGGTTGTAAGAAAGGCCAAAGAAACAGGATTTCGGGTATAATTCATGGCGTAATCATCAACTTTCGCCGGTACAGTATGTTATACGGAAACATCAAACTACTCATCCCGTCCGCTATGGCTATCCAACGATATAAAGTACTGCACGATTATGTTCGGGCAAACGAATGCGTATTGGACGAGTACAGCGATGTGGTGCTGGACCTGATTGAGGGAGAACTGCCAACCGATTTGGCGGGTGTTCTATACCGCAATGGTAATGGTCGGTTTGCCCACCAGGGTGTTTGGTACGATCACCTGTTCGATGGCGATGGTATGATTTCCCGTTTTGCCTTCGATGGGAAGCAGGTACGATACCGAAACCGGTACGTGCGGACGTCGGAATTCCTGGAAGAAGAAAAAGCGGGTCGGATGCTATACCGTAGTTTCGGTACCAACCTGCCGGGTGGTATCATCAGAAATGCATTTCGGATGCGGTTTAAGAACGCAGCCAATACGAGCGTGGTCTGGCACGGCGGGCACATGATGGCCCTGTGGGAGGGCGGGTTGCCGCACCGAATCGATCCGGTTACGCTCGAAACCATCGACCGCTACGACTATAACGGGGTACTCAGGAACCAGTTTTCGTGGCTCGATAGCCGCATTATGCCCGAACTGCCATTTTCGGCCCATCCCAAAATTCATCCCGATACGGGCGTGCTGCACAACTTCGGTACGCTGGCCGGTACAAAGCAGCGGCTGATTATGTATGAGGTAAATCCCGATGGTAAAGCCCGCATCGGTCAGGTAATCGAGATGGACGATATGACGTTCTCGCACGATTTCGTGCTGACGCAGAGCGGCCACCGGATTCTGTTCTTGACGCCCGTGGCTTTCGATATGCCCCGTGCGCTACTCGGTCTGACCTCGCCCGCAGCATCCATTAAGGTTGATAGGGCAAAGCCGACGCTGGTGCTGGTTATCGACCCGGATGGGACCATCCACCGATTATCGACCGACTTTTGTTTTGTGTTTCACTTCGTCAACGCCTATCAGGATACCGATGGGAAACTGATCGTTGACGGGTTGATGCTTGATTACTTTCCGGAGTCAGCGTTGATGAAGGCGTATTTGCAGGGGGATGTAGCCGATGATGGGGCCGGGGCGCGGTTTACGCGCTATACCATCGACCCGGAGGCAAAGCAGGTCACGCATGCGCCCCTGGCTGATTATGAAGGTGAACTCCCCGAAATTCACCCCGATCTCCTGGGTAAAGTATACCGCTACGCCTGGGGTATTGGCCGCCCGATTACGCACAACCGTCCCCTGGCCGATCAGATCGTAAAAATCGACGTGCAGACGGGACAGGGTACGCACACCGGCAACGAACACTCGCTGCCGAGCGAACCGATTGTGGTGCCCAGGCCCGGTAGTACGGTTGAAGATGACGCGTGGCTACTGTACCTGCTATTCGATGACCGCACCCAAGCCACCGACCTCGTTGTGGCCGATGCCGCCAGTCTGGCTACCGTGGCCCGGCTGCGGTTACCGCATAACATTCCCCTCGGTTTTCACGGGATGTGGCTGCCGGATGCCGGGTAGCAGTAACGTTGGAAGGGCGGATCTTTCGGCGATTTTTTGTAAATTTGTGTCGATCAGATTACGAAAAATTTAGTGAAAACAGCCGCTCCTGCCAAGTCATCCGCCAAGAAAAATGAAACGCCCCTCAACCGCCAATACAACCAGATAAAGGCCAAATATCCCGGTGCGCTATTGCTCTTTCGCGTGGGGGATTTTTACGAAACCTTCGGTGAGGATGCCGTTCGGGCCAGCAAAATTCTGGGAATTACCCTGACCAAACGAAACAACGGTGGCTCGAACGAAGAACTGGCTGGTTTTCCGCATCACTCGCTTGATACGCACCTGCCCAAACTAGTTCGCGCGGGTGAGCGTGTCGCTATCTGTGACCAACTGGAAGATCCTGCTCTGGCCAAAGGAATCGTGCGAAGGGGCGTTACCGAACTGGTCACGCCCGGCGTTTCCTTCAATGATAACGTACTCGATACCCGGCGCAATAATTACCTGGCAGCCGTACATTTTGGTAAGATAGATGACACGTTCGGGATATCGTTTCTGGATATTTCCACGGGGGAGTTTCTGGCTTCGCAGGGTAATGGGGCCTATATTGACAAACTGCTTCAGAGTTTCAACCCGTCAGAAGTACTGTACTGCAAGCGGAACCGGCAGGAGTTTGGCGCGTTCTTCGGCGATAAGTTTCATACCTATACGCTCGAAGACTGGGCCTTCACCTACGACTTTGGTTATAATTTTCTGAAGCAGCATTTTCAGACTACCTCGCTCAAAGGGTTCGGTATTGAAGGAATGCCCGATGGTATCATCGCAGCCGGTGTCATCCTGCATTACCTCAACGAAACGGAGCACAAAGACCTTCAGCACATTACCCGCGTTACCCGGCTGGAAGAAGACCGGTATGTGTGGCTTGACCGCTTTACTATCCGCAACCTGGAACTGACGGCCGCTCAGCAGGAGGGGGGCGTTCCGCTGATTCAGATTCTGGACCAGACCGTCACCCCGATGGGTGCCCGCTTGTTGCGCAAATGGCTCAACCTGCCCCTGAAAGAGAAAGCCCTGATTGATGAGCGTCTCAATATGGTTGGGCAGTTTGTGGTGGATATCGACTTTGCCGATGCGACGGCGAATCACCTGCGGCAGATCGGTGACCTCGAACGACTGGTGTCTAAAGTAGCTGTTCGGCGGATAAGCCCCCGTGAACTGTTGCAATTGAAACGGTCGCTGCAACACGTTTTACCCATAAAGGAACTCCTCATTACGGCATTAAGCCAGCATGAGTCGGCTTCGCTGAAAAAGTACGCCGACCAGCTGAATCCGGTTTCGTTTCTGGTTGACCGGATTGAGACCGAACTGCGCGAAGACCCGCCAACGCTCTCAAACCAGGGCGGCATGATAAAATCAGGTATTAACGCGGAACTGGATGAGCTGACCGCTATTGCTTATTCGGGCAAAGATTACCTCGTCCAGTTACAGGAGCGCGAAGTGCAGCGAACAGGCATTAGTTCGCTAAAAGTGGCTTATAATAAGGTATTTGGCTATTATCTGGAAGTGACGCACGCCCACAAAAACCGGGTGCCGGAGGACTGGATTCGGAAACAGACACTCGTAAATGCCGAGCGGTATATCACGCCCGAGTTGAAAGAGTACGAAGAGAAAATATTGAACGCCGAGGAGCAGATTTTTCAGATCGAAGCCCGGATGTTTAACGAGATGGTACTGGCGGCCGGCGAATACGTTGGTGCTATTCAACAAAATGCCCGGGTACTGTCGGTTCTGGATGTGCTGGCTTCCTTTGCGCGGGTAGCTGTGAAGAACAAGTACGTGCGTCCGCAAATCAACGAAACCAAAGTGCTGAACATCAAAGATGGTCGGCACGCGGTCATTGAACAGCAACTGCCCCCCGGCGAACCGTACATTCCGAACGATATTTTTCTGGACGACGAAACGCAGCAGATTATTATTATTACCGGGCCCAACATGGCTGGTAAATCGGCGTTGCTACGGCAAACGGCGCTGATTGTGCTGATGGCGCAGGCCGGGAGTTTTGTACCGGCATCGCTGGCTGAAATCGGTATCGTCGATAAGATTTTTACCCGTGTCGGTGCTTCGGATAACCTCTCGCGGGGTGAAAGTACATTTATGGTCGAGATGACCGAAACGGCCAGCATCCTGAATAACCTGAGCGAACGGAGCCTGATTATAATGGATGAAATAGGGCGCGGTACCAGCACCTACGACGGTGTCTCGATTGCCTGGTCCATAACGGAGTACCTGCATAACAAAACCGACTGCCGGCCCAAAACGCTGTTTGCCACGCACTACCACGAATTGAATGACCTGGCTGCCGACAACCCGCGCATTAAAAACTACAACGTGTCGGTCAAAGAACTGGGCAACAAAGTAATCTTTCTGCGTAAACTGAAGGAGGGCGGCTCAGAACACAGCTTTGGGATTCACGTAGCCCAGATGGCTGGTATGCCCGCTCAGATTGTGAACCGGGCCAACGAGATTCTGAAACAACTGGAATCGTCGCACAATCGGGAAAATAATAAAGAGCGAATTAGGGATGCCGTCCCCCCGGAGAGAGAACTGGCGCTACGCATCATCGAATCCGGCGACCCGAAATCGGAAGCCATCAAAGAAAAACTGCGTACAATCGACGTTAACCGGCTGACGCCAATTGAAGCCCTGCTGAAACTGAACGAGCTGCTCAAAATGGCGGAATAGCGCGTTTCCTGGTTATTTTTTTGTCAGTTTAGCGGCCAACAACCACTGGTAGGTATTGAGTGGTGCCGGAAGCCCGTTTGGCTGGATTTGCAGATACATCAGGTGTAAATGCGTAGGAGAGCGTGTCTTATAGGCATTGAAACCTGTTCGTCCCATTTCGGCCAGTTTCTGTCCGGAGGCTACCCACTGACCGGGCCTTACAGTTACCTCGTTATTGTGGGCGTAGTAAAAAAGCCCGTTGAGGATTGGGTCATACACCCAAATCCAGTTGCCCCCCCGGTATTCAGAACCAGGTTTCCAGTCGGTTTCAATGGCCAGTACCAGGCCATTGCTCATCGACAGGATGTCAGCCGGCTTCCCCGTCGCATCGTCAATAATATTCTGGTTACGGTCGGCAATGAAAATATCCTGCGCCGGATGGCTCCCCCTAACGTTATAATCAAATAGATCGAAGCCCCTGCCTCTATACCCTTCACCATGTGTGCCGCCAATGGCGCTGGTTGTGTATCCCCGAATGGGGAATGAAAAATACAAACCCGTTCGGCGGAGGCTATCCTGCTGCAACGAATCCTGACGGTAACTTTCCTGGCTGTGAAACCGGTCCTGCAAACCATGCATGATGTGGCTGAACTGCAGCCGGGCGGAGTCGGGTGTAATCGTCTGCTCTCTAATCCGGATATATAAAATTTGAAACTGCTGGCAGTAAGCGTATAACGTAGGACTTGCATCGTTACTACTAACAACTTGTGATGAAGCTACAGTTAACCCACCAATAAATAACGCTCCTATAATGCCCGCTACTCGCATGAACCAGGTCAGATCAATCTTCACTACGCCAAATTTCGATTAAGTGGCCAAAATTACGCAAACAAGTGAGTGAAATTGTATGGGGCCATAGTTGCTGGTTCTTTGTATCAAAGAAAAAGAAGGTGGTTGGTGGTGAGCACATGCCCGTTGTTCAGCGAAAAATAGGCTTGATTTAGACCAGTAAATGGGATTTTGAAAAATATTCAGTAATTATCGCCTTTATTTCACGTATAGATTTGGAAAATAATATTTTGGTGTCGTTATTCGCCCAAATTTAAAACAAACAATGCAAACAGGAACTGTAAAATTTTTTAATGAAACCAAAGGGTTTGGCTTCATTAAACCTGATGAAGGTGGCGAAGATATTTTTGTACACGCTTCCGGTCTCATCGACCAAATCCGTGAGAACGACAAAGTTAAATTCAATGTCGAGCGCGGTAAGAAAGGCTTAAATGCCGTGAACGTCGAAATAGCTTAATTGTAAGATATAAAGACAACCGTTGTAAAAAACATGCCGTGAGGCATGTTTTTTTTTGCCCTGTCAGTTCGTTGAGCCATTTTTGCGGGTAGAAAAAATCGTTTATGACCCAATTGCCCGAACAAAGGGTGGCTGCCCAGCTTGGCCTCAATGCAAAGTCAGTAGCCGCCACGATCGAATTACTCAACGGCGGAGCAACCGTCCCTTTTATTGCCCGTTACCGCAAAGAAGCTACTGCATCAGCCAACGGTGCCCCGCTTGATGAAGTACAAATCGGCCAGATTAAAGATACGTACCAGAAACTGCTGGACTTCGATAAACGCCGGGAGGCCATCCTTAAGTCCATTGCCGAACAGGATAAACTAACGCCTGAACTGCGCCGGAAGATAGACGACACAAATTCCCTGACTGACCTTGAGGACTTGTATCTGCCTTATAAGCAGAAGCGGAAAACCCGCGCTACAATGGCCATGGAGCGGGGACTGGAACCGCTCGCCAATGTGATTATTGCCCAGCGTGAAACCAGCCTCGAACGAATGGCACAGCTTTACCTGTCGGATACTGTTCTGACGGTGTCCGATGCCCTGCAGGGTGCCCGCGATATTCTGGCTGAACGAATCAGTGAGGATGCCGATGCTCGCCAGCGTATCCGTAACCTGTTCGAGCGGGAAGCTACCGTTCGCTCCACTGTCAAAAAAGGTAAAGAAGCCGAAGGCGCAAAATTCAAAGACTACTTTGATTTCGAAGAACCCCTGAAGCGCGTACCCTCTCACCGCCTGCTGGCGCTGCGCCGGGGAGAGGCCGAAGGATTTTTGAGCGTCAGCATCAGTCCCGGCGAAGAAGCCGCTATTGAGCGGCTCGAACGGCAGTTTATCGCCGAGCGATCCGGCACGCCGGTGTGTAAAGAGCAGATGACTCTGTCCATCCGGGATGGATACAAACGCCTGCTCAAACCCTCGCTCGAAACAGAATTTGCTCAGCATTCGAAGGCAAAGGCAGATACGGAAGCGATCCGGATTTTCGCCGACAACCTGCAACAGTTGCTACTTAGCCCCCCACTCGGTCAGCAGCGGGTTCTGGCCATTGACCCTGGCTACCGGACGGGCTGCAAAACGGTTTGTCTGGATGCACAGGGCAATTTGTTGATGGATACGGTGCTCTATCTGGCGCAATCTGAAGCGCAGCGGCAACAGGCAGCCCTCGCCGTAAACAACCTGGTATCGAAATACAAAATTGATGCTATCGCCATCGGAAACGGCACGGCCGGACGCGAAACAGAAGAGTTTGTCCGGAGTTTAGGCCTGACTAAACCATCGGGAGAGTCGATGCCTACTTACGTGATTAGTGAGCAGGGAGCCTCTATTTATTCGGCGTCGGAGGTAGCCCGCACGGAGTTCCCCGATCGTGATGTTACGGTGCGGGGAGCCGTCAGTATCGGCCGCCGGCTCATGGACCCGCTGGCCGAACTGGTCAAGATAGATCCCAAATCGATTGGGGTCGGTCAGTATCAGCACGATGTTGATCAGGCGAGCCTGAAAACGAGTCTGGATACCGTAGTGGAACGCTGTGTCAATCAGGTAGGCGTGTCGCTCAATACGGCCAGTGCCCATCTATTACGGTACATATCGGGCCTGGGGCCACAGTTAGCGGGGAATATTGTAGACTACCGGGCAGAACATGGTGCGTTCACCTCCCGCGATCAACTTAAAAAAGTGCCCCGGCTTGGGCCGAAAGCGTTTGAGCAGTGCGCTGGATTTTTACGAATCGAAGGGGCTAAAAATCCGCTGGATAACAGTGCCGTTCACCCCGAACGCTACGCCATTGTTGAACAGATGGCGGCTGACACCGGCAGTACGATTCAGGACCTTATCCAGAATCCCGACCTGCGCCAGTCCATCAACCCGAACCGCTACATTAGTGATACGGCAGGCTTACCGACCTTACGCGATATTCTGGCTGAACTCGCCAAACCGGGCCGTGACCCCCGCGAACAGTTATCCGTATTTGACTATGACGCCCGCGTTCGAACCATTGATGATTTGCAGGAAGGAATGATACTGAATGGTGTCGTAACTAACATCACGGCTTTTGGGGCCTTTGTGGATATCGGTGTCAAGCAGGACGGATTGGTTCACGTCTCTCAACTGGCCAATCACTACGTTTCCGATCCCAAAACGGTGGTGAAAGTGTACCAGAAAGTAAAAGTTAAGGTCCTGGAGGTTGACAAGGCCCGGAAACGCATTGCATTATCCATGAAAATTTAATAGGTTGCACTGTTCTTAAGTGCTTTTACGTTACTACAAAAGCACTTATTACCCTAACCCCAATCCCGTATGCAACTACGCTGGTTCCGGGAACTGGCACGTCCCGTATTGCTGAGCGCCTGCCTGCTTTCTTTATTGACGGCCTGTGAGGCTCTCCGTTCCTCCGGCCCATCGGTCAGTCGTCGCCCTTCCTCATCTCGTCCGGTTGCCCGGCGAACAACAACGGGGAAATCATCGACTCGCTCATCCAAAACTAACATTAAGGAATCCAGTAGAGTGGTTGATAGCCGTACCTATGAGAATCGGTACGTACCTGAAGTGGTGAAAATAGCCCGAACCTATACCGGAACACCGTATCGGATGGGGGGCAACACCACAAACGGTATCGACTGCTCGGGTCTGGTCTATGTCGTTTTCAATGAAGTAGGGCTAAAAATGCCCCGGATTTCCTGGCAGCAGTCTGAAGTTGGCCACGAGGTGGAAGTAAACGAGATTTTGCCGGGGGATCTGATTTTTTTCGTGCCCGACAAAGGGCAGGCGGGGTACGTGTCGCATACGGGTATTGTGACGGAAGTGAATGGCGCACAGAATATCCGTTTTATTCATGCGTCATCATCGCGGGGGGTTCGGGAAGATAACCTGTACGGGGACTACTTCAAAGGCCGTTTCGTTAAAGCATTACGGCCCTTTTAATGCCTGCTAAAACAACAGGCTTTAAACTAGAAAAACCGCCCATAAGGCGGTTTTTTGCTTTATAAGAGAGAGCGGTCAATTAGCCGGTTGTGCACTAGCAATGAGTTCCTCCCAGTGCGCACGATCCTTTTTCTTTAGTTTCATTTCCAGACTCAGGGCTTCATTGCGGGTAGCAAACGGCTGGGTGAATTTAACTTCCCACGGTTTTCCACCAGCCGTAGCCGGATTTGTTTTGGCATTGTGTTGCCAAAGGGTGATTTTCAGGTCTTTACTCTGACCAATGAAATACTGATCAGTAGACGGGCTGTAAATAATATAAACGGTATGCATACTGGTAAGGGACTATTGTCAAAACTACACAATAGGGAATACAAAACAAAGGATAACCTGTTGAGCGGGAAAGTATGTTGATTGAAGCAAAAAAATAGATTCAGGTTTGGGGTACGTCAATTTTTTGCCCATATTTGCATCCACAAAACGCACACAAGCGGTTTGATGGGGGATTAGCTCAGCTGGCTAGAGCGCTTCCATGGCATGGAAGAGGTCATCGGTTCGACTCCGATATTCTCCACCCTAACAGACCAGTTCCATTTTGGGGCTGGTCTGTTTCTTTTGCTACTTTGCCAAAAAATAAGAGCCGCTATCTACCTGGATGGCGGCTCTTATTTTTTGGCAAAGTATGTTTCTGAGCGATTACGGCAATATTTCGGCGTCGGCCAGAATGTAGTTTAACTCGTAAATATTATCGGCATTGAGTTTGAACGTACCCCGAAATGTGTGCCGCTCGTCGGTTTTGAATTTCTTGTCGGTCTTTTTGAACTTGAGCGATACCACCGACTCTGGTCCGGCTCCTCCACAGAAGAAACAGGCACTATAGGGAAAAGCGGAAAGTACGTACGTGTTCGATTCCAGATCAACCGGTAGTATATAACCCGTTAGATCGACTGTTTTGCCACTCAGTTTCTGTACACTTTGCCCAAAGGTGGGGTAAAGCATGTAAACAGACTCTTCGGCGTACCATTTTTTCTTGAATGTCACATCGCGTAGAATCTCCCATGATAACTTTACAGGCTCAGCCGCATGAAGAATTGCTGCGTTTGTGCTTATTTGTTCTACGGGCAACGTGGCTGGCCGGAAAGCCGAAGCAACAAACAACACGAAAAGGAAAGGAATCACGATACGGTTCATAGCGTTCAAATGCATTAACAGGACAAGACAGAGGTAAAACTACGAAAAAGATTACTTTTACTAACTCACTTTACGTCAATTACATTGACTGATTTACCCGACGATAACGAAAAAAATGGCCTGGGAATTCCCGTCCGGTTCACGCATCTGTACATGACGTGGCTTATTATTCTGGCTATTCTGTTAACCCTGGGGCAGGTATTGACCCAATCGCGCATTCGGTCTATCCAGGAGGCACTACTGGTTATTCGGCATGCGGCCCTGCAAAGGCACCAGAGCCAGCAGATTGTGAAACAGGCGCTGCTTTTGGCCGATCCCAGTGAGCAGGATAGATTCGCTGAAAACGTGGCTGAACTACGACGCTTGTTTCCCATTTTTGAAAAGTACCACCTGCAAAGCCGGGTAGGTAACATCAGCAACCCTAAAGTCAGGATTACTAATTCGGATACAGTGCAGCGACTTTATGCAGGAATCCGACCACAATTTGAAGCATTCCAGCAAAGTAACCGTCGGCTAATGCGGTTGCAGCGTCCCGATGAGATTAAACAACCCGATGTACAGGCTAGCTTAAGGCTACTGCTGGCGAATGAAAAGCCATTTCTGGAAAAAATGGATGGTATCGTTGTCGAGTATAATACCGAATTGAGAAATAAACTTAACGTAATGCAATCCGTTGAGTTTTACCTTTACCTGTTTACGGGATTAGTACTTATCGGTATTGGCTGGTTGATTTTTCGGCCTGCTGCTCAAAAACTTAAACAGGCATTTGAGCAGTTAATAGAAGCGGAAAGCCAGACAACGGCAGCCAATAAGAAGTTGCTAAGTGCGAACAAGTCGTTGAAAGAAACCCGGCAGAAACTATTTGACGCGACAAAACAACAGTATGAGCAACAAATAGACGAACAGAAAATACGAACATCCTACCTGATTGCGGGTCAGGAAGAGGAACGCAAACGGCTATCGCGTGAACTGCACGATGGTCTTGGTCAAATGCTAACGGCCATCAAATTACAGATAGAAGGCCTTGAAGCCGGGCTTACCCGTGCTGCCAGCGAACAGAATACCGGAATAACGTACTCGGCCAATCTGAGAACGCTGAAGAGTTTAGTGACACAAACCATTCAGGAAACCCGAACAATATCCAATAATCTGATGCCCAGTGTGTTGAGTGATTTTGGGGTAGTCCCCGCCATTAAAATGCTGGCCGATCATGACCGAAGCGAAACGATGGATGTTACGTTCAAAACGAATCTGGCAACCAACGGTCCTCGTTTAGATAAAAACATTGAAATTATGTTGTACCGTGTAACGCAGGAAGCGGTTAGCAACGCGGTCAGGCACGCCAATCCGACCCACATAACGATTGAACTAAAGGAGCGGAGAAACTCTTTGCAATTAGTGATAAGTGACGACGGGATGGGTTTTCAGATGCCCGAAAAAAAACAGCTCAGTGAACAATTGCAGTCTGTTCAGGAACTGAACAATCTATTTAACCGAGTCGATACATCGCGCCCCCCGTCTCAGGGTTTGCAGAATATTCAGGAACGAACCAAACTGGTCAATGGTAAGTTTAAGATCAATTCCAGGCCGGGAAAAGGGACAAAATTACAAATTAGTATACCCTATCAAACGCGTTTTGCTCAGTATGACACCTACTAAATTAATGCTCGTAGACGACCATTCAATCGTTCGTGATGGAATTCGTCTCTTGTTGGAGCAGGCCGAAGGGCTGGAAATTATCGACGAGGCTAACGATGGGGAAGAGACACTGGATAAATTGAAGATGCATCAGACTAATGCAACGCTACCCGTGCTGATTCTGATGGATATTTCGCTGCCCGGTATGTCGGGGATCCAGACGACGCAGGTTATCAGCCGGTTGTACAAAAATGTGCGGGTATTGATGCTGTCCATGCATAACAATGAAGACTATATTCTCCGGTCGGTTGAGGCTGGTGCGTGTGGATATATACTGAAGGACTCATCGTCCGATGAAATGATTAAAGCGATCCGTACCATTGCCAGCGGAGAAAAATACTACAGTTCGCCCGTTGCATCCATCATTTTAAGTGGATATATGCAACAATTGAAGAAAGGGAATCGGCATGGCCGCACCGAGCGACAGTCGAAACTTTCCAATAAGGAAAAGGAAATTCTTCAATTTCTGGTGGATGGCATGAGCAGCCGCGAAATTGCCGAGAAACTGCAACTCAGCGTTCGGACGGTCGATAATCACCGGGCCAATATGATGCGTCGGCTACAGGTACGTAATGCGGCCGAACTGGTTCGGATGGCGGTGGAGGATAAACTGATCTGACTATCTGCCTGACCCGAATTGTACACGGGTCAGGCAGAATAATCCTGCCATCATTGAGCAGCACCCCGCGGGCAGTCGGGTGCAAACTATCTTTTGTCCTGCTAGTGCGCCAGCAGCCAGTTTTCGGCGATGCCGATACCGGTTTCCATCTTAACGCCCATCGGAATGGCGTTTTTCATGATATCATCGACACGGGTGCGTAATAACTCGATTTCGTCGCGGTGCGCGTCGAAGACCAGCTCATCGTGTACTGTCAGGATCATTTTGGATTTCAGCCCTTCCTGCCGCATGAAGTCGTGAATACGGATCATGGCAATCTTAAGCATATCCGCAGCACTGCCCTGAATAGGTGCGTTCACGGCGTTGCGTTCGGCGAACATTCGGTCGGTCTGGTTGCGGGAGTTGATATCGCGCAGATACCGCCGACGGCCCAGAATGGTTTCGGCGTAGCCAAAGCCCCGCGCCTTTTCAATACACTGCTCGATGTAGGCTCTTACCGCCGGGAAACCGGCGAAATACTCCTCAATAATCTGTCCGGCTTCCTTACGCGGAATCTTTAGCCGCTGGGATAGCCCGAAGGACGAGATGCCGTAGATAATACCAAAATTGATGGTTTTGGCCTGTCGGCGCATCTCGCCCGTTACCTCATCCAGCCCAACGTGAAATACTTTACTAGCGGTTTGGGTGTGAATGTCAACGCCATTGTTAAAGGCTTCCAGCATGGTTTCATCCCCACTGAAAGCCGCCATAATCCGTAGTTCGATTTGCGAATAGTCGGCCGACATAATCAGGAATTCGGGGCTGCGGGGCACAAAGGCTTTTCTGATTTCCTGCCCGCGCGGGGTCCGAATCGGAATGTTCTGCAAATTAGGATTGGTGGAAGACAACCGCCCGGTGGAGGCTACCGCCTGATTGAAAGACGTATGAATCCGGCCGTCATGCCTGCTGATAAGCAAAGGCAGGGCATCGACGTAGGTGTTTTTGAGTTTTATCAGTTCGCGGTAGTCCAGAATCTTGCGGGCTATCTCATGCTCCGCTTCCAGTTTCGAGAGAATTTCTTCGCCTGTAGCATACTGTCCGGTTTTCGTCTTTTTGGCGTTGTTGTCCAGCTTAAGTTTATCGAACAGGATTTCGCCCAGTTGCTTCGGGGAACCGATGTTAAACGTATCCCCGGCAATGTCGAAAATTTCCTGCTGCACCTGCTTCATATCCACATCGAGCGTAGCCGACAGTTCGGCCAAGGCATTGGTGTCAATCGTGATGCCTTCCAGCTCAAGGTCGGCTAAGACCTGTACTAGTGGCATCTCCACCTGGTCGAACAATTTATGCAGGTTATCTTTTTCGAGTCTTGGGGCAAACGTTTCTTTAAGTTGAAGCGTAATATCGGCATCTTCGCCGGCGTACTCGACCACTTTTTGCACGTCTACATCGCGCATGGTCAACTGACCTTTGCCTTTTTTACCAATCAGCGCTTCAATCTCAACCGGGCTATAGTTCAGGTACGTCATGGCCATCATATCCATGTTGTGCCGCATCTCCGGCTCAATCAGATAGTGGGCAATCATGGTGTCGAATAGCTTTCCCGCTACCTCTACGCCGTATTTCTTCAGCATGAGCAAATCATATTTCAGATTCTGCCCGATTTTGCCAATGGCCGGGTTTTCAAACACGGGCTTGAATTCCTCGACAATGGCCCGGGCTTCGTCCCGATTATCGGGTACGGGCACGTAAAATGCTTCTCCGGCTCGGTAAGCGAATGACAGGCCCACCAGATCAGCTTCAACAGGGTCAATGTCCGTTGTTTCGGAGTCGAAACAAATGCTGGTCTGAAGGCTCAGGTAATGCACCAGACTGGCCCGCAGTTCGGGCGTATCGACCAGCCGGTAGTCGTGTTTAACGGATAAAATCGTTTTGCGTCGCTCCGGCTGTACCTCGTCTATTTCATAATCAGGATAGACATCAAGGTATGCAGGGGCTTCCGCTACCGTAACGACGGACCGTTCCTGCCCGACTCCGTCGTCTGTTGTTACGGTATCGGTTACCTGAGCGGGTGTTGCCTCCGATGCTGACGTTACCGGTACCCGAACCGCCGTTTTCTTTGATGCCGTGGCTGGTTTTGCTGGCGCACTACCTGACCCAAAATCGAATGGCAAATCATCCGCCCCCGATGGGTTTTTTGCACTCATATTCGGGAAGGGAAGAAATGCCGGTGTATCACTGGCAGGAGAATCGAACAGATTCATCTGGGCCGATGCCGGTGCCGTTTTGAACGCATCGGGCAACGGTTTTTCGTCGTAACCCGCCCCCAGCAGCCGGGTTTTCATTTGCCGGAACTCCAGTTCATCCAGCAAAGCCGCCAGCTTGGGTTTGTCGTATTCAGTATGCCGCAGATGATTCTCATCGAACGGAACAGGTACATCCAGGTGGATTGTCGCCAGTTGTTTCGACAGTAAGCCCTGCTGCCCGAAATTGACCACGTTTTCCTTAAGTTTTCCCTTCAACTCGTCGGCGCGGGCGATCAGGTTTTCGACCGAGCCAAAGTCAGCAACCAGCTTTTGAGCCGTTTTTTCGCCCACACCCGGAATGCCCGGAATATTATCGACCGAGTCGCCCATGAGTCCTAGCATATCCGTTACCTGGTCGATACGTTCAATCTGCCAGCGTTCCAGGATGTCGGCCACGCCTAATTTTTCGGCGGGTTTACCCATAAAGGCAGGCTTGTAAATATGGATATGTTCTTCTACGAGTTGGCCGTAGTCTTTATCCGGTGTCATCATATATACCTCAAAATCAGCCAGTGCTGCCTTCTTGGCAATCGTGCCGATGATATCGTCTGCTTCGTAGCCATCCAGAATCAACATGGGGATATGCATGGCTTCTACAATCTTCTTGATATAGGGCATGGCCACACTGATATCTTCTGGCTGCGACTGCCGGTTGGCCTTGTACATCGGGAACTGCTCGTGCCGGAACGTCTTTTTCGACGAGTCGAATGCTACGCCAATGTGCGTAGGCTTTTCTTTGGTTAACACCTCCATCATGGCATTCATGAAGCCAAAGATGGCCGAGGTATTAATGCCACGCGAGGAGATACGGGGTGATTTGCTGAAAGCAAAATGAGCGCGGTAGATGAGTGCCAGCGCATCTAATAAAAACAGTTTTTTTTGTGGTTTAGCCATTCGAATGGAAGTCGCAGTGTATGCACCAAAGGTCGGGTGAGGCCGGGAAAAAACCTATCCGACTCCTTCTTTTCAGAAGCTGTTTTTAAGACTGAAAGTAGTAGCTTTCGGCCCAGGAACGTAACGTGAACAGCTTCTTGGTCAATAAAAATAGGAGCTGTTGTTTATAAGAAAACAACAGCTCCTACTGGATTTTGATTCGGCTTTACCCGTCAATTCTTACGGTAGTAACACCCGGTCCACTTTATGAATCACCCCATTGGTAGCGTTGATATTGGCCGTTGTTACATTAGCAGCGGTTGTGCCGTTGCCTTTACTGAGCAACGTTACTGCCTTGTTACTGCCAACCGCTACCGTTAATGACCCACCACCAAAGGTAGCCACGGGGCCGTTCACCAGCGTAGGCGAGTAGGCGCGGGCAGGCGCTACTACGTGGTTTGTCAGTACCGCCGTCAGCGTGGCTACCGGGGCTGCGTTGATGGCGGCTGCATTGGCAAAGCCAGCCGCCCGGAAAGCCGCATTGGTGGGCGCAAATACCGTTATAGGCGTAGTGCCGCCAAGGGCTGATGTAACAGTTGCACCACCGCGTACGGCAGCGGCAGTCAGCAGCGAGAGCGATGTATCGGCCTGCACAATCTGTAGAACGTTACCCGCCGGTGGCAGTATCACCTGATCGACCACGTGAACAACTCCGTTTGAAGCCAATACATCAGCCTGCACCACAGTGGCATTGTTGACGGACACTGCCGAACCGCTTTTGTTAACAAATAACGGTGAATTACCCGAAACCGAGGTAGGTATGGCTGTTTGCCCTGCCGGTATGGCTGATGACTGCAACGCTGTGCCGCTCACTACGTGATAAAGCAGAATATTGCTCAGTGTGGTCACCGGAGCCGCATTGATGGCGGCTGCATTGGCAAAGCCGGCTGCCCGGAAGGCATCGTCTGAGGGAGCAAAAACGGTAAACGGTCCCGTACCCGACAGCGTAGTAGCCAGCCCAGCCCGGTTTACAGCCGCTGTCAGCAGGGTAAGCTGACTGTTTGAGGTCGCTAAGTCCGTGATAGTTTTGGGCGTTGGCACCGTGGTTGGGTTGTCTTCTTTACAGCCAACGAACAGGAGGGATGACATTAACACCATGCCCGCCAGTGGAAGCAGCGAGCGGAAAGTCATTTTAACGCGATTCACTTTCATGATTATTCTGGTTTTAAATTGATTGGGAGAAATTATGTTCTTTGTACCAGAAGCGACAGTTCATTTTTTTTGTTACAACAAATAATGGTCTTCTACCCAAAAAATTTTTTAATGACCTTAAGTATCACATTGTCAACAGGTAACAGGGAAGATCCGCAGGAGTTGAATAGGACAACTCCTGTCCAAATAGAGCAGTAGCGGGGGCTTTTGCTTCCTTCCCTGCCGTAGAGTATCTGTGGTGCAGGTTTCTCAAAACCGATATTCTTCACGGGTACTCTACTGGTTTTGAGAAACCAATACCACGGTTGATACCACGGTAAAAAAAACGAGCCATCCATAGCTGGATAACCCGTTTAGTAAAGCAATGTACCTTGAAAAGTGCTTACTGCGGTAGCAATAGTCTGTCAATAATATGGACCACGCCATTGGATGCGGTAATGTCCGGACCAATGATGTTGGACGGTGTAGTGCCATTTCCTTTCCCCGTAACCGTTAGGGCTGTGGTGCTGATGCCCGCCGTGATTGTTCCGCCCTGCAGCGTGCTCAAACTGGAGCCGTCGGTAATCAACGGCGTATACACTCGGCCATTCAATACGTGGTAGGTAAGTAAACTGGCCAGTGTAGTCGCGGATGTTTTAGCAATGGTTGTTGAATCATATCCAACCGCTTTGAAAGCCGCATCCGTTGGGGCGAAAACGGTTAATGTTGTTGTGCCTGTTAGTGAACTGCCAATGCCCGCTTTGGCTACGGCTGCTGTCAGTAACTTAAACGAAGCCGTGGGTAACAGGATAGGAATGCTCTGAATGGTAGCGGCAATGTTGCCGAAAACGGGGGGGATCAATACCCGGTCGATGGCGTAAACCACGCCGTTGTTAGCTAACCCTTCAGGCTGAAACACATGTGCACCGTTGACCGATAATTTGGTGGCGGTTGTAGAGGTGCCCGACGCTACTTTTGAGATATAAACCACCCCCGTAGGCAACAGCGTATTTTGTACGGTGTTCACTGCCAGTGGTACATCTGTGGACCCAATTCGGGTGCTGAGTACGTGATACTGTAAAACTGATTTTAGCAGATCGACCGGGGCGGCATTAACGGCTGCTACATCAACATAGCCAAACGCTTTAAACGCATCGTCCGTTGGTGCAAACACCGTATACGTTCCCGGCTGACTCAGCGTGCCATCCAGTCCGGACCGGACCAGAGCCGCTTTAAGCAATGTAAACTTACTTCCGTTATTAATGAGGTCAGTAATTGTAGTGAGTGTGGGCGTTGTACTATCCTGCTTGCTACAGGCCGAAAAAGTGAGGGTTAAACTGGTCAGCAGGAGGACGAACAAGCCACATTTCTGCAGCAGCTGGGTGTACCGATTACTAGGCATGATTGATTAAAGGTTGTTTTGAGCACTATGGAAGATGAAACAGACTGATTGGAGAACGCTTCATCGATTGTATTGTTTTCTACTTTCGTTAGCAATGCTGAAAACCAGAATGTCCGGGACAGATACTCAGTTAAAATGGCTGTTGGATAGGTAAAGGTTACCCTATACCCTGTTTTTCCTGAAACACCTTTTTTACTATGCGTACCTTCTTACTCTTTCCCATTCTGGCACTGCTATCTGCCTGTCAGAGCCGTCCATCGGAGCAGACAGAAAACCAAACCTCCGCTGGAGTGACCACACTGGATACGGTATGTTACCGGCAAATCCTGAGTCGTGATACGACCACGCTCCGGTTGGCTATTGATGGAGACCAGGTAACCGGTTATCTGGACGATAAGCCGTACGAAAAAGACCGGGCGCAGGGACCATTTCGGGGCACCATTCGTGGGTCAGCAATCCAGGCCGACTGGCAGCGTTCGGGCGAGGGGATCACACAACCTTATACACTTGACCTTACCATGAATGGCGATAGTATTTCCTGGTACGAAGGCGAACGCGTTGAGCAACAGGGAAAATGGCAACTAAAAAATCCTGATACGGGCTACCGGTACACGCTCAGTAAAATTGATTGTCCGGCTACCTCATTGCAGTAGCTCTTTTTCAGGAACCGGCTCCCCAACGGGTGGTCGGTAGGGCTGGAACGGCATTTTGAGCAAACCGCCGATGTGGTCGTGCTCATGTGGTTCAGGGTGGGTATCAATACCGTAGTGCAGGTCGCTGGCGGCCATCTCGTGGTACGTACCAAAAAGCCAGTCCCAGTACGGGAAAATGTTGCCGTAATTGGTATTCGTAACCGGCAGTACGTAATGGTGATGAACGTGGTGCATGTTCGGCGTTACGATAAACACGCCAAGCAACCGGTTGGCCCAACGGGGAAGTTCGATGTTGGCGTGGTTGAACTGCGACAGCGATACCGATAGGGCCTGATACATAAAAACCAGCCACATGGGAGCACCCGTGAGCAAAATGGCCAGCGCCGTGAAAATAAACCGGACAACGCTTTCGCCGGGGTGATGCCGGTTGGCGGTTGTCGTATCCATATGCACATCGGAGTGGTGAATCAGGTGGAAGCGCCACAAAAATTTCACCTTGTACTGCGTCCAGTGGGCCAGCCACGCGCCTACTAAATCCAGTACCAGCAAGCCAGTCAGCATCTCCGCCCACAGCGGCAGGGAAACCCACTGTAGCAACCCCACCCGATGCTGAATGGCCCAATCGCTGGTTTTGAGCAGGATAAAAGCCAGCGCGAAATTGATAATGATCGTCGTCAGCGTGAAGAAAATATTGATACCTGCGTGTCGAAATTTATGGTATTTGAATCGAAATAGAGGAACTGCACTTTCAATTAGCCAGAAAATAGTGATGCCCCCTACCAGAATCAAACTCCGGTGCGATGATGGAATATGCGCAAAGTAGTCAATGACCTGCTCCATAAACGTTGTGTTGTTTTTTCTTCTTATTACCAGTAGTGCTAGTTAAAAATAAGGCTTTTAGTGTTTAACAAGGGCCTTTGGGCTAGTGCATTCAGAAAGATAGCTAACGTATGGGCCGTAAGTTTATTGACGACCCGGTTCATTAAGCCCCAAGCTGATTTGGCCCGACAGTACTGCATCTGAAACTGCTCACTTAACTGGCTATTGGTCGTCTCAATAATTTTGCGAAAGCGGGCTAAAAAAAGCTTTTCCTCTGCCGTATTCGGTAGCTGATTATCTCGCCGTTGTATAACTAACTGATAATCTGCATCATTTTCCAGCCGTTTGTGCAATCCAACATAGCCCTTATCNGCTCCAACAATGATTTGCTGACGGTAGGTCTCTAACAATTCAGGCGCAACGGTTACGTCATGATAACTGGCAGGGGCCAGCACAAAATGAGCAATTACCCCATCGGTGGTAACCATTAGATGCAAACGAAATCCATAAAAAGCCAGGTCTTTTGCAGCACAATAGCCATACATCTCCTGATG
>NZ_KB893613.1 GCF_000374085.1 Spirosoma spitsbergense DSM 19989 | reverse complement strand
AGCTACGCAACGTGATCATTTCGGTATCCAAACTGATGGCTTGCTGTAATTGTTGGTAGGTTTGACGCATGAACACAAACTACCAAATCAAACAGCAAAACCCAAATTAGAAATTGCTGACCAGATTACAGATCATAGTTTTCTGGAGAAACTGACCCAACTCCAAACTCTTGACCTAAGGAACAACCAAATCATTGATATTCAGTTTCTGCAGAAGCTGCCCCAACTCCAAAGTCTTGACCTGAGTTACAACCAGATTAATGATTATAGGTCTCTTGAGAAGCTGACCCAGCTCCGAATCCTTGACCTGAGAAACAATCAGATCATTAATATCCAGTTTCTGGAGAAGCTGACCCAGCTCCGAACCCTTGACCTGAGAAATAACCAGATCATTGATATCCAGTTTCTGAAGAAACTGCCCCAACTCCAAACCCTTGACCTGAAAAACAACCAAATTACTGATATCCAGTTTCTGGAGAAACTGACCCAGCTCCAAACTCTTGACCTGAAAAATAATCAGATCACCAGTTTCCCGGAACAATTTTTATACGCCTGGCCCTTCCTGCATACATTACACCTGCATGATAACCCTATCGAAAACATACCAAAAGAACTTTTTGATGGAGAATATAATAATGCGTTGTTGGACATACGGGGTTACTTTGCTTCAATAGCGCAGGAAAGTATTCAGAATGATGAAGTGAAGCTAATTGTGGTGGGCAATACCACAGCGGGTAAAACGTCGCTCATGCGCTTTATACAGGAAGGTTACTACGAAAAGAGCCAGAATTCTACTCACGGTATTGCCCTAACCCGCTGGCCAATACCCGACAGACGTTTACAGACCAACATCTGGGATTTTGGGGGGCAGGAGTACTACCACGCTACCCACCGCCTGTTTCTGGACGACCACGCCGTGTATGTAGTCGTTTGGGAAGCCAACACCAATACCGAGCAGATTTTACCTACCAATATTCATCTGTCGGGAAAATTCTATCGTCTATCGTTGGAGCATTTTCCCTATAGCTACTGGTTGGATAGCATCCGCTATTATGCGCCCAACAGCCCCATATTGCTGGTGCAGAATAAAACATTGGTACAGCAACGAGGCCAGGAAGAAAATGAGCAACATGAGCGCGAAGCTGAGCCGGCACCAGTCGATTGCTTCAAGCCTGTTTATAATGTTCATTCCCCCGATTACCATGTCAGTGTGTATCAGGCCAACAAATTTCAGAACGACGCGAATAGCCCCGCATGGACTGCCTTCCAGGCTTTTAAAACGAACCTGATTCATACGCTGGAGACGAATGCCGCCGGGTATAAATTGGGTAAGGGTTGGGTGGCCATTCGGAATAAAATCCGGCAGTTGCCCGAAAACCAGCGCTGGATGACTCGCACCCAGTTTGAGGTGTTCTGCCAACAGACAGTCACTGCGGCTACCCTCAGTTTCGACCCGGCAATCGAAATGTCGGGGTTACTTACTTACCTGAGCGGAGCCGCCAGCACTATCTTGTATTACGCAAACGACGATCAACTGAGGGACACCGTTTTCCTGAATCCACAGTGGGTTACCGACACTATTTATGATATTCTGAGCTACGACATTCGGGAAAAAGACGAGAACAAGGGAGAATTCAGCCGTAGTGATGTGGAACAGGTACTGCGTAAAAAAGGGCTAGCTGAACTGACGGACCGGTTTCTGGATCTGATGAAAAAGGACCGGTTCGAGCTGATTTTTGAGAAGCCCAACTGCCCGGACGAGTACATTGCCCCGCAGTATTTACCCGATAAATACCACGACCAAAAAGCACTGGCCCAACTCCGGCCCGAAACGTCCATTCGTTTTACGCTCCATTATCCCCGGTTCATTCCCAAAAGCGTATTCATGCGTTTTATGGTTGCCTATGGCAATCTGGCCGAAAACGTGTACTGGAAATACGGCATCGTTTTGGGCCGCAAAGCCAGCGAGCGTGTAATCGCCGAGTGTCACTTTGATAAACGGCAGATTACCGTACAGATCGTGGATGGCCCCGGTGCAAAAGCCAGAGCGCGGGCTTTTTTCAATACACTCTGGACCCTGAGCGGTCAAAAAAATGACATTGAACTATCGGTCAATGAACCGGATTTCGTTGAGATTGGTGAGTTAGCCGACTGGCTGAACGATAATGAAGATGCCAGGATCAAATCGAAGCAGGGCAACAAAGTCCCTGTAAAAGGCTTTGCCTACCTCATTGGCAAAGAGCCGATTAAAGAGGAAATACCCATTATTGACCCTGTCGAACCCCCAGCAATAATACCCACAATGTCAACAATACCGGACATAAATACACCCGAAATATTCTTCTCCTACGCCTGGGGCGACGAACACGAAACTGGCGAAAGCCGTGAAAAGATTGTTAATGACCTATATGAAAGCCTGAAGAAAGACGGCTACCGGGTGGTACAGGACAAGAAAAATTTGGGCTACAGAAAGTCTATCTCGGACTTCATGAAACGGATTGGAAAGGGTAATTTGCTGATTGTTGCGATAAGCGATAAATACCTCAAATCGCCATACTGTATGTTTGAAATGTATAAAGCATACCGAGACTGTAAATTTGAGAGAGACATACTTATAGAAAAGATATTTCCAATCAGGGTTGAATCACTCAATTTGGCATTGACTGGCCCTAAGCGAACTGAATATCGACAACATTGGCGTGAAGCTAAAAAAGCGGCCGACGAGTACATGGGGGAATTCCTGCATGAAACTACTGCCAAGGAAAAAGTAGAGCATGAACGATTAACATCTACTTATTCCAAAATAGGCGACCTCTTTGAGATTCTCCATGACCTAAACGCAGACACAAAAGACCTGCTCTCTGCCGACAACTTTGCCAAAATCAAGGAAGCGATAAAAGAACGGATTGACTCGCTGAAGTCATAAACTTGACTTCAGCCTTTTGAAACATCTAAAATGGCATTTTCAGGAATTGTGGGGTTAAATAGGCAATTCTGAAACGGCTAAAGTCAGGCCACAGGGTTAAAAACCCAAATAGGGTGGCGGCTATTTGCCCTGTTTCCATATTTCACAAGGAAGCCAAAGTTCACCCTGATAACTCAGGATGCTTACAAACCAGCTAACGGCGTGGGTACCAGTAAATGGCCTGGAGAGTAGCATTGGGCTTCTCGGAGGTCGTGTAATATCCCGAACCGTCGGCTGCCCAGCCCACGGCTTCGCCCTGCGGTTCTCTGGCCACCGGCACCAGCCGGGGGCTTCGTTTGAGGGCATCGACAATCGATTCGCCCGCCCGGCGTTTGTAGTAGTAAAGTTCCCCGTACGTACGAATCAGGATTTCGGTGCCATCGGGCGATATACCCGCTGAGGTAACCTGTTCGAACAGAATATCCAGCTGCCGTTTCATTAAAGTTGGCTGAGTGAGTGATTGCGGATAAGCGGCCCGGTAAACCGACGTGCGGTCATCTTTCGAGAGCACATACAGGTCCAGCGTGGCAGGGTCGAGCAGGACTGCTTCGGCATTTTTGGGACCGTCGGGCAACTGAAGCGAAATCGCATCAATAGCCACTACGGCTTCATTGACCGGGAGCGTTTTGCCCGCCAGACTGGGTTCGGGAAACCGGTATATCACTTTGACGGGATGCCGGAGACGGTTATCGCCAATCTCGCAGACGTATACGTACGATTGCCCGGCCACCGGTCCCGGCCCCACCACAATATCCTCCCAGTCGCGGTTTTCCATCCCGATCAGCGTAAACCGACCGGCAATGTGGCCCTGTTTATCCAGCAGCTGAATCTCGTTCGGATTGCCCGAATCCTCTTCCATCCACAGATAACCCGGATTTTTTGTGCTGGGGGCCAGCCCGGAGGCTTCTGTAAGCGTTGGGTCATCCATCGTTCCCACCCGCAGTGGCCCACCAAACAGGGTAGTATCCAGGGCAATATCGTTAGCCATGTACCCGGCCTGAGTAGCTACCACCGTGGTTATATTGCTGACGATCGTTGTAGAAAGTGGGGGCGTTTGAGTCGGAATACTACCCGTCGAGGTGGCCGACTGGCAATGACTAAGAAACAGTAATACTCCTGACAGGTAAATAAGTTGTAGCAGAATGGTCTTCATAATACGCTGGTAAAGTGTCGGGGACAGATAAGTCACTGATTTTCCTGATAGAGACAGGGTCATTAGAACAGCTTCCGCCCCAGCCCTCAATTATACCCAAAAGCCACCGACCCTAAACGCCGGGAACAGGGATTTTAATTTCCGTTAAAGGCTCATGAAGGGAAAGTTACCCCCTCCCGCCGAACAGACCAAAATCGCCCATACTAGACCAAAACCCCATTAAAACCCTACTATTCAATCAATTACAGCTAAAAACTCTATTTATCAGATGTAATTTTTCCGCACTTGTACAACCCCAAACCATTCCTGAGTCGATGAAAAAAAACTTTTCCTGTTTGTATTCGTACCCTTTTGGGTGAATGCCCAACCGGGTAATCCCGGTTTTGAGTTTGAGAAACTGGTCGACTTCATCCTTCCCGACCAATCGGCTGCCGATGTGCTGATTCGGCACGATGGGTACACACTGCTGGCTCAGTACGATACAGCTACCCGACGAACCGGAAACGATTTTCTGGATTGCCCCAAATCAATTACCTTCCTACTGGAAGTCGGGTACTCTAGCCGAAACGCAGACTACCCTGGCCGACTGGCTGGTAGCCCCGTTTTGTCTGGCCGTTGCCGTACCGTCGGTCATTATGAACGAATCATTCAACCTGTTGCTACATCCCGAACACCCAGCTTTTGCACAGGTCAGGGTTATAATCCAGCGCTCTGTTCGGCTGGATAACCGGTTACGACCGTGATCAGCTACCATGGCCAAATCCGTAAACATAGCAGCATTCTGACTAATCACTTGGGCAACTCATAGCCCGCCCGGGTCCAAAGTTTGGAGGACGACCGTGTTTTTCATTCCATCCTAAACAGGCGTTATTTTAGTTACATGTGAACCAGAGGCTTCGTGGGCTGTTATTCCAGTACGTGTTTAACCGAATCAGGAGCGCCTATAACCGACCTGCCGACTGATTCCAACCTACTGAAGGACCAATGAAACTGTTTATATACCGAAGCCTGCTTTGGGCTGTACTGCTACCGATGTTCATGCTGGGAGCAACAGCCGATCAGCCAGCCGACCAGTTGCTGGGGCATTGGCTGTTTCCTACCAAAGGGTCCAGCGTTACTATTTACCGGATCGAGAATCGCTACTTTGCCCGCGTTAACGAGGTTGACCAGGCAGGGGAAGAAAATTTTGGACTCGTTAAAGACGCCACACTCATTCGGAATCTGACGTACAATGGAGAGGTCTGGACGGGCGGTGAATTGATCCACCCCAAAACGGGTATCAACCTGAGCGTTGAGGTGACCATGAATGACCCACAGACGGTAACAGTACTGGTATATAAAGGCATCAAACTGTTCCATCGGAAATTCACAATGACCCGAAAGCCAGGTTGACAGTGTCCGACTCAATCGCTGCTTAGCGATCAATAAAACGCAACCTGAGTCAATCCCACCGTTGACTGTAGACAGGCCTTATATCCACTCAGTGATTATTCGCTATTTCCGGCATTCGTCCGGCGAAACGGTTTGTCTGACCGGGAAAACCCGGCATTGAATCCGATTTTTTTTCAGGTGCGGCTACCTGGTGGCAATTTTGTATTGCCCAGGAAGATTATACCCAGACACCCACCCCTTATGTGGTGCTGACGAAGAGAAAGGCCAGATTAAAACATTTCGTTGACCAACTTCCACTATTTTAATCTACCTGAATCAAATGAACCCAGTAAAATTGTGTCAACATGAACAACCTGACTTCAACCCTTATTCCGCTGGCCCTGGCCTTACCCGCCCTGCCCGCTGCGGCCACTACTGAGGCCAATGGCCTCTTTATTTCCCATCTGGAAAACGTCCTGGGCACTTCCTTCGATTTGAAGGTGATGGCCCCATCCTACGATGTAGCCCGGCAAGCCGAAACAGCTGCGCTGGCCGAAATCAGTCGACTGAGCGCTATTTTGAGCAGTTACCAGCCCGATAGCGAATTCAGCCTGTGGGTCGCTACATCGGGCGAGGCCATTCCCGTTTCCACCGATTTGCTGGCCGTTCTTGCCGGGTTCGACCACTGGCGGGCGCAAACGGGAGGTGTCATCAACGCAGCCGCCGAAGCCATCAACCAGCTTTGGCAGCGGGCGGCCCGGTCGGAAACGGTGCCTTCGGAGAGCGACCGGACTGACGCTGTTTCGGCCGTACAGCAACAGCACTGGCTCCTGGATTTAGAAGCGCAAACGGCAAGCCACCTGACAGATACGCCCTTACGCCTGCACACCTTCGCCAAGAGCTACATCATGGATCAGGCGGCCAACCGGGCATTAGCCGTACCGGGTGTGGCCGGCGTGGTAGTAAACATCGGTGGTGATCTGGTGGTGCGGGGCAACCGGACGGAATCCGTTGCCATTGCCAATCCGCGTGCGGATGCCGAAAATGAAAAACCACTGGCATGGCTAACTATTCAGGACCGGGCTGTGGCTACCAGTGGCAACTATCGGCGCGGTGTGCTGGTGGATGGTGTCTGGCAATCGCACATCGTAGACCCGCGAACGGGTAACCCCGCCTACGAGGTCATCAGTGCCACCGTCGTGCATCCTGATGCCTCAACGGCTGGTGCTTTGGCTACGGCGTTCAATGTGCTGACACCTGCCGACAGCGTGCAACTGGCAGCTACTTTGCCCGGTACCGACTACCTCATCGTTACCCGCGAGGGGCAGCAATTCACCAGTCCCGGCTGGGGCCAACTCGTTCAACCCGTATCGAATGCCGCGTCTTCCGTTCCTGCCTGGGCCAGCAATCCAGTCACAACGGTCCGGCTCATGACGATATCTCCGCTGAAAGATAAACTGTGGAACGCGGATCAGGAGCTGCTGATTTCGCTGGAGTTAAGCCAGATAGAGGGGCGGTCGCACCGGCCGTTTGTGGCGGTCTGGATTGAGGATGAAAAACACGTTCCGGTTCGTCAGATAGCCCTCTGGTACAACAAACCCCGCTGGCTGCGTGAACTCCGTGACTGGAACAATACGCAGCAGAACAGCTCATTTGATGCCACCAGCCTTGCCAGTGCCACCCGGTCGCCGGGGAGTTATACGCTGAAGTGGGATGGCAAAAATGACCAGGGTCAGTACGTGAAGCAGGGAAAATACACCGTCTGCATCGAAGCGGCCCGCGAGCACGGTACCCACCAGTTTATGGAACAGACAATGGACTTTAACGGTAAATTCAAACAACAAACGCTCAACGGCAATGTCGAAATCGCGAACGCAGCCCTGGACTACCGCAAAGCGGGAGTCGGTCGCTGAATACAACCGGCTCACCAGCGCCCGCCCACTCAAAAGCACACCGGCCTGGCGTCGTTCGGTATCAGCAGTGGCGCGGTGGCTGCACATCTACCTGTCGATGGCGAGTTTTGTAATCGTCCTTTTCTTCGCCGTTACGGGCCTGACGCTGAACCACGCCGACTGGTTCGGCGACGAGTCCGTTACGACGGATTACAAAGGGAATGTCGCCCCCGGCTGGGTCAATCCTACCGACACGGCGACCATTAACAAACTGGGTATTGTGGAGCATCTGCGCACCGCGCACGGCATAAAAGGCCCGGTCAGTGATTTCCGGATCGACGACCGGGAGTGCTCCATTTCGTTTCGGGGGCCGGGTTACTCGGCGGATGCGTTTGTGGATCGGGAAACCGGCGCCTATAAGCTTTCCGAAACCAGGATGGGCGTTGTGGCCGTTTTGAACGACCTACATAAGGGGCGGGACACCGGCAGTAACTGGTCATGGGTGATTGATGGGTCGGCTATTTTCATGACGCTGATCTCCCTTACAGGCCTGATTTTACTACTATTTCTCAAAAAACGGCGCGTAGCCGGGTTAGTACTGCTGGGGCTGGGTTCACTGCTGGTGTATGCCATCTACGCCTTATCCTGATCTGGCGGGAAACTATAGGCTAAAAACCGGCGAAAAGAGAAATAAACGGCCGTATATCGGTAGGTTTTGGTGCTGTTCATCTTCCATGAATAACGTCCCGAGTGCATACCCAATGTGTTCATAAGCGTGTCGCTGATTCGCCTATGACCAGCGTTCGCTGCATAGAAAATTGGGCTACTGTGCTTTTATTGCTGGACGAACAGCACAACCAATAACTTCCATGACCACCGCCCCCCTAACCAGCCCGGTTGAATCAATCCGCCTGACGCCCCTTCAGTACGCGGTCGTTTTCATCTGTTTCCTCATGAACATGCTCGATGGCATGGACGTGATGATCATCTCGTACACGGCCACCTCCATCGGAGCCGAGTGGGGTGTGGCCGCCCCGCAGTTTGGTATCGTTTTCAGCGCGGGTTTACTGGGTATGGCCATTGGTGGTATGGGCCTGTCCCCCATTGCCGACCGCATTGGCCGACGCGCCATGATTGTGGGTTGCGCCGGCATAATGGGCGTGAGTATCGCGGCTACATCGCTCGTACAATCGGTTGAGATGCTGGGGTTCATGCGCCTGATCAGCGGACTGGGCATTGGCGGTATGCTGGCCAGTACCGCTACCATTATGGCCGAGTATGCCCCGAAGAAAACGAAAGATTTCTGGGTTAGTCTCGTTATCTCGGGTTACCCCGTCGGGGCTGTGCTATCGGGGCTGGCCTCGGCCACGCTCATTGCCGAATCCGGCTGGCGGGCCGTTTTTCTGGTGGCGGGGTGTATCACGCTGCTCACCCTCCCGTTTATCCTGATCCTACTGGCCGAATCGCTCGATTTTTTACTGAAAGCACAGCCTGCCAATGCCCTGTTCCGGGCCAATCGTATTCTGCGTCAACTCAGGCAGCCCACGCTGACTGTCCTGCCCGTGTTAATAGTCGATCAGCAAGCTAAATCGTCCATCAACAAGCTGTTGTCTGGTCCGCAGCGTATACCCACTTTCTGGCTCTGGACGGCCCTGTTCATGGTTTTTGCCACCCTCTATTTTCTCACAAGCTGGATTCCGAAATTAGCGTCCAACACAGGTCTATCACTCGAACTGGCCATCTATTCCGGTACAATCTTCAATGTGGGCGCTTTTGTGGGTATTCTTACGCAGGGTTACCTGTCGGGCCGGCTTGGGTTGCGCCGAACCATTTGCGGCTTTCTGATTGGCACGGCGGCTCTGATGGTTGGGTTTGGCTTTGTGAGCGGGTCTTTCTGGACACTGGTGATCCTGGGCATGATCGGTTTCGGCGTTCAGGGCGGTTTTGTGGGTATGTATGCGGTGGCCGCCCGGCTGTATCCAACCCAAATTCGGGCCACGGGGGTTGGCTGGGCCATGGGGCTGGGCCGGGTAGGGGCCATTGTCGGGCCGCTCATCGGGGGGGTGCTGATCGGTGCGGGCTTCTCCATGTCATTGAGTTTCCTCTGCTTCGCGGCCCCCGTACTCATCAGCGGAATAGCCACGCTGTTGATTTCCTCCACCGATGTTTCCTGAATGCATTGAGTCTATTTTTACGAATTGGCTCTATCTCATCGGTACATCAGAAAAAAGGTAAAGCAAGCGTTGTCCAGCGCGTACCTCCGTATAGAATCGAAAAAAACCTGGCGTAAATCAATGTACTTTTACCAAAAAAAATTTGTGAATACACTTCGTTTACTGGTCTCAACGGGCCTCCTACTACTCTATAGCCAGTTCGGTCAGGCAGCTAAAGTCGACACGGTAACCACTACCAGCGCGTCGATGAACAAGACGATAAAAGCCGTAGTCATCACGCCGGATTCGTATACAGTTGGTCAGGCGCTGCCAGTGCTATACCTGCTCCACGGCTATAGCGGTAACTACAGCGACTGGGTCAAAAAGGCACCGGGGGTCAGTCAGTTGGCGGATACGTATCAGATGATCATCGTTTGCGCGGACGGCAACTTCGGAAGCTGGTATTTCGACAGCCCGGTCGATCCGGCGTTCAGGTATGAAACCTACGTAGCCAGCGAACTGGTCGACTGGGTCGACAGTCATTACAAAACCATCAAAGACCGCACCGGTCGCGCCATTACGGGCCTGAGTATGGGCGGACACGGGGCATTATACCTGGCTTTCCGGCACCAGAACACGTTTGGCGCGGCAGGCAGTATGAGTGGCGGGGTCGATATCCGGCCGTTTCCCAACAACTGGGATATGGCCAAACGACTGGGCACCTACGCCCTGTTTCCCGAACGCTGGGAGCAGAACACGGTCATCAACCTGCTGCATCTGCTCACACCCGGCGCCCTGTCGCTGATTATCGACTGCGGCACCGAGGATTTCTTTTTCCGGGTCAATAATAACCTGCACGAAAAGATGCTGGAGCGTAATATTGCCCACGACTACATTACCCGCCCCGGTGCCCACAACTGGGCGTACTGGACCAACGCCATTAACTACCAGATGCTGTTTATGCGGCAGTATTTTGATAAACAGAAACGCAGCTAAACGGAAAGTTGCCAAATGGAACAACGTCAGCGTGTAAGTAAGCGAGCCTGCAAAGCCTAAAGGGCCCTGTAGTGTTATAATCAGCAATTTATATACTTTACCACGTTAATTTTTCAATAACTGACTACCACTAAAAACAGAATGCCCACTGATTCCTCAGTGGGCATTCTGTTTTACACTAAGCTGGCGCCCTTACGCCAGTTCGATGAACAAGTCTTTACGGGCGCGTCGTACTTTGGGGGCACTCGCCAGAAAATCCTTCTCCGCATCCCGGTAACCCACTGCCAGTAAGGCAACACTGTGTAACCCTTTTGCCGGTAAGTCCAGCAGCGCATCGAGCGATTCGGCATTGAACCCTTCCATCGGGGTAGCGTCTACCTGCTCCGTAGCAGCAGCGACCATAGCAGTCCCCAGAGCAATATAGGCCTGACGGGCGGCCCAGTTGTCCCGCTCTTCCACTGTTCTGCTCAACAGATTCCCCCTGATTGAATCAGCAAAGGGGGTCAGGGATTCAACCGTAACACCCCGCGTGTCGGCAATCAATTTGATGTATTCATCAACCTGGGTGGTTCCAAGTCCTGTCCAGGAAGCAAAAACCAATACATGCGACCCTTCTACAATTTGTGGCTGCGGGCAGGCCTGTTCGTGGATTTTGCCTTTCAGTTCGTGATTATCAATCACCAGCACCGTATAGGGTTGCAGCCCTACCGATGAGGCCGATAGCCGAATCGCTTCCAGGATGGTATCTATTTTTTCAGGCGATACGCGTTGCCCGGTCATTTTTTTGGCAGCGTACCGCCAGTTCATTGCGTCAATTAATTCCATGGTTGTATTGCTTGTCTAATTGATTTTAACAGATTTCGCCGGGTGTACAGGTCTGCCCTTCAGCTGATAGGTTAGTTACCGCCGGGTTCGCTTTTTCCCATTCCGACCAGGCTGTGTTCAGGGCACCCAAAAAGGTTTCGGGTTGTTGCGCACCCGACACCGCATACCGGCGGTCGAGCACGAAGAAGGGAACACCCCTTGCGCCTACTTGCTGGGCTTCGTACACGTCCCGGTTTACGGCATCGGCATATTCGGTGCTTTGCAGCATCTGCTGAACGGCTTCAGCCGGCAAACCAATGTCGGTGCCCAGTTCCAGCAGGGTTGCGTGGTCGGAGGTGTCCCGACCTTCAGTGAAATAGGCTTTGAACAGTTGTTCTTCGGCGGCATCGCCCAGTCCGTGTTGCTTAGCCAGTTGAATCAGTCGATGGGCATCGAAAGAGTTGGCCACAATAGCCTTATCAAAATCGTAGGTCAGACCCACTTCGCTTGCCATAGCCGTCACCCGATCGTTCATCTGTTTGGCTTCATCCGGGCTCCAGCCTTTTACCTCAGCCAGGTACTGGTTAATATTCTTACCCGGTTCCGTTTTCAGATCGGGATTCAACTGGAAGCTTTTCCAGATCACATTGACCCGGTCCCGCTGAGGGAACTGCCCGAGGGCATGCTCAAATTTCCGTTTGCCTATATAGCAAAAGGGACACATTACATCACTCCAGATTTCTACGTCCATCGTTATTTTTCAGTAAGGTCAAATCCAGGCTGTTACACCACTATAAATTATAACACTGTTAGGAATCAGGCAAAAAAATTAACCGTCCAACGCTTTTATAAACCCATTGACAGCATCCTTCAAAACTAATTTGCTCCAGGGATTCACCGTTTCATTCAGACCGGTCATTTGTATCGAAACCAGCCCGTGCAAAATGGACAGGTAGGTATGGTATTTCAGGAAAGCGTCTATTGATGGCTGGCTACCCGCACGAATCACCTCCTGAATAACGGCGTGTACGATGTCGGCAAACTCCTTCATTTCAACCGTCCGTTTCACCTGTTCGCAGGCTGGAATACCCAGGCCGAACATGAGCTGGTAGTATTCTTTGTGGGCAAAGGCAAAATTCCAGTACCCCTCCGCCATGGCTTCCAACTGCCGACTGGCATCCGTCTGGCTGTCGCGTTGCTGCGTAATGGCTTCCGTCAATAGCCGAAAACCTTCTTTCGTAAACTCGTGCAGAATGGCGTCTTTACTCTCGAAGTGGGTATAAATCACGGGGGCGCTGTACTCGATGGCATCGGCTATTTTGCGAATAGACAGCGCCTGCCAGCCTTCTGTCAGTACTACCTCCCAGGCGGCCTGCAAAATGCTGGTTCTGACTTCTGTTTTCTGCCGTTGCCGACGTTCGATAATGCCCATTCGTAAAGTAAGATAGCTTTTATAACGGTGTTAACTTTACTATCGTCAGTAAAGTTCATGCATTTTTACGAGACCAATGCTTACCAGCCGGATATGTATATAGCCAAAAGGAGTTCAGCTGGTTTAGCCCCCCCTTGTCGGTTAATAAGTAATCGACAACACTAGCGCACAGTCCGAATTGCCTCAACGCACCGACCATCCTCTTTCCACAATCGCCACTCCCTGGGAGACCAGTGTTATAAATGAGTGAAAAGGGCATTTACACGGTGATGCTTTCAGCTGCGTTGGTAAAATGTTGTCATGAAAAAGCAGCTTCAGGACATCAGATGCGGGATAGGGCAAAGACAATGAGTATTTTTGGGCTTTGTTCGTCTATTTAACGTAACCGATCCGGCACACCCCTGGCGGGTATTTCCGAATCACTCCTAAACCAATCAACCGAATGCAGGCAATTACCGAAACTGGCCAAACGAAGCCAGCTACTTTTACCGACAGCAAATACCTGGTTACCCTCGTCTTTGTCACCTCATTGTTCATGTTCTGGGGCATTGCCATCACTATGGGCGATGTGTTGAACAAGCACTTTCAGCACGTGCTGAGCCTGACCAAGACGCAGTCAGCCTTCGTTCAGTTTGCCATTTTCGGGGCTTATTTTGTCATGGGTATTCCGGCTGGTCTGTTCATGAAGCGATTTGGCTACAAAAACGGCGTATTGCTTGGGCTTTCGCTGTTTGCTGCGGGTGCGTTTCTGTTCGTGCCAGCGGCTGCGGCTGCTTCCTTCACGTATTTTGGTATTGCGCTGTTTATTCTGGGTTGCGGTCTTTCTACCCTCGAAACGGTAGCTCACCCCTTTGTAGCTTCCCTCGGCGACCAGCGCACCAGCGACCAGCGGATAAATTTCGCCCAGGCTTTCAACGCGCTGGGAGCCATTATCGGGCCTGCCATCGGCTCCTATTTTCTGCTGCGCAACAACACCGAAGGCAGCACGGATTTAACCTCCGTCAAGACGCTCTACATTGCCATCGGCAGTGTTATCGCTACCATTGCCATTCTTTTCTCCTTCGTGAAGGTACCCGCCCTAACGGACCCACACGCCGTAGTAGCCAACCCCGAAGCCGCTAATGTGGATGTGGAACCCGGCAAAACGCTGTTTCAGCACAAACACTTTGTCTGGGCCGTTATCGCCCAGTTTTTCAATGTGGCCGCGCAGGGTGGTACGTGGGCCTTTTTCATCAATTACGGCCACGAAAAAATGGGTTTCCCCGATGCTACGGCGGGTAATTACCTGGTGCTGTTTATGGGCCTGATGCTCGCCGGTCGGTTTGCGGGTACGTTCCTGATGCGGGTGATTGCGCCACACACGCTGCTGGCCATTTTTGCGGCCTGCAACATCCTGATGTGCCTGATTATCGCCCAGAGTTTCGGCTGGCCGTCGTTCATCGCGCTGCTGATGCTCAATTTCTTCTTCAGCATCATGTTCCCCACCATTTTTAGTCTGGGCCTGAAAAATCTGGGGGCGCATACCCAGCAGGCTTCCTCATTTATTTCGATGGGCGTGGTTGGCGGGGCTATTTTCCCCTTCCTGATGGGTCGGGTTGCCGAGAGCGACGTGGCCCACGCGTATTACCTGCCCATTATCTGCTACGCGGTCATTTTCCTGTTCGGAGCGAAGTTTTATAAGGTGAAGTAAGGGGTCGGCTTAGTAACCGGCAAAGCGGCTGGACAACTGGTCATAGCCGCTTCGCCGGTTGGTTTAGAAGTTCATACCTTCGTTGTATTTGAAAAGCGGGTAGGCGTCGCCTTCCAGATACCCCGGCACATCTTCTTTCTGCTGTTGGGCCGCTGCTTCGGAGATAGGTGTCGTGAAAGGCATTTTGCCGGTTGGTTTGAACTTACCCGTAACGATATCCAGCAACGCATCGGTCGTGGTGCCAAACGTAGCCAGAATACCTTTTATGTTCTTTTTCTGCGTGTCGGTATAGATTTCGTCAATCACCCAGGGGTTGGTGTAGTTGATGGCCAGAATGGTTGGCCTTTTCGCCGTCAGGGCATTGATATAATTCACATCAACGCCGTTTTTTGATAAAGACAGGGGTAATGGTGAGCCATCGGAGCCAAATAATGACCGCCCCGAAGGCCTGAGCCATAGCAGAATAACGTCGGCTTCTTCGGGTGTTTTGACGAACGTGACGGGGTACTTCCCATCATTCGTGGCATACACGTCACCGGGGCCAGCCTCCGCGCCAACGCGTTTCTGGTAGGTTTCGAAGTAGATTTTCGTAGCGGCTTTCAGCGGCAACGCTTTCGCTTCATTGCGCAGGAGCACAACGGATTTACGCAAAGCCAGGTCGGCGCGAGCCTGAAATCTGGCACTACCGACAATCCGTTCGGCGGCATCCTCATCGACATACGGGTTTTCGAACAGGCCCAGTTTAAATTTCTCTTCCAGCAACCGTAGCACCGAATCGTCAATCAATTTCATATCGACCATCCCCTTTTTGACCGTTTCGAGCAGGTTAGCGGGGTCGGCCGTGCCGGAGTACAGGTTGACTCCCGCTTCCAGCGTACGCTTGTAACGCTCCTGAATCGACAGGTCTTCGGCACCCCAGGGCATCATTTCAATGGGGCCGGTGTCGGAATTGATAATACCGTTGAAGCCCAGTTTAACCCGCAGCAAATCGTGAATGACGGCCCGGTTGTAGGCGTAGGCAATGGGTTCGTACTCCGTACCGATGGGCATGGAATAATACGGCATAATGGCCGACGTACCCGCTTTGATAGCCGCTTTGAACGGAATCAGGTTGTTTTCGAACATGTTTCCGGGAAACACCTCCTGCTTACCCCACTCAAAATGCGGGTCCTGCCCTTCTTTTCCGGCCCCACCACCGGGAAAATGCTTGGTCGTCATGGCTACCGAGGTTGGGCTGAGAGTTGTACCCTGAAAGCCCAGCACCACTTCCGTAATCATCTTTGCCACCCAGTCGGCGTTCTCACCAAACGTGCCGTCGATGCGCTGCCAGCGGGGTTCGGTAGATAGGTCGGCCATGTACATGTAGCCTTTGCGCAGCCCTACGGCGGCCCACTCCTGCCGGGCAATGTCGGCAAACTCGCGGGTGAGTTTCAGATCACGCATGGCAGACAGGCCCAGTTCACCGGGCCAGACCGAGAAGGCCGTTTTGCCGACACTCGTGCCGATGGCGGCCGCATTAGTAACGTGGTTGCGCGGGTTGGACGCCACAATAGCGGGAATGCCCAGCCGCTGTTTTTCACACAGAGCCTGTAGTTTGTTGGCCCATTCGGCGGTCATCCGGGCACTGACATTGGCCCGCAGAATGAAGTGCCGCAGGTGAAACTCCGTAACGGCTTTAGTGGTCCCGGCAGCATTCATGATGGGCGCGGGCAGCGGTTTGCGGGTAAACATATTCTGGCTCGCCGACAGGTCCTCTTCGTTGAAATCGCTGGTGATCGGGTCTTTACTTTGGGGGGCTCCAAACGACCAGTCGTTTTTCAGGCGCGTGGTGCTGATAATCATAAAGCCAACTTTCTCTTCCAGCGACATCTGCCCCAGCAAATCCTTACTACGTTCTTCAGGCGTTAATCGCCAGTCTTCGTAGTTGTCGAGTTTACCGTTCTGATTCAGGTCTTTGAACGACAGACCACCCAATTTTATCAACTTCACCGACCGGGTGCCCAGTACAGGTTGTTTGGGAGCCTTACCGGGTGGTGTCTCTGTCAAACCGCTTATTGCTGTCGGAAATGGCTTCTTGCTCGTGTAAGCGGTCAGGACCAGGGATATAACCAGGCCAAATGACAGGAGGGTAAACTTCATGGATTAAGTTACGTTTAGAATGGTAAACGATTCAGCTATACGCCAGCTACAGGTAGTCTGTTTATGGTTTATAAGTAAAGTGGGGTTCGGACATACTGTCGGGGACGACACTAATATGGCCCGGCACCTCACGAACAGCCGACCAGATAAACCCATTGGTTTTAGCGGGTCGGATTCCCTATTTTTACCGGTACATTACCCGGCAGTACCTAACTAGTACAATCATGAACGTACAATATCTTTCCGATGCCCAGGGCAGGCATACGGCCATTGTGATTCCCATTGAGGAATGGAACACCATCGCGGCCAAACATGAGGACTTGAAAATGCTGGAAAAGCCGAAACAGGACGTTGACCGACGTAAGCCTTCGGATTTTGTCGGGTGCATTTCTAAAGAAACGGCGCAAGAAATGATTGCGGATATTGAACTCAGTCGTAGCGAATGGGAAAGACGTATTTGATTGATACGAACGTATTACTGGAATATGTGGCTGGCCTATTACCTAAAAAGGCCCGCATTTTCGTAGAGAATGTAATCAATGAAGATTTCCACATTTCGGTCATCAACCGCATCGAAGTATTAGGTCATGAATCAGCGACGAACGAACTAGCTGATTTTTTAGATTTGGCAACAACGCATCAATTGACTCTGGACGTTGAAAAGCAGACCATTGACCTACGAAAGCACAAGAAAACCAAACTCCCCGATGCCATCATTGCAGCTACGGCTTTGGTGCATGGCTTTACCATTATTTCCCGCAATACGAAAGATTTTCAGCCTGTCGCGGGTCTGGCGTGCATAAATCCCTACGATTTATAGTCACTTCCCGCAGTAGTCTGCATTCCCATTACCACTTTTAGCCCGGTCGAAATCACTTTCCCTGTTGCCGATGATATTGGTGAGGGAGCCCGGTTCGGACCTGAACCGGGCTCCCCAGCAGCATTAATTTATAGTTACCACGTGGCTTTTGATTTCGCGGATACGGTCGGTGAAGTTCAGGCTGGGGAAGTCTACATTAGGTACCAGGGTTGCCTGTAGGTAGCCCATAATCAGGTCGTCGTGCGGTATGCGTTTACCGGTTGCCACGCTGACGTATTTGGAGGTTACCCAGAGCACATTTTTAAGGTGCGTTTTCCCATCGTCGGTCATGATGTATTCCGTCACGGTGGTGTCTTCATTGACGTAAATGAGCCGCGACATGATCCGAACCCATTCGCTTACCTGTGCGGGCCGGATATAGGCAATCTGATGCTGATAGACGACCCAGCTTGTTTTTAGTTCCCGAAACATCTGACCGGGACTGAAATCATACAGTTTGGCCACCTGGTCTTCGCGGGCATTGAAATAATAGTCGAAATATTTGGCATTGTTAAGGTGCTGCAACGGGTCGCAGTCCTGAAAACGGATAATCACTCTCGACTCGGTTTCGGTCGGATAACTACGGTTGAGGTCACGTTTGAACATATTTCTCTGAATTATACCGGCAAGCGACCGGAAGTACGGATCCAATCAATCAGAATTGATGAAGGAGCAGCATACGCATTTTATCGAGTCAAGTATAAACAAAATCAGGCGAATCCACTCCATACGTCTAAATCAGAAATAGGTTTTCAAACTAATTTTCGCCCTGTTTTCGTTAGTACAGTTAAAATACCTTTTTATTTTAACTGTTAAACACTTATGAAAGTCATGCGTCGTATGTTGCCAATTATTGCCCTTTTTATTGGATTGACATCCTTTGTATCGTCCGATGGATCTGACGCGGTAGTGGGTACCTGGCTGAACGGCACAAAAAAAGGCCACGTTCTGATTTATAAGCAGGGAGGTACGTACTTTGGCAAACTGGTGTGGCTGGGCCAACCGAACGACTCCGATACCGGTAAGCCCCGGACAGACGCTAAAAATGCGGATCCATCCAAGCGGTCGCGCCCCTTGCTCAACATGCCGTTGATGTACAATTTCCAGTACGATGGAGGTAATGTATGGAGTGATGGCAAGATATACAACCCGGAAGATGGTAAGGAATACAACTGTAAAATGACCCTGCAAGACCCCAATACGCTGCTCGTTCGCGGTTACGTAGGCATCTCCCTCTTCGGCAAGACCCAAACCTGGACTCGGGTAAAATAGGTTTTGTCCTTTGCTAAGCGTCATTAATGGTCATTTGATTGTCATTCAATGACAATCAAATGACGTGTAGCACATGACCCCCGAATGACAAATTATGACGCGAAGCTAATAACCACCAAATGACGCGAAGCAAATGACCACACTTATCATTGGAGCAGGACCGGCTGGATTGGCCATGGCCGGGCAACTGGCCCACCGGGGTTTGCCGTTTACGGTGCTCGAAGCCAGTGAGTACATCGGCTTTAGCTGGCGTAATCATTACGACCGCCTGCACCTGCACACGGTGAAGCAGCACTCGGCCCTGCCGCACCTGCCCTACCCCGACGAGTACCCAACCTATGTGACGCGTCTGCAACTCGTTGAATACATGGAGCAATATGCCGAACGGTTTGGCATCAGGCCCCTGTTCAATCAAACCGTTACCCATATTCAGCAAAACCCGGCTGACGGAATCTGGCAGGTTCAAACCCAGACCGATACCTTCACGGCCGAACAGGTCATTGTTGCAACTGGCTATAATCGCGTGCCCTACAAGCCGGAGTTGCCCGGTCAGCGCAATTTCCGGGGTATTATCTGGCATAGCCATGAATATCGGAATGGGGCACCGTTTCGCAACGAAAACGTACTGGTAGTAGGCATGGGCAACACGGGGGCAGAGCTGGCACTGGATTTACTGGAAAATAAAGCCATACCCTTTATTTCGGTCCGGGGGCCCATCAACATCATCAAACGGGATGTGTTCGGGCGGCCCGCCCAGCCAACGGCCATTTTTCTGAGTAAATTTCCAAACTGGTTTTACGATCTTGTGGCGGGTATCGCTCAGAAAATCGATATCGGCGATGTGTCGGCCTACGGGCTGGGCAAACCACGGCACCCCCCCTCCTACGACACCCGGCGCGGCAAAATCCCCGTCATCGACGTTGGTACGCTGGAACAGATAAAAGCGGGCAATATTACCGTACTGCCCGGTATTGAACGCATCAACGCCAAAACGGTGACGTTCACCGATTCACGGGAGTTACCCTTCGATGCCATCGTGCTGGCAACGGGCTATCGACCCGCGCTGGCAGCGGTACTGGGTACTGGTCTGGCCGGGAAAATTCTGAATGAGAAAGGGTTCCCGAAAAACCTCTGGTCAGACGAAAAGAGCCAGCGGGGTTTATATTTTTTGGGGTACACAACACCACTAACGGGCGTCATTTATGGCCTTAACGTAGATTCAGACCGTATTG
The DNA here is from genome assembly GCF_000374085.1 of Spirosoma spitsbergense DSM 19989. GTDB lineage: Bacteria > Bacteroidota > Bacteroidia > Cytophagales > Spirosomataceae > Spirosoma > Spirosoma spitsbergense. The sequence continues at coordinate 5,667 of NZ_KB893613.1, read as the reverse complement.
CGCGGCATATCGCCGAAAACAATTCCGTATCGGCATAGTTATATATGCGTAATCAGGGCGATTACTTAAATCATCCAACGTTATAATCACTACGACAATGAACGAGACAACCGCAAAAGGTGGCTGGAATGAAATGAAAGGTAAAATCAAACAAGCCTACGGCGAACTGACCGATGACGATCTGACCTACGCAGAAGGAAAAGAAGACGAAATGTGGGGCAAGCTCCAGCAGAAAACCGGCAAGACCAAAGACGAAATTAATAAGGCCGTTGCCGATTTATAGTAGCATCAGGTAGTTACAACAAAGAAGGCCGGAACCCCTGGGTTCCGGCCTTCTTTGTTGTAACTACTCCCCATTTCAACCTCATAACTTGGGCGGTTCCCAGCCTTTCTCGTACTGACGGCTCCACAGTTTCATGGCATCAGCATCTTTTATGTGGCCATTTTGCGTATCGACTGCGAATGATTTGTTCGTGCGGTACGCGATGTTTGCCAGGTGGCAGAGCAGGGTACTGGTAGCTCCTTCGTTGATGGGTGAGGCCTGTTTGGCTTTTCCCCGAATGGCATCGAAGAAGTTAACGACGTGCCGGGTAGTCATGCCACCACCACCACCCAGGGCCGTACCCGCTTCCTCCTCGGTTGATTTGCTTTCCTTGATTTTTTTACCCTCCCGATTAAACAGCGTGTACCCATTCCGATCGACATACACGGTGCCTTCGGTGCCGTAAATCAGGGTGCCCCGGTCAGAGCCAAAGGTTTTGTAGCCATTGCGGCTATTCCCATCCCACTGAATAATTTTGTTGCCGGGAAACCGGAACGTTGCTTCCATGGTATCGTACACCTCCCAGCCGTCTTCCGGGAAGTACCGTTTGGCAGCTTCAACGCTCACAAATTCAGGGTGTTCGACTTGCAATGCCCACCGGGCTACGTCCAGTTCGTGCGTAGCATTGTTGCCTGCTTCGGCCGTTCCGTAGTTCCAGCCGTACCAGTGCCAGTTATAATCCCAGGTTTCGGAGGTGTACTCCCGGTGCGGAGCCGGTCCCTGCCATAGCTCCCAGTCCAGTCCATCCGGAACGGGGGCTTTTTTCTGGTGGGGTACTTCACCCCGCGCGCTGGCATAAAACGCCACGGCTTTAAAAGGCTTGCCAATAACACCACTATGAATCTGATTGATGATATCGATGGACTCCACCGCCGATCGCTGCTGGTTACCCATCTGAATCACTTTACCGTATTTCTTCTGCACCTCCACCAGAATCTCCCCTTCGCGGGGGTTGTGGCTACACGGTTTTTCTACGTACACGTGTTTGCCTCCCTGCGCAGCCATCCAGGTGCCGGGCGCGTGCCAGTGGTCGGGGGTAGCAATGAAGAGGGCATCCACGTTTTTATCGGCAATGATTTTGCGGACATCATTTTCCAGTTTGGGCGTGTAGTCGATGTATTTGGCGAACTTCTTCACGGCTGCTTCGCGCTGTTTTTTCATCACGTCGCACATATACATCAGTTCCACGTTGCTGTCTTTCCGGCCAATGGGGTCGTAATAGGCCGCCAGCCGCCGACCCAATCCAATAATGGCCAGATTCAGCCGCTCGTTGGCCCCCATTATTTTGGCGTAACTTTTTGGTGAAAAGCCCGGTGCCAGACCACCAACGGTAATCCCCGCCGTACCCAAAGCTGCTTTTTTAATAAATTCTCTGCGTGAATTCTCCATTAATTATCAATTGATTTTTGCGTTTTTATGCGGCCCTAACTCTTTCGTTTACCTGGTTTCGTCGCTTCACAGACTCCCCTGAAATATCCGACCGATTCGGCGATACCGGCCAGTGGGTCTTTCATATCTTTTTCATACTCCAGCGCGCAATGCCCATCGTACTTCACTTTTCGCAGCATAGCCACGTACGCTGGTATGTCAATGACCCCCCGGCTCAACTCGCAGGTTTTTCCCTCTTTGGTGGGGGCCGTTACGTTTTTGAGGTGCATATCAAAAATTCGTTTGCCGTACTTTTCGAGGTCGGCAATGGGGTCGTCGCCGTAGCGTTTATCGTGCCCCATGTCGAAACAAAGGCCCATGCGGGGGTCTAAATCCTTCACCGCATCATACACCGATTTGGCACTGGGATACAGCTCAATATCGGGGCCGTGGTTGTGGATGGCGTAGCGCATGTCGTACTCCTTCACCTTTTTTTCCACGTAGGGCAACAGCTCCGTATTTGGCACGCCGATAATCAGCTTTACCCCCACGCGCTTGGCGTAGTCGAACGCGTCGTCAACCGCCTGCTGGGTTTTCATGTAAATGGGTCCCACGCCATAACCCGTTACGCCCGACTGCTTCAACTTCTCGTGGAAAGCGGCAATTTCGTCGGCGGTACTTTTGATTGGCAGGTGGAAATCCTTGATGCACAGGTAATGCACATCCACTTTTCGCATCATTTCCAGCGTCTGGTCCAGCTTGAAATGCAGGAAGGTGTACCCGGCCAACGCCAGCTTGAACAGGTCATCACCAGCCGCACGGGGCTTTTCGGCAGCGCTGGCCAGTACCATGGACGGGCTTACGGTGGCCAGTGTCAGGCCGCCCCCGGCATTTTTAAGAAACGTTCGTCGTGTAGTCATTTAGTAAATAAAACTAGGTACTTTTCCATTTTCCACCAGTGGCAGCACGTTCAGGACAAAGCCTTGTCTGGCCTGGCCTGTTATGTTGCTGATCCGTCCGGGTGTTTACCCTAAAAACGTCTTTTGACTCTTTTCTACTGAAAACAGAGCAAGTGTCGTGAATTCCCGTTTTCCAGTTCTGGAATTAGTTGCTTTACGGCTATTTTTCCCCGCTTCGTGCAAACGGGTCGGTTTTGTTAGCTGAATTTCATTTCCTTTGAGCATCCATTCAGTTGACGTATGCATCGGTTTTCTCTCATCGGCTTGTTGTTTTGCGCTGGTACCAGTTCCGCCCAAACGGTGGTGGCTACGGTTCAGGAAGCCCTGGCGCTGACCCGACGCAACAACCCGGAACTGGTGAACGCCCGCCAGAATCGCACCGTACAGGGTCAGCAACAAACAGCCACCCGGTCGGTATTGCTGCCACAGGCCCGCTTTTTTACCAACTTCGATTACAATTACTCACTCCCGGTCCAGTTGATACCCACCGAACTGTTTGGTGGCCCACCGGGCGGGTATCAGTCCATTCAGTTTGGATTACCCTACGTACTGGCCGCCGGTGCCGAAGTGACGGTTCCCATTATCAATCGCCCGGCCCACGCCGATTTGGGTATCGTAGAACAAAACCTACGCATCACCGACGTTCAGAATCTGGTGTTGCAGGACGAAATTTCGACCCAAACGGCCCGTGTGTACCACGCAGCCCTGCTCACCCGGTCGGCTATTGCCATAACCCAACGCAACCTGTCGGCGGCCGATACCCTGGTGCAGATAGCCCGCGACCGGCTGGACAAAGGGCTGATTGAGCCGCTGGAATATAACCGCATCCGGTCGGTGCAACTCACCACCGCCGACGTACTCTATCAAAACGAACTGGGATACGTCCGTAATCTAAACCAGTTGAAATTACTGTTCGGCCTGGCCCCGTCCGATAGTCTGGTTTTGTCGGAAACGCTGGCCAGTCACCCCGCCAGTGTCCCTGTTTCGGCTGTAGTACTATCGCTCACCGAACGCCCGCAGGTAAACCTTCGGGAAGCCCGGGTCGAACTGGCCAAACGGCAACTTGAACGCGAACGACTCACCCGCTGGCCTACCCTTTCGGCCTACGGACGATTTACGGAGCAGGCCCAGCGCAGGCAGATTAACTTCCTGAACACCAATGAACCCTGGTACCGGATTGGGGTGGCGGGGTTGCAGTTCAACTGGTCTATCTATTCGGGCGGACTTCGTACCAGCAACCTGACCCGCGCCCGCCTGCAACTGAAACTGGCCGAGTCGGAACTGGCCTACGAACGGAACAAGCAGCAGACCGACACGGAAGATGTGCGGAACACCTATAACCAGGCTGTTCGGTCGCTGGATGTGAACCGGCAGAACTACGAACTCAGCAGCCAGAACGTGCAGATTGCGTTGATAAAATACCGGTCGGGCCTATTCGCCTATGACCAGTATCTGAACGTGTTCAACGAAGTGCTCACGGCGCAGAACCGGTTTCTGAATACACTGTCGAATGTGTTTATCAACCAAACGATTTTACAAATCCGAAATGGTAACTAATGGTCATTCGCTTCGCTGTCATTAGTGGTCATTGACAATTTCTATTTAATGACAGCAAAGCGAATGACCACTAATGACACGAAGTAAATGACCACCAGTGACAGCAAAGCATAATGACAATGAACCGTTATCTTCTTTTATTTTTGACGCTGTTTTCGGCCTGCCGGCAAAGCACCGATAGTACATCGCCCGCGTACCGGGAGCTGACCGAAGCGGTGTATGCATCGGGCAATGTGTATCCGCGCAATAAATACACGGTTACGGCCGATGCCACGGGTATACTACAGGAGCGGCTGGTCAACGAGGGCGATTCCATTCATAAAAACCAGTTACTGTTTGTACTGGAAAGTGCCACACAGGATGCCCGTCAGCAGGCGGCTGCCAATGCCTACCGACAGGCACGGGCCAACCTGGGAGCCAACTCGCCAGTGCTGGCCGAACTGGAAGCGCAGGTACGCAATGCCCGTATCCGGGTGGCCAACGACTCGGTGAACTACACCCGATTTCGGGAATTATACAGCCAGAACGCTACATCCAAAGCCGAACTCGAACGGGCCGAGCTGAACTATACGGTGTCGCGCAACAACCTGCGTGCTCAACTCAACACCTTCCAGCGCAACCGCGACCAGATACGGCTCGATGTGGCTAATAATCGTAGTCAGCTGGTGAGTACGGAAGTGGCGGGGCAGAATACACGGGTGCGGAGCTTTGTCAATGGCAAGGTATACGAAGTGTACAAGGAACCGGGCGAAGTTGTCAAGCCGGGTGAGCAGCTGGCGCTGGTAGGCAGCGGTAGCCGGTTGTACGCCCAGCTGGCGGTAGACGAAAGCGATTTCGGGCGGATGCGCATTGGGCAGGCAGTCGTGTTAAAAGCCGATGTGTATCCCGACAAAGTGTTCAACGCACGGGTCAGTAAAATCTACCCCAAACTGAACCGCACCGACCAGTCGTTTCGGGTGGATGCCGAATTCACCGGCGAGCAACCGGCTTCCTACTACGGCCTCACGGTGGAAGCCAACATCATCATCAGCCAGAACAAGCACGTATTGACCATCCCGAAAGCCTACGTACTCGGTAACGACAGCGTTTGGATGGAACAGGACGGTAAAAAGCAAAAGGTTAAATTTAGGAAAGGGGCTGAAAACTTCGATCTGGTAGAGGTAAAAGGCGGGTTGACGCAGACATCTAAATTAATTATGAATGAGTGAATCAATGGTTAGTCAATATTTAGGCGGCTATACAGCCGAAGTGATAAAGTTGACGCACTCTAGGATCATTTTTCTCCAGTTTAGTGCCTTTGGGTAAGATAGAAAAAAAACGATCTAGTAGTAAACGATTGTGGTAGAGCGTCTTAATAGTGGCCATCGAGAAGGGTTGTTGACCAACGCCCTGCTCAACTTTAGCCACGTTAACCGCGCTCAGGGCTGCATTAAAATGGTAATCAAGTTTGTTGACCGAACG
>NZ_KB893612.1 GCF_000374085.1 Spirosoma spitsbergense DSM 19989 | reverse complement strand
GCGTCGATAGGTTTGCCTTTCTGCATCTGAGCTACCAGCTTCTCCAGGGCCTGAGCATCCAGCTTACCACCCTGACGGGCTGCTTCGGCCTGGGCCTGGGCCTGTAGCTTGGCTAACTCACCCTTGTCCAAATGATACACCCGCTCCAGCGATTGGGTCAGTATTTTCTCGCTTTGGGTCAGCGTCTGGCTCACCCGCATCAAATCCCCGCTCTTGAGAACCGATTTGAATTGAGCAAAATAACCCGGATGGGTAGCCTTGATGTCGGCTAGGACGGCCTGCCGCACCTGAGCCACCAGCGCCTGCTGGCTGGCCGACTGGGCTTTGTTGGCATAAGCCATCTTGAGTGACTGGGCTTCGGGCAACATCTGGGCATACTGCCCTTCGAGGAAAAACACCCCCCGGAACATCTCCTCACCACTGAGGAAGGTAGCCCGGGTCCGGGTATTTTCGGTGGCAAAGCTACTGAACGAAGCCAGTACAAAGCAGATCAACAGAGGCAGAGCCGAGTAGGCATTCAGCAGGGACTTACGAATAAAAGTAATCATGAGTGATAAAAAAGTTTAGGGGTTTAGACTATATAAAAACACTGGGCAATACCTTTCCCTATCGGTTAGTTGGCCGGGACCAGCCGGATCGGAAAAGTTATCTTACAGAAGAAGATACAACAGAAAAGACGGGCTAACGTGTACCGTTTGACCCGGTACGATGCTATCAGGACGGGTTGACCGACAACCGACAGATAGAGGCTACCAGTTGTTCAGTCAGCAGGGACGATTGGGTCTGACTAACCTCATCGAGCGTGGGCATAATAATAACAACCCACAGAAGCGTACAATCAAGAACGATTACCAGGCTACAGTAGTAGTCGATAATAATGCCGGCGTCGGCATTCCGCTGAATATCGAATTGGCCCTGTTTTATCGCTTTGACCATGTGTTCAACCGCCTGCTGATTGAGTTGGCCCGCTGCGGATAGTTTAGTGGCCTGTTTCTGGAATTTTTCAATCTGATCCGTATTCAGATGGTAGAGTTTTCCGGTTGCCCGCATAACGACCTGACGACCCTCCTGTATGGTAGATTGAACTTTCAGGGGATTTCCACTTTCCAGTGCGGTTTGTAATTCAGTAAAGTAGGCTGGATTTGTGGCCCGGATAGCGGCAATGAGCTGGTTTCTCGTCTTGCCGATACGAGCCTGGGCAGTCGCCTTCGCCACTTTGTTCGAGTAAGACAGGCTCAGGCTTTGTAGTTCAGGGATGGCGTTTGCGTAACGGCCTTCGAGAAAAAACAGGCCCCGGAACATTTCTTCGCCCGTGTACCGATGCTTTGCGGTGAGCGGTTTGGCGGCCTCAGACGACCACGATGCAGCCAGTAAACAAACCAGTAGGGGGAATGCCGTGTAGGTATTCAGAAGCGACTTGCGAATAAACGTAATCATGATTGAGAATTGGTTTAAGGGTTTAGGAATTAGGAAAAGAACGTAGAAACTCATTGGTCTTCTTTCAGGTCACTTTGTCGGCGTTCGCGGCTTTTGGCCGATTCCTGGCGCGGCCCCGACTTACCAATCCGGTAGATTATCGTCAGGCGAATACCCCGGTTGTATTGATAAGCCGTACTGCGGTAGGCAAACGTATCGGTTTCGTTGTAGCTTACCCAGGCAGCCCGGCGTTGCAGCGGATTGTCTATCCCCAGGGCAATACTGCCGCGTTGCTGGGGCAGATTTTTCCGCACACTTAACTGGTAGTACGTAAAAGCCGCATCACGACCCTGTAGCCGCACTCGCGATGAATTGTACCCGCCGTACAGTTGTAAGGCCCACGTTTTCGATAGTTCGCAGGTAGACAGGATCCCAACCGAATAGTTGATGCCCCGGCTGGTCAGGTTACCCAGCGATGTCCCGCCTGTCAGCGATGCGTAGTAGCTATTAGCCTGGACAATCGTTTGCCAGCGCTGCCACGCTTTTACGGATGCGTAGAGGTTAAAGCCAACGTCGGTCTGACTGCTCAGGTTAACGTACTGTGTCACCAGGGTATAGCCAGTCAGGGTGTTGTACGGGCTGATGGGTTGGGCAGTACGCCGAACGAACATGCTGACAACGAACGAATTGGTTTTAACGTAGGTGCTGTACGTAAGCTCGGCTGTCTGGATTTGCTCCGGCTGCAGTAAAGGGCTTCCGGCGTATCGGCTTATGGGGTCAGTTGTGGCAACAGCCGGGTTCAGTAACTGAGCGGGTGGTCGCTGAATGCGTAGGCTATACGCTAATTTTATGCTACGCGCGTTCTTTAGCCGCTTCTGTATCAGTGCATTCGGGAACAGGTTGGTGTATTGCTGGTCACGCTGATCAGCGAGTTGAGTAATCTGGTTGGTGGTGTGTTCAAGCCGGATACCCGTTCGCAGACTCCACTTATTTTTCATATCCCACTGGCTCGACCAGTAGCCAGCCGCTATCTGCTGGTTATATCCCAGCGTTGTCAGTCGGTGGTCGGTTACCGAGTCGCTCAGGCTGTTGGTAATATGCCGAACCGTGAGCCGAACCCCAGTTTCAACGAGCCAGTTTCGGCGGATGGGATGCTGATAATCTGCCTGAAAAACCTGCTCATTGTTTTGCGACTGGATATCGGTTTGCGTAGGCAAAGCCGGTACGGTCAGGGTCTGGTTGCGGGTGATACCGCCCGTCCAGCTAAGAGTCAGTTCCTGTTGCGCCTGCTTAAACGTATGGGTGTACTCCGCGTTCCAGTCGTTGGTTTTTGACTGAATCAGCGAATGATAATGACCATCCGGCAATGTCGTTTCGCCCGTGCCGGTGCTGAACTGAGCATCGCGGTCGGTCGTAATCCGGCGGATGCGGTGGTTCAGGCCAATCAACAGGCGGTTTTTGGGCGACAGCCGGTACTCGACGCCCGCATTGGCATTGACCACCTGTATGCCCATTTTTCCGCTGGCCTGCTGACTGATAACGCGCTGCCAGTTGGTACCATGTTTCTGGTACACATCCGCATCGGCAGCAAACGGATTGTAAAACCAGTTGCCCGTCAATCCCGAACTAAGGCTCAGTTTTTTGTAATTAAACGATACCGTGCTGGCGGCATTGCTTCCCGTACTGCCAACGCCCCAATTCAGCGTTGCATTAACACCCTCCGTCAGGTTTTTTTTCGTGACAATGTTAATAAGCGTCGATCCTTCGGCATCGTATTTGGCGGATGGCGAGGTAATCACTTCAACAGTCTTGATGGATTCTGCCGGTATCTGCCGCAGTAACTCCGCCGGATTATTGGATAGTACCGAACTTCGGCCGTTTACCAGTATCTTCACATTGGTAGCACCCCGAACCGACAACCCACCGTCGGGAAGCACCGTTACCATCGGCACTTTTCGCATCAAATCAGTAGCCAAGTTGCCCTGTGCCGTATTGTCGCGGTCGGCGTGGTACACCAGGCGGTCGAGTTGTTCTTCCACGATGGGCTTACTGGCCCGTACGGATACTTCCTCAATGGTGTTCGGTAAGGCTTTCAGCGCAATGCTCAACACCGTTGGCCGGTCGGCAGAAGAGGGGTTGACAGACAGGCTCTTCGGCACAAAACCTACGCAGGATACGTCGATGCGGCATGCCGTACCCGGCACTACCTCGACCATAAACCGCCCCTGTTCGTCGGCGATAAATCCACTCAGGTCACGCTGTAACTGCGTGTCGACCAGCCGGAGGGTTGCGTACGGTATGGGGTGTCTGGAGGCCGAATCGGCTACCGTTCCCTGAATGGTCCTCTTCGCTCCCTGCCGGACCAGCGCAAGCGTGTCGATAGGCGTATGAACGCGGGTCAGCGGATGGCCAAAACAGGGTAGGGTACTCATCAGCAACCAACTCATCAGGTAGGCTTTCATGGCAGTTCAGGACAAAAATGGACGACTAGTAAGCGGAAAAGAGTCGAAATCAGTTGGCCGAGGGCATGTTGAACAAGTCATCATTGATGGACTTGTTCACCTCAAAATGTCGGTCGGTCAGGCTTGCTTTGTTGCCCCCACTGATGATCTCGACGAGGTGTGGAAACCAGTAATCGCCTACTTTTTGATAATCGGAATAATAGACCTCCATACTTTTGGTAATGAGCTTGACTAGCATATAACTTTTAGTCGATATATAGCCTGTGTACTGGCTACCGCTCAGGGTCGTTGCGGTCAATTTATGGCATAGCTCGCCGTCTATTTTTTCGTCGCCACCGTAGGTTACCTCATGGCCTAAGGCCTTTGCACTGGCCAATGGGCCGAATAAGTCGGCTTGGGCGCAAACAGCCCTTGCCTCTTTGGCGGGCAACGCTACGGGTTGCTGGTTTCCGTACATGGCTGGGTTCACCTGCCAGCCGCTATCACCACGGGCGGCAATCGTAATCTCGAAACCCATGGTGTTCATCTCGCTCCGAACACCCTTTCCGGGCAAAATGTACAGGGTTTGGCGTATTTCCTGAGTCTGGGCCAGGGTAATCTGTTTTAAAATAACTGACTTCAGCGTACCGATCTTTTCGGTTCCACCCAGGGCCTGCATGTGTTTGTCCAGCACATCCTGAGCCGTAAGCGTAGCTGTTTTGAGGGCGGCAAACTGTACGGTTGTGTTTTGGGCCTGAATGCTGGTCAGGCTAAGGGGAGCCGCTACCAGTAGGGCGGCAAAAAACGACTTCTTCATTTCGGTAATTGGTTAAATGTAACTAATGAAAAGTAAGGGTTAGTAACTTGTACGCGCAGGTATTCCAGTCCTCATAGAAAGAGTAGATCAAGGCTATGGTCATCGGCCAGCCACTGACGGATGGCCCCACTGATACCCAACATACCCGTTAAAAATGACCAGTCCATCGGTGGATGATCAGCCTGAATATCAGTCAGAAACCGCTGGAGCCAGAACTCCCCCTCCCGATAGAAATCGTGCCGCCCGGTTAGCCGATACAGTCGTCGGTAGAGCAGACATAGGCCCGCCATGCCATCAACTAAACCCGGCGAGTCGACCTGAACCCGGTTTATTATTCTTCGTTGTAGCACGTAACCCGATAGCCGGTCTGCCCAGCGCACTATATCCGGTCGGTCAAGTAATCGGCCTGCCTGGTAAAGCAGTAATAACTGGCCTAAATCGCCCCTTGCCCAGGATAGATGACCGGTTACGCTCCATTCCGGCCCGTCAACTGAATCCGGGAAAACAGACCAGTTATCAGGCTGTGAATCAATCGGTATCTGATGAACTAACAGATACTGAATGTACTCACTGATAATCGCTTTAATTTCCGTAACGGTTACGTCTATACGCCTTCCGTCTTTCACCAGCCAGGCCGATTCGATCAATGTCAACATCAATCCGGTTCTTCCTGCCTGCAAAGACAGATCGCCCCCCGCCTGGCTGTTCCGGGTAACACGTTCAATCGTTTGTCGGACAAGCCTGTTCAGATGCAAAGAAGCCTTTTCCGAGTAAGTACCTGCCCGCAGTAGATAGTGCAGGGGACCTGTTCCCCCCGTCAGGATACCGACCCGTCCCTGACTGATCTTTTCCGTGGCCGACTCGTAAGCAAGTAAGCCAGCCCGTTCCAGTAATATTGCCTGTCGATCATCGCTACCCCGACGGTGTAGGTGCAAGCAGCCAATGAGCAGGGGTATACTGAGCGTTTCCGGCGCCCTATCAGTCAAAATCTGATCCAGCAGAGACCAGTCGGGGTCACTATACCAAACGGAGTAAAGCCATTGATCACCAGGAGCCATGTATTGATGCTGCGAGGCATGTTGTACTAACTGACCTGCCCGTTGCGCCATCGCCCGTATGGTATCATTGTCCGGTGGCATTAGCGTATTCATGAGTAGAAATGAGCGGCAACTGATGTATGGGACAAAACAAGGCAGATGACACGTTTCAGGCTAACTTATTGTACCGGAGCCTTATTCGCTATACGAAGCCCTGTTTCCCCGTAGTATCGGCTGGCCTAAAGCATCGTGGTGAGTAAGGTAGTGCTCGAAATGTTTGCATTTTTACGGACACTTTGTTTAGCCGATAGAATAGCTACTTTTTTTACAGTAGGGATCGACAGACTGGCGGTTGTAATAGAGGTTTTCATGAGCTTTTTGGTTGACGTTTGAGATTTGTTTGCTTTGATGTCCGAAAGTTGGTGTTTGGACGGTTATTACCCTAAAATATTATACGGAACGTTCTTTTACCTATACAAAACGTTATTTTGACCTTGATACACCCAATAATAAATGGGCTAAAAGCCAATCGAAAAAAAATTCTGATACACGCAGGTGTCTGGGTCATCTACCTGCTGGTTAACAATCTGCTGCTTTTTTCCCGCGATCTCCAGCGAATGTTCATCATTCAGATGCCGTTGACTTTCGGATTGGTAGCGGCTCTGTTCTACACAAATGTTTATGCCGTTGTTGACCCCTGCATTCGAAAAAAGCAGTATATCCGGTTGGTGATTTATACGCTCTTGCTGATTGGTAGCTACGTACTGATGCGTTTCTGGCTGTTCGACACCCTAATGCCCTTATTGAACATTCGGACCGCTTATACCGAATCGTTCATAATGCTCAGAAACTTCATCCCCGACTCCCTGTGGCTGGCCATGCAATATCTACTGTTCAGCTATGGCTACTGGTTTGCTATCTATTCAATTCGACTCGAGCGTGACAAACGATACAACGAACGTCAGATTGCCGCCCTGGAGGCCGAGAAAACACAGGCTGAACTAGCTTTTTTAAGGGCGCAATTAAACCCGCACTTTTTGTATAATACACTTAATTTCTTATTCTCGGATGCGCTCATGGTATCTCCTCGACTGGCAGACTCCATCATGGCCTTGTCACAAATGCTACGGAGTGTATCGGAGGTAGGCTACGAGTCGTTGGTAGCCGTTGGCCAGGAACTGACGTATATTCGATGCTACCTGAAGATCCAGGAGTACCGCTTTGGCGATCAATTACATCTTCATTTTCAGGTCACGGGCGAAGAGTACGAGCGTCAGTTGACTCTTCCACCCCTGATCCTGATTTCACTCGTCGAAAATGTCTTTAAGTATGGTGAGGTGTTCGATCCGGCTACGCCTGCCCGGATTAGTGTTGAACTGACCGACGACACAATTCGATTTACATCGTCAAATCGCCGTAAAGAGAGTCCCAACTATTCGCAAGGTGGATTAGGATTGGCTAATATTAACAAACAACTAAATTTTGTATTCGGGGATAAGTATGACTTTCAAAAACAGGAAATTAACGGTATCTTTTCGACTGAGTTAAGTATCAAAATACTCCATGACTAAATTGGGTAAAATTTCGGTGCTATGATTACTTGTTTTATTTTAGACGACGAGCAGGCAGCCATCAATGTATTAGAAAAATACATCACTGATACCCCATACCTCCAGCTTGTCGACAGTGCGACTCGTGTACCAAAGGCCATTGAATTGCTCAAGGAGAATCCGGTTGATCTGTTATTCGTAGATATACAAATGCCGACACTAACGGGATTGCAGTTTGTTGATCTGTACGGCAGTAATATGCAGATCATCTTTACCACGGCCTACAGTGAATTTGCGCTCGATGGATTTGACCGGAATGCACTGGACTACCTGCTAAAGCCAATCCCATTCGATCGATTCTTAAAAGCCACCGAGAAAGCACTCAACTACTTCAACCGGCAAGCCACTGCGACTTCGGCTGATGTAGCTATCGCGGACGACTTTATCCTGGTCAAAACGGAACACAAGGGGAAGCTGCGTAAGGTTAATTTTAGTGAGATTGTCTACATCGAAGGATTGAAAAACTACGTGTCTATTTTCACCAATAAACACGAACAAATCGTCACATACAGCGGCATTGGAGAATTAGAGGAACGCTTGCCCGCCCGGCAGTTTGCCCGGGTGCATCGCTCTTACATTGTGGCCATCTCAATGATCAACGCTATTGACGGCAATGAGTTGTTTATGAAAGACGCTCCCCGCATCCCTACCTCCGGCCGGTATAAAGAAGACCTATTGGCTCTATTTCAAAAATCGATTCTTCAAAATAAGTAAGCACCAGCCCGATGACTAAACTGGTACCGGCTGATTTCTTCGTACTGCGTCGACCATTACTGGCTATCAATGATTTCCTGTCCGCTCAACAACAACTGTCCACAGGTACGCCACTGGCTACAGTGCTATTAACAATTTACCAAGATGCCCGATGTCAGGAAGCTCTCTTTTACGCATCACCAGCTGTTCATGCAGAACTGATGGCATGGCTTGCGAATGGTCCTACTCCGGGCGAAAAATTGTTGATGACACTTTATAAATACTACGTGCGAATGACCACCCGTAGTACACCCTTCGGGTTATTTGCCGGGATAGCAATGGGCGTATGGGGCGACGTATCGAATTTGCATACTGAGGCCTCAATTAAACGAAACGTTCGACTGGATACCGGGGTAGTCAGTCAGTTATTTTCCTTTGTTAACAGGCAACCCTTTATTCGCCACCAGCTGACATACAAGGTTAATGAAAGCCTGCTGATAGGGGAAAACAAAATATGGTATATCGGTTACGAAGAAGAAAATGGATTGCGTACCTACTTTCAGAATGAGGTGGACGCCGACGACCACTTACGCCGTCTGATTGGAGAAGCCAGCCAGGCAACCTCCTTTGGCCAGCTTGTAGCCTCACTTAAGAATAGCGACATACCTATAGAAGATGCCACCGCTTACATCTATGCACTGATCGACAACCAAATTCTTTGTTCAGAGCTAAGTGTTAACATTACTGGCCCCGATCCGCTGGAGGTGCTGATTGCATACCTTTCTGAGTTGACAGGCGCTCAATCTGTTATTGATCGTATCGGGCAAGTTCAGGCCTTACTTCAGGAAGGTACAGTGGCCGCTTACCAACAGGTAACCGTTAAGATGAGCGAACTGGTAGCTGTTACCGGTTCGTCTCTCGTTCAGTGTGATGCCTTCTTTTTCGCGGACAAGCCAGTGCTGGCAGACAGTGTGCGTACTGCTTTATCGCACACACTATCACATTTAGCAGTCCGTAGTCAACCGGTAGCCGTACCAAGACTTGATGCCTTTAAGCGACGCTTCTTCACCCGCTACGAGCTGGAGTCAGTCCCCCTGTTAGTTGCTCTGAATCCAGACACTGGAATCGGTTACGACGACGAGTACGAGATACCTACTCCCTGGCTGGATAGCTTATCCTGGGTAGGGTCAGCTTCGATAGCCCCGTCAGAAGGCAAAGTATCTGAAGTTTTATTGCGTCTGTATACCGAAACGCTTCTCAATCGGCAGTCGACGATATCGCTGTCAACAGCTGAACTGGACACCATCTTTCCCATTCAGGAAGATCGCGTACTTCCCGCCAGTAGTTACGCAATGGGGCAGTTAGTCCGCGGCATGTTGGATTCGGATCCGCTTTTTTTCCTGAAAGGAATCGGAGGACCATCAGCGGCCAATCTGCTGGGTCGTTTCGCCCATCTTTCCCCTGAACTTGAAACGTACCTGAAACAGTGCTTAACCGATGAACAGACCGTTTACGAAGGTACACTACTGGCAGAGTTAGTCCATTTGCCAGCAACTCATACTGGCAACGTGCTACGACGTCCCATACTCCGATCCCACGAAATCCCGCTTCTAACCCAATCAACCATCCAAGAGCAACAGCAACTGCCCCTGAACGATCTAATGATTTCTATGGCGGTCGGGGGGCAGGTAGTCCTGCACTCGAAAAAACAAGGGAAACGAATAATCCCACGGTTGTCAACGGCTCATAATGTGGCTGCCGGTGGCTTGGCGCACTACCGATTTCTATATGACCTACAGCATCAAAATGATAGTCTCCGCTTTGGTTGGGATTGGGGCATACTAAAGACAATGCCGTTTTTACCCCGCGTTCAATATCAAAATGTGTTGCTAAGCCGCGCCCGGTGGTATGTTCGCCGGGAGGACGTTGGCGAAGAACTGACTGACAAGTGGAACGCCTGGTATGAGGAGAATAAAGTGACTCGTTTCGTAACCCTGGCCGAAGGCGATAATGAATTAGTAGTGGATACCGCGAGCCGGGAGGGTCTCATACTACTGCACCAGACGCTACAGCGAGACGGTCATGCGACATTGTTTGAGTGGCTTGACACACCAGTAGAATCGATAGTTCACCCCGCCGAGCAGAAACGCTGGAGTTATGAACTGCTTATTCCGTTACGGGCGGTACACCGTCAACGTGAGCAGCAAAAAATCACTGTCAATCAAGATATAATTGGACCCTCCCGGCAATTTATGCCGGGAAGTCAATGGGTTTATTTGAAGCTTTACGCAGCTCCACTTTTCCTCGAAGCATTCCTGCGCGAGTATCTTCCCTCTTTACTGGCTGATCTAACCGCTCATGAGTTACTACGGTCCTGGTTCTTCATTCGCTACGCTGATCCGGAGAAGCACCTCCGATTACGTTTTCTTGCTACTGATCAGCAATCAACACCTTTGATTACAAGTGTTCATACATGGGTCAATCAACTCTCGATATCAACCGGTCGTGTCCATCGGGTACAGTTTGATACCTATCAACGCGAGATTGAGCGGTTTGGCTCAACTACAATTGATCTTTGTGAGACCTGGTTCCACATTGATAGCCAGACAGTGATTGAGTTGGTAGCATTACTCGCCAGTCAACCTGATTGGCAACGATTACGCGTGGGCTGTCTTTTCATCCATCAATTCCTCGAAGCCTGGCAGTATAAACCCACTGTACAGTGTGATTTGTTAGAAACATGGCGTGACGCCTTCTTAAGAGAGTTTAAGGTTGACAAATCGTTTTTGATCGAAGTCAATACGCTGTTTCGTAGTTATAGACAACGGTTGACAAAACCATCAGTTGAAGAACAAACGCTGTCTTTGTTGTTAAGGAGTTTTCGCCAGGAGGCTTCATCCTTCCACAAGAAACTCGAGTTCGCTGATCCCCAGGCTCCCCATCGCCTTCTACCTCATTTGATTCATTTGTTCCTGAATCGTCTTTTTATTGATAGCCAGCGCAGGAACGAACTGATTGTTTACTGCTTTCTACCTAAGTTAATTAAGTTATGGTTCAACACGGAATAGGCTCATATCAAGAGATTTAAGGTGGTTTTGTGGCGAAATATCTTCTAAAAACCGAATGATTTTCGACGTACAGTACTGGTCAGCTTCATGAAGGTAAGAAGTAGCTCAAAACACCCTCATGAGGCTTATGGTGGATGTTGCGTACCACGTTCTTTATGTGACACCAATGGTTGTTTCCGTACACACTTCCCTCCTACTCTAACCGGCTTATTTCGGCCAATAAAAGGGTAACTAATGCTATTTATTGGTTTACGTAAACAACTATCGGTTAATGATTTGTCTCAATATAAACCCGTCAATAAAATCATCCAGTTAAAGGTCGGTATTTTTAACTATGCGATTACACTGTATCGTCCTAAAATAAGTTGACCGTTTTTAGTTAGTCCGGTTATTCATTTACACTTTTCTTCTTAGTCCGAATTTACACTATTTTTTATCCTCCGAACCGGGAGGTTTATAATAGTTCTTCCAACGACGTTCCAGGGGGCCGTGGCCCTTATGAGCCACATCAGGGCTCAGCATATTGCAACTCAGATGCGGCCGCTTGTAGTTATACAGAAATACCCCGTTCTCTAACAAGGTATAGGCTTCTTCGAGGGAACGAACCGGTTGATGGCTCAGATACTCTTGTTTCATGATACCGTTGATTCGCTCGGCAATCGAGTTCTCTAACGGATCGGAGTTTTCAGTCATACTGATCCGAATGTGATACTTGTCGACCGCCTGCGTATACTCATCACAGCAATACTGAATGCCCCGGTCGCTATGGTGAATTAAGTTCGGACCCATCCGCTTGGTAATCTGTTTAAGAGCCATCTCCAAAGCGCGCCGAGAGTGAATCGCTTCCAGACTGGCCGCAACGGCAAAGCCCATAATCCGACGAGAATATGCATCCGTAACGAACGAGATATACAGATAACCAACTTCCGTTAACCAGTACGTTATATCAGCGACCCAGACCTGGTTGGGTCGTAGAATGGTTAAATCCTTGATCAGGTTGGGATATTTCCGAAACCGATGGCGTGAAAAAGTCGTAATCATCTTTCGCCTACGCTTTCTGATTAACAGGTGATTAGCGGCTAATAGGTCGAACAAAGCATCGCGACCCATTTTTATTCCCCTTTCCAACATTCTCGTCTTAATGAGATCATAGAGTTTCTTGCCCCCAATGCGGGGATGATCCGCTCGCACTTTTTCCACTAACTCCAGCACTTGCTTATCTGCTTCTTCCCCTGTTATCAGCCGATGCGTGTGCTGATAATAAGCTTGCCGACTAAACCCAAACAACCCACCGATCCGCCTTAGGCGAATATGCGGATGGCTCACTAGAAGGAGTTGGATTGCTTGGTAGCGGACTTTTTTTCGATGGCGATGCCCAGCTCCTGCTCGGCAACCCGGATGATGGTCGTGTAATAAATCACCTGGAGTTCAGCTTGCTCAAGCTCTTTCTTAAGTTGTTTGACTTGACCGGCTAACTCATCAGCTTTTAAAGCCATCTGCTCAACGAGGGTTGGGGGTGGCTGCTGGCTGGCTTGTTTCATGGCATCAGCGCGCTGGAAGTTTTCGTGACGGACTCGGTCCAGCCACTTCCTAACGGTATGACGGGTCAAAACGTTAAACTTAGCCATGGCCTGGGGAATGGTCAGCCGACCCAGGTTGATCTCTTCAACCATCTGACGCATTTTGAGCTCATGCGCCTGAGTACGAAGCAAAAATAAGTGGTCCATCTGCTTGGAGTGATGGTAAACCTATTTTAGGACAAGACAACCAGTTCGCTTCTCAGCGAGTTAAAGCCACATATAGATTCAACGGACAAGGCTTTTCTGTGAAATGATTATTGCGGTACACCTTACTTCTCTTAAGATACCCAATTTCTTTTTGGGACACAAACGGACGCGCTCCAGCGTATCTTCCGTGGTGACCGTCTTGGGCCGGGCCGCCGAAGTGGTCGGAAATTGCCGAAATAGGCCAGCCACCTCTTTGTTTGGTTATGCCCAACAGTCTCACAAAAACGCTGGTTTCTACAGTCACCAAAGCGGTTCTCTGCTGATCAAGTAACCGATGCTACCAGATTAGCCATAACCTCCGTTGCGGGTAAAAAGCCCTTAAAGCCAGCCTTTACGCTTAAACCAGCCATAAATACCCAAGGCTACAATAACCATACTCACCAGCACAACCGGATAGCCATAGCGCCAGCCTAATTCGGGCATGTGCTCGAAGTTCATCCCGTAAATGCCCACAATAAAGGTCAAGGGCAGAAAGAAGGCCGAAAACACGGTCAATACCCGCATCACGTCATTGGTCCGCTGGGAAGCCATGGATAAATAGATATTCAGCAGGTGCGTAGCCGCCTCTTCCAGTTGTTCATAGATGGTGCGCGCTTTCAAATGTAAATCCAACGTATCCTGTAAAACCGGAGAAGCCCCCTCACTTCGCTGCAAACAGTGGAGAATGTCTTCTGTCAGGGTTAGGATACGTTTCGCGGATGAAGCTTTACGCTTCAAATAATAGAGCTGCTGGAGAACCTGCCTGGTGGGCTTTCCCAAGAATAAAGCCGATTCGTGCCCATCTAACTCAGTGGCCAAGGCCAGACCTGGATCAATGTAACTAGTGAGTACCCAGCGAACAATGCGGATGGTTAATTCAGCCGTTGACTGACAATGACCGGGGGTCACAAAGCGATCTTTAATTTCGTCCAGTACCGGCTGAGCACTTCGATGAACGGTAATGATGAAGTCTTTGCTGTAAAAGATGGCAATTTTATTACTTAGCTCCTGAATCGTATCAGCATCAGTCTCTTTATCGGGGTTATAAATTCGAGTAATGATAAAATTGACCGGTCCGATGGATTCAAATTTTGGCAGATGGTCGGGCTCCAGGCAGTCTTTAATGACCGTATAGTAGAGATCATATTTCTGGGCCACCTGGTTAAGCTCCTCCGGAGCGGGATCATTCAGATCCAACCACGTAAAGGGATGGTCCGTGGGGGTCGCTAATTCTTTTTGCATTGGGCTAAACTACTAGTTACCCCCTGATAACGTTGAATAGGTTAAGCGAGATGAGCCTTTAATTCAGATTTAACCTTAACCGACCGCCAACCGTCCTCTTGATGAAGCAGTCATGTAAAAAGGCGCTATCTGAGACGAAGGAAAGTTCATACATATGCCTCTAAAATGGGCGTTTAATTGGACGACTTTTTACTAACTGTCAACTCCTATCCATGGCATACGGTTTAAACGTACTTATTCCTATAAAGCCTTTTCAGGCGCTTCGCTGGTCGATTTGTACAGGGCACTGGGGGCGGCTGGCAATATTGGTAAACTAATAGGGCTAACCGTTGCTTTATACGGGGGGAGCTCTACCTTATACACGAACCGAATGATCCTTAACTTTTTGTTTACCCTGTTACTGGTAGCCTTGAATGGCTTCTTTGTGGCCGCCGAATTTGCCATAGTCAAAGTGCGGGCATCCCAACTGGAGCTTAAAGCGCAGGCCGGCAACGCGTCGGCTAAGCTGGCCACTCATATGCTTTCCCACCTCGACGGGTATTTAGCCGCTACTCAGTTTGGCATTACCCTGGCCAGCCTGGGGCTGGGCTGGATTGGCGAACCGGTCGTGGGGGCACTCCTGACAGCCGGGTTCGATCTGGTCGGTCTATCGCTGAGCGCCGAGCGGGCCCACCAAATTTCGCTGCCCATTGCTTTTGCGCTCATTACGATGCTGCACATTGTTTTTGGCGAACTGGCCCCTAAATCGCTCGCCATTCAGCGATCAGAAAGCACAACGCTGTTAATCGCTTATCCCTTGCAGGGGTTTTACCTGCTCTTTCGCCCCTTTATTTGGGTGCTGAACGGATTTGCCAATGCAGTGCTGAAGGGGTTTGGCATCCAGGCCACGCACGGGACTGAAGTACATAGTCCCGATGAATTAAAGTTCCTGGTTCGTCAGAGCCAGGAAGAGGCTGACGAATCGGATCACCCGGTTCCGGCTTCCGATCTGACCATCGTGGGCCGGGCCTTTGATTTTTCGGATCGAACGGTCCGGCAGATCATGGTACCCCGGACGCACATTTTCGGCATCAACGTGAATGACTTTGATCAAGTGGTGCTAGACCGTATGATGGCTGAAAAATACTCCAGAATCCTGTGTTATGATGAGGACATGGATCATGTACTGGGCGTCATCCACCTGCGGGACTTGTTGATCGCTCTGCGACAGCAGCCATCCGTCGATCTGGGGACACTAACGAAACCATTGCTGGTAGTGCCCGAAAACAAATCGATTCGCCTGCTGCTGCGCGATTTGCAGCGGCAGCGTAAAGTCATGGCGTTAGTGATCAATGAATACGGAGGCACAGAAGGGTTGGTGACCATGGAAGACATTCTGGAGGAGCTAGTAGGCGAAATTCAGGATGACTCCGACGAGGAACGCCCAATTGTGGAGCAGGTCAATGAGACCACCTATTCGGTGCTCGCCACCCAGTCGCTCGACGATCTGAATACCCTTTTGCCTCACCCCTTACACCGACAGGGCGATTATGAATCGCTGGCCGGTCTCCTGCTGGGTCGATTTGGCCGGTTGCCCAGCGAAGGCGAAAAAACTAAAGTCGATAACTACGAAGCAACCATAACAGCCCGAATCGGCAACTCCATTGAACGGGTGCAATTGCGCGACCTGAGTGTCGATCAGGCGATCGAGTAAGTGTTCATCCGTAAAATGATCGGAACAGCTTTTTAGTTTACTGGTTATAGCATACTAGCTATATAGACCAATCCAAAATAACTTTAAACAACTTCAATAATTAAAAAATGGAAAGTAAGTATTCTGTAATATTTATAGAAAATAAAAACAACTCCTTTATGCAGGTATGGCTTACGGTAAAACGTGCCTTCAGAGAGTTTTTAACGCTTCCCACAATAATTCTTGTCGTCTTTATTTTATTAGCGGCATGCTCAAATATGTTGGACCACAATCACCAGGAATGGCTGAATACGGTAAGAGCCTTAATGAAAAAAACTATTTTCCACAGTGGGGGCGCTACCGGCGACTTATTGGGTACAATCGCCAGCAGCATCATCACGGTATTATCTCTTACCATTACCCTTTTGTTAATAGTGGTTCAGCAAACAGCATCCTCTATGACCACGCAGGTTTTCGACCAGTTTTTGCGTGCCCGCCACAATCAATTCTATTTTGGTTTTTTTGTTGGGCTTTCTTTTTATTCGCTTATAGTGCTGGCATCTGTAAATGATTCTTTCAACCCCATTATTGGCGCTTCAGTTGCTTTTTCTCTCTGTGTAATTGCTATTTACCTTCTCTTGATTCTTGTTTATACCACTATTAACGAAATGCGCCCGGCGGTAATTATTGGGGCTATTTACGATCACATTATTTCAGCAAGAAAAAAGCAATTATTATTTATTGCTAAAACCAGGTCCACTCCATGTTTTGATGGGCCGTGCCATGTAACAATAAAAACAAAAGGACATGGCTATATAACTAACATTTATGAAAAACGAATACATAGTGCAATCAAAAAGCTCAAAACCGAGGTTGAGGTGGTACTGTCGGTATCACTCGGAGATTATGTTTCTTACGAAGACGAAATTGGTTATGTAACATCAACTTCTATTGAGGATGGCGAAAGCGTTGGGTATGTGGTAGGCGAGGCTATCGAAATAGATCTACAACGGGATATAACTAATGATCCGGCCAACGGAGTGAAGCAACTAAAAATGATTGCCTGGACATCTATTTCAACCGCCAAACAATCTCAATCTCCGGGATTAACTATCGTGCGTACCCTGCGTGATTTGCTTCTTCGCTGGAGTGATACCAACCACAAAGGGGATAATGACCCTTATCCAATTGTATATAAGGATAATGTCATGCCCCAGTTAATGGACACGTTTGAAACGCTCGCTGTTGCTACAACAGAATCAATGCAACACGAAAATTTTAAAGAAATCATCCGCACTTTTTCCTCGGCTTACGACCGGCTTTCCGGTGAAAACAAAATACGGACGGAAGATATTATTATGCGGATACTGTCGGGAATGGGCGACCATATGCTTACAGCATCTTTGGAAGATGATTTAAATATCCTGGTAAAAGTTCTAAGAAATGCAGGCAGCATCGAAACTGCCAACGCGGTTGAAATGGCTACTAACACACTTAAGCAATCTGTTGGCAGGTTGAACTCACGATCAACCCGTATAAAATAAAGTTTTAGGGACAGATTTTGCAGCGCCTTCGCAGCTAAATAAAGATTCATGTAGGAATGCAGAAAAGATTCTAATAGCAGAAGAGCGCAGAAATCCAATTGACCACCTGGCAAATGAAAGGACTTTTTTGGCTTAGATACGAACGAACATTGCTTTAATGGGGTTTGGTTTTGTCATTGTGAAGTTTGCTTTATTCATACAGCAGTTTACAATTGCCATGGGAGAAAAAAATGTTGTTTCGCAAAAGGGGTATGCGGCTTTTGGGTTGTTATGGAAGCAATTGGCGCTATTAGAACGTGTTGGGGAATTGTAAAAGTTGGTAGTCGTGTCATCTTTGTAGTCACCAAACGACAAAGTGGTAGTGGCTGAAGTGTGTTGATCAGCAAACTCAACTATGTGCCGTATAATATTATTGACCAGTGAGTAAGTCTGTAATGTCTATGTCTTGTTGCTGATATGGCAAACTACAAACAAAGTGATTATGAAGCCCTACGGCGACGGTGCGTTGAACTCAGACAGGCGGGTTGGAAGCAGAACGCCATTGCTCAGGCCTTCGGCTTGACTCAAGGCTGGGCGAGTTGGACCCTAACTAAATATAGTCTACAAGGAGCAACCGCTTTGCAGGAGGGTAAACGAATAGGCGCACCTGCCCGGCTATCGAATGAACAACTGGTAGAACTGGTCGATCAACTCAACCACGGGCCAGAGCATCACGGGTTTCAAGGAGCCATTTGGACCAGGCCGAGGGTCAATGAGGTCATTAAAACGCGTTTCGGGGTCAGTTACGATCCTTCTCAGGTAGGACGTCTGTTGAAAAAAGTAGGGTGGAGCCGACAGAAACCTCAGAAAAGGGCTCGTCAGCAGGATGCGCAGGCCGTTGCTCACTGGCGGCAGGAGCGTCTACCCGAGCTTAAAAAAAGCGCAGGCTGAGGGGAGGGTCATTGTTTATATTGATGAGGCTGCTTGTTATCTGTTACCATTACTGGCGCACACGTGGGCACCTTGTGGGCAAACACCGATCCTTGTCGAGCAAGCCGGGCGGTCCCATCTGAGTCTGATCGCAGCCATTGCCCCTAATGGCCGACTGTATCTGGCAGGACAGGATCAGCCCTTTAACAGTGAAGACATTGTGTGGTTTTTAAACAAGCTTTGTTGCCGTTATCGCAAGCGTGACTTACTGGTAATCTGGGATGGGGCGGCCATCCATCGCAGCCAGACGGTCAAAGCATTTTTAGGTGGTAAAGCCGGGCGAGTTCATCTGGAACGGCTACCAGCTTACAGTCCTGAACTAAATCCGGTGGAATTACTCTGGAGCCATTTGAAGCGAAGTCTGAAGAATCAAGTTTTTACTACACTGGACCAACTTCAGGAGGCAGTCCTTGAGCAATTAAATCAATTACATGCTGATCCCAGACGGGTATCTGCATTCTTTCGCAAAAGGGGAATTGCTTTCTTTACAGACTAATTCACGAATCAATAACAAATTGATTAGTAGAATATTATTTATAGATATTGGCTATACTTTCGTCCGCGAATGATACTAATCAACACAGTTCAGCCACTACCGAATATTTGATTGCAACCTAGTTAGAACAAAGTGAGACAGAGCGGGTTAATTGTGCAATCGCCGAAAATCGGTTGGTTGTCCATTACGTAGAACCAGTCAACGTTATGAAATCGCTACTCCGTTACTTTCCTGTTGCCTTTGTGGCCCTGTTTTTAACCCTGTTCTTGACCAGTTGCGATGCTATTGGCAGCATCTTCGAGGCGGGTGCCTATACGGGAATCATTGGTGTAGTTGTCATTGTAGCCGTAATTATCTGGCTTGTGTCAAAACTGTTCGGTGGTCGTGGCAACCGAAACATATAGTGTCTACCTAATTATCCATAAACATGAGTCATCCCGAATTTTAGGGCCTTGACAAAGAAGAACCTCGATTGGGCCAGGGATCATAATGATCACTTTTCACTCCTTATTGAAGTCAGCTACGTTCATCCTTGCTTGATTTCAGAATATCTTGCCCACTGACGAGTTGTATGCCGAAACGATAAACAAACAAAAAGATGCCAGATCCAACAGAAACCAACACATCGACCACCGAAACGACCACCGTCACCAAGACCGATTCAACGGAAGACTCCAAGCAACAACCTGGTCAGGAAGTAACGACTACTAAGACGGAGAAAAGTGGGGATGAGGAGTCGTAAAGTAGGCATTCGTGAATCACGAAGGCCCGCCTTTACCCAATAACCGGGCCTTCTATCACCTCTTTGCTAATCTACCTTACCGGAGCAGGACAAGTAATTTGCTACCCTATACTGATCGGACTTTTGTCATTCCGTCAAGGACGATTCAAGGTTAAATGAGTCGGCCGACAATACGATTGTAAAAGGAAGTTCTTAGGGGGCTTTTAGGCCACCCAAAAAAGAACAGCCCGTTCATGAGGCAGATGCAGTAGGGAACAAAACCAAGTTTGCAATCAACACACCTAGTTTGGGCATGCAAGACGAACTCACCCAGAATCTGCTCCTTGAGCTTAGTACGTTTGGGGCTCTTGACCAATCCAGTCCGGCCAAAACGGTGTCGGATGCCTATGAGCGTATCTTGGCGTTCGTGCAGAAACTGATGCTTGGTACTGGTCATTCTGACGCATACGCCCGGGCCTGGAATTTGATAAACGAAGACGCCTATAAAGAACTGGCTGACTTTCAAGCAGGCAACCAAACCGCCCTAGCAGATTGGTAACTGAGCCTGAAAAAACACTTCCAAGGCGTGTGCGTTGTAGTCGGATAGGTCAGGAGCCTTGCGGCTCCCTTCCCTCCTCAGAACCGGACTTGTGCCTTCCAACACATCCGGCTCAAGCAGATGACAACCGGCTCAGGGTTCCTTGCTTTGTTTTTTTTGTTGCTGCGAATGCTTTCGAGTGTGCCTGTTGATGACACGTCACATGAACTAACCGCAGATTGGAATAGGCATCACTGCCCCCTTCCTGCTTTGGTTTGACATGATGAACGTGCAAGGCTTCATCCGTAAACAGACTCGTTTTGCAGACCGGACATTGGTGGTTTTGCCGTCGGGCAATCCGTTGCTTGCTGGGTACTAACTCAGCCGACTTTCGTTGGGTACGTTTCTGCCAGTACGCCCGCAAACGAGGATCGTCCGGAGAGGCAGTATGCTGAATCAGGATATGCCGTTGGATTGGCGTCCAGACAAACTTCTGGAGTGCCATGCCCGTCTGCTTATCCCCAAACACCCACTTATCCTGGCGATCCAGATTGAGCCGTCCCCAATACTTGGCCTGTTTCCAGGCGTAGTTTTTACGAGGATGCATCCGACGAACATAGCGTGCCTGACGGTCAAACATCCACCGATCCAACTTAGTGAAGGTCTCATAGGCGACCCCAGTCCGAAAGTAGTTCGACCAACCCCGAATGATCGGATTCAGCCGTTTGACAATCACTTCCACACGCTGGGTTTTCAACCCTAACCACTCCGCTCGCAGACGGTCCCGAATTTTCTGAACCGATGCTTTGCTGGGTTTGGTGAGCGTTTTCCAGCCCGTAGCTGTGTTTCGGCTCGGATACTGACGCACATGGAAACCTAAGAAATCGACCCCATCTGTCAGATGAACAATACGTGTTTTCTCCTCTGATAGGGCTAGTCCCCGTTCTTTCAACCAATCTTTAAGCAGCAATACGGCTTGTTGAGCATCTTCCTGCGTCGAGCAAAAGACCAGAAAATCGTCGGCATACCTCACTACCCGGCGTGGTCCGCAAGTTTGTACACGACCACCTCCGTGTTGATAGTCCATGCCAATAGCCTGCTCTAAACCATGCAAGGCAATGTTGGCCAACAAGGGAGAACAACTTCCCCCCTGGGGAGTACCTGAATCAGTCGGGTAGAATACGTTCGCTTCCAAATACCCCGCTTTTAGCCATTGCTCAAGCAAACTTTTGGCAGGAAAACGACCGGTTCGTTGGAGCAGAAACGAGTGATCGATGTGATCAAAAGCACCTTTGATATCGGCATCGACAACCCACTTTCGTCGGCTATCGGGTCGGGCATACCGAAAGATGCGTTCAATGGCATCATGACAACTTCTGCCGGGGCGAAACCCGTAACTGCTGGCTTCAAACTTGGCTTCCCATTCCGGCTCCAAGGCCTGCACCACCATGGTTTGTAAGCACCGATCGGCGATGACAGGAATACCCAGTTTGCGCTTTCCGTTGGCTTTAGGAATATAAACCCGTCGGGCGGGTTTGGCTTTCCAAGGTTGGTGTTGGCTCAGTTCCTCCACCAGCTTTTGGCGTTCCACAGCCGTTCTGACCACCACCTGATCCACCCCCGGCGTGTTCTTACCCGCATTGAGTTGGGTAATCCGACGGACGCTGGTTACTCGATTCGCATAACTTCGCAACATTAACTTTTGTAAGGAACGCACCTTTTTATAGTCGCCTTCCTGAGCCGCCCGAAAGATGCGGGAGCGTAGATTTTTGAGCAACCGAAATGCCTTCTGCCAATCAATGGCATGCCAGTCGGTTGGTCCAATGAGTCGGTTTGCTTCCGGTTTAGGGTGCATCGAACTAAGCTCCTTGTTCAAAATCTGTTCTTCCGTCTTTGGGGTCATCCACCAGACCCACGTCAGCCCCCTTTCAAGGTGGGTATTGCCCTATCCGGCCGGTTATGAATTCCCGTTGCCTTTCGGCTTGCCGACTTTCGCTTCTTGGGTCTTCCTGTTCCCACCGCTCGGCGGTCCGATGAAGAGTTGTGCCTTTCCTCGCGGTCAGGCCTACTGTACACTATGCACAGACTTCATTGGGGTTACCACGCGGTGGCCACCACGTTCCACACGTTTGAGATGCGACCGGGTGGGGCGCCTCCTTTATGGCGGGGACTAGGGTGCTCACCATCCGAAGGCATCGCCGAATGTTCCTCTTTGTCCCATCATTACCGTATCAATCCTTGTTTCGGTAACCAACACTGACGCCACCTCATCAGAGGTTCATTCTCATTCACCCTTTCGGTCTTCTCCTGGCCCGATTTGCGTCAAGGACTGACGCGCATCTTAGGCTTTATCCGCTTGCAACAGACCCCACCGTTACCAGTGACGCCCCTACGGATTGGAGATCGGTTCGAGCACTAACCGAATGGATCATCATCCATACTCAAAACGTGCAACTTCGTGTCGCACAAGACCCGTGTGCTCCATACAAACCACGCAGTTTGAGCGATCAAAATCAGGGAGTGCCTGGAGTTGTTTGATCACCGCTCGGATAGCAGTTGGTGAGTTTTCAGATTGGGTTTGCCAGATGATGCCTTTATTAGCATAAACAGCCCAGTCAAGGGTGTTCTTAGAAACATCAATACCAATGAAATGGTGAATGTCCATTGAAGTGCTTAATTTTATGGTTCGACAATCAAACTGCTTACTCATCACTCGCTACCTTGCTAATGGGCCACAACGCCCTAATTTCTATTCGAGGTTGGGTAAGAAAGACCGAGCGGGACCTGAATCGGCCCATAGGTTGCGAGCCTGGCCGGAGACGCTAGGGAAGCCCGCTCGGTTGTCTGTCTGGCAAGCTACCCAAATCTTGGTTTCTTACCAGCACTCAAACCTAAAGGCCGGAGCGGTGCAAGGGGAACGGCGGAATTACTATCTGTTGAGTGTCATTGATGTGTACAGCCGAAAAATTCTGGACTGGCTGTTTCAGGGCAGCATTCGTCAAGTCGACTTAATCAATCTGTTTCGACGAATAAACCGGAGCCATGAACTAAAAGGAGTCATTTTGCGCAATGACAATGGCAGTCAGCAGGAGACTGCTCGCTGAACTGTGTCATATAAAAGGGTGAATAGAAGGGGAAAAGAAAAATCTCTTAATTTCACTTTACTATGACTGACCAATTTGACTATGAGTCCTTCAAACAAGCGGCCATTAAAGGCCTCTACGAAGGAAAACCCCTGACGGGCGAAAACGGTTTGTTCGCCCCCTTGCTCAAACACTTCCTGGAGTCCGCTCTGGAAGGGGAAATGGACCAGATTACTGGACATGGAGGGTAAAAAACAGAAAAGTGGCTGACCGACGGTAAGTTTAAGTTCGCTAAGAAGCTGTTTGAGTTAATTCCAGACTCGTTTTAACGTACGCCTGATGTGGGCAATCCAGATAAAAGTTTGGGCCGATAAAGTGGTACGTTCGTAGTCTTTGGCCAACCGTCGATTATTACCCAGCCACGAAATAGTTCGTTCAACGATCCACCTCCAATGATGAATAATTAGCTTACTACCAGTAGGTTGGGCTTGTATCGGAGACTTCGGAATCACTACGTGCATATCATACATCGTTTCTAATTGCTCTCTAAAATGACCACCGAATGTGCTGTCAGCATACATCAATACCAAATCATCCAGCAACGGGTTGAGATGCTCCGCCTGCTCCCACATGACCACACCAGCCTGACCATCATGAACATTGGCCGGACGTACATCGCCCCATCGTATCAACGATCAGAAAGCGTTTGCGGCCTTTGATGAGTTTACCCCCATCAAAGCCAATCTGCTTGGTGGCCGTCGCGCTGTTTTTAACACTTTGCGAGTCGATGATGGCCACCCTCGGCAACGGCTTTTTGTCAACTTTAGTCCGATGAAGTACGGTCAACTCATTGGCAATCAACAGCCAAGTGTCATCCTTTGCCCACTTTCTAAAGTACCAGTAGACGGTCTGCCAAGTAGGAAAACCCTCAGGTAGATCGCGCCAAACAATGCCGTTTTTAGTCACGTAAAAGATGGCCTCGATAATGTGTTGAAGTGGCCAAATGCTTTTTCGTTTGACACAAATAAGTTTTTCAATACCTTGCCATTGAGAGGCCGTCAAGTCGGAAGTATAGAGTTGCTGCACACAACTTAACTCCGACAGGCGGCTTTCTCGTTTCCAAACGCGCTAACTCAAACAGCTTCTAAAACTTATCAAAACTATCACTATGGCCAAGCCACTTTTCGCCAAATGTAAACGCTTCTTTCCGGATCTGCCAGAACACGTCTTCCGAAACCTGCTGCTGGTCTGTGCAGCTATTGTGCTGGCTCGCTCAACTAACCGCCCGGCGGCCCGGCTCAATGTCCTCAAAGACTACTTGCCCCAGCTGCTGGATAACGATCACACCAAAGAAGACTCGCACTACAAGCGGCTCATTCGTTTCTTCCGGTTGACGACGCCCAATCAATTGATAATCTGCATTCTACAGTTCGTCTTTCGACTTTTTGACAGCCGGTTCACGTACCTAATTCTGGATGCCACCACTTGGCGGGTTGGTAAGAAGCCAATCCACTTGCTGACCCTGTGCATGCTTTATCGAGACACTGCCATTCCTATCTACTGGATTCCACTCAATAAGAAGGGACATAGTAGTGAGGTGGAACGACAAGAGTTGATGACCGGAGCCTTGCGCTATTACCGCCTAAAGGGTAAAATTCTGTTAGCGGACCGCGAATACGTTGGCCAGAAATGGCTACGCTATCTTTGTCTGCAAGGGGTCGATTTTGTCATCCGGCTTAGCGCGGGTTGTTACCGGCTACCTATTGGGGCAGCACCCGGTCCAGCTTATTCAAAGTTAGTCCGACAAGCCCACCACCGCAAGCGGGGCGTGATCAAAGGGTTCGTCCTGAAGGGCTGTTCGCTCTCCATTGTGATGCTCAAAAACCCCAAAACTGATCCTGAGGAGCCAATTTTATACTTCATATCCAGCTTGATTCACAAGGTCAAGATCACAGAAGCCTACCGCCGTCGCTGGCGGATCGAAACGTGTTTCAAACACCTAAAGACACAGGGTTTTAATATCGAAGATCTTAATTTCAAGGACGATGGGAAGATTATGCTGCTCATCGCTATCGTCGTAATGGCTTACGTTCTATCCCTGCGCGAAGCCTTCGAGAATGGCTCGTTGAAGCAAAAGGTGTACCGAGATGGCCGCTCGTCAATGGCCATCTCGTTCTTTCGTCAAGGCATCAGTTGTTTACGTAGCCATGTTCAGTCGCTGGTCGGCTTTACTCGCTACTTGGAGTCCATTGCGCAGACACTCATCACCCCCAAATGGGTCTATGTCCAGTAATCTGGAAATGGACCATCACTTAGGCCAAACCCGCCAAATCGAACAGAACCGACGCAACGGCAAAACCACCAAGACGGTCAAAAGCAGTGCCGGTCTGCTCGACTTGACCACACCGCGCGACCGGTCAGGCAGCTATCAGCCCCAACTTGTACCCAAGCGGCAGATAGTACTCACGCCCCAGTTGGAGCAAAAGGTGCTATCGCTTTACAGTATGGGCAACAGCTATGCCGACATCAGTCAACACTTGCTCAGCAATTTCTAATTTGGGTTTTGCTGTTTGATTTGGTAGTTTGTGTTCATGCGTCAAACCTACCAACAATTACAGCAAGCCATCAGTTTGGATACCGAAATGATCACGTTGCGTAGCTGGTTTAGTAGCTTTCCCGATAAACGGGCAGCCAATCGTTCCTTTTCCTTGCCCGATGTTTTGATGAGTGCTTATGCGATGTTCGCCTT
>NZ_KB893611.1 GCF_000374085.1 Spirosoma spitsbergense DSM 19989 | reverse complement strand
AAACGGTGGGGCATTGAAGACTACCATAAGTCGCTGAAGAACAACACTTCACTGCAAAATTCACCGGCTCGTAGTATCACCACACAGAGCACTCATTTGCTGGCTTCAGTCTGTGCTTTTGTCAAGTTAGAGGGCTTAAAACTTGCTGAATCAACGAATCAGTTCGCCTTGAAAGGTCGACTGTATATCAAAGCCATTCAGGCAGCTTTAGCTGAACTCCGGTTTCTCCAACAAAAGAATCTCTTGTTAAACATTGACCCTGCGTAACTTCAGTTAGTTAGTAAAAGTGAAAAATAAGAAAGGTAAGATTATTGGTAAAAGGGCGTGTTCAATTTGCGAACGAGCAGGCCCAGTCAGCATCAGGCATTAATTGCAGGAGTCGTTGCAGCAGCTTTTCCAGGCCAGTTCGAATTCTTCCTCTTCAGCGGCCAGGGCACCATTGCAGGACATACTATTGGGTGGACCTCCACCCGCTATTTCACGCAATTGCTGCTCATCGAGCCGTGAGATGGTCTCTTTGTCAAGGGACAACTTATCAAGCGAAACTTTCTTTTTCATGGGGCTTATTCGTTAAACGTGAATTTAATTAAT
Organism: Spirosoma spitsbergense DSM 19989; assembly: GCF_000374085.1. Taxonomy (GTDB): domain Bacteria; phylum Bacteroidota; class Bacteroidia; order Cytophagales; family Spirosomataceae; genus Spirosoma; species Spirosoma spitsbergense. The sequence goes on along the minus strand of NZ_KB893611.1, from coordinate 25,306 downwards.
CGTTAACAGGGGTTGCTGCCACAGGATGCTTTGCAGCATGTACCGCCAGCGAGGGCTTCTTCCTCCAAAAGTTCATCACTTTTGCAGGAGAAGGTACCCATACCACCCGCTACTTCGCGGAGTTGTTCGTCATTCAGGCGGGCAATCGTCTCCTTGTCCAGGGTTAGTCGCTCCAGGGTAATCTGCTTTTTTTTCATTGTGCTTATCCGTTAAAAATGAGAAAAAATATTAGCGGGAATTGCTAGTTTAATTCTGAAACTAAGTACGTCTGTTTGAGCAGTTTATCGAAATATAATCGACTAAAGCAAGGGTCTTTTAGACAAACAGAGGTTGTTTTGCGACCAACCCGATGTTAACCCTGCATAAATGTTCCGGGACTGCGCGGATACAATTAGTACCCAGTACCCGCACGCATCCGAACAAACAACCGGCTAACCACCACACAGTAACAGGGGTTTTAATGTTTACGCCCTTCACCTATCGCGTTACTAAGCCGGTTTTCAGGTTTCATCAGAGCGAAAACAAAACCTAACGGTAACTAATATACGTTTACTCGAAATATGAACTCATCTCCATTTCCTGCGTATCACCCCGTGGGATCAATCACCGAGTTCAAGTTGATTTCTGACTAATTCGTAGTAATGCGCCCGCTTGTTTACCAGTTCATCGTGCGTTCCCTGCTCAACAATTTCTCCCCGGTGCAGCACCACGATCTGATCGGCATGACGAACCGTACTCAGCCGGTGAGCGACTACAACGACTGTTCGGCCCTTAAAAAACTGCTCCAGGTTTTCCATGATTACTTTCTCGTTGTTGGCGTCCAGGGCACTGGTTGCCTCGTCGAAAAAAATGTAGTCGGGCTGCTTGTACACAGCCCTGGCAATCAGGATTCGCTGCTTCTGACCCTGGCTGATGCCATTTCCTTCGGCCCCGATTTTTACGTTATACCCTAGCGGAGCTTCCTCGATAAACTGCTGAATGTTGGCTACTTTCACCGCATGAGCCAGGCGGGTAAGGTCAATACTTTCATCGCCGATGGCAATATTGCGGGCGATGGTATCGGAAAAAATGAACCCTTCCTGCATCACGACCCCGCACCGCCGACGCCAGAACTGGTGGCTGAGGGAGCCAAAATGCTGCTCGCCCACCCGAATTTCTCCGCTGTCGGGTTCATACATCCGTAGTAATAGTTTCAGGATGGTTGTTTTGCCACTTCCGCTCGTACCCACTATGGCGGTTGTACGACCCTGCGGTATAGATAAATTGATATTTTTGAGCACTGGCACATTACCCGCACCGGGGTAGGAAAAAGAAATATTCCGCAGGGTAATATCCTGTTGTTGAGGCAGGTAGTGCATAAGGGGTTTACCGTCGGGTTCTTCGTCAGGCACCATGTGAATATCATTCAGACGATCCAGGCTCAGTTTGGCATCCTGCGTTACCTGCATCAGCTGGATAAGCTGTTCGATGGGTGAGTTGAGCTGGCCAATGATGTACTGAACAGCCAGCATTTCGCCCAGTGTCAACTGCCCTTCCAGTACGGCTTTTGCGGCCAGAAAAATGACGACGATATTTTTGCCCTGATTGATGAAAAACGCGCCTACCTGTTGGTTTTGGTTGAGCGATAAGCTCTGGGTACTCAGTTTAAAAAACCGCGCCTGCACTCGCTCCCATTCCCAGATTTTCTGCGTGCCACAGTCGTTGAGCTTGATTTCGTGGATACCACTGACAAGCTGAATGATCTGATTCTGATTCTGTGAGGCAATCTGAAAACGCTTGTAATCCAGCTTTTTGCGCTGTCGCAGAAATATAACCACCCAGGCCGCATATAATCCACTCCCTAAAATAAAGACCGTAAAAATGGGTACACTGTACACCAGCAACACCCCACCAAACACCAGCAGATTGACCAACGAAAATAAAACGTTGAGCGTGGTATTGGTCAGGAAAGCCTCAATCCGGTTATGATCGCTCATGCGCTGCATGATGTCACCCGTCATTTTTGTGTCGAAAAAAGACAGCGGTAAACGCATCAGCTTCACCAGAAAATCAGACAGGATGGCCAATCGAATCCGGGTGCTGATGTGCAGCAGAATCCACCCCCGAATAAAATCGAGCGATGTTTGCCCAACGGCCAGCATCAACTGACCACCCAGTACCAGGTAAATGAAGTTCAGGTTATGGGTATTGATCCCAACATCAACAATGGATTTAGTCAGGAAGGGGAATATTAGCTGGAGCAGACTCCCCACCAGCAACCCCAGCAGTAATTGAACCAGCAGTTTTTTATACGTCAGTAAATAGGCATACAGCTTGCTCAGGCCAAGTTTGGATTCTATTTCGCCCTCCTGCTCATAAAAACGGGGGGTCGGTTCAAGCAGTAGAACAACCCCCTGCCCAACACCATTCTTCTGGGTGCTGGCCCAGTGCTGAACAAATTCGTGCTGCTTGTAGGCAATGAGTGCTTTGCCCGGATCGGCCACAAAAATCTTGTCCTTCCGTACCTTATGAACCACCACAAAATGGTTCTGATCCCAGTGAACGATGCAGGGCAGTGGAACGTCTTCATTGGTTAATTTATCCAGTGTCAGCACGGCCCCCATCGTACGGAAACCAATGCTCTCGGCGGCTTTGCTGATGCCCAACAGAGAGACCCCATCCCGGCTGTATTTCGTGAAGTTACGCAGTGTATTCAGCGTGTAGGTCCGACCGTAGAAGCGGGAGATCATCCGCAAACACGTTGGCCCGCAGTCCATTGCATCCAGTTGCCGGTAGTGAGGAAACAGCATGGCTAATTGGCGTTTAGCTTGAATATATCACTGATCAATTCCAGTCCCACGATGCGGTCTGTCGGTTGCATGGCCGCACTCATGAAAATGACTTCGTCGATACCGTAGCGTTCGCGCAGGGCCATTACTTCGTCGTGAAACTTGGCCGGGCTACCAAACAATTCCCCCCGGCCTACCGAGGTCTTTTTGTTCAGGGCGTTGATGATCCGTTTTGCTTTCTGGGATGTTTGATGGCAACAGCCCGCTACGGCCAGCGTAATCTGGGGCTGCACCTTGTGGCGCTGGTAGTATTCTTCCCGGAAAGCCTGGAGTTTTTCTTTTTCGTACGATACGTCGGAGCCGTAATGAAAAATAGAGCGGGCAAAGTTGGTTTTCAGCGTTAGTGCCCGGTTCAAACTGCCATACGAAACACCGAGCGTCCAGACGGCCGGTATAACCCCTTTGTAGGGGGGGATAACAACGCCTTTACCATCCTGATACAGTTCATCTTCATCGTGCAAATAGTGAACCAGCTCGGCCAGTTTATCGTCGAAAAGGCCCCGTAATGCCTGGTTACTTTGTTGAATGGAATATTGGGCTACGGTTTCGCTAACCACCCCATTAGCCACTCCCAGATCAATCCGGCCCGGAAACAGATTAGCCAGCAGTTTGAAGGACGTAGCTACGTGGTAGGGCGCGTGCAGGCTTAATAAAACACCCGCTACCCCCACTTTTATCCGTTGGGTCATGCCCGCCAGCAGGGGTACCAATGCCTGCGGATTAGACCAGGCCGACCGGGTCTGTGGAATGTGGTGCTCGGCAATCCAGAACCGGCTAAACCCCAATTGATCGGCATGACCGGCGTAGTCAATCAGGTCTTCAATAACCCGAAGGCTATTGAGTTTACTGTGCCGAAGGCCAAAATCCAATAAGCCTACTCGTATCGGTTCCATATGAATTAAGGTTTAACTGAACCTGTTTAATCGTCTAGTTATAAGAAGGAAATGACTTGTTTTAGCAGGGTGACGTTCATTTTTTACTGCGCAGACCGCTGCGGTTGAGAAACATGAACGTCACCCCGTTAAAAAGAGCTGTTTGCAGCCAGAAGCAACAAGTGTGAACGAATTCGTCAGTTAAGAGAGCAGGAAAATACGATCCCAGGCGTAGTTTTCTTCACTGACAGCCGACAGCAAAACAAGCGAGGCCCCCACAAAACCTTCGAGCAATTCACCCGCGTGTTCAGTGTATCGCGTATCATTTAATTCCTGTTTGAGATACTGAATTGTTTTGGCAAGCCAGAACTGGTAGGCATCGTAATAAGCCATCTGTCCGGTCTGGTCATAAAACCGTTTGTAATACTGAGCCACACCCGCCGATCCATGGCAGAAATGACTATCATTAATAATCGTCTCACGGGCCTGGTGCCGCTGTATGGTCGATGCACCAAGCTCATCAGCCAGCGATATCCAGTCGGGTCGGTTGAGGAGTTTACCCGCCTGGTAGAATAGCATTATTTCGTTCAGGTCGCCATAGCACCAGCCCAGCCGTGCTCCGTATTCTTTGCGATTTTCGGTACTATCCCACGGATTCAGTTCATCTATCGTAAGGGGGAACTCCGAAAACTTCCCATTCTCCGGCTCCGCTGGTGTCCGGTAACTTAGCAGGTACTGGATTCCCTCTTCCACGATACGCCGGATTGATTCCTGCGCAATTCCCCGCTCATAGATTCGCAGTAGTATAATCAGGGTTCCACACATCCCGTGGGCCAGACCGAAATTAGTATTCTTCGATTCGTTCAGGCGGGCAATGTGCGTATTGGGGAAACGAAGGCCCCGCTCGTCCCGAATAGCCAGGCTATCCAGCGCAGCCACCATCATGGTTAAGTACGAACCAACGTCCGGATTTTTTAGCCGACGCGTCAGGTAGAGCATCGCTCCGGTGGCCCCGTGCAGGTAATCCGTATTACCCTTATAAAGGTCAGGTAAGGCGGCCTGAAAAATGAGTTCGTCAAATTCCCGTAACTGCCCCTCAAAATCAATGTCGATAATTTCTTCTTCAATCAGCAGAGACATGGCGTAACCAAAGCCCGACAGACCGAACGAGAACGGATACTTGAGCAGATAAGGCGATGTTTTATCCTGGATATGCTGGACAACCTCTTCCAGGATAGCTACCCCCTGCTCGCCATACCGTTCATTCTGGTAGTACCGAAACAGGTAGAAATAGTAGATCATCCGGCCAATCCGTCCTGATAACAGCGTATCATTTTTGGGAGTCGATGCCTCAATCTGAATGCGCATCTGCATCAGCTTGAATTCGATGTCGGCTTGCGTAACAGTCATTGGTGTAGTCGTAGGCGCTATCATACTAGCCAGATTAGTTCGTCAAAAGAATAAGTATCGCGTTGCGTGCTCTTTATCAGGGTGGCTCCAATACCGGCAATACCCTCCATAAACCCAACATTGGTGTGCGGAAAATGCTGGTTGAACACGCCCTGATACCCCGCCGTTGCATTGTCGTGGGTGGCAAAGTCCGGGATCCGATCGTACCAGTGTCGGGCGGCTTCGTCCAGTTCGGGTTGCCCCGTCAGTTCATAGGCTTTGTCGAACAACAGGGCCGTACCCGATGCGCCATACAGAATACCGGCATCCCGGATGCCGCTTTCGGCGGGCGACCGGCGAGTGGCCGAAAAAGTAAAAACGGCCAGGCCCTCTTCTCCAATCAGGTGGTCGTTGAGTACCTGACCAGCCCGTAGCAGACTGTACGCAACGCCCATGTCACCGTAACATAATCCCAGCCTTGACTGTACCAGTTTTTCATGAACTATATCCGGGAAGAATGACCCTATCTGTTGGTAATTCTGCTGATGTACCAGTAGAAACCCAACGGCCCGCTGGACCATACCGGAAGCCAGATCGACCTGAATACCCAACTCGATGGCCCGGCACAAAAACAGCAGGATAGCCGCCGATCCGTGCGACAGGCCGAGGTAGACCCGGTTGTCGCCAAAAAGCTGAGAAGGCCAGTACAAATGACCGACCTCGTCGGCAACGGCAATCCGGTGTAATCCCACCACCAGTTGTTCTATGACCTGGCGGGCCGACTCCTGCGAAGCGGCCCGGCTCAGAAAATAATAACCTGGTCCGAGGGCACCCGTGTACGGATCGAAATCGCGCCGGTTCAGCGCGTCAGTCATCGTGGCAGCCAGTAACTGGTCAGGCCCCGTTAGCAACGCATTCGTATCCAACTCCACCAGGCTGTTTGCGTTGGCGTATTCCAGGAAAATCCCGAATTCGGCTAGCTCCTTCGTAAAGCTATGCCCTGCATACGGTTGCGTAACGCGCTGAACGGACTCCACCAGTAAGGTTTTTACCCGTTCCTGCGCGGTACTGTCATCGGCAAAATACGCGTAGTACGACCAGAAAAGCACCTGTCCCAGCACGCCCTTGCTATACCCGAACGCGGGTAAACTGTTTGCCGGTGAGGCTAAAGACCGGGCAATCCGATGGACGGCAGCCGTTATGTCGGTTTCGATAAACGCTTCCATACAACTGGGGCGACTGGATTAGTGGTTGATTCGACGTTGTTCGGTTTCGCTGCCAATGTTCCGTTCCCGCAGCTTGAGTCCTTTTGTCCCGAATTTATAGGTAAGGGTTGCCCGGATAAGCCGGGTATCGCGGTAACTGATGTCGCTTACGTTCTGATTGGCCGATGCCGTTTGGGTACCATACCGGCGCGTCCAGAAAATATCATTGGCATTGATTTTCAGGCTGGCTTTGTTGTTCCACAAACTTTTCTGCAGGCCCAGGTTCAGGTTGAACGTGCTCAGCTGTCGGGTGGTGGCGTACTGAAATGGCCCCTGATAGTAGGCCGACATATCTATTTTGTAGCCTTTGGCCAGCGAGAAGGTATGGACCGAACTACCATAGTAGCCCCACGAAACAATATCGATTCGATTACCCAGGAAGTTATTATCCTTCACCTTGCCATACGTTCCATACACGTTATTGGAGCTTTCCCACCACTTGGTAAGTCGAACGGGGAAGTTTACGTTAAGCCCCAGGCTACCCGACACGGCTAAGTTGGTGAAGAAGTGTCGCGTCACTTTGGTATCCTGAAACTGCTCGAATGTTTCGTAGGGAACGTCCGTCTGGTACGTATAATCGAGGCTGGTGGATATACTGTTGTTTAAGGTGTGTGACATCGTGAACACATACGCCCTGGCCGGATTCAGGTACGGGTTTCCCTGAAAATAGGTGTACTGATTGGTATAGAGAATAAAGGGATTCAGGTTGCTGTAGCTGGGGCGGTCAATTTCCCGACGGAACGACACCGATAGCTGGTGTTTCTCGCCGAAGGCCCGCTCCAGAAACAGGTTGGGAAACAGATTAGTGTAGTGGCGCTGAATCAGGGTGTTTGTCGTAACCGAATTAATATCGGCGTTTGTTTGCTCTACCCGTAGCCCGGCCTGCACCTGCCATTTATCAATCGTTTTCCGGAAGTTGATGTAACCGGCATTGATATTTTCTTTATAGATAAATTTATCCGTTCGACTCGGGTCACTTATCCAGGCACCGGCAGGGCTAAACTGCTGGTTAAACCGAACGTCGTTGTTGGTGGTCACAAAGGCGGTTTTCGCGCCAATTTCCATCGTCAGCCCACTCCGGAAAGGCATGGTATAATCTACCTTGTAGGTCATGAACTGGGTGGTGTAGGTAGGCAAATTCTGGAGACCATCCCGGTATTGAATAAAGTCGGGGTTCATGTAGCGCAGCCGACCTACATAGTAGGAGTTACTGGCAAAATAATCCCGGCCGTAATCGACGTTTACCTCGATGCTACGACCGTTCGTATCCAGACTACCTTTGTAGTTGAAATTATATGCCATGAAATCCTGCTGACTGTTACGATTGCCGGTTGTTTCCAGTACCGAGTCGATACGGGTTGGAATTGTGCTGAACTGCGTGGTTGAAAACTGATCGTAATCACCCCGGAACAGGTTTCCATCGGCACTGATGCCCACTACGTGTTTATCGGACAGGTAATAGTCGAGGCCCAGTTTGGCGCTATGGCTCTTGTTCTGGCTGGTGCCTTCCGAATTGGTCAGCAACTGAGCAGGTCCCTGCTGATTCTGAAACAGGCTGCGTTCTTCGGCCTGCCGCCAACTGCGACTGTTACCGTAGCTGTAATTACCGAACAGATTCAGTTTTCCCGCTTTGTAGTTAAAATTCCCCCCGCCGGTGTATTTGGTGTATATGCTCTGGGTCAGGCCCAGATTCAGGCTACCGTTGAAACCGAGTCGGGTGTTTTTCTTGGTTTTGATGTTGATGATAGCCCCGGCAAATGAATCGTACTTGGCGGAGGGTTGCGTAATCAGTTCGATGGTCGCGATGTTGTCCGATTTCAGGCTTTTGAGCAGTGAAGCCAGACTTTCGCCCGATACCTGCACCTGCTTGCCGTCAATCATAATCATCGTCGCTTTCCCCTGCATGGACACTTTACCGTTATCCCCAACCAGCACCCCTGGCGACCGTTCCAGCACTTCTAGGGCCGAGTTGCCTGAGCTGACCACACTATTTTCGACGTTGACCACAAACCCATCCGATTTCTTTTCGACGAATGGTTTGCTGCCGACCACCTTTACCTCGGTCAGTTGCCGGGCTTCGGTAGTGAGTCGAATGGTACCAATGTTGTATTCCGGCTCGGTACCAACCGTAAATGGTTGCCCGGTATAGTCCTGAAAACCAACAAAACTAACCCGCAGCCGGTAGGTTCCGGGCGCTACGTTATCGATACTAAAACGCCCGTCGACATCGGTGATAGCCCCTTTTACGAGCAGAGAGTCAGCCGCCTGTAGTACCGAAACAGTGGCGAAGGGAACGGTCGAACTGGTATTCGTTTGCTCCATAACGGAGCCGGTGAGCCGGGTGAGCGTTTGCGCGTAGGTTAGCGTACTGATTATAGTCAGTAAGCTCACTGCCAGCATAATTACAGGAAACTTTTTCATAGAAGTTGATACGTAATCGTTGATCATTTTACCTGCCATTTTCACATTCCGGTTTCTCTATGCTAAATCAACCGTATTCCAACCGGCTCGCCAATTTATTTCGACCACTATGCCTCCAGCATCGACTAACTATGAATTTTGCCGGTGGTGTAGTCTGTACGTGAAGTAGTCGGGTCCGTCAGGCTGGGGTTTACCTCGAACGAATCGGCTACCGGACCCGTTGGGCGACCGCCCAGAATAGCGTCCATTTCACTCGTCTGCAACCGTTCAAAGCCTACTTCATCAGAAATAGACCGCTTCTTTTTAGATCCAAAAACTCGTTTTAGCATATCCATCGCTGTGCTTGCTTATCAGTTAACCGCTCTTGTTAGTATGAAATACGGTTCTAATCAGGGCGTTGCCTACTTTTTTCGACCTACTCCATTTTGTTTTCGACAAAGTAGCCGTAAAGCTGGATAAGTGCCTGTGCTTAGTGCAGGCCAATGATGCGGTAGAACAGTTTCTGCTCGTCGAGCATGACTTCGGCGGTACCCTGGAGTTCGGGCTGGAGGGGTAGTTTCTTATTCAGGGTAGTGGTCAATCCCTGGCGTAAGCGCACATTGACCCGGTAGTGCTGATCGAAAGAGACCGGAATGAAGGAGGTAATAAACCCTTCGAGGTAGCCAAATTCATCCGTAGGGTATTCATCGAGCTGGATGAGCACCCGCTGCCCGGCCTTCACTTTGCCCGAACCCTGAATCGGTAACCGGATTTGCACATCACAACCCGAAACGACTAAGGGCATCACCAGAATGGTCGATAGTTTTATCTCTTTTTTACTGCCTTTCAGGATATGAACACGCCCCTTTACGGTGCTCCGATAGGCCACGCTGGTGCGCTTACTGCTGTTTTTTTCCAGTAGCACCGTATCGCCCGCCTGCACAATTTGCCCCGTATGCACCATACACTGATAGTCGATGTTCACATCTGATTTGTACCAGCTAATGCGGAATGGCTGCACCGTAGCACTAATAGTTACCGGGGCCGAAATCGTATCGGGAAACTTGATGAGGTAAGAGCAAAGCAGCAAAATCAGAAATACGCCAAACATGGCCGTGATTCCCCAGCGCACCACCCAATGCGGCACGTAGCCAATGATTTCCTGAATCTCATCGCTCAGGACGGTATGGGAGGATGCTTGTGGCATTGGTCGTTTGTGGTTTGTCGCGTTTGTCGTTTGCTGACGCCTGGTTGCTTTCGCTGGTCCGCTACCGCCAAACGACAAACATTTAACTAATCTATCTTCATTACTCAGGCTTCAGCCAGCTCGAGTTGGTCTTTCACTAAGTCGTAGTAGTAGCCTTTCCGGCTGACCAGTTCATGGTGAGTGCCCTGCTCCCGAATCATGCCGTTGTCAAGTACCACGATCTGATCCGCTTTACGAACGGTGCTTAGTCGGTGGGCAATTACCAGCACCGTCCGGTTTTCGAAAAACTGTTCAAGATTAGCCATAATCGTTCGTTCGTTATTGGCATCCAGCGCACTGGTGGCTTCATCGAAAAACAGGTATTTGGGGTCTTTGTAAATAGCCCTGGCCACAATAATTCGCTGCCGCTGCCCGCCACTCAGCCCGGCCCCCGTATTCCCGATCTTGGTCATAAAGCCAAGGGGTAACCGTTTTACAAAGTCGTGAATAGCGGCCACCGTAGCCGCTTCAACGAGCTTTACTTCATCGATCCGTTCGCCCTGAACAGCGATATTACGGGCAATGGAATCGGAAAAGATATAACCATCCTGCATCACAGAGCCACAGTTGGTACGCCACATTTTGGCCGATATATCGTTCAGGTCATTGCTGTCCACCAAAATTTCACCCTCCGTAGGCGGGTAGAACTTTAGTAATAGTTTCAGAAGGGTTGTTTTTCCACTACCGCTGCTCCCCACAATGGCCGTTACTTTGCCCTTGGGTATGTGCAGGGTAATATCTTTCAGTACATAAGCCGAATGCGGGCCACCGTAGCGGAACGACACGTTGTTCAGGACAATGCCGGTTTCGGTAGCGGCCGGGTGGGCATAGGCAGTAACGGGCACCGGTCCCGCGTCATACGGCCGGCGGATGGACAGCTTACCCATCGTCATTTCTTCGTCAATCTCTTCATCGGGCCGGTTATGAATTTCGCTGAGCCGCTCCAGACTGATTTTGGCATCCTGAATGCTCCGCAGAAACTGTAGAATCTGGCTGAGTGGCCCGTTCATCTGTCCCACAATGTAGGAGATACTCAGCATCATTCCCAGGGTCATTTCGTTCTGGATAACGGCCATGGCAGCCATGTAGGAAATGAGGATATTTTTGAGCTGGGTAAAAAACGTAGCCCCAATTTCCTGGTACTGTTCCAGAATAAGCCCCTGAATATTGATTTTAAATAATTTGGCCTGAATACGCTCCCACTCCCAGCGTTTGGCCCGTTCGCAGTTATTCAGTTTTATTTCCTGCATGCCCGTAATGAGTTCATACAGGCTATTCTGGTTGTCGCGTAAACGCTGAAACCGGCGGTAATCCAGTTCTTTACGGTGCTTTAGAAAAAGCAGAACCCAGCCGACCGACAGCACACTCCCGACCACAAAAACGAGGAGCAGATCAACATCGTAGAGCGTAAAAACGAGCGAGAAAATAACCAGATTCATCAGCGAAAACAGCGTATTCAACGTCGAACCCGTCAGGAAGGACTCAATCCGGTGGTGGTCGTTGATGCGCTGCGAAATATCGCCAATGTTTTTGGTGTCGAAAAAACTGATGGGCAGACGCATCAGTTTTATCAGGAAGTGCGAGATAATGGTGACGCTGATGCGGGTGTTGATGTGCAGCAGAATCCAGTTTCGGATGCTGTCAATAACGGTGCTGCCCACAAACAGTAGCAACTGCGACAACAGTATGAGGTGGACAAAACCCAGATTATGACGGTGTATCCCGTAATCGACCAAACCCTGCGTCAGGAACGGAAACAGCATCGCCAGCATACTGCTGAACAACATACCGAGTATGATCTGAATCAGATACCGTCGGTAGGGTGTCAGGTATTTCAGCAGGAACTGAAAACCCTGCGTTTTTTCGGTTCCCTGTTCCTGCTGCTCGTAAAAATGCGGAGTCGGTTCGAGCAGCAGCGCCACGCCTTTCTGATCGCCCGATGAAATCCAGCATCGGCGAAAGGTTTCCTGGTCTACGTGAATCAGGGCATGGCCGGGGTCAGCTACTAAAAACCGGGTTTGTTTTTTGATGAAGGGTAGAAAACCAAACAAGGAGCCAGATGCTTCGTAGAGAACCACAAAATGTTCCTGATTCCAGTGAAGAATGCAGGGCAACGGAACTTCCCGTACCAACTGGTCGTACGTGAGTTTGACCATGAGCGTTTTGAGGCCTATTTTTTCGGCTGCTTCACTAATGCCCAGCATACTCACTCCCTGCCGGGTGATGTAGGCATTGGCCCGCAAAAAATCCATGGAATACTCCTTGCCGTAATGAGCCGCCACCATTTTCAGGCAGGTTGGCCCACAGTCCATATAATCCAGCTGCCGGTAGTATTTGTATGCGTGTGCTCCCATGTGCGTCGTACTAAAACCTCACGTTTCACCCTGTTTCTGTTGAGTAAATAAATACTATAAAATGACAACAAACACCAACAATAGCCTGATTATCAGGTTACAACATTCATTTCACATTATCCCCTTTACAGTATCCATTCATTTGTACTGCCTGTACTGCGGCAAGTGCGTCGTCATACGATAGCGGGGCCAGATCGGCTTCCTGACGAATGGCAACCGGCAAAAACGCAATGACCCGACTCTGAGTGTGGGTGATAAGTTTCAGCAAATCCCGACAGTACACCGATGGATTATCGAAACCCTTTCGAGCACTGTAGCGGTGGGCCAGCAAACCGCCCCCGCAAACGGCCACGACAGGGCATTTCTGACATATTCGACTCAAGGTTTGATGGCTGTTTCGATGCAGGGCAATCAGGCTGTGATCCAGCGCATCCACCAGTGCGTGGGTACACACATTAACCCCTGTCTTGGTAAAATCGGGGCCGCAGATTTTCAGCATATCGGAAGGCTCGATTTCCCCGTTGGTTTCCACTACCATGAACTCATTAGTCCCCATCCCCCACCGTTCTGACTGTACGTCCTGCCCCAGAATCAGGGCAATCAATTGCTCGAACAGCCGAATCCGGGGTTTGTTCTTCGTCATAAACCACTGGTCAAATACGGTAATGAGCCAGTCGGCATAGGGTGTATCGCTGGTTGCTGGTTGATAGGGTGGCCGGTCGAACGTAGCATCGGGAAACAGGAAGTCCAGCTCCCTCACCCCTACCGACCGGAAATACTCGTATACCGCAACGGGGTTCGTTGTGGGGTCGATGACCGTTAGTACCCCCGGATGATTCACTAACCAGTCCGACTGGAGTGCGTACCTTAATCCACGTTCAACGGCCAGAAACGAGCTTTGTCCCCGGTGGTCTGTTCGGTAGCGATCATTGACAGATGCCGGTCCATCCAGACTGATACCAACCCGAATACCTAACCGCCCCAGGTGCCGACACCAGGCTTCGTCCAGCAACAGGCCGTTGGTCTGGATAAAAAAACGCGGTTCAACCGCTGGTGTCAGCCGGGCAATTGCCTGCGCCACAAACTGCTCGAAAAATCGTTTACCAGCCAGCAGCGGCTCTCCGCCGTGCAGGATAAAATCAAAGGTTTTCAGGCCATATCGATTGCAGTGTTCCAGTACCCGTTGCAGGAGCGCGTCCCGCACCAGGGCGGTCATTCGTTTGGGCTGGCGTTGGTACGAATCATCACCGGCATGGTACATGAAGCAGTAGGTGCAATTCAGATTGCACCGGCTGGCAACTTTTACGATGGCGCCCTTGATAACCAAGTGGAATGATGCGGTTAAGCGTTACGGCTTCAGTTTTTCGTCCTTATCCGCCCCACCGCCGTATTCAGTCCAGTTCCCTCCCCGGATAGCGTCACCGTCTATTTTCTGATCGTGCTGATCGAAATGGTCGAGGGCTTTTTTAGTAAGCTCTTTCTTTTTAGCCGGTATCGAAAATTGTTTTTTTTTCATGACTGTATGAGATAATACGGTTTAGCTGAAATCGAGTAAAATGGATGGCTGTCGGCGGTTAGGTTCCGGTTGCAGGTCATACAGGGGCGTGTATTCTTTATCGCCCCCCCTAATTTGCTGCGCTTCTTCTACGCCAATGACGTCGCCGAAGGGTTCGCCGGATTTCGGCAGTTCCCGCGCCCCGAAGTGTCGTTTCCAGAATGAGAGCGTTTTTTTCATGAATAGGGATCTTGAATAGTTGATGGAAATTAACAGCAGGATGGCTACTACTGAACTTTTTTCGACTAAGGGAAGCCCCCCTTCGACCAAGTAGCTGCCCGCGTCGATTCATGCATGGCCTCTTGTCACTTTCCGGGGTTCGTCCGGTGCAGGAACTGCCCGAAAAAAGAACCCCGGATCGAGCGTGGCCTTAGCACCAGCAACTCAATCCGGGGTTCGTACCCAGGTGGATTAACGCTCAAAAACCAATGATTATAGTCGTATCAATGGTAATACTTTCCGACTTTTTTTTGTCGAGGGCAGGTTGACTGAATGCACCATCCATGCGGCTGATTGTTTCTTTTTTCAACTGGAGAACCGGACGTATAATTGCGTTTTTCATGAGAGAAAGTAGTTAAGATTGCTATAATAAAAATAACGTATCAAATATTCCTGATTAAATCGTTGTACGAAAATTATTTCGACTAAATAGCTGTATTCTTAGATTTATGCTACCAAACGATAGAAGTAGCAAAAAAAAGGTGACTATTCTCTGGAGATATCTTTTATAATATCCCGGTAATTGATCCCAATGGGTACTTCCTTTTTATTAACCATTTCAATCGTGTTGCCATTGACAGCTACAATGGCAGATCGGCGGACGATGTAGGAGCGATTCACCCGGATAAAGTCGAGGTCAGGCAACAGTTGTTCCATCCGGCTCATAGTGATATGCGTAACCACCATCTTATCGGGCAGGAAAATTTTCACGTAATCTTTCATCCCCTCCACATACAGTATCTCATCGGTATTGACGTTCACCATCTTCTTGTCCTCTTTCACCCACAGGAATTTATTTACCAAAGTGGGTTTATCCGCGTTGGTCATTGTTCCGTTATCGGGTGGTACGCTTTCTACTGTTCCTACATTGCTTATTCGATCCCGCACCCGATTGAGGGCTTTTAGAAAACGATCAAAAGGAATAGGTTTGAGTAGGTAGTCGGTTACGTCGTACTCAAAGCCATCCATCGCGTAGTTGGGGTAAGCAGTCGTTACAATAATCTGCGGCCGGGTAGCCGTAAAAGACTTGAGGAGCTCGATACCCGTCATTTCGGGCATATTGATGTCCAGAAAAATAACATCGGGCCGTTGATTATGAATCATCGTAACAGCTTCGATAGCATTGTTACATTCACCCAGACAGGACAAGGTCGGTACCCGGGCTACAAATTTTTTAATCAACTCCCGCGCCAGCGGTTCGTCGTCGATGATCAGGCAGGTCAGGTTGCGTTCCATGGAGGATAATCATTAAATCGACTGTGTAAACACACGGCGTTTCGTGAATGTGTAACTGATGCTTATCGGGGTAAAGGAGTTCTAACCGGCGCTGGGTATTGGCCAGACCAATACCTCCAACCTCAGGCAACGGGTTTTTACGTATCCGCGCCGGGCCGGATGGCTTACTATTCTGAGCCTGAAAATAAAGAGTATTCCCTTCTATTCGTATATCGATGGTAACCCACGACTCTTTAATAGTGGCATTGAGACCATGTTTAAAGGCATTTTCGACAAATGTGATTAGAATAAGCGGGGTAATCGTTAGCCCCTGTACCTCACCATCCACCCGTAGCTGAATGGTATTCCATGCTTCGTGCCGAATTTTCTCCAACCCCACATAATCACTCAAAAAGCTAATCTCTTGGTGGAGAGGAACATACGATGCACCAGCTTCGTACAATACATAGCGCATTAAACTCGATAGTTTAAGTAATATGGTAGCCGCCTGTTCGTCTTTATCGACAATGAGGGAGTACACATTATTGACGGCGTTGAAAAAGAAATGAGGATTGACCTGCGAGCGTAAAAAGTTGAGTTCCAGTGACAGATTATCCCGCTCCAGTTGTGTAGTTCTGTTTCTGGTCACAAAAACATCCTTCATAAACTTCATAATGACGGGTATAACAGCATTTAAACTATAAGACCAATTCATTATAAAGACTGCGCTATTGGTAAATCCCCCCAGGAGCCCGGCCTTTCGATAAGCGTCAGCCACCCGTTGAACGCCTGGAGACACGGGATGGGCCTTGCTTACTTCAGTAAAAAAGTAATAAAAACACAGATAGTTAACAATGTAAATCAACAATAATCCGACGATTATCCATATCCATCTCTTTTGGTATAGTGAAGATAAAATAAGTGCAGATGATAAATAGTACGTTATCAATACAGCCAGGAAATTACCCAGAGTAAGCTCAAAGGTTGCTACATTGATACCAACAGTTCGGTTAATCCATTGATACTGAATCAAAAGCACTAAAAACATGAATACCCACAAGGCCAGATGCGTACCTACTCGCGCCCAGGCACTGGGGTAGAATTCATCTTTTACGAATAGTTGCCTCATGATAATAGGATGACTATTTCCTCTGAAAGCCACCGCATCGGTAGCATCCTGAAACAGCCTCTAAGTCAAATATATAGGTTTCAACCAATTTATGGATATTGTAACAAGGCATATTTTTGTTAACATATTGTTAAAAGAATCACTGCGGAAAATCGAGCGAAACGTGCTGGTCGGGGCGTCAGCAACGGTCGATTAAACAATAATGATTCTAACGAACAATACCAAAGCAGTCCTTTGGCGAAACCGGGTTGGGAAAGGTTTTTTCAAAGGCCTGTTTTTTTCACTTAGCCGCCATCCGGGCTGTAGGTTAACATCGGCAAATTTCAGGAAGTATTTCCCGCTGATTTAAGCGTGGCAAATGAACTCGTCTGTATTCAATACGTACTCTTTATCAAAGAACTGTCTTTTTATGCGAACTGGTTAACCCTTTCTGCTACCTAATAATACGATCTTACTGGTGGGAAATACTCGTTTTTTTCATTTTTTTTTAATCTGTTCTTAATTTTCATTAAAATATACCCCACGAAAAACCAGCATACGACGGGGCCTGCTTTACACACTGCTTTTTATAGCGCGTAAAATAACAAATCCCCAAGCCATCGCTGGCCTGGGGATTTGTCTATGACTAAAGTACTATCCGTTTACGCTTCTATTTCATCTTCCACCTCTACCCGGCGGTCGTGTCCTACTTCAAACTGAGCTTTCTTCGCTTCGGCCGAGGGTCTTAACCGAACGACGTGCAGTTTGTGCAGGATGCCGATGAGGGGGAACGTAGGGTCAAACTCGAACCATTTAGCCCCAAAATTGACCGAATTTGGCCGCTTGTGGTGGTTATTCTGGAACAACTCGCCCATCATTACTACGTCCAGAATCAACGAATTTTTCGATTCATCGTGATTGTCGAAATTCGAGTAGCCGTACTTGTGGCCACTCCAGTTGATAATGGCTCCGTGTACGGGTCCCATTACAAAGTGAACCGGCAGCAGGAAGAAAAACGCCCAGTGCATATCCAGGTAAAAGAACGCCAGCAAGTAAAACACACTGTAAAGAACGGCCCAGCCAGCCCGCGAGAACCAGGAATCGCCAACTTTCTCAATGAAATTCCATTCGGGATAATTACGATCGAACTGTTTTTCAACGGTCTGTTTACGGTGCAGTACAGCGTTATAAATGTCTTTGGTCTTCCACATCATCGTAAAAATATTCTTGGTGTGATGCGGAGAGTGTGGGTCTTTCTCTGTGTCACTGAAGGCGTGGTGCATCCGGTGCAACACGGCATACGCCCGTGGGCTCAGATACGACGAACCCTGCGATATATAAGTAAGGGCATAAAAGAACCGTTCCCAGAATTTGCTCATCGAGAACATTTTGTGGGCCGAATACCGGTGGAGAAAAAACGTTTGGCAGAACAGGGACAAATACCAATGCCCCAGGAACGCAACTAGTACAAAAATCACTATGGTAACTATTAAAAGATGGACGTGAGACTCACTAGGAATATTACTACAATAATAACGTTTTTTTGACTCCTTTGGGTTGCTTTCCCCAAATAATACTTTATTTAATTTGAGGTTGTGGCGTATTCCAGCAAGTTGGCCCCCATTCGCAGGGCCTGTTGCCGAACGGGTTCGGGGTCATTATACACGCTTTGGTCCTCCCAGCCGTTACCCAAATCGCACTCATAGCTGTAAAAACAAACCAGTCGTCCCTGATAAATCAGCCCGAAACCCTGGGGCGCTTTACCGTCATGTTCGTGTATCTTGGGCAGGCCCGTAGCAAACCGATACTTCTGCTGATACACCGGATGGTTAAACGGCAACTCGACAAAACTGAGTTCGGGGAACACCTTTTTCATCTCCCGGCGGATGAATTTATCCAGTCCGTAGTTATCGTCGATGTGTAGAAATCCACCTGATATCAGGTACCGGCGCATGTTATTAACGTCGGCATCACTGAAAGTCACGTTGCCATGCCCGGTCATGTGTACAAACGGGTAGCCAAAAATGTCGGTACTGCCCGGCTCCACAATATCCTCTTCCGGGAAGATGTTCATGCGCAGGTTAGCATTGGCAAACTTAATGAGGTTCGGCAGCGATGTTTTGTTGGCGTACCAGTCGCCCCCGCCGTTGTATTTCAACTTGGCGATTTTATAGGCATACTGGCCGTTGGCAATGATGCATGAACAATGAAGAATAACAAAAAGAAGAAGCAGCTTTTTCATAACATTAGTAAGGCAAGCACTACTGGTTAATAAAATTCAATAATTGACAGGCCGTCAGTGCCGCTGTTTCGGTGCGGAGCCGGTTAGTACCGAGCATTACCATCCGAAAACCAGCATCTACGGCCTGTTGCAGTTCCTTTTCCGAAAAATCACCTTCCGGGCCAACCAGCACCGCATACTGTCCGTTTGGCGTAGCCATATTCGCCAGCGGAGACGGTGGTTCATTGGCGGGCAAATGAGCCAGAAAACGCTGCGGTTCATCCACTGTTTTCAGGAGTTCCCCGAATGAAACGGCCTCGTCTAAACGGGGTAAAAACGACTGTAACGACTGCTTCATGGCGGCTATGGCAATTTTTTCCAGGCGTTCCAGCTTCAGCACCCGACGCTCGGAATGCTGTCCGAAAAAGAAACTGATTCGTTCAATTCCAATTTCTACCGCTTTCTCCACAAACCACTCAATACGGTCCATGTTCTTGGTTGGTGCCACGCAAATGCGAATAGAGAACGACCGAAGATGGGTTGTTTGTGTATCGGTAATCCGAAACTGGCAACGCCGACCATCTGCCTGGGTAATAACGGCCGTATGCCGGTTTCCGTTTCCATCCGTCACGGCAATAACCTCGCCAACTCCAAGCCGCAATGTCCTGATAGCATGGCGCGAATCGTCTTCGGTTAAAAAGTTTACAGCATCGGGCGAATCCACGCCGGGCTGATAGAATAAGTGCATATGGCAAAGATACGCACCTATTTTTCACGATCTATTTCACATCACTCCACAACCAGCGTAATGATTCGGGCAAAATAGAGCCGCCGTGTTTACCGTTATGGCCACCCGTACCGCCCACAAACTTGTAATCGTACTGGCTGAATTTAAGCGCTTTGTCCATCTGCTGATTACTAAGCCACCAGTTGCCGTGCTGATTGTCGAGGTCGTTGCTGCCGTCCTGCAGGAACACCTTAATGTTTCGCTTCGGCGATTTCCGAATCAGGGACGGGTACACATACCCACCTTTTATATTGGTAAAGCTACCAATCTGGCTCAGCACTTTGTGGAAATAATCGGGCCGCTGCCAGGCCGCCGTAAAGGCGCAGATTCCCCCTGAAGATAAACCGCAGATAGCGTGCATGGTGGGCGATTCGGCCAGTTTATAGGTTTTACTGATTTCAGGAATCAATTCCTCCAGCAGTAGCCGGACGTATTGATTGGTCAGGGTATCGTACTCAACACTGCGATTGTCGGCCCGAAATGGGTCTTTGGGTAGTTCATTACCATGCTGACCGGGGTTGATAAACAGGCCAATGGTAACGGGCATGGCTTTTTGGTGAATCAGGTTATCGAATACAATAGGCACCCGAAAATCACCGTCTTCTTTTACATAAGTATGCCCATCCTGAAAAATCATCAGCGCTGCCGGTGTTTTGCCATCGTACTGCGCCGGTACATACACGTAATACTCCCGGATGGTGTTCGGAAACACGGTACTCTTCCAGACAAACTTCGTAACCACACCTTCGGGAACCCCCGCCTGCCGCTGCGAATCAGGGCCGTAGGTAACCGTTTCGGAGACCGGATTCTGCTGGGCGCGGGCGAGTGGACTACCGAACAGAAAAACGGGGCTTATTAGCCAAATGAGTAGGTACTGTTTCATAATAAAGTAGATTGAGACTACGGAGTACTGCGCTGTACTACGCCTGCTACAGCATACGGCGGTCAGCCAGCGTGCGGTTTGTCAGGATCAGGAGCAGTAACCCTTTGAGTGAATCAAGGACCAGATTATCAGGTTTACCAAAGGCAATATAAATACCGATGCCAATACCAATCCACCACAGACTGAGCAGGTAACACAGGTTCTGAAATCCGCGCTTTCGCTGCCAGACCTGCCAGATGGCCAGCCCGCATACCAGCGATACGAAAAGCAGTGTCCAGCCAACGATGTATCCTAAAAAGGATGTCTCGGCGGTTAAACCCACGCCAAATTGCTTCAGCGTGAACTCGCGGGCGAAGAACGCCCCGCCCGTTAGTGCCAGTTCAATGAGTAGCGCTACGATGAGCAGGGTTAGGAGTAGTTTGCGGGCCATGCGAAGATGATTTGACAGGAAAGTAACCACAAAACCCGATTTACTCTATTTATTCCCCGCTCAACTCAACTCCTGCCCTACCGGCTCCCCGGAACCCGGCCGACCGGCCGACCTGTCGAACCATCATTTTTTTGTACTTTTACAGCATACAATCCTTTGCTGTGAAAAAAGTTGCCTTTTATACGCTTGGCTGCAAGCTGAACTTCTCCGAAACCTCAACCCTCGCCCGCCTGATGGAGCAGCAGGGCTACGAGCGCGTGGAGTTCAATCAGCAGCCCGATATCTTCATCATCAACACCTGCTCCGTGACGGATAATGCCGACAAAAAATGCCGGAAGATTGTTCGGGAAGCGCAGAAAATAAACCCCGATGGGTACGTGGCCATTGTAGGCTGTTATGCTCAGTTGAAACCCACGGAGATTTCGGAAATTCCGGGAGTGGATGCCGTACTGGGGGCAGCCGAGAAATTCCGGTTGCACGAATTGATGCCCACGTTCGTGAAAGTGCCAAACGGCCAGCCCGCTCAGGTATTCAATTCGCCCATCGAAACCGCCATCGACTACCATGCGGCCTACTCGCTCAACGACCGCACACGCACGTTCCTGAAAGTGCAGGATGGATGCGATTACCCCTGCGCCTATTGCACTATTCCGCTGGCACGGGGGAAAAGCCGTTCCGACACTATTGAAAATGTAGTTAGGGCAGCCCAGGAGATTGCAGAACGTTCGGTCAAGGAAATTGTATTGACCGGCGTAAACATCGGTGATTTCGGTGTAGGTAGTGGCAACAGCTTACTGAATCAGCAACCCGAAACATTCCTGGACCTGATACAGGTGCTGGACGAGGTAGCAGGCATCGAGCGATTCCGTATTTCGAGCATCGAACCGAATCTGCTCACCGACGATGTTATCCGGTTTGTAGCGCAATCGAAGCGGTTTGTGCCCCATTTTCACGTACCGTTGCAATCGGGGAGCAACCGCGTACTGGGCCTGATGCGCCGACGTTACAAACGCGAACTCTACACTGACCGCGTGCAGAAAATAAAACAACTGATGCCCCACGCCTGTATCGGGGTAGACGTAATTGTGGGCCACCCCGGCGAAACCGACGTGGCGTTTAAAGAGACTTACCAGTTTCTGAACGAGCTGCCCATTTCCTACCTGCACGTTTTTACCTACTCCGAGCGACCCAACACCACCGCGCTGACAATCAAGCCCACCGTACCGGGCCACATCCGGGCCGAACGCTCGAAGATGCTGCATAGCCTGTCCGACAAAAAACGCCGGGCCTTTTACGAATCCCAGGTTGGGCAGGATGCCACCGTGTTGTTTGAAGAGGACGTTACTGAAGCCGACCGTCGGACCGGCATCATGCAGGGTTTCACCGAAAACTACGTCCGCGTAGTAGCCAAATACGACCCCCTGTTAATTAATGAGATGCTGCCCGTACACCTGACAGGCATCAACACGGATGGGTTAATGGAAGTGAGCGAGCCGGAAGCGGTGCTGGAAATCCATTGACGGTCGCCCCGTAGGTAACTGGATTTTTTCGTTGGAAATTGTAGCCATACGATTCCAGCTGAACGGGCAAACAATTCCGGCAGGCCGGTCGTACACGAACGCCGTTCAGAAAGAGTTTATGAATGAGAAGAAGAGCTGCCTGGAAAAGTCTCTCGAAAAAGGTTAAATTCATTCTACTCCCCTTTACACCAGTTCCGGAACCGCTACCGGGCTAACCGTTACCGCAACGCCCGTTAAAGCCGCATTACCGCTTAGCGCATCCAGCAGGGTTTCGTCGGTCAGGTCATTGATGCTGACACCCGCGTGAGCCTGGGCTACGCCGAGCCGTATACCAGGGCGGTTATGGCCGTATCCGTGGGGCATCGATACCACGCCGGGCATCATGTCGGTGGTCACTTCGGCGGATAGTTCAACCCTCCCCACACGCGACGCGACCCGCACCTTCTGGCCATCGGCAATCGCTAACCGGGCCGCATCCACCGGGTTGATTTGCAGGGTACAGCGGTTGGGGCCTTTAACGAGCCGGTAGGCATTATGCAGCCAGGAATTATTGTCGCGCAGGTGCCGACGACTGATGAGGTGTAATTGTGGTGGTGTGCGGTCGTCCGTGTTCGCTGCCAGCCAATCAAAATTTTTCCGGGCGCGGTCCAGGTCGGTGAGGAACGGAGCGGTGGCCACGTCGATCCGATTGCTGGCAGTCATCAACCGGTCGGGGAGTTGCGACTGGAGGGGACCGAGGTCTATACCGTGCGGATTGTCGCGCAGGGTTTGTACCGATAGATTCTGGTCTTTGTACCGGCCGTAGCGCAGTGCCAGGTCAATTTTTTGCTCCGGGTTTTCGGGTTGCGGACCGGTGTGCTGGTCGTATTGTTCGTCTTCCAGATAGAGCCGGAGGTACTCGTAAATCTCCCAGTCATACAACATCCCGTCGGGCTTAGGCACCATTGGGTCAGAGTAGCGGGACGTGTTACGGATGGCCAGGGCGTGAAACGTCAGGTCGTAATGGGCGGTTTCGAGGCCGGTAGCTGGTGGCAGAATGTAGTCGGCATGGCGTGTGGTTTCGTTCCGGTAAATATCCACCGACACCATAAAGTCAAGCTGCCCAAGGGCGGTATCCAGCTGCCCGCCGTTGGGAGTCGATAAAACCGGGTTACCGCAACTCGTCACCATCGCCCGAATGGGTTGTTCGCCCTCCGTGCGGGCCGGGGTCAGTATTTCCTCGGCCAAACACGAAACGGGTAGTTCGCTCATGAACTCCGGGTACCCACTCACGCGGCTCCGGTAGCGATTGTGTTTCGCATACAGTTGCCGCTTACCCACTATATCGAACGCAGGGCTCGAAAACATCATGCCACCCGGCTCATCCAGATGGCCGGTCAGGGTATTCAGCACGTTGATAAGCCACAGACACAAACTCCCGAACGACTGCACCGACACGCCTACGCGACCGTATAAAGCAGCCCGTTCGGCCTGGGCAAAGTCGCGGGTGAGCTGGCGGATGGTGTCGGCCGCAATACCCGTCACGCCGGCAACCCGTTCCGGGGTAAAATCAGCTACGGCATCCCGGAGCCGGTCGAGGCCGTCGATGATGGACGCAAGCCTACCCAGCCGCACCAGGTTTTCGGCGAATAACACCTGCGCCATTGCCAGCAGCAGATAGACGTCGGTGCCGGGACGGATAAAATGGTGCGCATCGGCGCGAAGAGCCGTTTCGGTGCGCCGGGGGTCGATTACGATAACGTTTCCACCCCGTTTTTGAATGGCCTTCAGTCGGTTGGCAACATCGGGCGCGGTCATGATGCTCCCGTTGGAGGCAATGGGATTACCCCCAATGATTATCCAGAGGTCAGTACGGTCGATATCCGGCACGGGTAGCAAAGCAGGGTGTCCAAATAGCTGCCAGGCCGCAAAATGATGCGGATACTGGTCGACTGACGAAGCCGAAAAGATGGTCCTCGTTCGGAGGGCTTTAATAAAACCGGGTGCGCACAGCAACGTACCGGAATTATGCACGGATGGGTTACCGCCGTAAAACCCAATGGCGTTGGGGCCACTTTCAGCGCGAATGGCCCGTAGCCGGTCGGTCACTTCCCGAAAAGCCTGCTCCCAGCCAATTTCGGCCCAGGAAACCCCGCCATCAGCCGCCACCACCTTTTTCTGTGGTTTCCGAAGGCGGTCAGGGTCTTCGTACACATCCTTGAGGGCTACGGCTTTGGGACAGATATGCCCCCGGCTAAACGGGTCCTCCTTATCGCCTGCGATGCTCACTACCTGGCCGTTCAGGTGTTTTATGTCGAGGCCGCAGATGGCTTCGCACAGGTTACAGGCTCGGTAATGGATCTGGACGTCCATGCTGCGTTACGTGGGTTTAGGTGTATGGCTGTTTACCGAATCGGGTTCATTACGTAACTCGTTTGTTACGATAACCCGTTCGTTACGGTGACCTTCACTACGGTGGTTCATCGTACTGGCAAGGTAAGGAAACCAGCAGATGAATACCAATAGCAGAGCAGGCAGTTCGTATAGATAATCTGCAAGAATTACGGCACTTCCCAATTGTTGACCCTTACGCGCTTTGCGTGGCGGATTGACTATGTTGAACCGTTCGAGGTAAGACCAACTTATTTCAGTCAGCTAATTGTCAATTCCAAAATAGAGGTGAGACTTCAAGTTTTACGGAAGTTTTCTAAGGGCTGGAAAACTTGTCCTACACCCGACTATACTAAATAACGCGAACTATGGGATTGTGAAATTCTTAAAACCGGCGTTTAAAGGGCATATGAGCCGAAATTGGTAGTTTTGGGTGCTAACCAAACAAAACTAACCAGCCCCGAACTCACATGCTGACCGAAATTTACTGCGATGTCGATGACTTTTGCAAAGCACAACGCTCAATCATTGCTAAAGCTCTTCACCACTGTGGTGCTTACAAGAAGAATCATCCCAGTCAACTCACTCTTAGTGAGGTGATGACAATTCTGATTTATTATCATCTAAGCCCCTATAAAAACTTG
>NZ_KB893610.1 GCF_000374085.1 Spirosoma spitsbergense DSM 19989 | reverse complement strand
ATCTGAGTGATTTAGTATTGCCTGCTGCTCACTTTAACTCGGCGGTTCGCCATCATTGGGGCATCGAGAATCAGTTACACTGGTGCCTGGACATGGTTTTTCATGAAGATCAACAGCGAATCCGGGTGGGCAACGGGGCAGAGAATTTTGCCACTGTCCGCAAGATGGCCCTTCAACTCTTGCATCGAATGGATGATAAAGAGAGTCTTAAAAGCCGACGCAAGCTGGCGGGCTGGGACGACAATTATCTGATCAAGTTACTCACCCTTTTTTAAATGCGTTCAACCTGATTCCTTGTTTTAATTCCTTTTGATTACGAAAAATTAGTACGTTAGTACTTGAACCAATCACCAGAAGACGCGACTCGAACAGATCTCGTAGCGTATTGATTTTTTTGTCATTGAACGACAGAATGACATCATTGACCTGTAGGAATTTAGCCGCTTCGGTGCCAGAAGGCACACCCACAACCAGTACTCCTCGGGCTGCTTCCATCCCCGTTGCCGAACGTTCTCCCAGCGTCGTCAGATTCTTGACCGTCGCCCCCATAAACTGGGCCGATTCGGTATCGCCGATCTTTTCCAACTTCAGAACGGTTGGTTGAGGTACGGCTTTAGCAAGCATTTTCAAACGGGGGGAGACTACCCCAAAGCTGTCCATCGGAAAATTTTTAAATCCGGCGGCAAGGGCTATCGACCCGCTCTTTACCCGAAAATCACCACTTCCAGGATTGACAAACTGGGGATCGCCGGATACGGAATGCTGGTCAGTCCCGCGTTGCCGGGCTTCGGCCAGGGCCACCGAATCGGGGAAGATATTGTGATCGATGCCATTACCCCAGTTGGTAATGCCGATGGGCAGATACCCGGTGGTTACGATGTTATGGCGGAATACGTCGTGGCTGTTTTTGAACCACACATGGGGGTGGAACGTATTGTTGATCATGATGTTGTTTTCCACCACCCGCCCAACACCCTCACGGAGCTTTATGCCGCCATTCAGACATAAATTGTTGTAGATGAGATAATTGCTTGATCCATCATCCAGATCAATATCCCATCCGTGATCGCACCTCATTCGGTTGTAACGGAGAATGATGGGCTTTACGACGTCGAGCAGGGCAAGATTGTAATTCGTCGCTACAATCGAGTCGAGTACCCGTTTGTTTGGGTGCCAGTACCGATCCCGGCCCCAGGAATTGAACGAGCCGTGATCTCCGCTTTCCTTCACGGTATTGAACACATCATTGTATTCGATGATATGGCCACCCCAGGTACCTTCGCTCACGTTGATACCCGCCCTGGGTACGTCATAAATCGTGTTATGGCTCACCGTAATGCCCTGGCACATGGATAATTCTACCCCGGCCGATTGCTTTTCGACGTAACCCAGATCGAACATCAGGTTGTCGAAGACCTTACAGTCAGCCGGATAATTGGTTGTCATAGGGCCAGGCGTTCGGTCAATCTGCGGCAGCGGAACAAACTGGTTATACTCAAAACTCGGCGAGCGGACGGCCCTGGGATCGCCGACAAAACAGACGGCACTGGCCCCGATTTCCCAAATCAGGCAACCCGATACCTGACAGTTCCGGTTGAAATTATTGTAAAAGACCCCATTACTACCAAGGTTGTAGAGTGTACAGTTGTTGAGGTTGCAATTCATAGCTCCCTCATACAGCACGGCTCCGCCCCGGTAAATGGTCCAATCGCTACGTAGCAACGGCTCCCGGTTCAGCATGAAGGTGCGAATGGTTTGCGTGAGCGTCAGGCCAACCAAGTGAATATTTTTTACCGGATTGGCTTCCGTACCGTTAAACTCGACTAAATGAGCGAGTTGCGGGGTTTCGAACGTAGCGGTTTTAAAAGCCAGTCCTTTGGGAGGGTCGAAAAACAGAACTTTAGCCGTTTTATCGTAATACCACTCGTTGGTCGTATCCAGTTCCTCAAAAACGTTCTCAACGAAGCGGTGTCGGACGTGCATCCCCATACGGCGGTTATTCTGCCAGCCCCCTTCGAGCGTCGGTTCTCCTTTGTCATTTTTCCCGGTAATTCGGTAATGAAAATCACCCCACTCGGATCGGTGCAAAGCATGAACGTAGCCACCGGCTGGCGATTTCCACCGGACGGCCCGTTCCGCACTGACTGCATCGGCAGCGGTACCCCCCAGAAACCGGGCCGAAGGGTCGTAGTTTGGATACCGGGCCATGCGTTGGCGTTGCCCATTGACTAGGAGTTCGTCAAAAACCAAGTCCTGAGTAACCGGTGTCTGCCAGATTCCGTTAGGCCCTTCTTTCCAATTCAGGTTCGTCAAAACCGTCCCACCACTAAGGACTACCGGCTGGTTGTCTACCGAGGTTAGGGTTAACGGCTCTTTATCTTTCCGGGAATCGGCAGACGTAAAACGGATTGGCTGGGTCAGGTGATAGGTTCCGCCAAACAGCCTGATCGACACGGGCCCCGCGGTTCGGCGGGCCGTCACCAGCGCTCTGTTGATGGACGCAAATGGCTTTGCCCGCGTTCCCGGATTCGTATCGCTGCCGTTGAGTGAAACGTAGAAACTAGTCTGGGAAAAGGCCCCTAATGGACACAGAACCAGAGCCAGCAGCAGCCTGAGCATGGGTTGCGTTCGTTTTTTCATGAAGGTCGGCCTCCCTTAAAAGTTGTTAGTGTACGTGAAGAATAACCTCGGCCCCTTTTAGTGTTTCGGAGGTGGCGCGTAACCGAATGTCACCCACCGATTGATCGGATTGTACCAGAACCTGGCAATACCCATTGAAGGCCATGCGCTGGCTGGCTTTGTCGGGCTCATGGCTGCTGGGGTCTCCATTGCCCGTGCCAATGATCCGGCCCGGCCCACTGATGGAAAACCTCACCAGATTACTGGCCGTAGGCACCACCCGGCCTTTGGCATCCCGAATGGCAATGTTGATAATCGCTACGTCGGTGCCGTCCGCTTTGAGGGAGGTCACGTCAGGGCTTAGGGTTAAGTGGGCAGGAGCCGTCGTGGTTTGGATAAGTTCACGGGCAACCAGTTTGCCACCCTTATACCCTCGGGCTTCAAACTGGCCGGGTTGATAGACTACATCCGACTCAAAATATTCGAACGGTTCCACTTTCCGTTTCAGCACCCGTTTCCCATTAACCAGCCACTCGACTTCATCGCAATTGGTGTAGCCCCGCATTTTCATTGGTTTACCTTCCTTGCCCGGCCAGTTCCAGTGCGGAAACACATGAACCAGCGGTGTATCGGTCCAGGCGGCTTTGTAGGCATAGTAGCCATCTTTGGGAAACCCGCAGAGGTCCATAATTCCAAAATGGGAACTCACACAAGGCCAGCGGTAAGGAGTCGGTTCGCCCCGGTAATCGAAGCCAGACCAGACGAACGTACCGCTCAGGTAAGGATACTGAACGATGTGCTTCCAATCCTGACCTGGTTGCAAGCCCCAGCTGAGTCCCATGCCAAAGTTAGAGACATAGCCTTTCTGCTTGTTGTCTTCGTGTTCGCCCCGGGTGGCGACGTAACTGGTCGACTCGCTGACGATCATTTTTCGCTGCGGAAATTTTTCGTGGTCTTTGACGTACTGCATACCCCGCTGCCCGTAATTGTAGCCCACTACATCTACCGCATCGCTGTAGCCGCCGTCGTTCCAGCCGTGATTCATGGCAGCCGTAGTGGGCCGGGTGGTGTCGATCTTACGGGCGGTTTCGACCATCTTCTCCAATATCCGGGTACCCGTTACGTTGCCTTCCAGCGATTCTTCATTTTCCAGACTCCACATAAAGATGCAGGGATGGTTGCGATCCCGGTAGAGCAGCGTCTTCAGTTCCTGTAATCCATCGTGGGTACTGGTTAGCAACCGGTTTTCATCCATGACCAGCATGCCCATCTGATCGCAGAGGTCGAGCAGTTCCGGCGTGGGCGGGTGGTGGGCCGTACGATACCCGTTGCTGCCCATTTCTTTAAGCAGCTTTAGTCGGTAGGCATTCAGTTTGTCGGGCAGCGCTACCCCGACGCCCGCAAAATCCTGGTGGTTGGCCGTCCCTTTAATTGGATATCGTTTTCCGTTGAGAAAGAATCCTTCCGCCGTCAGGGCGATGGTTCTCACGCCGAACGTCGTTTCGTAGGTATCCGCGAGTTTTCCATTGTCTGAAACCTCCGTCAGGATTTTGTAAAGAGTTGGCGTCTCGGGCGACCAACGCTGCGGCTGGGAAATGGTCCCAGTCTGGGCAATTTCTACCTGATCGAAGGGCGCAATCGACTGCAATACGGTCTGGGTATTGAGTACTGCCCCCTTACTATCGACCAGTTTTGATACCAGTGTAATCGTTTTGGCTTCCTTGTACTCGTTTTGAATCGTCGTTTTAACGCTTACCACCGCTTCGTTGTCAGATACCGAAGGGGTCGTTACAAACGTACCAAACCGGGCCACGTGGAGCCGGTCGGTTTTAGAAAGCCAGACGTGGCGGTAAATGCCGCAGCCTTCGTACCACCATCCCTCGTAGTCCGTAGCGTCGACCTTGACCAGAATAACGTTTTTGCCTTCCTTGCCGTACCGCAGCACAGTTGTCAGATCATAATAAGAAGGTAGGTAGCCGCTTGGATAATTGCCCATCAGATGGCCATTTACCCAAACCGTGCTGTTACGAAAAATGCCGTCGAATTCAATCGTGATTTTCCGGCCTAAATCCGCTTCCGATACCTCGAACTCTTTCCGATAAAAACCAATACCTGGTGACCGATACCCGTTCCCGGCCGGTTGACTGCCAATGTTATCATCATGGACAAACGGTTCCTCGATTAACCAGTCGTGTGGCAGGTTTACATTAGTCCAGTCGCTGGGTTTATAGTCGGCCACTTTATTCTTGTCGGTATAGGCAATGATCGCTTCTTCGCCTTCTACTACCTTAACATTGGCATCGGTAAGACCTCCCTGTTTACCCGCTTTAACCGCTTGCTTTATGGCGATATCCCCCTTGTGAAACTGCCAGTGATTATCAAAATTTTCACGGCTTCGTCTGTATTGGGCCGTTCCGGTCAACGGTATGCAGGCGCACAGCACCAGCGCGAGACGCAGAAAGATCGTTACTTTAGGAATATAGGGCTTCATAATTTTTTCAAACCTGACCAAAAGGCTGCTCATTCGTATGATACCTTAGCAAGATCGGTATCGGCGTTCAAAGTCGTCTACAAATCGGCTACTAATTGGAATCTGTTGTTTACCAATGTACAGATTGGTGCGTTGAGACAAACTGATTTTGGATAAGGCAACAATAAACGACTTGTGTACCCGGCAAAACGCATTGCCAGGTAATTGGGCAAGCAAAGCCTTAAGCGTGCTTCGCGTTAAGAACGATTTTGCTTGTTGAATCAAGTAAATTTTTACGTAATTTTTCAACCCCTGAACATACAACACATCGTCGAAATAAATCTTAATTTCCCGATACTCCACAAAAATAAAAAAGTAGTCCCGTTCAGCTGGAGACGGGCCGACGGTTATTAACCCCGTTGAACTTGGTACCGTATGCTACGTATTGTGGTTGACAGTTACTAAAATCAACTATCATCCCCCGCTCATAAATCGTTCAGTTAAACGTCCGATTCGGATCGGAGTCTTATAGGCAAATTTTATATCTGTCAACGACAATCAGTAGCATACGCTCTTTCTATGACAGGTAACGACCATATTGTGGATGAACCCGAATGATGGTATTCAAGGATACTCACCACTGAAACCTAATCATCATCGCCGGCACTGGTTACCCGCACAAAGGCACTGCGCCGGGGAACAGGTACTTCTGCGGTTTCGCCCCGGAGCCCTTTCCAGAGAATTTCATTAAAGAGTTTATCATCCACCTTGTCTACATCCGTAAAGTCCAGCCCTTCCGACTTCTTTGCGCTGGGCGTGTAAGCCGTGTTCAGCGCATCGAGATCGATGTTGCTCGGTACCAACTGGTAAGGTGTGGTCGTGGCCGTGGGCGTGAAACTTCGAAACATGGCCGTGGCCCCGGCATCGTACTGGCTCATGGGCGGTAGGCCGAGAATCAACTCCATCGTACGCAGCATACCCGACGTGGAGTACAGGGTATGATCGACAAACTTCCGCTTTGTGTACGGACTAATGACCAGGGCTAGTGAGCGGTGGGCATCTACGTGGTCGGGGCCGTTCTGGGCGTCGTCTTCCACAATAAATACAGCCGACTCATTCCAGATGGGGCTCTGGCTGATGTGTTCCACCAGCATCCCCACAGCCAGGTCATTATCGGCCACGCAGGCGTAGGGAGTCATCTGCCCCACGGCCAGCCCGTGTGTATGATCATTACCAAGCCGGATGGTGTTGAACTGCGGTACAGCGTTGACCACCAGCAGGGAATCAAAATCGCGTTTCCATTGATTTACGCGGGTGGTATCTTTGGTTTTGTTGACGTAAAAGGTGGTAAAATCCTTGCAGACGTGGGCCGCATCGAGGGCCGGAATATTGCCTTTATCTTTATCCACAAACACGCCGTAGCTCCGGTAGCTGACGCCTTTACGCTTGCAGAAATCCCAGATATACCCGTCTTTGTCGTTGGCGATGGCCCGGCGGCCCATCCCCTCCGTAACGCCCCCCCGGCGTGAATACCCCGACACCCAGGTTTTTTCGAGGTAGTCGTTGGCGTGGGCACCCATGCTCCAGTTGTGGCCGTCGGCGCTCACTTCAGCATCGACGTAGAAATTATCGAGCAGCACAAAGTCACGGGCCAGCTTGTGCTGGTTGGGCGTATATTTTTCCCCGAACAGACACAGCGTAGAGTCGCCGTTACCTTCTTTCATATCACCAAAGACCTGATCGTACGTGCGGTTTTCCTTCAGTACGTAAAACACGTACTTGATGGGCGATTTTGCGCCCACTTGCATCGGAATAGGATTGCCTGTTTCGCCCTCGGCCATTAGCTCACGATCTTTCCGGTAGGGCGTGTTGGCGTACACTTTTTGGGAATAAACGGCCAGATCGGCCGCCGTGGGTTCGTCGATGATGCTCATGGTTCCTTTCATCAGCGCCCCGATGTACTGAAGCCGGGCGTTGGGGCGGGCGGGTTCGCCCACGTGCGTTTCGGAGCGCACCTCCGGCGAAACCGGCTGTGGACCCCGCGGATTGGCAAACGACGTAAACCCCTTTCCGTTGGCAACGAACACTTTACTGCCCACCACGCGCACATTGGTCGGGAACCAGCCCACCGGAATGAACCCCTTCGACTGGCTCTTACCCGGCGCACTGACGTCGAAGACAGCCAGACAATTGTTGTCGGCGTTGGCGATGTAAAGGGTTTTCTGATCTTTTGAGAGGGCCAGTCCGTTGGGCATCGAACCAACGGGCGCGTTTGGGTAGAGCGCGGCATCGAGCACTTCCACCACTTTACCGGCCCTGGTATCAACCACCGACACGCTATTGTCGCCCGCGTTGGCTACGTAGGCATACTGCCCGTTACGGCTCAGAATCAGCTCATTCGGGTTGAAGCCCAGCGACATGGTCGTGCGTATTTTACGGGTTTTGGTATCAAACAAAGCCAGCCGCTTACCCCCCCAAACCGAGATATACAGGGTTTTGGCATCGGGCGACAGTACACAGCTATACCCTTCGTTGCCCAGTGGCTCCTGATGCACGATGGCTTTGGTAGTCAGGTCAATCACGTACAGCATACTGTTGTCTTTGGTAACGACATAGAGCAGCTTACGGGCATCGTCGAGTTCGATACCCACGGGCGAGATGCGTTCCGGCCAGGGTTTACCCAGCCGGATAGTATCAGCCAGGGTTAGTTTGTTGTTGGCGATGGTGTAGGCCAGAATCCAGTTGTCGTTGCCCCCCGAAGCGTAAAGCGTTTTTTCGTCGCGGCTGAATGTAAGGCCATAAAATGACTTCGGGATTTCGATGTTATCCAGTACGGTTTCGCTTCTGGGGTCGATGAGCTGGATGCTCTGTTTTCCCTGCCCGTTGTTGGTTACGGCCATGAGCCGCTGCGAGGCCGATACGGCGATGTTCAGGGGTAGATCGCCCACTTCGAGCGACCGGCCCGCCGGGGTCAGGCTCCAGCCATTCGGTAACAGTACCCGCCGGGCTTCGAGGGTGGCATCGAGCGATTTCGGGCTTGTTTTCGGCTGCGCCAGCAGCGCCAGCGGACACAGTAGCAGCAGAAGTGATTTAGTCATTGGGGTTGATGGTAAAGATCGTTAGCCGTGAAAGCGACCGAATCCAGAACACGACAGGTTGATTTTTGGACAAAGGTAATAACGCCGGGAGCGTACAAATGCCAGATTGCATCTGTACGCTCCTGGCCAGTGAGAAAAATAGATTATTTATTCCACCACACTTTAATAGCAGCGTCGTCGCCCCCCATAGAAGCCACGCCCGAAGCTAGCCCCTCGGGGTTAAGCGATTGCAGATACGTTGGGTACGGCACCCGATTCGGAAACTGATTTTCAACCGGAATACCCGCCCCGCGGGGCAGCACGGGGTAGCCTGTCCGGCTTTTCTCGAACCACATCTGGTAATCGACAAATACCGATGCGTAGTATTTCTGCCCCATAATCTGCTCCAGTTGTTTTTCGGGCGTGGCAGTAGCATTGTAAACGACTGTTGGCTGGCTCAAAAAAGTACCGGGCATAGTAGCGCCCCACTGCACCATGGAGGCTGTAATACCCGCTTCATAGTGCTGCTTGGGCGTTTTGCCGGTGTTATAGCCTTTTAGGGCCAGCTCTGCTTTAATAAACTCTACCTCGGCGTAGGGCATCATGATACCCAGTTGGGGCAGCGTTTTCAGGGCGTCGGTGTAGCTCGAATTCTGGCCCACTACGTATTCGAGGGTGGTCGGGTAACCACTTTGAATACCCCGGTAGGTGGGCACCCCATTGACCGTAACCGGAATGGCCCAGACGGCCCGGCGCGGATCGTTATCAGCGTTGAGCTTATTCAGGAAAAACTCGGTAAAATAGGTGCCTTCGCGCCAGTCGAGGGTGCGGGCATTATAGTACGGGTTGAAGTAAGGCGTAGTGCCGGGATACCGGAAAATGGCATCGTCGGCGTTGGCGGTCATCACCGGGTAGCGGGTTGGGTCGGCTAGCAGGGCGGTCAGTTGCTCTTTCACGTTCAGCTCACCGTCGCGGGCCATTAGCCGGAGCAGCAGGCGCATCCGCAGTGAATTGCCGAATTTTTTCCAGCGCTGAATGCCCAGATTTTTAGTGCCGGTCAGGGCGTTGGCATTATAAACCAGATCACCGCCGTAGGTGAGGGCTTTGGTATCGTCGAATAGCGTATTGGCCGTTTCGAGGTCTTTCAGAATCTGGGTATAAATATCCTTCTGCCTGTCGAACATCGGCTTCACTATCCCCTGCGTAGCTTTAGTAGCCTGCGAATAGGGTACATCGCCGTACAGGTCGGTCAGCATCGAATAGGCCCACGACTTATACACCAGCCCGATGGCTTTGTAATTGTTTTCCTGCAGGTTATCAGAAATGCTGATGATATCCTCAATGTCCGTAAGGTAATTGTAGAAACTCGACCAAACGCCGGTACCGGGGTTGATGATGTAGCGGTGTACGCCCCCGCCCCCCGCGCTCGACCGGGGCGCATCGACCTGCATCAGTTCGTGGGTAAGTCCGCGGGCCGCCTGCATCGACGAGTTTACGATGCGGTACTGCATCTGTCCCAGCATGACACCCGGATTTATCTGCTGCGGGCGGTTAGGATCGGCGTTTATTTCCTCAAAATTGTTGGTACAGCCCGTAACCAGGCTCACCAGGGTAACGAGTAAAAAGGCAATTTTTTTCATCGGAGTGATTGATTCAATCACCCCACAACGGCCACCCCGTTCATTTTTCTGAACGCACAGGGCCGTTGTGGGGTAATTTGTCAGACTAGAATTTAAAAGTCAGGTTA
This sequence comes from Spirosoma spitsbergense DSM 19989, assembly GCF_000374085.1. Taxonomy (GTDB): domain Bacteria; phylum Bacteroidota; class Bacteroidia; order Cytophagales; family Spirosomataceae; genus Spirosoma; species Spirosoma spitsbergense. The sequence continues at coordinate 16,105 of NZ_KB893610.1, read as the reverse complement.
GCCCCCATGATTCGGTTAGAGGGAAATTGGGCCAGTTCAACGCCTGGAGTCAGGGTACCACTGTTCAGGTTACCCCCTTCCGGATCAAAACCGGGAAATTTAGTAAAGTTGAACAAATCACGGCCGAAAAAGGCCACACTGGTCTGTCGCATTCCCAACCGGCTAATGAGGGTGGTTGGCAGGTTAAACTCCAGCCGCACTTCCCGAATTTTCAGGAACGATGCATCGAAGATATTGGTCTCGGCATTGCTGATCTGGTAGTAGTTATCGTAATACGACGCGGCCGATACCTTTACGGTGTTGGGCTTGTAGGTACCATCGGCCTGCAGCACAACGCCCTCGCCAATGATACCCCCCTCACGACCGGGCAGGGTTACGTTGGTTTTGCCCAGCGTATTGTTTTTGTGGTTGGTCTGCGAGTACATGCTGCCGCCCTTCTGTCCATCCAGTAAAATGCTCATTCGCACCCCCTTATACTGAAATTCGTTGAGCAGGCTCCCCTTCCAGTCGGCAAAGGCATTACCCCATTTTTTGGTGGTTGGGTCCAGGGCAGCGGGTAGCCCGACCGACGAGTAAATGATCTGCCCATCGGGTGCGCGCTGAAAGCCCCGGCCGTACATGTCGCCCATGCGCCCCCCCTCGCGGGCTTCGATGGTTACGTTGCTGTTGTGGGCATAAATAACCTGGTTGGTAATACCGGGCGCCAGCTCGCGCACGTAGCTACGGTTACGCGACCAGATGGCCGTGGCGTTCCAGCTAAAATTAGGGGTGCTGATGGGCTTACCCGTCAGTTTAAGTTCTACCCCTTTGCTGTTGATCAGGCCGGCATTGATAAGCGCACTGGAATAGCCCGATACCGGATCGAGCGGAATGGCCAGAATCTGGTTGCGGCTGCGGTTATTGTAGTAGGCAGCATCGAGGCCAATCCGATTCTGGAACAGGCGCAGGTCTACCCCAAATTCGTAGCTACTCGTAATTTCGGGTTTCAGGTTGGCGTTGAACAGCGTAGCCGAGTTGGTAAAGCTATTGCCGTAAATCGTGTCGTAATATTTAGCCGTCTGGTAAGGCCGGGTATCGTTACCGACCTGCGCCCACGAAGCCCGCAGTTTGGCAAATGAAACGAAGGTCGGCAGGGGCAACAACTCATTCATCAGAAAACTGCTGCTTACCGAGGGATAGAAAAACGAGTTGTTCTGATACGGCAGCGTGCTCGACCAGTCGTTACGGCCTGTGATGTCGAGGAAAATCTTCTCATCGTACGAAAACTGCGTAGCGCCGTAGACACTGTTGATGGCCTTACGGGTTTTGAGCGGGTCGGCCACGGGCTGGTTCAGGCTGTTCGAAATCTGGTAGATACCGGGCTGGGCAAGCTGGTCGGCGTACAAACCGGCAAAATCGTAGGTTTGGCGCATGGCGTTGGCACCCCCCGAGGCCGTGAAGCTGATGCGACGACCGGGGTTGCTGGTGTAGGTCAGGAGCACATCCGAATTCGATTCGTAGCTGAACACATTCTGCTCACGGTAGCTGCCCCTCGGAAACTTGGTCATGCTGAAGGGCCGCTGTTGCGACCGAAACTCAAACGACATATCCAGACCGGTTCTGACCTGTAGCTCCAGGTTTTTAGCTACCGTATAGTTGGCCGTCAGGTTACCAATCACTCCGTTTTTGTTCATCTTGTTCAGCATCTCGTACATACCTAAATACGGATTGTCGGGGCCGGGATTGAACGGGTTCTTCTGCTGAACACCCACCAGGCCCGGCTGCCAGTACGGCTTAAACCAGTCGGGGTTAACGTTGGGCGTGGTGCCGATGATCAGGAAATACATCAGCGACTGATTGTTATAGCCCGCAGCGGGCAGGTTATCGCTTTTCTTGTTAGTATAGTTGGCCTTACCGCTGATTCGCAGCCGGTCGGTCAGCTTCTGGTTTACCGATAGGGACGCGTTGAGCCGCTCAAAACCCGTGTTGGGAATAATCCAGGTATTTTTAAGGTGAGTCACCGACAATCGGGCCGAGCCTTTGTCATTGCCCCCTTCGAGCGAAAGACTGTTGGTGAAGGTCTGACCGGTCTGGAAAAAGCCCTTTATGTAATTGTCGTATGGTAGCCAGGGCGTGCGCTCAGTGGGCCTGCCTGTTGGATCATTAGGGTTATACTGGTAGTACATCTGCCCGTTGAACTTTGGGCCGAAAGCCCGCCCGGCGGCTGCGGTGGTACTGGTGTTGATACCATCAGCGCTGTTCAGGTACGAGTAGTACGTATCCACCCGACCCTCGCCGTATTCGTACTGGTAATCGGGCCAGCGGTTTACCTGCTCAATGTTGAAGGTTGTGTTGTAGGTGACCCCAATGCCCCGGTCTTTGCGAGCCCCCGTTTTAGTGGTAATGATGAGCGCGCCACCGGCCGCCCGGCTTCCGTAGAGCGCCGTAGCGCCCGGCCCTTTTAGCACGGTCACTTTTTCGATGTCGTCGGGGTTGAGGTCCGAGACCGTCGAGCCATAATCAACAGGGCTATCAGCCGACAGGTGCGAACTATAGCCGGTACCCGTAATTTTACTGCTCACGGGCACCCCGTCAACCACAATCAGGGCCTGATTATTGTCGAGGTTCAGCGACGATTCGCCCCGGAGCGTAATACGCGACGAACCCATCGGTCCGGCACCCGCGCCCTGAATATTCAGTCCGGCTACCTTTCCCGACAGGGTATTGACCCAGTTGTTGGTTTTGGCAGCCTTAACCGCATTTTCATTGACGGTGCTGGCAGCGTAGCCCAGCGATTTTTCTTCGCGCCGAATACCCAGCGCGGTCACCACCACCTCACTCAGCGTTTGGTTCGACGTCTTGAGTTGAACGGTAAAGGTTCGCTGACTCCCGATGGCAACTTCGGTATTGTCGAATCCAATGAAGCTAAACACGAGCGCACCGGCAGGCGTCAAGGGTTGGGCCGGGTTAAGGGTGAAGGCCCCATTTACGTCGGTGAGGGTACCCGTGGTTGTTCCTTTAATCACCACATTGACACCCGGCAGCGGCTGATTCTGTTCGTCGGTGACGGTGCCTTTAAGGAATGCTGACTGGGCTAAGACAGTATGGCTCAGTAAGGAAATACATACGAACAGCAGGCTGATGAATATAAGTAAGCGTAGCTTCATGGGCATTAATTTTAGATTAACAACCCTCAAAACTACTCCCCTAAAACAGGCCAACCAGGCCATCCCATATTACTAATTAGTTAATTATGTGCATGTTACCTAAGGCATTATTGAATTCATGTTCACTTAACGTAAGTTAAGAATCCGGGGCCACCCAGGCCGCACCACGGTGGCCCCGCAAAGTGTTGATTAGTAGAAGTGATAAAATAAGGAGTCTATTGTAGCACTTTTGAACCTGTAACTTAGTAGTATTTAACCACTTCAGCTATTTTACACTAACCCAAAATCCGTTCAGTAAAACCGTCCGATTAGGATTGAGACCTTGTGCATAAATTTTAACACATATAAACTACAAACCGTAGCATACGCTACCTAAATATTGGGTTTTCTGACACTCTATTTTCAATTTGGCCCCGTTTTGCCGTACAGACCAAATTGCCAACCCGATACTTGTCGAAAATGACCAGGTTTGACACGAGATTCTAGTTGACTGGTCAACAGCAAGACGGGCATAGGAGCCAGTTTTCGGGGAAGGTTAACTCGAAAAAGTCCATTTATGGTAGAAAAATGCAGTTAACGCTGGCTGCATTTTTCTACCATAAATGGACTTCACTAGTCAGCTCGTTTTACGCCTGTAAGAAGTCGCTACACATTACCGGGGCATGGGAGATACCTTCTGCTGTTGAGCCAGCAGGGCTTGTGCCTTAACCAGCACATTCATGTAGTGATCCTGTGCTTTTTTGGCTACTTCGGGCGTTGGGTTGTTCAATAGTTCACTCATATAAGGATATTGGCTCAGATCGACTCCCTGCGCACCCATGTACTGTTTCACCTCCTGCATAGCCTCGCGGACGTTGGTGTAGCCACCCTTCGCAATATCGTTCTTAATAACCTCGCGCATCGACGGTGCGGTCGAATAGCCGGTTGAACCGGTCGTCTGGGTTTTACCACTGGTAGCAAACAGGGCGGGTTTGTAGTCGGGAACCGCTTTCTGCAGGGCCAGTTGCATGGTATTGATCACCGTCTGCATCTGATCGACCGTAGCGGCCAGGTCGTTGGTGTTCAGACCAACGGCGGTATTGATAAAACTAAACGCCTTTTTCGGGTCTGAGTCAGCCCAGGCAACGCCAATTACGCGGTGGTAGTCGAGGGCGCTCATGTTGATGGGCGTAACGGCCATAGCCATACCATCGGCTTTGCCCGATGGCAGGATATAGTCGCCTTTGCGAACCCGGCCCAGTACCTTCACCGGCACCTGACCCATAAAGGCAATCTTTTCGTACAGAGCAACCTTCTTTTTGTCGGGCATGCCCCCGATGACGGCTGGCGCATTGGAAACGACCATAAATTTCTCCGCATCCGTGAATGTTTTGGAAACGACGCCCCCTTTTACCCCTACCACTTCGCCAAACAGAAACGTCTCTTTAGTATTGGCTTTCAGCAGCCACTCAGCATAGTCGGCTCCACCTGATTCAAAAGCCACCCCTGTTTGCAACTCGTTATAAGCTACGTATCCGCCCAACTGAAGCGCCCCAACCGCTACGTCTACAGCGCTCCAGATCACATCGTCACAATCGCCGGTAATACAGGCGCCTGACGCTCCAATAATGTTGGTGATGAGCCGAATGATGTCACCCACCAGGTCAAGCGTCTGCTGGTAAGCTCCGAAGGCGTAGTCGGACGTAAAGAAATCAGCGGCCGATCCGGGAATGCTTTGATCGGCGGGTCGGTCTTTGCTCTGCGATGCACCAAAGGCATCATCAAAACTGGGCGTACCGATCAGCGAAATCACGGCCGCCCGCAAGCCCTGCGCAATGCCACTGGAACCTTCGATGCGGCCTTTGGCCACCCCATTGCTGTTAAAAAAAGTAATAAAATTATTCCCTGGCAAGGGTGTTGAGGCCGTTAGTTTCACCGCTATGCCCTGATCGTTTCCCTGGACGCGCAGTGGATAGTTACCGTAGTTATCCTGATCGGTACCTGGCATGTCAGCCGTGATGGTTACCTGTCCGTTTAAATCCGACGCAGCCCCCACGGTTAATTTGTTGTTGAGAGTAGTAGCCCCGGCTACACTTAGCGTGTTGTTCAACTGGGTAGCTCCGCCCACATTGAGGTTCTGACCGATGCCTACTCCCCCCGCCACGACCAGTGCGCCCGTGGTTGTACTAGCCGATCCCAGCTGGGCGTTATCCAGCACTACTTTCTGTTTAAACGTCCCGTCTTTCTCCACCAGCAGCGTCCCCGTCAGCCGCGTAGCTGCCATGTTGTTTACGGTAAGGCTATTGTTCAGGCTGGTAGTGCCATCTACCGTGAGTGTTCCCGTCAGCGTAGTCGGTTTTTGGTTGGCAACCTTAAAGGAGCCGTTGTTAATGGTAGCCCCTGTTCCGTTTGTATTCAGATTTACATTGTTTCGGACATTCAGGTCATTGCCAACCGACACATCCTTGCCCACACTCAGGCTATTGGCTAAGTTAATGTCGCCATCTTTCGTTATTCTGAGCCGTTCGGTTTTGTTGGTCACAAAAATCAGGTCCACGTAATCCATCGTGCCCATCCGGTCGGTGGAGGGGTCAGTTTTGGTATTGCCGAATGTCGACCAAACGTTACCAGGTACGCCATCCGTCGGGGCCCCTGCCCCAACCCGTGCCTTTGGGTTGCTGGCTAATTCATTGGCCGTCATGGCATGAAACGCATAGGGAACGGCCAGCAGGCGGCTGCTGCTGATGGTGGTAAAGCCACTCTTGGCGCCGTCCTGAATGGCAATTTCCATCCAGATGTCTTCGCTGCTCCAGGGTACACCCGTAAAGGTGCCCATGCCCGCCTTGCCGCTGCCAATGGTTAGGTCGAACAGGCCCAGGGCGTTGGTGGTCACGGTGTGCGTCTCGCTGTAGTGGGTTTTCTGTAGGCTGTTCCCGTTGCTTTTCAGGCTGATTTTTAGGGTAACGGGCTGGTTAGGCAGCACTTCGCCCGACAGGCTACGGGCCACGGCCTGGTATTTCATGCCCTGAGGCACCTGCTGGGCCTGGGCGAATGAGCCAAGGGTTACAACGAATAAAAAGAGGAAGGCGCGAAAGAGCACCGAGGTTTGTACACGGTAGTTCATTATTCTATGGGTTATAAGTGGTTACTGAGCTTTAATTATTTTATAGGTTTTAAGCGCGCGCTCCCCATCTCTGGTAATGCGCAGCAGGTAGGTACCCGCCGGGTAAGCCGTCATGTCAATCTGGGTGGAGGCCGTATTGGCGGGTACAACCGGCAGGTTGTAGCGACGACCCGTAAGGTCGGTTAGGGCCAGGTACAGAGGTGTCACTTCGGGCGTGACGATGGCAATGGTGAGCCAGGCGGTCACCGGGTTAGGGGCTACCGTAAACCGGTAGTCGGCATCCAGAGTGGTTAGGCTCTGCTGCTCCATGACCTGAAGCTGGGGCTGATGGAAGCCCTGGGTGTACAGGTGCCCGGCTACGCGTTCCGTTCCGACAACGGTTTCACCAAGGGTCCAGTCGAGGGTCATGCTGGACGTTCGGGCGGAGCCACCGCCGACGGCCAGTACGCTCGGGCTGAGTCGCTGGGCCAGGGCACTGTAGGTCAGGGCCAAACTGCCGAATAGGCATAGTAGTGTTCTTTTCATCGCATTATTAGTTGGGTTAGGTAAAGCAATCTGTACTGACCTGCACTGACCCTGGAGATCGTTCCTATCGCCAGGGTCAGTGCAGGGTCAAAAAAAGAGGAAGAGTTAAAGGCATTCAATGCCGTAACACTACCCCAAAAGCGGGGGGGGGGACGGGCATTTTCTAACCTCCAAAACCTGTGCAAGTTTAGCGGAAGGCTGCCAGACGGATGTGCAGATTTCGCCCAAATAGGTGCACATTTGTTGCACTGGTACCAAAAAAGTGAAAAAAAATGAGTAATTAGTCTTCTTTATTGGGGAGAATGCACCCGCAGTTGCTAGCACCGGCGGCAGGGGCAGGATTGGTAGCAGTCAATAATCCTAGTGTCCAGCAAGGCCTCAAGGCCGGGTGCCGGACAACCAATGAAGGGGGGCGACCGATTGAAACAGGGAGCCGGACTTAGCCAGCGACGTTGTCTGCACCTGTTTCCAGCGGGGAGCGCCAGAAGCGTGGTGATTAGACATGGCAATATAACAGTGGTCGCCGGGGCATTCAACAAACAAAATTGCCTATAGCAGGCACTATAAATCAAATTTACACCCAGTATCAAAACTACTAAGCGTGCGAAAGGTAGCTTCAACATCCATGACGGCTATTGCCTTCGCCTTAAAATGCGCTGCTATGTATAGCGGGCAACCTGTTCCCGAAAGCACTACTCAACGTTCCTCCAATTGAAAGCCGTCATTCAGTCCTTGTTTATCCTATTCGGTTTATGCTCACTGGCCGGGGCCCAACACATTGTGGCCTCCGTGCAGCGGTATGGCCCCGAGCAGGGGCTGGCCCACCGCGAAGTGAACGCTATTTTCCAGGACCGCCGGGACTTTATGTGGTTCGGTACCAAGTTTGGGCTCAACCGCTTCGACGGAGCTACGTTCACGACCTATACCAGGGAAAAAAACGGGCTTGACTTTGATGACATCCAATCCATCGCTCAGGATGCCGACGGGTTGCTGTGGCTCATGGGTCCCGAGGGAAAATCGGCCATCACCCTCTTCGATCCGGTAACGGGCGTGGCCACCTCCTTCGAGAAACGCTTCCACCAGCCCCAAACCAACCACCGCCCAATATTGCGGCAGGTTCTGCGGAATGGCCCCGACGGAACGATCTTCTTCATAGATTCCCAGCCCGCCAAACTAAACGTCTACCATCCCCGGTCGGGCCTGAAGACGGTGTCCCTGCCCCGGTACACGACCCTGACGCTGGCGGCCGTTACCACCCGCAACACCGTTTGGGCCATTGCCAACCAGAAACAACTGGTGGAACTAACGCCGGATGGGCGCATACAACGTACCTACGACCACCCAGGAGCGATCTATACCTGTTTGGGTCAGCGCCATGCCGGTACGGAATTCTTTTACAGTACTGTACCAGACGCGCAGCACCCTTACACGGGCCAACTGTATAAAATCGACGGGGGGGGGCGTCGTCAGGAGCAATCCATGGAACTGATCAAACCGGATAAACTGCAACAACGGCTTGCCTATGCTTTCGACCAGAGTGGACTGGTTTGGAATGGCTACCAGTTCCGTGACTCCACCGGGAAGGTTACCCTCGACATCAGCGATCAACTGGACAGTGGCCCGATTGATAACCGGAGTTTTTTTCGGGACAGAAACGGGGGCTTTTGGTTAGGAACCAGCTTTGGCCTCTACCAGACCAGGATCAGTCAGAACTATTTCCAACGCTTATTCTACCAATCCGGCAACGGGAAACAACCCGCCGTTCGGGGCATTAACGCTGTGGGCGATACGCTCTACACAAATCTGGAGAATGGTATAGGTTTATTCGCCAGCAGGCGTTCGGGGGCATCGGCCCGCCAACTGTTTGCGAGTCCGCGGTCATTCAGAAGTCTGAGCGGTAGAGTGGGGAGCAATCTGTACCTGGGGGAGGAAAATACACTGGTAGCCTACGATTACCGAACCACCAAAACCAGCGTGATTCCCCTACCCGGCCCGGGAGCCGTCTGGACCATTCACCCCTTTTCGGCCAACCCCCACCGATTGCTGGCCGGTGGCGACCCCGGACTGTGGCTGGTTGACCCTGCCAAAAATCAGGTAACCCCCTTCCGGGGCTATAACCAGTTTCCCGAGTTAGCTCAGGCCCACGTCCTGCACATTGGTGCCGACCGGCAGGGTACTCTCTGGCTCTGCGCCACCACGGGGCTTTACACAGTTGACCCAAAAAAAGGCGTCACGGCCCGCTACTGGCGTGGTGGTAGCGGACCCTTCAAGCTGCCCGCCGACAGCTACCAGCATTTTTACCAGGACGCGGGCGGATTGTTCTGGCTGGCCACGGCCAATGCCGGGCTGGTGCGCTGGGATCGCGCCCGGGGCCGCTCCCGCCAGTTCAAACGGGCCGACGGGCTGAACAACGATAATATTTATGCGGTGTATGCTGACCGGCGGGCCCACCTGTGGCTTAGCAGCGACAACGGCATCATGCAGTTCGATCCGGTCCGGCTCACCACCCGGGCCTACACGGTGCAGGACGGCATCACCCACAATGAGTTTAACCGCATCGCCCACCATCAGGATGCACAGGGGCGGCTCTATTTCGGTGGCCTGAACGGCGTAACGGCCTTCGACCCGCGGGACTTCGAAGCCGAACCCCCGCTGCCCGCCCTGCCCCTGCGGGTGGTTTCCTTCCGCCAGTTCGAGGCCGACCGCGACACACTGGTTGACAAGACGGAGGACTTGCTCAGGACCGGTCAGATCACGCTACAGCCCACCGATCGGAGCAGTATCCTCGACTTCGCGCTGCTCAACTACACCGATGCCCAGAAAAATACCTACGCCTACCAGTTTAAGGGGGTGGATAATACCTGGCGCTACCAGACGGAGTCCTCGCTGCGGTTGGGCAACCTTCCCTACGGCGACCATGAGCTACTGATTCGGGGACAGGCTGCCGACGGTCGACTGTCGTCGTCAACGCTATCCATTGGGGTACACGTTCTGCGGCCGTTTTATCTGCGTGGCTGGTTTGCCTTTGCGGTGCTGTTTTTGTTGCTGGGTGGGGTGTGGGCCTGGAGTCGGTGGCGGGAACGGCAATACCAAAAAGCACAAATCCGACTGCAAACTCAGATCAACGAAGCCACCCGGATCATTGCCCGGCAAGCCCAGGACCTGCTACAGCTCGATGAGACCAAATCCCGCTTTTTTGCCAACATCTCCCATGAGTTCCGCACGCCCCTAACAATAATTCTGGGCATGGCCGACAACCTCCACCGGCAGGTAGATCCCGGGTTAAGGCGGTCGACCATCCTGATTGAGCGCAACGGCCGCAACCTGCTGCGGCTGATCAACCAGATGCTGGACCTTTCCCGGCTGGAAGCGGGTGAGATGCCGCTCCAACTGGTTCGGGGTGACCTGATCCACTTCATCCACTACGTAGGCGAATCGTTTCAGTCAATGGCCTGCACCAAAGGCGTGCAGCTGGCGATACACGCGGAAGAAGCCTCCTGTGAAGCCGACTTCAACCCGGAAAAACTACAGGATATTGTCGGCAACCTGCTGGCCAACGCACTCCGATTTACCCCGGCGGGCGGAGCAATAAGGTGTGGCGTGAGCATTCAGCCCACCTGGCAACCCCTCGCGGCTGCGGGTTACCACGAGGCACTTGTTCCTACCCAGGCCCTGGATGGCCCATGGATTCAGATCACCGTCAGCGATACGGGTCCCGGCATTGATCCGGCTAGCCTGACCAGGATTTTTAACCGCTTTTATCAGGCTGGGCCGCACCAGGCTGATGTAGTTCAGCCCGTCAGTGGTGGTACCGGCATTGGTCTTTCGCTGGTGCGGGAATTGGTAGGCCTGATGCAGGGGGGGCTGGCCTTTCGCAACCGGTCCGGCCTGGAAAGGTCCGGCCTGAATGGGTCCGGCGCGGACTTCGTTGTCCGTTTACCGCTGACTCGCCAGGCGCCCCTGGCCAGGGACCTTCTGCCTACCCCCTTACTGGACTCGTTTGACCCGGGTGACTCGGCCGACTGGGTCGAATCTGCGCCGGAGGTGGTCCCGGATCGCCCTGTACTATTGCTGGTAGAAGACAATGATGATGTAGCCGCCTATATCCAGAGCTGCCTGCGGGAGGAGTACCAAATTATACGGGCCGAAAACGGGCAGATCGGCATTGATCAGGCCTTGTCCATCACGCCGGACCTGATCCTGAGTGATGTAATGATGCCCGTTAAAGACGGCTTTGAACTATGCGACACCCTGAAAAGAGACGAACGGACCAGCCACATCCCTATGGTGCTGCTCACCGCCCGGGCCGCCGTGGACGACCGGATTGCGGGCTTACGGCGGGGGGCCGACGCGTACCTGGTGAAACCCTTTCAGCGGGAAGAGTTGCTGCTCGTATTGAGTAACCTGTTGCAGACCAGACGCCTGTTGCAGCACTACTACAGCCAGTTGGCGTTGGGCAGCACGCAACCAGAACTGGTTCCCAATGAGGGTGTCGATGCGCGGGAAGATGAGTTTGTAACCAGACTACGTAACACCCTGGCCATGCATCTGGACAACACGGCGCTTGATGGGGAGATGATCTGTCAATTGATGGGCATGAGCCGCAACTCACTGTACCGCAAGGTAATGGCCCTGACCGGCATGTCGGTCACCCCATACCTGCGGGCGCTTCGCCTGCAAAGAGCCGAGGTGCTGCTACTAAATTCAACCATGAGTGTGGCTGAAGTAGCTTACGCGGTAGGCTTCGACAACCCCCGGTATTTCAGCCGGATTTTTTCGGAGGAAAAAGGGGTCTCCCCCAGCCACTTCAGAAATCTGGGCTAGCCGATATCTTTTTAGGTCCGTTGGCATAATTCGGCCTATTTCCGAAGCTATCGGCCAGTGGGCCTGCGAGGCTACTGATGGAATTGACAGCTATTTACATAAAATCAAGTGATTTTACGAGGACATTACCTTTACGTTTCCTTCAGGCATAGCTTAAGTACACCTGGTCAGTTTTCGGATAGAGGTTGAATTACGTTTTCCTGACAGAACCTACCAGCTTGTAATCGTACAGACTCCCCCTACTTAACTATCCGTTTTTGAGCAATAAATAGGAGGTTGATGCTATCTTATGAACTTACTATTATGTTAGCAATAAATGGGTTATGTCGATAATATCCACCGATGAAACCGTTCAGTAAAACATCCGGTAAATTTTAGCTTAAAGCAGTCGTCCAAAGCATCTGTTACCACTGTGGCGCGGGTATTCGGCAAATCGCATAGACGCATAGAAATAAACTGATTGACCTCCGGCTCCATAAATACAATGGGAATGCATTCACCGTGGTGGTAACGCCAGAAGAAGTAAATACGGAATAAGCATTTTGACATCAGGCACCTTTACTGACACTCACCGCCCTGGCCCGTTTCAGCAAGTCAACGGCCTGGTCGGTTTCGATCGATGTTTGCACCTGTACTGTCACCCGTGTAACGCTTATGTAGGAGGCATTCCCTCCTGATTCAACCTGTACTGTAGTAGATGACCCGACTTCGTCCGTACTCCCAAAAAGTGACGATAAAAACCGACCCGTCTGCTGCTCCTCAGTCGTATGATCTGTGTCTTTTTTGTCGGCTTCCTGGGGGCTTTCCTGTTCCGAAATGCCAATATGTTCAGCCATAAAACCGCTGCCCAATAAGAATTGAACCGCCTTCTGAGCGTGTGTTTTAGTATTGAAAAGACCAGTAATGGTTTGTAACTGTATCATAGTTTTCCTGTTGTTAATCGAATTGATCCATTGGGTTCGTAGCCATTTCAAATCTTTACCGTCGTCATGAGCATTCCCGGAGAAATTGTTACTGTATCCGGATGAAATCAACTATGTGAGCAACCACGTATCAGCCTGTTTGCGGGGAATGGCTTCTTCCTTTACCCTTCTACCAGAAGAGAGGAATCAGTCAGCGAAAACCCCTGTAAACGAATTGAGAAGATGACAGACTTACCGAATGAACAGGGAGAGCGACAAGTCTGGGTTCGCCAGCAAGCTAGTCTAGGTAGTAATTACTAAAGGTAGCCCGGTCAACACAGCAATCTTATGACATTCATCACCCCGTTCTATGATGGTTACAGGATTACCCGCCAGATCAGTTACTGCCAGCGAACTAACCCCGGTTCCCTGTCGACCAGAACGATCCACTGAATAGTTTATTCGCTGCTGCATGCGTTGACTACCGGTTGATTATTCCGTAAACCATCATATCGTATATTGACATCCGTCATTGTTTACGCTGTAAGCAGTACGCATCTTTGTGTTGTCCAATTACGGATACTACCCACCTCGTACTTATCCAATGAATATCCCCAACGCAGTCATCTACATGGCCGACGATGATGCTGATGATCGGTATCTTCTGCTCAAAGCGCTTCAGCAGGTCGCGCCATTCGTTACCGTTATCGAAGCCGAAAATGGCGCAGATTTGCTGGCTTTGCTCGTATTGGGAAGCCTACAGCCAACGCCACAGGCCGTGCATCTGATTCTGATCGATATGAATATGCCCAGGGTTAATGGCCTGGAAGCGCTGATGGCCATTAAAGCCAACCCAGCTCTTCGCCATATTCCATCCGTGATGATTTCCACTTCTGCCGAGCAAGCCCAGGTTGCGGCTGCCTATCAACAAGGCATTAATGGATACATTAAAAAGCCCGTGACCAATGCGCACATGAATGAGATTGCGCAGGCCATTAAAATCTGTTTTTTAAACGCGACCGTCGGAAACCTACAGAGTAGCCTCTCCTATGGGACTAATTCAACCGGGTTGGTTTTGTAAAGTGCCGTTTAATTGCCAACTTCCGAACAAGACCGTACATGTCAGTTCAACACGAAGAGCAACGGTACCACTTCCAGACGGTCGGGATGACTCCGTTTTATTGTTTAGCTATGCATGATATACCCCCTGGTCTGTCTGGTGAGGATACGAACCCCACCAGCCTCCTTCTTCAGCTTCAGGATACAAACCGCGCGCTGATCCAGCAGCTAACCGAGCGCACGGCCGAACTACAAGGTGTCCAGACGGCCCTGACGGACTGTGAACTTACCAAGGCCCAGAGCCAGCAGACCGAGCAGGAACGATCCCAGATGCTGACTCGGGAACGGGAACTGAATGAACTAAAGTCAAATTTTGTGACCCTGGCTTCCCACGAGTTTCGCACCCCCATGGGTACCATTCTTTCGTCGGCTTCGTTGATTGGGCGGTACAATGGCGTTGACGATGGTGCCAAACGGGAGCGGCACGTGCAGCAAATAAAATCGGCGGTCAATAGCTTAACGGGCCTGCTGAACGACTTTCTGTCGCTTAGCCAGATGGAGCAGGAAACCCTGTATGGCAAACCCTACCCCCTGGACATCAGCACGTTCTGCGACGAACTGATTGAAGACATGCATGCCGTGATTAAACCAGGGCAACGGGTCATCTATCAGCATCTGGACGGCCCACCGGTGGTAGCCATTGATGGGCAGATGCTCAAAAACATTCTCATCAACCTGTTGATAAATGCCAGTAAGTATTCGGCCGAAGAAAAAGAAATCGAGCTGACGACGGCCGTTCGGGACGATACCCTTGTTATTAAAGTTAAAGATGAGGGCATTGGCATACCTGATACCGATAAGGACAATCTGTTTATCAGCTTTTTTCGCGCCCGCAACGCCATTCATATACAGGGAACGGGACTGGGACTTTACATCGTTAAGCGGTATGTAGACCTGCTGGGGGGCACGATTACCTTTTCAAGTCAGATGAACACGGGAACCATCTTTACCATTGAACTTCCATTAGCAGCCATTTCTATGCCCCTGCCCGTATGAAAACTATTTTAGTCATCGAAGATAACGCGCTCATGCGGGGGAACATCGCCGAAATCCTTGAACTCGCCCCGTATCAGGTTGTTCAGGCAGCCGATGGTAAACAGGGCGTAGCGATGGCCCGCCAAACGCATCCCGACCTGATTTTGTGCGATGTGATGATGCCCGAACTCGATGGCTACGGGGTGCTGCATATTCTGGGAAATGACCCCGAGCTGGCAGACACGCCTTTTCTGTTCCTGTCAGCTAAAGCAGAAGCCGCTGATTTTCGCTTTGGCATGGATTTAGGGGCGGATGACTACCTGACCAAACCCTTCGATGATCTGACCCTGCTCAATGCGGTGGAGTTACGACTCAAAAAAGGGGAACGGGGGCAACCCGATATGCCCATAAACTCGGCGGGCCTGGAAAAACTGACCCGTGCCATCATGAATGAAGGGGACGCCCATCAGTGTCTGCGCGAGAACTATCCGATGATCAAGTACGCAAAGAAACAACAGCTCTTCTCCCTGGGTGGCGCACCAACATCGCTATACTTTATTGACACGGGCAAAGTAAAACTCTATAAAACCGATTCGAGCGGTAACGAATACATTACCAGTTTGCTGGGGGCTGGTGACTTTGTCGGCTATATGCCCCTGCTGGAAGAGGGGTCCTACAAAGAAACCGCCGAAATCCTGGAGGATGCGCAGGTCTGCACGATTCCCAGAGGGGATTTTATGGAATTAATTTATCAAAACCAGGATGTTGCCAATCGATTTATCCGGCTACTGACCGGTACGGTAGCCGAATACCAGGAACGGCTGCTGAAGCTGGCCTATCAATCGGTGCGTAAACGGGTGGCCGAAGCGCTGCTGATGGTTCAGCGAAAATTCTACCCCCAGGCTGAGGGTCTGGCGGGCGGGCCTGCGGGCAATACATCCTCCGCCATGACGCTGTCGCGGGATAACTGGTCGCATTTAGTGGGCGCTTCCACCGAAACGGTCATCCGAATCTTAAGTGACTTCCGGGCTGAGGGACTCATTGGTATTAACGCCAGCCAGATCACCTTACTCGATATGGACAAGTTAGCCCACCTGAAGCACTGACTTTCTGACATCGACCGGTACAAAAGCTTACCATCATCATACCCATTCCTGATGACTATCATTAGTGGTTATCCAGCTTGTCATAGTCTGGAAAGCCACCTGGGGCGAACTTTGCCCTCTGCTGGTACTGTCGTGAAAAGCAAATTTTGAGATAGGATTTTTTTCATATCTTTGGACTACAAGTAGGACAACTCGGCTTCGGCCAATTGATCCCGTGTAGTCCCGCTGGTCGGGACTATTTTTTTGTCCTTCTCAGCCCGATTCGCTAAGTACTTAGGGTCATAATCAACCCCGTGACGCCACAAGGCGTAGGCCATCAAAAGCAATCGCTTTTGAACCGCCACGTAGGCTTTCATCTTAATGCCGCTACGTTCATAAACCCGCGTGTAAAGCGCTTCACAAGTG
>NZ_KB893609.1 GCF_000374085.1 Spirosoma spitsbergense DSM 19989 | reverse complement strand
GTAGGTTTCAAACTGCAACCGCATGGTATTTTCGGCATACTGGTCGCTGTGGCGAGCCAATTGCAGAAAGTTGATTCGGTGACGAACACTCAAAAACAGCATCAGAATGTGGTGTATAAATTGCCGACGGGGTTTGGTCAAATCGGGCAGGTTAGCTACTATTGTACTCAGTAGGGCTGGTCCTTGCATAAAGGCGTTGTTTGGTTTGGATGTCAGATACCCAAAACTAACACGCCTTTTTCATATCCCTAAAAATTGACGAACCATTGATGAAAAGCAAATCCATCAATTATCAGTCTGATGTCATCCTCGCCGGATTAGTGCTAATTTTAAGCGATTGCAACCGGTCAAAACCTGAACAGCATGAACCTACCGCCCAATTGTTCAGCATTGATACCACGTATGAAGACGTCGCGATACCCGAAGTTATAGACAATACCTCGGATGTTTACTTCGAACGAACTGTGGTCGCGCTTCGAAACCGTAAAAATAAGCAGGCAGAAGCCGAGCTAACCTCCGGGCTTACTGCTTTTGTGGAAGAGTCTCAAATTGGTCGGGTCGCACCGTTAAGTACACTGAGTGGGCAAGCGGCTAAAATTAAAGCCCTAATACCGCTGGTTAAAGCAGGAAAAGTAACTCCAGATATGGTTGCGTTTACCACCGGTGTTGGCGAACTTCTAATTGCTCATGATCGGATCGAAAAGGTTGAATCCCTACCGGTATTTACGGCGAAGATGAATGCACATCTGCGTCAGGTACTAAAAAATATTGAGAGGAATACGGCTCACCTCGGTCGGAAAACAGAAAAAGACGGCGTAACGGTAATCAACGACGCTCGCCGGGCACTGAATGATTTCGATAATGCGACTGTCAATGATACCAAAGAAGCTGAACAGAACGTCAGAAACAAGTTTGGAAAGGTCAAATCCTTCATCAAAAAATACACCCAGGTAGAATAATTATTGAAACTGCGTCCATCGGTTGTTGCTAATTGGTAAAGCCGGAGGTTCACGAAAGTAAAAGCCTTGTGGTTACAGAATTGCTGGCAAATCGGACAGTCAGCTTTCTTGTCGGTTTAGTGGGCTACTAAGCAGTAATCTCCCTGAGGGGTAAGTTGCGTATGAGTTGGCAAGTAAGTCAACAAAAGTAGAAAGCCGATTATGGTCAGGTAGCTTCTTTAGGTAATTTTTTATTTAAGTTTGCTAAAGAAGCCAACGACGGCCGACCGGGCAACGCAATGCGGTTCAGTACCCCGCCTATCTGTTCGGATAGGCACCCTGTCTTGAGCACTATGCTACAAAACGGCTGCCGGATTATAGTTCCCTTGACGGGCGGCACGATTAGAACTCGCCCAATAAACAAGTGCCTGTTGGGCGGCTTCTATATTCGCGTCCTGATTGTTCCATATAGCCAGTACGGGCTGCTGAATGGCCCTACTGAACGAAAAAGTCAACGCCCAGGGTAATCGCTCCTTAAATCGACTGTTCATCGCATTCAGGTGGCTGGTCGCCAGTTCGGACGATTGCCCCCCCGACAGAAATGCGATGCCCGCCACTGCAGCCGGAACCGTTCTCAATAAACACGTTACGGTCGCATCGGCCACCTGATTTATAGTGGTCTTTTCGGGACAATCTTTTCCAGTCAGTACCATGTTAGGCTTTAACAACATGCCTTCCAGCCGAACGCCCTGTGTATACAACTGAGCAAAAAGCATACCCAGGACCCTTTCGGTCACAGCAAAACAGCGCTCCAGTGTATGAGTGCCATCCGTCAGCACTTCCGGCTCTACAATGGGTACCAGTCCAGCCTCCTGACATAAGGCGGCATAGCGGGCCAGCGCATGAACGTTAGCCTCCATGCAGGCTCTCGTTGGCAGGCCTTCGCCAATGGAAAATACAGCCCGCCATTTGGCAAAACGCGCACCCAACTGAGCATATTCGGCCAGTCGTTCACGGAGTCCGTCCAGTCCGTCGGTAATTTTTTCGGCCGGGAAACCCGCCAGATCCTTAGCCCCCAGATCG
Organism: Spirosoma spitsbergense DSM 19989; assembly: GCF_000374085.1. Classification (GTDB taxonomy): domain Bacteria; phylum Bacteroidota; class Bacteroidia; order Cytophagales; family Spirosomataceae; genus Spirosoma; species Spirosoma spitsbergense. The sequence continues at coordinate 24,427 of NZ_KB893609.1, read as the reverse complement.
ACTTTAATGCCTGGAATAATGTCGGCCCGGATTAGAATATCGACAAATGAAGTACCGGTAAGCGTACTCTGACGTATCGTTTCATCGTACAAAATGGCTCCGCTGATATTTTCGCTCAATTGGGCTGTGGTGACCAATAACTCCCTGTATGCCCGCCGGGTCTCTACGGTCTGGGGAATACCCAATTCCGCGAATCGCCGGTTAGCGGTCGATGTGCTTTCGTCCATCGCCAGTAAGCCCTTGTTATCAGCAACGAGGGCTTTGGCTGTTTCGATTAATCCGGGTATATTCATCCGATCAGACTTTCCATTTCCAGTTACGAATTTCAGGCATGTCTTCTCCATATTGGTCGATATATAGCTTGTGCTCGATAAGCTTATCCGTCATCAACTGTTTTACATAAGCGCCTATGTTGCCCAGTTGGGGCAGGCGGTCCAGTAGATCCATAACCAGGTGAAAGCGATCCAGCTTATTCAGTACCGTCATATCGAAGGGTGTAGTAATAGTCCCCTCTTCCTGATAGCCATGTACGTGCAGGTTAGGATTGTTAACGCGGTTGTATGTTAGCCGATGAATCAGCCAGGGGTAACCGTGAAACGCAAAAATAACGGGCTTGTCCTGGGTGAAAAGAGCATCATAATCCGCGTCAGTCAGGCCATGGGTATGTTGGGTATGGCGTTCGAGTTTCAACAGGTCAACGATGTTGATCACCCGAATTTTCAGGTCGGGCAAATGCGATCGCAGAATCGATACGGCCGCCAGCGTTTCAAGCGTCGGTACATCGCCGCAGCAGGCCATAACGGCATCGGGTTCGATGCCATCGTCATTACTGGCCCAGGTCCAGATGCTGATACCTTCGGTACAATGCTTGATGGCAGCCTCCATGTTCAACCACTGGGGGGCCGGGTGCTTGCCTGCCACCATCACATTAACGTAATGCCGGGAGCGCAGGCAATGGTCCATTACCGACAACAAACAGTTCGCATCGGGTGGTAAATACACACGGACGATACTGGCTTTCTTGTTGATCACGTGATCCATAAAGCCGGGGTCCTGATGCGTAAATCCATTGTGATCCTGCCGCCAGACGGTGGATGTCAGCAGGTAATTTAGGGAAGCAAGTGGTCGGCGCCACGGGATTTCGAGCGTCATTTTCAGCCACTTGGCATGTTGGTTAAACATCGAATCGACAATGTGGACGAACGCTTCATAGCTGTTAAATAAACCATGCCGGCCTGTCAGCAGGTATCCCTCCAGCCATCCCTCACACTGATGTTCGCTGAGTATTTCCATGACACTGCCGGTGGGGGCCAGAAACTCGTCATTTAGAGTAGTTTCGGCATTCCATTGTCGATTCGTGGTTTCAAAAACGGCTTCCAGACGATTCGAAAGGGTTTCATCGGGGCCAAAGACCCTGAAATTTCGTGGCTCCTGATTTAACTTGATAACATCTCGCAAGAATTGCCCCGCTATATAGGTGACACTGGCCTCGATGGCCCCCGGCGACGGTACATTGACGGCGTACTCGCCGAAGTCAGGCATGTGCAAATCCTTCAGCAACAAGCCCCCATTGGCCTGAGGGTTCGTCCCCATCCGCCTGTCACCTTTCGGGGCTAATTCGGCCAGTTCCGGTCTCAGTCGCCCCTGCTCATCGAACAATTCGTCAGGTTTATAGCTTTTTAGCCAGCTTTCCAGTTGCACCAGATGCTCAGGGGGTGTGCTGGCCGACACCGAAAGCGGCACTTGATGCGCCCGGAAGGTGCCTTCGATGGGTAGTCCATCAATAACCTTTGGCCCTGTCCAGCCCTTAGGCGATTTTAATACAATCACCGGCCACCGAGGCCGTGTCGACTGATGTTGACTTCGAACATTCCGCTGAATCTCATTGATTTGTGTGATCGCCTGGTCCAGTGTGGTGGCCATGACCTGATGCATCTGTTCCGGCTCGTCGCCTACCACATAGTACGGTGTCCAGCCGTAACCGCGTAGCAACTGGTCTAATTCTTCAGGACTGATGCGCGCGAACACGGTCGGATTCGAAATTTTATAGCCGTTCAGGTGTAGGATAGGCAATACCGCCCCATCGGAAATTGGATTGAGAAACTTATTGGCGTGCCAGGCCGTCGCCAGTGGGCCGGTTTCGGCTTCTCCATCACCAATAACGCAGGCTGCGATCAATCCCGGATTATCGAAGACCGCCCCGAATGCATGACTGAGTGAGTAACCCAACTCGCCCCCTTCGTGAATCGAACCGGGCGTCTGTGGGGAGGCATGGCTAGAAATACCCCCCGGAAACGAGAACTGTTTGAACAACTTCTTCAATCCGGCTTCATCGGGGCTAACAGCCGGGTAAACTTCGCTGTACGTCCCCTCCAGGTAGGTATTGGCTACCACCGCCGGGCCACCATGACCGGGTCCGGCAATGTACATCATGTTGAGGTCGTACTTCTTAATGACCCGGTTCAGGTGTACATAAATGAAGTTCTGCCCCGGCGTAGTACCCCAGTGCCCCAGTTGCATATGCTTGACGTGAGCCAGTTCAAGGGGTTTTCGCAGCAACGGATTGTCCTGTAGATAGATCTGGCCAACGGATAAATAGTTGGCGGCCCGCCAATAGGCATTCATCCGCTGACATAGCTCCGAAGATAAGGGCATATCCCCCTGGCTTTCCATGTTTGATTGTCGATTAATATTGGTTTCCATAGTTGAGTTAGCTGGGTTGAAAAACTGGTGTTAGGCAGTGTGTAAAGAAGAGCTGCGTGGTATTGTCGTTATGAATTATTGCATCAACTGGCATAGCTCCGTTAATCCTTTAAGAGCTGGCTCACCAGTTGGGCTATCATCACTTCTTCGTTGGTTGGGATAACACGGACAGCGACCCGGCTTTCATCGGTCGAAATCACCGGTGAATTGGCTGCGTTGCGCTGTTGGTCCAGATCAATACCTAAGAAGTTCAATCCGTTGCAAATGCGGGTTCGGACTTCCGGGGCATTTTCACCAATTCCCCCCGAAAAAACCAGCGTATCCAATCCACCGAGGGCGGCTGTAAACGCTCCGACCCATTTGCGGGTTTGATAGCAGAATAGTTCGACGGCCTCAGCCGCCCGGCTATCACCGGATTGCTGTTTTAGCAGATCGTTCATATCCGAACTCGTTTCCGATACACCGAGCAAACCGGATTCATGATTGATGAGGTGGTTGAATTGTTGGGGCGTCAACGACTCCGATTGCATCAGATACCAGGCCACACCCGGATCAAGGTCGCCGGGTCGGGTGCCCATCGGCAAACCGCCGGTGGGTGTAAAGCCCATACTCGTGTCTATACTTCTGCCATCCCGAACGGCCGACAAACTTGCCCCACTACCCAGATGCGCCAAAATAAGCCGGTTCCGAGCAGCTTCCAGTCCTGCTACTCGGCCGAGTTCTCCGAGCAAATACGCATACGATAAACCGTGAAACCCGTAGCGCCGTATTCCTTTCGCATCGAACCGTCGGGGAATAGGCAAGAGTTGAGCAACGCGGGGCATTGTGCGGTGAAACGCAGTATCGAAGCAGGCAACTTGAAGCAGGTGCGGATGGCGCTTTTGAAACGTTTCAATCAACTTCATTTCGCTAGGCAGGTGATCGGGATCATAGGCACAAATACGGTGTAGTTCATTCACCAGTTCCTGCGTAATGTATGCTGGCCCCTGATGCTCCATACCCTGTACGATCCGATGCCCAACTGCCCTTATCCGGTCAAAAATGGGTTGTTTTTCCAGCCAATCGATTAAGAAATCCACGACTGATGAACCGCTGATAGCATTGACCGGAATACTGGACGACTGATGAATACCGGGGTCGGTAAATGTTAACGTTGTTCCTGGCAAACCAATGCGGTTAATGTGCCCGTAAAGGCTCCGGCTCGAAAAGTCACCCTCCTTAAAAACCGCAAACTTAATGCTTGACGAACCGCCGTTAACGGTTAAGATCTGCTTAGTTGGTGTGATCATGAGTTTCGGGGTTCTACGACTAATGGTAACCCGAGCGCTCCCAGTTTAGCCCTGGTAGACGGATAATCTACATGACAAATACCTCTAATACCCAGACTATCGGCCACGCTGACGAACATAGGCCGATCGTCAATGTAGAGTACCTGACCAACGGGAACCTGCGCAATGTCGAGGGCGACCCGAAAAATGTCGGCGTCGAGTTTGCGTAAGTGAACGAAGGATGACGAGATAAAGAAATCCACGAATTCGTTTAGGCAGAACATTTGAATACGGTGGGCATTCAGTTCGCGGCCCTCGTTGCTCACCACCGCTATTTTTAACCGGTAAGTCTCTTTTAACTGCCTGATCAACGCGATCATGTCGGGGTAAGGTCTTGACTGCGCGAACATGAACTCCCGAAAGGTACTCATAGTGAACGGGCGGGGTTCGTAAAACACGACCCGACTGAGGTATTCGTTCATTGTGAGTTTGCCTGCTTCGTACGTATCAAAGGTCAGATGATGCCGTTCTTGTAACTCGATCAAATCCAGACCAAATGTCTTGGCAGCTAGTTTACGCGACTTCTGATCCCAGCCGTTCGTGAGTAGTACCCCACCAATATCCAGAAATAAGGTTTTAATAGACTGTTCTCCTCCTAACTGGTTCTGCATGTTCATTTTGGGTTAAAAAGCTCTTAGCAAAACAACAATCAAACGTTTTAACTAAGCTTGCCAAAGAATAGGGTGGGGCGTGGGCCAGCCCATACACACAATGAACATGTAGCAACAGAAGGACCAGCATTATCACGCGGACATGTGATGGAATAAACTCCACAAAACAAATAGAATAATGGTAAGATGATTTAGTCTATTTTCATAAGTTAAGTTACTGACTGTTAATGAATTACTTTTTTAGTTTTTCAATAAATACCAGAAATTTTTCAGTTAAAAACTCTTGGTAATTCAGGGAATTTTTTTTCACTTTGCGTTCACTTCATTAATTTTTTTCAACTTGTTAGTGAGAACTCCATTAATTTGGAGAGAATACGATGGATTCTCCATTTGCATAGAAGTCTCCTATGGTTCTCGTAGCAACATGAGTTATCTCGAAACTGGATGGTTGCCTTAGTGACTAAAATCGTTGGCAGCGCATCTTGTTATGTCAAAGAATTTAACAGCTTGTATTCGGAGCTCAAGACAGTGAGCTAAAAAAAGTAGTGATTTCGCCGACATACTAAATTGAATCAAAAAGCCGCGTCCAGCTTCTGCTAGCGCGGCTTTTCAGTTAAGTGATTCTTTAAGTACAGTCAGTTGGCTTCGGAGTGGTACGTCCCGGCGGGGAACCGCACCGCGGTGGGACCGCCCATGCGGGCCGAAGCTAGGGCATAAAACCGTGTTTCACCCCTCATTTTCATCTTGTCTTGTCCCGATTTTATTCGGACGTTTACGTGGTCAAAAAGATTACGGTTTCGTGCCGTTCCTACGAGACCTTCCTTACTGACAAATCCGGCCGCAAACTAACCCCCGCCTACCGCGACATTGGTGACTTCGAAGAAGGGCTGGCGGAGTTTGTCCCCATGAAACGGAGTCCGCAAGGGCATGGACTGCACGGATTTATCGATAAACAGGGGAAGGTCATCATCGAGCCTAAGTATATCTCCACCGACCAGTTCCGCAAGGGCAAAACCTGGGTCATTTACCCGTCCGGCACGCACTACGGGCTTTCCTATATTGATAGGGCCGGAAAAGAGCTTTATAAAATACCCATCCAGTACTATCCAAGAGACTATCTGATTCGCGATTCGAAGATCGATTTTGTGTGCAACCACGATACGAAGGAAGATGTTCTTTGGTGGAGAAATGGCGAATTCTTTATTCTCAACTTTAATTTTACCCCTTTCGTCGAACAGCAGCTCCTGCAATCCAAATCCATTTCTTCCTTTAAGTACCAGGGGAAATTTGGCATCATCGACAAGGATTTAGCACTGAAAGTTCCGGTGGCACTCGATGACGTTGATGCCGACTTCACCTATTCGGGCCAGGGCATGGAACGGGTGCGATATGGTGACAAGTACGGTTACGTTAGCCCGATAACGGGTGAACTGCTGGTACCTTTCAACTACACCGATACCCGGAAGCCCACCAACGGCCTTTTTTGGGTCAAAAAGAACGGTAAATGGGGCTGTATCGACAAAACCGGCACGTTGCGCATTCCGCATCAATACGACGAAGCTACCGGCTTTACGGCCGAAAACAGGTCAGCCGTGGCCATCAACGGCAAGTTCGGCCATATCGACAAGTCCGGTAACGTGCGCACGCCGTTGACATACGATTTTGCCTCCTATTATAAGCACGGCCTCTCGATGGTTCGTATCGATGACAAATACGGCTACATTGATACGACCGGCCGTTTCATCATTCAAACCATCTACGACGAAGCGTTACCGTTTGACCATGCGACGACCATAGTTGAGCGTTCCTGGCTCCGGTTCGAACTCTCGCGGGATGGCAGGGAGCATTTCATCGGGTTTTCCTTTAAGCTCAATGCGCTGTTGATCATCGCTGGCATGCTGGTCTTTATCTGGCTTAGCAGCTTGTTCTACCAAGTAAAAAGCAGGTTCTGGCCCGGGTCTGATAAGGCCCATCGAAGTCAAGGCCATTGACCATTAAGATGGGATCTCTATACAAAGGTTCGGTCCAAAAATGGGCAGTAGTAAATGTCAATCCGGTTTGTTCGGCGACCATGAAGGAGACAATTCTTTTTTTATGTCCCAACCCATTCTCAATAGGAGTAAGTAACTTTCCTGACAAGCGATGCTTTTCCATGGGACGCCAGTGGCCCTAAAAACCCCAGTCTGTAGCATGAGAAATGTACTGATTGTTAACCTCCTCCCCGTTTTAGCCGGAGCAATTTTTCTTTTCAGTGGCGTTGACGCAGCAAGCCAATCCATGGACGTCAGTTCGACGGTTGGATCAAATAAAATTACCTTGCGTTTGGACAAGAAGGGAGAATTGCACTACCAGGTAACCCGCGGAAATAAGACCATTATTGCCGATTCTCCGCTGGGCCTGAACGGTGACGACCAGAATTTCACGGCTGGACTATCCATCGTCGCCATTTCACCCGTTGAAGCCAGAAGGGAGAAATACGACTTGAAGGTCGGCAACGTCAAAACGATCGATCACGTTTTTAAAACGAAAAGTATAACAGTCAAAAACCGCACGGGCGCGCTCCTTAGTATTGATTTGGTTGCCGGAGAGGAGGGTGTTGCTTTCCGCTACCGGTTTCCCGATCAGAACAAAAGAATACGGGTGATCAACGAGGAGATCACCGGCTTTCAGATTGAAAAAGGGGCGCAGGGTTGGTTGCAGCCTTATAATAAAGCGGGAAAATATACCCCGGGCTATGAAGATTTTTACCTCAAAATAAAGTCAGGTGACTCAATCAGCCATCCCCGTAACCCCTCTGTGGGGTGGTGTATGCCTGCCTTATTTAAGGTAAATGATACTAAAAATTGGGTTTTACTGGCGGAGTCCGGAACGGATGGTTCGTTTCCAGGCTGTCATTTGCAACCCGATTCCAGGGGAGGAATGTATACGATTGCCTTTGCGGAAAAAGACGAAAAATATACCCTGCCTCTGGACGATAACAATCATCCGGCATCCACTCTTCCCTGGACGATGCCCTGGCGGGTGATCATCATTGGTGAACAGGCTGGGGACATCCTGCTGTCAAGCCTGGTTACGGATTTGGCTCCTGCCTCTAAACTTGAGGATACATCCTGGATCGAACCGGGAAAAGCCTCCTGGTCCTGGTGGTCACATCCCGATGATCAGTCACCGGAAATCTATAACGAATTCACGAATCTTGCCGCTTCGTTGGGCTTCAGCTACACGCTGTTTGATGCTGGCTGGGAGAAAGCCGACTCAGCGGGAGGTATCATTGCCAGGGCTACATCCCAGGGGGTCAAACCAATGGTATGGGGCTATTCGGCCGCGTATTTTAACCCGGAAAAAAGAAGGAAGCGATTCAAGGAATTGGCGGCAATGGGCGTCAAAGGAGTTAAAATAGACTTTTGGTGCTCCGACCGGCAGGAGGTAATGGCCTGCTTTCAGTCACTTTTTGCGGATGCCGCCGAAGAACATTTGCTGGTTAACCTTCACGGAACTACCGTTCCAAGAGGCTGGCACCGAACCTGGCCCAATTTCATGACTGCAGAGGCTGTTTTAGGAACGGAAAGTTATTTTTATGAACCTAGATTTCCGGCTAAGGCCGCCGAGCAGAATACGGTACTGCCCTTCACCAGAAATGTGGTCGGCCCAACCGACTACACCCCGTTTGCCCTAACCATGCGAAAATATCCCCGGTTGAACACGGCGGTCCATGAGCTCGCTACGGCGATGATCTATACGTCGGGCATTATTCATTTTGCGGATTCAAAAGAGGTTTTTGATTCACTACCGGTGTCGGTTCGAGCTTTGTTGAAAGACATGCCTGCCAGCTGGGATAAAACGGAAAGTATTGTGGCTGAACCGGGTGAGCAAATCATACTCGCACGTCAGAAGGGCCGCCTTTCCTACATTATCGGTATAAATGGCACCAATAAATCATCCCATGTCCAACTAAATCTGGCCAGATATGCCAGGGAATTTTCTAAAGTTAGGGTCATTACGGAAGGCGAGAATCCATTAATGACGTTTAAAACGGAAACGTATCCAGTCACCTCCACTTGGTGGTACACGGTTGCTCCCAAAGGAGGCTTTATCATTCAGTTCGTCAACGAGTAAGACTGGTCGAGTTAGGCAATTAGCCTTTACTGTGTAATTATCTCAAAAAACGATTCTAAGTGAAACGAGGAATTGTTTATGTATCTGCTACTTAAGTGACCAGGCCTACAAGTCGTACGCGACTCTGAGGCAAATCGTGACGCTTGGGGCGTTTTAAGAGGCCGAATTCTATTTTCAACTAGTATTTTACCGTTAATCAAATTAGAAGAAAGCTGATCTAAAGCTTTTCAATAATTTGCACTTTTCATAGTAAGCGTTCAGGAAATGTAATCTTTTCGTGATCGTTTTCAGGCTTAGAAGTCACAGATCGTTCAGAGATATTGTTTTTGACTGGTAAACCAGTTGACAAACTAATGTCTTCATACCATTTTTGGTTAGATGTCTGTGGCAATCTGGACAAAATAGAGGTTATTTTTGTTAGTTTTGTACAGCATTCATTGAGCTATGGCAACCACAAACGTAAAGTCTAGAAGGAGAAAGCCGCTTAAGGTCAAACTACTTAATGCATCCGGTCAGGTGATTGAAGGGATTATTCTATCTGGTCAACTTGCCAAAGAGGACCCAAGTCTAGCCATAGCTCATGAGCTGGGCAAACATCAGCACATTGAACCGACTAGTATTCTTTGATTACCGTAACAAAACCTGCCCTACTTTGCGACACAGGGTTGTTGAGCCGTGTTTTTTTAGCGAAAGCACCGTTTTTAGACGCTTATCTAAAGGCTACTGAAACTTATCAGGAAATTATTAGCACGGCTGTATTTATTGAATTACAACATTGGCTACTCATCCAACGGGGTCTGGCTATACCCATAAGCCGAGCGGAGTATGATCGGCATCGAAAACGGTTGGAAAATCTTATCGTTCTCAATAGTGATGGGGTGAGTGAGCAAGCTTTGAATGTGGCCCGTCGCTGGCCTGACACTGGCGTTGGTGATGCCTATACGATTGCGACGGCATTAGTCTTTGATGTACCCGTTTTTACGCTGAATCCCAAGCATTTTGAGCGGATGCAAGGTATTCAACTCTATAAGCCTGAAAATTATCAGCTATTACTCCAAAGTACAAGACGCAGTTAAGAAAAGCTTTAGGAAACTTTTAACACAAAGCTTATTCTACAGTAGCCGATGCATAGTCCCCTTTATAAAAACGTTCAGAAAAACCTCAGCCTCATCCAAACAACTGAACGATTAAACTGAACGGGTTTATTGAACGCCAAAAGTCTGTTTTCAGACCCCTCCCTCCTACCTAGCTAGCGTCCAGGAAAACCTCCCTTATCATGCGGCTGAAAAGGCACGTCGTTCCAGTCGACCCAGAAAGAGCCACCCGCTTTTTGTCCCCGTTCCGGATTGGTCGGTTCCTTGGACTGGTATCGCATTACATAATAGGTAACGGGCGTATCTTCTTTATTCGCAAAGCCATGTTCGTCGCCCGGTGCCATGAGGGCGATACTGCCCGCGCCCAGCGTTTTTGTTTTACCCGCTATGGTTACGGTGAGTTTGCCTTCCTTAATAATGATGAGTTCCTCATCGTCGTGTTTATGCGCCGGATGCGGAGCCTGATGAGGCATAACCGTGGTGGCGTGAACCTTTAGGTGGCTAAAATCACGCGTGCTTCCTTCCAGCAGTACCCGCTGTTCTGAAGTCTCTTTCCTGACGACAGGTGTATCGGCCCATACATACGTTCGGGACTCGACAGCCTGGGCTGATAACTGGTGCGCGGTCAGATTCAGATAGAAGAGAACGACGAGGGCGAAACGGAAAAGCATGATAGCCAGTATAGTGTGGTGCTATAAGGCAGGGCTCGTAATCAGTTACTGCCAGTCGGTTAAAAACAGGCAGGTATTGACAAAAGCGTCATCGTATCAATTAATAACCTTTCGGCTGAATGACGGTTATTCTGGTTCATCATAAAGGCAATTGGTATGCACATATCGTGGCAAAAGAAAGCTGTTTTGTGGACAATGGCGGGGGTGGGGGCCTGGGTGGCGCTCAAATCGGGTCTGGCTAAAAAACGCGCTATCGATTTTAGGGGAAAGACGGTCGTTATTACGGGTGGATCGCGGGGCCTGGGCCTGGAGATAGCCCGGTTGCTGGCGCAGGAGGGGGCTAATCTGGCCCTGTGTGCCCGCGATGCCGACGAACTGGACCGCGCCCGACATGAGTTGCAGGCCTACGGCGTATCCGTGTACACTCAACCCTGCGAGCTGACCGATAAATCGCAGATTGACCAGTTCATTACCAATGTTCAGAAAGCGTTCGGACCAATTGACGTGCTCATCAACAATGCGGGGATTATTCTGGTAACGCCCTACGAAAACGCGACGGAAGCTGATTTCCGGGAGTCGATGGAAACAAATTTCTGGGCTGCTTTTCATATGGTTAATGCGGTACTGCCCAAGATGCGTTTGCGAAAGCAGGGGCGTATAGTCAACATTGCGTCCATTGGTGGCAAAGTTGCCATTCCCCACCTGTCGACGTACTCGACCAGTAAATTTGCGCTGGTGGGCTATTCGGAAGGACTACGCGCCGAACTGCTGAACGATGGTATTTACGTCACTACCATCTGCCCCGGCCTGATGCGCACGGGTAGTCCGCGCAACGCGCTTTTCAAAGGGCAGAACGAGAAAGAATATGCCGCTTTCAAAATCAGTGATTCGATTCCGTTGCTCACAATGAGTTCGGAGAATGCGGCCCGGCAGGTTGTGGAGGCCTGTCGTCATGGGCAGGTCGAGCGGTTGCTTTCGTTACCTGCGAAGGTTGGGGTTGCTATTCAGGGAGTTGCCCCAAACCTGCTGGCCGAAGTGGTGTCCATCGTAGCGCGTATGCTCCCCGCGCCGGGCGGTATTGGCGAAGCGAGACGTATGGGAAAAGACCGCGAATCGGCCCTGTCGGAGTCCGTACTGACCACGCTGACCGATAAGGCCGCCGAACGCAACAACGAAAACCTCAATTGAGTGGTAATGGGCACAAGTTTCAACCCTGAGTAAATAGCCCACCACCCGATTCGAACAGTCGTAAATAGCATTGGTTTTTGGGGTGTTTTCTAGGACTAACGTTTTACTGGTTTATGAAAAAGAATTGTTAAACGGTTTTTCGATAGCGCCATGAGGCCAGCCCAATCAGGGCTACGGACATCGCCAGCAGGGCATAAAACTGGGTTTGCATGTCGCGGAAGGTACTGCCTTTGAGGATTACATTCCGCCCTACTTCAATGATGTACCGGAGTGGATTGAACAGGTTGATATACTGCGCCCACTGTGGCATGTCGTCTGTGGAGGAGAACAGGCCGCTGAGCAGTATGAAGAGCACAAGGCAGAAGAATACCGCAAACATGGCCTGCTGCTGGGTTTCGGAAATAGCCGAAATTAACAGGCCGAGGCCCACGCAGAGCAGCAGAAACAGGAAAGCAAATCCGTAAAGCAAGGGGATGCTGCCCTGGATGGGAATACGGAAAAAGAAAGCCGCTACCAGCATCCCCAGCGTGAACTGTACCAGGCCGATGAGCACGAAGGGCGTGAGCTTGCCCAGAATGAACTCGTGCTTTTTGATGGGTGTGACGTTGAGCTGCTCCTGGGTGCCGATTTCTTTCTCGCGCACGATGTTGAGAGCGGCAATCATCCCGCCAATCAGTAGCAGCAACTCGAATAGAATTCCCGGTACCATAAATGTTTTGTACTCCAGACGCGGATTGTACCAGTACTGGTTTTCGATGTCCAGCCGGGCACCACCGGCCGGTTCCAGCCCTACCGTTTCGGATCGGATGTCAGTGTTGAAATCGCGGATGATGCTTTGCGCGTAACCCGACGCGATGCCCGCCTTTGTGCCATCGATGGCACTGACCAGCAACTGTACCGACGAGTGGTTTGCCTTGCCCAGATCGCGCTCGAAGTGGGGTGAGATAAGCAGAATCAGGTCGGCGTGGCCCGTCAGCAGTTCATGGTAGGCGGGTTTGTAGGCGGGCGCGTAGCCCAGGAAATGGAAATTATCGATGTAGCGAAACTTGCTCACCAGACGCCGTGCGTAGGGGGTATGGTCCTGATCAACCACGACAATGTTGAGGTTTTTGACCTCGAAATTAGCCGCGTACGACAGCAGGATCAATTGCATGACCGGAGCCGCCAGCATCATCCTGAGCAGCACCGCATTGCGAAAAAGCTGCCGGAATTCCTTTTCAATCATGAATTTTATCCGTCTCATAGGTGAAAGAGTGAAAGAGCCAAAGAGTGAATGAGTAGTACTGAAAGCGTCAGCCAATGCACTCTTTCGCTCTTTCACCATTAATTTAGTCTCGGTTTTAAATTCTTTAAACTTGCGGCCATCAGCACCGTGGCCATCAAAAAAAGGACCAGTGTCGGTCGCCATAGGTCTGCCAGGCCAACCCCTTTAATCATAATGCCTTTCACGATATCGATGAAGTACCTGGCCGGAATGATGGTCGACACGATCTGCAAAAACCGGGGCATACTGTCAATGGGAAACAGAAAGCCCGACAGAAAAATAGTGGGCAACAACAGCACCAGCATCGAAATGAACATGGCCACCAACTGCGTATCGGCCAGTGTCGAGACCAGCAGGCCCAGGGACAGCGACAGAAAGATGAACAGCAGCGTTTCACTGAGCAGTAACAGCAGGCTGCCGTTGAGCGGAATACCCAGCAAAAACACGCCCAGTGCAATGATAATGCAACCGTTGATGAACGACAGCAGCAGGTAAGGTAGCACCTTGCCGAACAGAATCTGTAGCTGACTTAATGGCGATACCATTAGCACTTCCATAGTGCCGGTTTCTTTCTCGCGGGCAATCGTTATGGACGTCATGAGCGCCGACACCAGCAGGAGTACCAGGGACATTACGCCCGGCACGAACACAAATGCGCCCTTCAACTCCGGGTTGAACACCATCTGCGACTGTACCTCGATCTGCATGGATGGTCTGGCATCGGATGGATTCTGGTCCGCCTGATACCCCTGAATGATGTTGGTGGCGTAGTTAGTCAGCGTGATAGCCGTGTTCTGCTCCGACGCATCGGTCAGTAGCTGCACCTGCGCCTTGCCACCGTGGGCGTAGTCGTGAGTGAAACCGACCGGAAAAATCACCACCAGCTTCACGTGTCCCTGCCGAAACGTGGCTTCTACATCGCGATAAGCTGTCAGGTTGCGGGTTAGCTGGAAGTAGCCCGACGACAGCAGCCGGTCGGTAAGTTGTCGACTGTGTTGCCCGTGGTCGAAATCCAGCACGGCGACTTTGGCGTTCTTTATCTCGTTGGTCAGTGCAAAGCCGAACAGTAATACCATCGCCAGCGGCATCCCGAACAAAATCAGCAACGTCCGCCGGTCGCGCAGGATGTGGAAGAATTCTTTTTTTACGAAAGCGAAAAAGCGGTTCATAATCGAGGTCATTGATGGTCATTTGTCTACGGCGTCATTGGCTACGCTTCGTCATTCGTTACACTGTCATTAATGGTTTTTAACGACGCCATAGGCTTATGACTATTTCGTCGACGTACCCCGTGCCAGAATCTGGAAAACGCCGTCCATCGAATCAGTACCAAACTGCTGTTTCAGCGCACCCGGTGTGTCCAGTGCTTTGATTCGGCCATCGACCATGATCGACACCCGGTTGCAGTATTCGGCCTCATCCATGTAGTGCGTGGTCACAAAAATGGTTGTGCCCCGGTGGGCCGCTTCGTAAATCATATCCCAGAACTGCCTCCGGGTAATGGGGTCGACCCCGCCCGTCGGTTCGTCCAGAAATACCACTTTCGGGTCGTGAATCAGGGCTACCGAAAAGGCCAGTCGCTGTTTCCAGCCCAGCGGCAGTGATACCGTCAGTTTATCGGCCACACTGCCTAAGCCAAGTTGCTGAATGATGGCATCCGATTTGGCCTTCAGGTTGGTGCGGTTGAGGCCGTAGATGCCGCCGTAAAACCGGATGTTTTCACGCACGGTCAGATCATCGTAGAGCGAAAATTTCTGGCTCATGTAGCCAATCACCTGCTTGATCTGCTCCGACTGTTTATAGACATCGAACCCGGCTACGGTGGCCTCACCCGATGTGGGTTTCAATAAACCACACAGCATCCGCATGGCCGTGGTTTTCCCGGCGCCGTTGGCCCCCAGAAAGCCGAAAATCTCGCCCTGTGCTACGTCGAACGTGATTTCGTTCGTGGCTACGAAGTCGCCGAATTTCTTGGTCAGTTTATTGGTTACAACGGCTTTCATTGCTACATTTTTGGGAACGCTGATCGATTCGGTTTTCAGGATCAAAAATTCCAGCGATCATTGTTCCATTAAGGCCATGAATGAATCTTCAATACCGGCTTCAATGGGTTTTATGACTACGTTACTGTGCTGTTTTTCAATTAGATATTGCTGGATTGAAGCCGCCGAAACGCCCTCCTTCGTTGTCAGATGCAGGAATTCACCAAAGGCGTAGCAAGTGACGGTGAATGGCGCTTTTCGCAAATCCTGAATCAGTTGGTACGTATCGCTGGCTTTCACCGCAAACAGTGGTTTCCTGAACAGATGCTCAACACCTTCGGGGGTATCTATTGCCAGAATCCGGCCGTTCTGCATCAGCGCTATCCGGTCGCACTGACCCGCTTCGTCCATGTAGGGTGTCGATACCAGAATCGTTAACCCGCGTTTTTTGAGGGTTTGCAGCATCTCCCAGAATTCCCTGCGCGACACGGCATCGACGCCCGTGGTTGGCTCATCCAGAAACAGTACTGCCGGCTTGTGAATCAGGGCGCAGCACAGCGCGAGTTTCTGCTTCATTCCACCCGACAATGCCCCCGCCCGCCGTTTTTTGAACGGCTCCAGCTGTACGTAAATCTCCCGGATTAGGTCGTAGTTAACCTCGATAGTAGTACCAAAGACGGTGGCGAAAAACGACAGGTTTTCTTCGACACTCAGATCGGGGTAGAGTGAAAATCGGCCCGGCATATACCCCACCATCGTTCGCAGAGCCCGGAAGTCCCGCACTACATCGCGTCCGGCCACGGTAGCCCTACCTGCATCGGGCAGCAACAGCGTAACCAGCATTTTGAAGAGCGTGGTTTTGCCCGCACCGTCCGGCCCAATCAGCCCGAAAAGTTCGCCCTCCCTGACGGTCAGCGAAACGTCCTGTACCGCGCGGGTATCGCCAAAGGCTTTCGATAGGTGGTCGATGATGATTGCGTCCATAGGGTTGTTATTCACTGCCTGACCTGTCATTTGGCTTCGGCGTCATTGGTAGTCATTAGATGATGCCAGTCACAACGAATGACCCCGCAGCGTAATAATAATGAATGACACCGAAGGTAAATGGCTATTTAAACCTTACCTCACCCGGCATCCCAATCTTGAGGGTACCATCGTTTTTGACGCTGATTTTCATGGCGTACACCAGATTGACCCGTTCATCTTTGGTCTGGATAATTTTGGGCGTAAACTCGGCCTTGCTCGAAACCCAGGTGACGGTGCCTTCGTAAGGCTTGAGTTTATCATCGGGGGCATCGACAAAAACCGTTACCCGCTGCCCCGTTTTGACGTTCGTTAACTGATCGCCTGCCACATAGGCGCGTAGGATGATGTTGTCTAAGGCGGCTACGTTGTAGAGAGGTTTTCCATAACTGACTACCTCGCCCGGCTCGGCGTATTTTACCGTGACGGTGCCCCCAACGGGGTTTATGACGGCCGATTTGGCAATCTGATCGTCAATCTGCTTCACTTGTTCGGCCAGCGGTGCTGCTTCGGCCGACGTACCGCTGCGTTGGGTATTCAGGGCTGATGCCTGAGCTACCCGTTGCTGGCGAATCAGCGCGATCTGTCGGTTTATACCGTCCATTTGCGCCTGAATATCGTCGAGTTGCTTTGTTGGCGCAGCCCCGGCAGCAATCAGATTCCGGGTGCGCTGTTTCTCGCGTTCCAGCGTTTTTAACTGCTGTTGCTGCACCGCAACCTGATTGTCGAAGGCCGACAGTTGTGCCGCTACATTGGGGGTTCGGCTTTGTACGGCCTTTTTGCTGGCTAAAAGCTGCGCTTTGCGGAGTTTGAGTTGCTCCGTGTCGATTTGACCAACGGTTTGCCCGGCTTTCAGCGATTCGCCTTCCTGAACGGTAAACTGCTGTAGGGTACCCGTCGCTTCGGCGGAGACTGTAGTTTCGACAGCCTCAAAATTGCCGTAGGCATCGGCGGTATCGTCGTTATTCTGACAGGCAGAAGCAACCACGACGAGACAGAAAAGTAAGGGTATGCAGGCAGGTTTCATGTTCGTTAATTGCCGGTTAGTGTGCGGTACTGGATTTGGGCAAGCAGCAGTTGGAGGGCGTGCAGTTTCTGATTGAGCAGCGCCTGGTTTTCATTGATAAGTTCGGTGGTGTAGTCGCGGGCGGCAATCACACCATTGTCGAGTTGCACGGTAGCGGCCTGTCGTACCTTCGTTCGTAAGGCCACAATTTCGGCATCGGTGCTGAGTTGCGCCTGAATCCGGTCAATTTCGGTTTGCTGCTGCCGAAGTTGCACCGTCATGTTTTGCTCAAACGTCTGCCGTTGTACATCTACCAGTTGCTGGTTGAGGGCAATTACCTGACGGTCGTTTTTAAGCGTATACCCGGCCGACAGGTTCCAGTTGAGCCGCACCCCACCGATGAAAAATCCCCGAAAGGTATTGTTCAGCAGATTCAGCCCCGGTCGGCCGACACCGCCTTGTCCGAACAGACTCAGCCGGGGCTTTACCTTGTTATCGGCCAGCCGGAACTGCGTGTCGTAGACCTGCCGCTGGAGGGTATAAAGCTGTAATTCAGGGCGGTTGAGCGGCAGGCTACCAGGGTCGGGCGGGGTTTCGACCACCAGCCGGGTACTATCGCCAATGGGCAGGTCGGTGAGCAGGTGGAGCGCATCGCGTAGTCCCCGTCGGGTGGCAGTTAAATCGGCCATACGCTGCCGCGACCGCAAATATTCCGCCCGCAGGATATCTACACTGGTTTGTGCTACCGTCCCGAACGTAACACTGGCGCTGAGCTTGTCAATACGGTTCTGAAGGTCGGCCAGTAAAATCTGGGTCAGGCGAATGTTCTCGTCGGTGAGCAGGGCGTTGAGGAAAAAGCCGTTTACCTGGTCGTTGAGTCGGCGGAGTTCTACCTCGACCTGTTGCTGGGCGGTGGCGGTGCTGGCCCGTTGCAGGTCGGTTTGCAGGCGGGTCAGATTGCCATCGTAAATAGGGTACGACGCATCGAGGGTCAGTTTATACTGGTCTTTGCTGATTTGAGGAATGGAAATGTTAGGGAGTTCGATGGGAATATTCGTCACTTCTGATTGCCACGTCGCCTGACCGTTTATCGCCAGCTGGGGCAACTGGCGGGTTTTGTTCAGGCTGGCCACGGCGAGGTCGCCCGTTTGCTGCAAAATCGCCTTTTGTTTGCTTTGCAGATAGTGGGCGCGGGCAGCTGCGTAACACTGCTCCAGCGTAATCGGGGGCTGGGCCAGTGCCGGTAGCCAGCCAAGCCAGAAGAAGCCGAGTATGTACGTTTTCATATAAATTTAAACTGACGTTCTAAACAGTTGTTTAATATACGGACAAAAAAATTAGGGTAGTCGTAACCAGGCCATAATCATTTCGGGCACCATTTGCTTACGGGCTTCTATAAACTGCTGAAAGCCGTTATTGTCAAGCGACCCAACATACGAAATAACGGGGCGTGCCATGATCGGAAAGATGATATTACTCATAATAGTAACAATAATCTGCAACGGTTCAACGGAGCGAATATGGCCTTTTTCGGCCTCTTCAACCAACTGCCGACGGAAATAGGACCCCTCAATTAGTGCTTTTACGTTCATTTCCTCAAAAAAACGGCTCCCTTCCTGCCGCTGTTCGGCCAGGATAAACATAGGCACCGACGGGTTTTCGAGGATAAAGTCGGTATACCGGTCAACGATCTTCCAGATTTTCACTTCCAGTGGCGTTTCTTCGTTAACCAGTACGGCAATCCGACCAATAAACTCCCGAAACGTTTCGAGGTATATACTCTTGAATAACTGCTCTTTACTGCGAAAGTAGTAGTTGACCATGGCCAGATTAACGCCAGCTTCGTCAGCAATCTGACGGATTTTGGCTCCTTCGTAACCATTCTCCAGAAACACCCGTCGGGCCACTTCTCTTATTTTCGACTCAGTATCCTGTACTACCATAGTGTTCTCCGTGATGCAAATATAATAAAAGAGTCAGTAACTAAACAAGTGTTTAGTTTTTTATTTAGTAAAATCAAGTGAATAATTTGTTGCTGATTCCTCTACAGGATCATTTAAGGCTTTCTAAACGATCCCGTAGAACCTGAACAACCTGCCAACAGACGACACGAGTCCAGCCATTACCCGGACAGGGTTTGCCGACTGGAATCGTATCGTTTGAAAGAAGGTTGTTCGGTGGGGGTACAACACATCCACTAGGGCCCACCAGCTAGTCATCCTGGATGGTTACGTCGTGTTCTTTAGCGGCTTTTTTGATCCGGTCTTTGATGACCTTTACCTCGTCGGCGTCGTACTTGGCTGCATTGTCTTTGTGGTTGATGTAACTCCATGCAGCCCTGACGTGCTCGGGCGTATCAATGGGGTACTTTTTGTTGGTGCGGTCCGCGTAGTCAACGTCGCCGTATTTGTGTTCACCTGAGGTCGGATTAACATCATCGCGCCGGTCTATTTTAGGGTCGTTTGCCATGATCGTTGAGTGTTTGGCTGGATGTAAGTAACTATAGACACCAATCGAATGTTCACTAACCGTACAACCTTGAACTACCCGTATGTCATCACTATTTTCCCCGTTATCCATTCGTACTATTACGCTTAAAAATCGTATTGTTGTTTCGCCTATGTGCCAATATTCCAGCGAAGATGGTTTCTCTACCGACTGGCACCTGGTGCATCTGGGGAGTCGGGCAGTAGGAGGAGCAGGCTTGATTTTTACCGAAGCTACGGCGGTTTCGGCCGAAGGACGCATTACCCCCGAAGACCTGGGCATCTGGAAAGACGAACACATTGAGGGCCTGCAGCGAATTACGCGGTTTATCCGGCAAAATGGTTCCGTGCCGGGTATTCAACTGGCGCACGCCGGTCGCAAAGCCAGCCACCGCCGACCCTGGGAGGGTGGCAATCTGATTTTGCCAACGGATGACCGGGGCTGGCAGACGGTAGGGCCGAGTGCCCTCTCGTTTCAGGGAACTGGCCCGGAACCAATAGCTTTAACCGCCGAAGGAATTGAAAAAGTGCTTACCGATTTCCAAATGGCGGCACAGCGTGCTCTGACGGCGGGTTTCCAGGTTGTCGAAATCCATGCCGCGCATGGCTATTTACTGCACGAGTTTCTGTCGCCCCTGAGTAATCAGCGTACGGACGACTATGGCGGTTCCTTCGCTAATCGTGTCCGGCTGCTGCTGGACGTTGTCGGGCAGGTGCAAACCGTATGGCCATCGGAACTGCCGCTTTTTGTCCGTATATCGGCTACTGACTGGACGGAGGGTGGCTGGACGATTGACGATTCTGTGGCGCTGGCTGGTCTTCTGAAAGATAAGGGCGTTGATGTAGTAGACTGCTCATCGGGCGGCAACGTGGCAACGGCTAAAATTCCGCTGAAGCCGGGCTATCAGGTGCCTTTCGCCGAACGCATCAAAAAAGAAACGGGGATTATGACTGCTGCCGTAGGATTGATTACCTCGCCCGAACAGGCAAATGCTATTTTGACCAGCGGGCAGGCCGACCTCGTTTTGCTGGCCAGGGAGTTTCTGCGCGACCCCTACTTCCCGCTTCATGCTGCCCAGGCAACCGGTGCTGCCACGGCCTGGCCGGTTCAGTACGAACGCGCCCGGCCCCGATGAATAAATGACCAGGCCGTCGGATTTTAAACATTTTCCTGACGGAGCGAGTAAGTACTGGTGTTCTTATTATTTACTCTCTCAGTCGGTGTTAGCCATCGGGTTAAATGAACTGCCGGAAGAAAATCATTTCATCTATTAATCGATAACTACTATGCGTTGGTTAGGAGGTCGTCAAAGCGATAATGTAGAAGACCGCCGGGGAAGCGGTGGGGGCGGGCTGCTGGTTGGCGGTGGCATTGGTACGGTAGTGGTAGCTATCATCGTAATGCTATTAGGGGGCGACCCGTCGGAAATTCTGAATCAGACGGCACCAGACCAGGCAACGTCGCAACAGGCCCCGACAGGCCCACAAGCCGATGATGATGCGGCTATTTTTACGAGCCGGGTGCTGGCCAGCACGGAAGATGTCTGGACCAAACTATTTGCCGAGCAGGGTTCGCAGTACCGCAAACCAACGTTGGTCATGTTTCGGGGTGTTACCTCATCGGGTTGTGGTACCGCCCAGCAGGCAATGGGGCCTTTTTACTGCCCCCTCGATCAGAAAGTGTATATCGACCTATCGTTTTATGATGAACTGGCCCGGCGCTTCAATGCCCCCGGCGATTTTGCCATGGCGTACGTTGTAGCCCACGAAATTGGTCACCACGTGCAGAAGCAACTGGGAATTATGGATAAAACTGACCAGCTACGCCAGCAATTGAGCCAGCGGGACTACAACCGCGTATCGGTTCGGCTGGAACTCCAGGCCGACTTTTTTGCCGGCGTTTGGGCGCACCATGCGCAGGGGCAGAGTATGGCCCTCAATGACAGCGACGTTGAGTCGGCCCTGACGGCGGCTAATGCCATTGGTGACGATAAAATTCAGGAGGAAACGCAGGGGCGGGTCGTTCCCGATGCGTTTACGCACGGCACTTCAGCCCAGCGGGTGTATTGGTTCAAGAAGGGGCTCCGAACTGGTGATCTTAGCCAGGGAGATACCTTCAACAGCCGCGAAGACTCTAATCTGTAGTAATCGGGTTTAGGATATAGGAATAATAAACGGAGCTGAAAAGGCTCCGTTTTTATGTTTTGGGTAGGTCGCATTCAGTTACCAACTAGAGTAGTCGCCTGTCCTGCCGGGCTTTTTTCTGCCAACTTACCTAACGCACTACCGTATGACTGTACCGGGTTTTTACAAAATACTCTTCCAGGCGACCGGTTATACGCTGGCCATGCTATTGGTTTGGATTGGTCTGGATACGGTCATTGACGGAACTGCCTGGGCAGGTATGCAGGTAAGTAAGTCAGCCCTGACGGTTGAGTACTGCGAGTTCAACCGGGTGACCCGGTTCTTCCACCAACCAATGAACACCTACTCCAATCTGGCTTACTTCTTCTGGGGCGTCCTGATTGTACGAATCGCGTGGTATGATTACCAGAACCAGGATAAAATCGGGCAGAACAGGCTGGAGAAATTCCCGTTGCTTTCGGCCCTGATGGGTGTCAGCTTTGTGTACCTGAGTTTTGGCAGTGCGTTCTTTCACGCATCCCTGACGTACGCCGGGCAGCGTGTCGACATGAATGGAACGTACGGTATTATGGTCTCGCTGGCGGGCATTGCGCTCTACCATGTTCTGTACAAAATCAGACTCATGGACGTGCATAAAATTGGTTGGGTGGTATGCCTGGTAATGGTTATCGGGCTGTTTTACTGGCTGGCACTGCTGGTATCCAGCGCCCTGCTGGTACCGGCGTTGATTCTATTCCTGAACGTGCTGATGGTCATAAACTATGGTCAATTCAGAAAAGAACGGTCTTTGCTCCTGATTGTCCTAAGTCTGGTATTGATCGTAGCCGCCATAAAAATACGGACGCTGGACGTGCAGAAGGTCAATTGTGACCCTTATTCGTTTATTCAGGGACACGCTGTCTGGCATTTCCTGACAGCATTGAGCAGTTTTTGCAGTTATGCGTTCTTTCGCTTCGGTGGCACAACAAGGCGGTTTTAATGAGCCGACGCTACCTGAGGTGCCTTCGTCGTTTGTACGGCTGGGGATGTCGTAAAATCCATCATTCTGGTTAGATTTCACTGGTTTGGCGCTTTTCGGCACAAGTCAGATGATGGCGCACAAAAAGAATTCAGTTGCGCTTTTTCCGAGAAATAGCTGTGTCGTTTGTTAACGTAACGTTAGATTATAGAACAAAAACGAAGTTGAATTTACAGTCTCACTTTATCAAAAGATGGCCCTGTAGGATAGCTTGGGTCCTAGGGCTTACCTTGCTGTTAGCTGGGACCGGTTGGGCACAATTGACAATTCACGGACAAATCTTTGGTGGAAAGAATCAAGAGCCTTTACCATTCGCCAACGTTTTTCTTTCCGGTACAACAAAGGGGACAACCACCGATCAAACTGGCGCATTTACCTTGCTCAACGTTCCCTTGGGAAAGTTCGACTTAATTGTCTCTTACATCGGCTTTACTACCCTGAAAACAACTATCCAGACTCAAGAGCAAAAAACTTACCGCTTTTTGCTTAAACCGCTCGATAATCAGCTGGATGCAATTACTATCAAAGCCCGTCGCCGACGGGGGCCAGACTGGACCAAGCAGTTAGCTCAGTTTACCGATAATTTCATTGGTATGAGCCAGAATGCAAACCAGTGTCGACTACTTAATCCACAGGTGCTGTCATTTGATCAAACCGCCGAAACACTTACGGTTACAGCACAAGAACCCCTGTTGATCGAGAACAAAGCCTTAGGATATCGAATAAAGTTTCAGTTAGAGTACTTCACCTATACCTATGCCTCTTACCTTGTTTCTTATGAGGGCGACCCTGTTTTTGAACCTCTCATAGCTAAAGATTCCGTAGAAACTCAACGCTGGAATGAAAACCGTCGTAAAGCATATCTAGGGTCAACTATGCACTTTGGACGTGCTTTATATCGTCATCAGTTGGTGCAGGAAGGTTTTGTTATACAGAAGGTAATTGAGCGCCGAAACAGGCGGGGAGAAATAAAGCTGGTGGCTTTGCCAGGGGATACCACTGTACTAGCTCAGTCTTTAATCAATCCTAAAAAAGTGGTTCCTTTACCCATGGCACCCTATAAAATCCTGCTTGATACGGTTCATTCAACTGTACTTCATCCGGTCATTGCATTTCCAGATTTTGTGCAGGTGACTTACACCAAAGAAAAAGAACCTTACGAATTTCAACGCGCTCGCCGTTCGGCTAAGTATGATTTTGATATTGTTTTCCAAACCTCACTAATCCGTATGTTGGAGCCGAGTGCAACCGTTGAAGCGAACGGCCAATTCTGGAATCCTCACAGTATACGCAGTGAAGGGTATTGGGCTTGGGAGTTAATAGCGGACGATCTACCTTTTGATTATAACCCTGAAGAGCAGACTACAGTATCGAAATAGTACTATCTCAAGGGTAAAGTTCTATGAATGATAAACCACTTTCTAAGAATATTTTCATAACATATTGTGAGTTATAAAACCTGTCTGGAAAACGTACAAATTACAGATCATCTGCTTCGTTGTATTTTAGATAAGTCAAGGGTTCCTGGTACCGGATTTCTGCGGCTGTAGTACGATTGGTTTTATCTAATTGTAACAGTTTGCAATGATCGCTAAACAAAAGCTGCCATTACTGCTGTTGATGTGGTTGCACCCAAACACCTCCAGTAGCATGGCAGCTTCCAAAGATAAAATAAACTTCGCCACTATCTTCATTCCTATCGCTCAAAAAGACTATCCCCGCTTCATGAAAGAAATCGCTTTTGCCCGCCAACAAATCCAAGGATGGCTCCAGAAGCAACCCCAGTTGCTAC
>NZ_KB893608.1 GCF_000374085.1 Spirosoma spitsbergense DSM 19989 | reverse complement strand
AACCTATCAAAAACGGTGGGGCATTGAAGACTACCATAAGTCGCTGAAGAACAACACTTCACTGCAAAATTCACCGGCTCGTAGTATCACCACACAGAGCACTCATTTGCTGGCTTCAGTCTGTGCTTTTGTCAAGTTAGAGGGCTTAAAACTTGCTGAATCAACGAATCAGTTCGCCTTGAAAGGTCGACTGTATATCAAAGCCATTCAGGCAGCTTTAGCTGAACTCCGGTTTCTCCAACAAAAGAATCTCTTGTTAAACATTGACCCTGCGTAACTTCAGTTATTATCTGGACGCCCACTTTCCCTTTGAGCGCCATTTAGGGCAACGGCTGATTTTGCAATGCGTACTGACTACCCTCGTCGGTGTCGGTACGATTGTTGGTTTTACGGAGCTGGTAAATGCCATGGCTACTGATAAGCCCATTCCTGAAAGTTTCTACACGCACGACATCTTTCTTTTTTTTATCTGGATTCTGGTCGTTGATGGCATTTACATTGGCGCCTATTTCTACTACCAGTTTCGACATGCTGAGCGCAACCGGCAACAAGCCACTACTCTGCGCCAGCAGGGCTTTGTGGTGCGTTCGGGGAAACAAAGCGTGGTTGTGCCGTTCGAGCAGATTGTCGGCTTCTGCGTGGAGGATGAATACACGGTGTTAATGGCTCAACAGTCGAAGCGGTACGTGCTCGATCAGTCGCTGGATAAATTAGAGAAAACGTTGCCAATCGAGTGGTTTTTTCGGCTGAATCGCCAGTACCTGCTGCACCGTCAGATCATCATAGGCTTTGTGCGGCACGAAAACGGTAAGCTTAGGGTCAACCTGAAAACGGATGCTGGTTTACCCGCTCAACTATCCGTTAGCCGGACTAAAGCGGTCACGTTTAAAACGTGGTTTATGCCCGCCGAACGCATTGACGCTTCACCGGGTATTTCGCTACACTTCGCCGAAAACAAGGCTCTCTGATCAGAATTAAGCGAATTACGCGCTTTTACTTTGCTGACACAAAAAACGCGTCTGCTATGAAAAAGTCTTCACTATTCGCTGTCGGAATCGCTCTGTTCAGCACTGCCCTGACGTTCGCTCAGGGCCAATCAAATGAAAAAGTCGGGTTAACTACGCGTAGTTGGCCACTCACGGTTTCAGTGCAGTTTCATTCACTCTCGCTACCGTTTCGGGATTTGAAAGCAGCCTTCTCCAACGTTGGCTTCGGGCTTGGCACCGAGTTTAATTATAACCGGCGGGGAAATCTGTTTCAGACGTTCCAGGTCGGCTACTACCATAACCGCTACGCTGGCGATGGCTTGTTTGTCAGTACGCAGGCAGGGTACCGGCCGCACGTCGGACCCGTATTCGCCGAACTAAAAGCGGGCGTGGGCTGGAACTACACCTTCCATCCTTTTGCCACCGTTGCCCTGAACGAGGGGCAATGGCAGGCAACCGGGCGCACCGGTAAAGGGTTGCTTATGATCCCTTTGGGGGTTTCGATCGGCTACGCCCCGCCCAATGCGGTCGTGGCACCCTTCGTGGGTTATCAGTTCTTCGCGCTATCCGGCTACAACCCTACTGTTCCTGTGGTGCCCAACCAGCTTCTGCAAGCCGGGGCGCGTATCAATTTCACTCACTAATTCAACTATACACGATGAAACCATTCATTCAAATCGGTTGCCTGCTCGCCTTCGTAATGGCTTGCGAACCCATTGATCAACACGTATCGACCAATTCATGTCAGGAATCGACGCTTCTCACCCCTACTTATTCCAAAGCTAAGTCAGTACAGCAGCTTATTGACAAGTATACGAAGGCAGGTCTGCCGGGCATCGCCCTGGCTGTTTATACGCCCTAGGAGGGCTACTGGGCTACGGCATCCGGTTACGCAAACATTGAGACTAAAACACCCATGCAACTGTGTCATCTGCAGTATAGTCAGAGCGTTGCTAAAACGTATATGGCCACCGCGCTCTTAACGTTGATAGAAGCAGGAAAGCTTGATTTGAACATGTCCATCCGTCACTATCTTCCTGCCAGGATTAGTGCGATGATCACGGATGCGGATAAGATTACCGTGCGCATGCTGCTCAATCACACCTCCGGCATACCGGGTTATTCATTGGATACGGAGTACGTTTCCTTTTTGCTGCAACATCCGTTACGACCCTTCACCAGCGAAGAATACCTGACTTATATTAGTGGAGAACCACTGCTCTTTAAACCAGGCAGTTATTTTCAGTACTCGGATACTAATTATTTGTTACTGGCTCTGATTGCTGAACAGATCACCGGCGATCATGGCCGGTTAATCAGGGAAAGCACATTAGTGCCATTAGGGCTGACGCAAAGCTTCTACAAGGACACCCCAATGTACCTGAATCAACCGAATCTGGTTAATTGCTATTTTGACCGGTTCGGCGACGGTAAGCTGGAGAATGTCACGCGTATGCAACAAGTCAATGTCAGTAGTTTGGCCGGCGATGATGGTCTGATTGCTTCACCCACCGATTATGTCAAATTCCTGCGGGGCCTGTTTGAAGGCAAATTACTTTCCCCCCAAAGTATGGCTCAAATGAAGTCCTGGGTGAACAACAAGCAGGGTGAGCCTGCCTATGGTATGGGTTTGTACGTAGTCAAGTATAACGGCTATACGGGGTACGGCCATGGTGGAGCCGGTATTGGTAGTGGTTGCGGACTGTACTACTTTCCGGAGAAACAACTCTATGTCTTTTTCGGCACAAACATGGGCACCCTGACCGATGGGCCGTATGTACACCTGGCCGGTGAAGTTAAAGGTGAACTGCTGGATTTACTGTTAAAGGCGGAATAAACAGACCACTAAGTAGTTTTGTAAACGGGCACCATCATGGGTAAAAGATAAAGGCCAGAATCAGACGTTTCGCTATGGCTTAATTGCAATAGTAAACGTAAGCCGTTTTACAGGCATACCAGCAAAAGCCCCCGTCGTTCGCGCCGGGGGCTTTTTGCGTTAAGACGCTCTCCATCAGTCCACCAATCAAGAGGTAAAAACGACTCGTTGTCAATGAAATACGATTCAACCAGTGAATCCTCTCCACTCAGTCTGAAATTTTTGAGGGGCCACTACCACCCCGCCACCTTTGTAACACAATAACCAACAGGGGTTGCCGAAAACCTGAAAACGAGTAGGCAAGAAAACGATCAGTAAACAACATTTTTAACACCATCAAAACCATGTTACATAACGCATTCACCAAAGTCCTGATAGCAGGCGTATTAACACTGGCGGGTTCGACGGCCTTCGCCCAAACCACGGAAACGCCCGCTGCGCTCGTCGTTGGCGTTTACCCAACGAAGCAGGTCAACAAGATCTGCCTGACCGTTGAAAAACAACCAAATACGCTCGTCTTTGTACAATTGATAGGGCCAACGGGCGACGAACTCTACCACGACCACTTACCCAAAAAGGGCGACCGGTTCAGTCAGGTTTTTGATATGAACCAACTGAAAGACGGCCTGTACACACTACGCATCAAACAGGGGAAAGACGTCATCGTTAAGTCGATTCAATTGCAGACTTCGGCTCCTGCCCCGGCCATCCAGGAACGGTTTCTGATGGTGGGCAACTAAGCCTAAAATTCCTCAGCCAACCCCTTTCCACACTCAAAATCAATTCCACCAACCGATCAAAACAACCAATTTCAATGAACACGTTATTCCCCAAAATCACCCTTGCTTTTGCCGTAGCCATCGGCTCTATTTCCTGCCAGACCGAAAATTTGGTCAATCCCGCTCAACCCTCAGCAGCCGCCAGACAAAGCGCCAATGAGGTTATCTCGCCCAACCTTCCACAAGCACCCAGGCTCACTAAGTACGGCAACTCTGTTCTGTCGTATTCAAGCGACGGTCATCTCCAGAAAGTAACGACACCCGTAGTCCGTGGCGGGGTGGATTACCACACCGACTATACCTACGCTCCCGGCTCGATCCGGGCGGCTTCTTACCAGGGAAACATCCTGGTTCACGACGAAACCTTTACGCTCGATGCCAGCGGGCGCTGCACCGAATCGGTTGTGAAGGGCGTACCCACCGACACGCACTGGCTCTACACCTACACTGCGAAAGGGCAGTTGTGGTCCTGCCAGAAGAAAAACACGTGTGTCGGGGGAACCTCCTACACCTACAACACGGATGATGACCTGATTAAGGCGTCCGTAGCCACCAGCGCGTCAGACGGTATGGTACTGACTTTTTCTTACGTACTGCCAATGGATGCCAATTACTACTACGATACCTATCCGCTGAACCTGAATGTCCCCATGCTCCCGGAACACGATACGTTTCTTTGTATTTTCGGTAAGACCGGCATTCACCTCGTGAAGGGCATATCCTACAGCCCGTTGGGATCGACTATCGTTTCGACGCCAGGCAACCGGTTTTACGCGTACAACATCATATCGGATGGCTCCATTGTAGAACGGGATATGGCATACACCTTCGGGGGGAGTCCGGTCGAGAAGATCGAGTATCAGTATGAACTGGCCGACTTAAAAGTGAAATAGAGCAGCCCGCTTAACCGGGTAAAGACAATCCAGATAAAAGCGCTCCTTCGTTTGCACCGGAGGGATTTCTGGTTAGTGGTCACCAGGCCAATCACCTTCTGTTTTGGGCCTGGTTTTCTTAAAACGACTCGCGGCCAATTCCCTACGGTTCATCGCTCAATCGCAACTGTTCAGGGCGAAATTTTTGAAACGTGGGTGTTGTCACCGGCATATTTGTTTCGTAATCGTTCATACATCCCTTTATCACCCAATTATCATGCATCAAAAAACATCTGCCGCCTTCGTAGGCGCATCCTGGCTGGCTCTCGGAGTGGGTATGCTGGGCTATCTGACTGGCCTGTGGCGGTCCGACATGCTCCTAAATGAAAAGGGGTTTTATTTCACCATCCTCATGTTCGGCATCTTCGCCGTCGTATCGGTCCAGAAAAGTGTGCGCGACCGGTTAGAGGGCCTTCCCGTAACGGACATGTATTACGGCATCTGCTGGCTGTCCACCATCTTGTCTATCACGCTGCTGACGGTTGGCCTGTGGAACGCCACGCTGCTACCGAGCGAAAAAGGGTTTTATGCCTTTTCCTTCCTGATGGGGTTGTTCGGAGCCATTGCCGTTCAGAAAAATACCAGAGACAATCAGGAAGTGTCAAAGAAAGAGTAAGTCGATTCGTATTCACCTCCCATCCACTGCTACCCATGAAACTACTCCTCTGTAAATTGGCGACTGTAATCTTCGGCGTTCTGGCCGTTGGCGCACTGAGCCGCACTGAACTGGTGATGGCCCACCTACGCCACGGCGATATGCTGGGGGCTTCGCTGGCCCTGGTAAGTACCATCTTTGGCACCCAATGGGTTGAATACCGAAAGCGGACGGATACGACTCCGTTCCGCTCTATTCAACCGGGTAACCGGGTTGTATCGGAAGCGGCTTAACGGCCCCTTACTTCTCTTTTTCAATCAATCTTTCTTCTTCCAATCCATTCAGTATTCCGATGACTACCGAACAAAAACAACTTATCAAAGCCACTGTTCCTGCGCTAAAAGAACACGGAGTGTTACTGACGACGCACTTCTACCAGCGTTTGTTCACCCATTATCCCGACCTGAAAACCGTGTTTGACATGGCCAATCAGGAAAGTGGTCGGCAACCCATAGCGTTAGCCTCTGCGGTACTGGCCTACGCCCAGCACATCGACAATCCATCGGTGCTGGAGCCAGCGCTGACCCGCATTGGTCATAAACACACCAGCCTGAACATTCGCCCGGAGCACTACCCCATCGTTGGCGAGCAGTTACTGGCTTCCATCAGCGAGGTGCTGGGCGCAGCCGCTACGCCCCAGCTTCTGGATGCCTGGGCAGCCGCTTATGGGCAGTTAGCCAGCCTGATGATTGGCATCGAAGCTTCCCTGTACGCAGCAAAGACCGAAACGCCCGCCGTGTCGCTGCCTAAATCGGGTTGTCCCATGCATAAGATGGCTTTATAAAATGTTGGTACAAACTTATCAACTACGCACCGTGGCGATGCTAATCAGTTTGTTTGCCTTGTTGGGCTGTTCGTAGGTCACGTATACAGGATATCGTTCGCTTTATCTTACGGTGGACTTCTGTTCACTTTTTAACCAATTAATGATTATGCTTCATTCACTATTCATGCTTCCTGCTACCTTGTGGGATCGACTTTATTCCACTCAGTCCATCCCGGGCGGACGTACCCGTATCCGTTACGGCTTTCGGCTGGGTTTTCTCCTGACTGCATTAACTACCGTGAGTTGGGGTCAGTGTTTTAATCCAGCCACCAACTTTGCCGTAGGTAGTACTCCTTATTCGGTGGTAAAGGGCGATTTCAATACCGATGGTAAGCCTGATCTGGTAACGGTAAATACGGATGCCAATACCATTTCGCTACTACTCAACAACGGCAGTGGCGGCTTTGGAGCGGCCATTACTTTCAGTGTGGGTAATTCGCCCCGTTCGGCAGCGGTGGGTGATTTCAATGGTGATAGCAAGCTCGATCTGGCTACCGCTAACGCCAGCAACACGGTTTCGGTATTGCTGGGTGATGGCAACGGCGGATTTACTACCTCCAGCATTAGTGTGCCTGGTATTCCTTTATCAGTGGCAGCAGGTGACGTTAACGGGGACGGCAAACTTGATCTGGTAACTGGCACCTACAGTTATGGCACGGTCACGGTGATGCCGGGCAATGGCAGCGGTGGCTTTGGTAACCAAACCAGCTTTAGTGTGGGTCATCAGCCCACGTCAATAACGATGGGTGACTTTAATGGCGATGGCAAGCCCGACCTTACAACTTCGAACCAAAACACCGATAAGCTATCTATACTGTTGAACAACGGCAGTGGAGGCTTCGGACCTGCATCCGACGTTAGTACGGGTGGTGTTACCTATTCCGTAGCCCTGGGCGACTTTAACGGGGATGGTAAGTCTGATCTGGCTACGGCTAATTCCAACATAAAAACAGTTTCAGTGCTATTAGGCACTGGCACCGGGAGTTTTGGTAGTGCTACTAACTTCGGTTTAGTTGGCTATCCTAATTCACCGGTGGTAGGTGACTTTGATACTGACGGCAAGCTCGATCTGGCGGTTGTATATGCTGGTGGCCAGGTTTCGGTGTTGTCGGGTATCGGTAATGGAAGCCTCGGACCAGAGACCTTTTTTACGGTTGACACGGGTGGCCTATCGATGGTGGCGGGCGACTTCAACGGAGATGGCAGGCCTGATCTGACTACGGCTAACTACAACGCAAAAACCGTCTCCATACTTTTGAATTGCCCAAGTCAGCAACCCAACACGCCCCCCACGGTAGCTAATGTCATCCCGGCTCAGGTGGGTACGGTAAACCAAAACTTCAGCTATGACATACCGATGAATACCTTCACTGACGCGGAAACGCCCAATAACCTGACCTATTCAGTGAACGGCTTACCGGTTGGACTGGCTTTTACCGGACCAATTAACATCAGTGGTATACCCACTACGGCGTTAGGCTCACCCTTCACCGTCACCGTTACAGCGACTGATCCGGGCAATCTATCGGTCAATACTACGTTCCTGCTCACCATCAACACCGCTGTGGTCAACCCACCGCCCCCGCCTACTGCTGGCTTCGCTATCACAAACGTAACGACAGTCAACTGCACGACGGTCACGGCGGGTCAGCGGACACTGACCTTCACGCCGATCTATGCCGGGACAACCGGCCAGCCCATCAGTTTCTCGGTGGTCAACGAAATGGTATCTACCACCAACCCCGGCCCTTACACACTGTCGATGTACATTGACAACCCAGTCATTACCCTTAAGGCTACCCAGACGGGAACCGCCGGTGAAGCTAGTTTCGTCTACAACTGGCTGGCCGTTTGTGGAGCTGGCTCACCGCCACCACCGCCACCTCCTTCGGGCAACTTTGCCATTACGGGCATCAGCACGGTGAGTTGCCAGATGATCTCGGCTACCCAGCGCTCGCTTAGTTTTACCCCAACATACAACGGTCAGAACGGTCAGCCCATCAGTTTCTCGGTGGTCAACGAAATGTCACCTACCACCAACCCCGGCCCTTACACGCTGTCGATGTATATTGACAACCCAGTCATTACCCTTAAGGCGACGCAAAGTGGTACGCCGGGCGAAGTTAGTTTTGTCTATGACTGGCTGGCTGCCTGCACGGGTAACGCCCGGCTAGGAGCCGAACCGGGAGTCGACGCCTGGACCCTGCGGTCGCTGGGCAACCCCGTCACGAGCGAGATAGTCGTTGAACTGGCAGACGCAACGGGTCAGCCGGTACTCTTATCCCTAATTAGCCCGACGGGTTGGGTTGTGGAGCGTCGGATGGTGACTCCCGCGACGTTAGCTCACCGGGAGGTGTTCGATGTGACGGATCAGGGGGCCGGTATGCTACTACTGCGGGCAGAGAGTGCCAGCCGGAATCAGACGCTGAAACTGCTGAAGCAATGAGTTTTACACCGACACCACTGTTTCAACTACGTACTATGGCCGTCTGGACCAGCTTTCTTGCCTTGTTGGGCTGTTCGTCAACCGCTCAGAATCAGGTTACCCGCGGCCCATTTACCATCGGCTATACCCTTGAGCGGGATTACCGTCTGAACCTGTTTGTCAACAACAGCAACGGCAAACTCATTGGTACCCACACGACATCCTACTTCAGGATCAATTACCAGGGTAAGCGCGTGGCGTTGACCACCCCTGAAGGCAAAAAAGCACAAATCTGGGAGGCTCGTTTTCTGAGCGATGCCCCCAGAACGGCCATACTAGCCACTAGCAACAGCATCTATCTCATTACCGACGACAACCGGTCCGCCGGTGCGGGGCAGGCACGCGTGACCACCGTCACTACCACAGGTGGCGAGTTGAGCAGCTACCAGTGGCTCGACAGTGACCACGGGCAACCCGGCAGAGAGCAGACCCGAACCCCGATGGATAACTCCGGCTCGTCCCGGTTTTTGTCGGGTGGGCGCTACCTGCTGGTCAATGACCGGAGTGTGCTGGATGTACACACGCTGACGAATCATCCCTTCGATCTGATTAGTGAAGCCGTGATACAGCAATCAGACGGTTTTGTTCGGGTTAGCGATGCCCAACTGGTTAGCTTCTCGCCCGGCAAGACGCAACTCGTGTTTCTCGGCTCACGGCAAAACCAGCAGAGCAATCGGCTCGATTATGCCCTGCTGGCCGTTGACTTCGTGAAGAACCATACCTACGCCGTTCCTTTCCGTGCGTCGGCTACCCACTTTATCTGGATGAGCGATGCCACCTACGATTGGTTTGCCACGTACTTCGACTGGACAACCGACAGGCAGGGTAAGGAAGTAATGAGTGTACATCCCTACACCCAACACCCACCGTGGCATGGCAAGTGGGACCAGTATCCGGGTGAGAATCAGCCAATCCGCTATCAGGTGAAACCGGTGCTGCCCGGTATGTTTGATCACTTTATGAACTGGGCCAAAAAAAAGTACCCATCCATCGAGCCAACAATCGACCGACGAGAGGGCATGATTAGTGCCAAATTCACCCTCAACGGGTCCGTATTCAATCTATACGTTCGCGATGATTACAAAAGCCTGGGCCTGGAAAGTACGGACCAGGTTCTACTCAAAACTATCGGCGATCAGTTTGACAGGGAGCTGCGCGAAGGCCGTTTCCAGGACGCATTTGCCGAGATGGACCCCGACTGATTGCGGGTCAGGAAACGCGATAACCGCAAAACGATTCGTAGCCAACCCGATACGATTGATCTACTGAAATGCCACGACTCGACCTTAAATAATTGCGGAACAGGGTCGCCAGACCCACCTTCGTACCATCAATTCGCCTTGTTGGCAAAACACGAATCATAATCCATCCAAACGCCATGCGCTTTTTTTTAATCGGCCTGTTACTGGCCTTCCTGATAAATCCCAGTTACGGCGTTGTGGATTGTCCACCAGCCATCACCAACGGAAAACTTTACGGCATCCTGCCCGTCGTGAATCAACGGGTAAGCTATTACGAAGTCGCCGACTGTGGGGCTGTTTCGCAGGCGGATCTGTTCCGGTGCGTCCGGTTGTGGGCCGCGCAATCCTGTCACGCACCCGGCGACACGTTCTCCCTGAGCGACAAAGAAACCGGCGATCTGGTCGGACGGGTGTCGCAGGTGATTACCCTGCCCCGTTCGGAGCAATCGGCCGGAGGTGTCTATGTGTTTCAGTACAATTTTGTTATCGAGTGTACGAACCGGAAATACCGGGCAACCATCACCCAGCTTGATGTGCGGGAAAGCGAAGCCAAACTGATTCCTATCGAGATCTACTGCCAGAAAAACGAAGCTGAACTCCGGGCGATTTACGCGACTCTCGATGGGCAAATCAGAGACCGCCTGGCATCACTTCAGGAAGGGGTGAAGAACTACAAGCCCTTTTGATCACAGATCCTACCACTTTAGGTATGAACCGTCCTACTGCTTCTCTACTCGGGCCTGAACTGGTCTGGCTACTACTACTGGCCATTGCCGGGGTAGTTGTATCTGCCAATCAAACGCTTACCGGCGCGGGTCGTGGCACCCTGGTTCTGATGAAGTTGTTTCTGCCTTCGGTGGGCGTCATGCTCGCGTTTGTGCCCCTATTCTGGGCACCGGGTAGCCAAAGCTGGTTTCTGGGGCGCATTGTCTTTGCCAGCTTAGTCGGGGTAGTGGGGTTAGTCTATTTTTTGAGTAGAGCAGCCAGTTACGATGATAGCCGCAATGTTGGCCTTATCCTGGGGTTTGTGGGCTTTGTGTTCATAGGCTGGACGGTGCTGGCCCTGATGGGCGGTGTGGCTACGCTGTTCCTGCTGTCTCACTGGTCCTTTCTGCCCGTGTTGACATGGATACTCGTTCTCTTCGCGCTCTTTATGATCGCGCTGTGCATCGTATGGCGGTTTAACATAGGTTCTGGAAAAGCCCTTGGCGGGTGAGCCTGAAGCCAATTTGTCTGATTGATACATAAAACTACCTTATTCATTTTACCCGTATGACTACCGAAAAAACACTCCTCGACGAATGGTCCGTAAAAGACCTTGAAGACGGCTCTTCCCTGACCATCACCGTCCTTAGCTGCCCTGAACTGGGCAACCAGTCGCTGCCCGGCATTCAGGTGCTGTGCATGGGCACCATTGTGAACTTTGAACCCGGCATCGTGGAGCGCTGGGCGTATCAAGCTACAAAATCGGGTGTTGAGGAGTATTTGCTCGAAGACAAATCCTGGCTGGTACACGAAGACCAGTTCGTGAAGAACTATTTGCTGCTCGGCTCACCCCTTAAAGCAAAGGTGTCGGTGAAAACCCGCAGTTCCAAAGTCATCAGCAGGGAGTACGACCTGCCATTCGACGTATAATTATAACCGGCACTGGTGAAATCTCTTTTAATAGTTCTGGCGTGGGCCGTCCTGAATTGGGTAGGTTCGGATAGCCCGACTAAGGTCCTACTAAGGTCCTACCTAACGTCCAATCCAGTTCAGTCATCGCCAGCGGAACACCTTCGGATATACAGCAGGCCCGGCAGACGGTTGTCAGTTTCCTGACCTGGTACAAAGCCCATAGGCAGGAAGCGAACCGGATTCAATTGGTTAATCAGACCGCAGGGAAATCGTATTCGGTGAATCTGAGAAACGGGGAGCGGTACCTGGCGTACCTGAAAAGTAGCCACCGGCTGACCGATGCGTACCTGAACCAATGGCGAACGTTTTTCAAGGAACGGCAGGCAGGCTTTCGCCAGAGTCCGCAGTCCGAAGGGCCGCCTACCGGATTCGATTATGATTTGGTGATGCTGAATCAGGATGTGGATATGCAGTTTGCCGCGCTCAACTCACTGAAAATGGGCAAAGTTGTAGTGAGTAACGACAAAGCTACCGTGGGGTTTACCCTGCTGGATACCTACGAATTTCGGCTGGTGCGGCAAAATGGACGCTGGCTCATCAACGAAATCCTGAACCAAAGTCAGGAGTAACGACAATAGCAACGATGGAACCATCGACCATACAGGAACTTGACGACTGGATGACCGCGCACTGCTACCCGGACAGCTACGCCATCAGCGAGCGAATTATCCACGAGGGGTACGGTTTATACCGCGACGGGAATCAGTTCGTGTAGTTCTACACCGAACGCGGTGTGCGCAATAACCTGCACTATTTTCAAACCGAATCGGAAGCCGTTGCCTACGCCTTTGCCGCCATAATCAACGATAAAACTGCGAACAGGTACTTGATAGGCCTGGTGACGGCTGCTCAGGAACAGGTACTATTTACCGAACTTGACGCGCGGGGCATCAGCTACTGGAAAGATGAAATTCCCTTCGATGGCCTGCACGACCCCAGAACGAGGGTGTTTGTGTTCGGCTGCGACATCCGGCAAGCGCTGGACTTTCATGAAACGTATTGTCTCAAGCGTACAGGTATTGTATAAATCCTGCCAGATCATCCACTATGCGTTTATCTGACTCTCGTTTTCGTATGTCCTGACGTTATAGTAGTTATTGTGCAACCGTTGTGCTGGCCTCCGCTTTTCGTGCTGGAGGGCTTTTTTATGGGGTCCTGGGCTACCACCTTCTCATAAATGGCTGGATCACTAACGGTCCGAACGGTTCATAGTCAGCCAGTAACGATTCAGGTTGTCAATCAACCAACTCATAAGGAAACTTTTGATACCCGATGCCACCCCACCGCATCTTTACAACATAATCGCCGACCACAACGGTTCGACGTCCGAAACTGGGCGACCCTTAACAAACTCATTCCTTTTTACGCTACCACAATCAGAACACCATGAAAACTGTCACGCACACCCGGAACGCAGAAAACCTCAAACAGGAAATTGGTCAATTGGTTCGCCAAGGTGGCCCCAACGTGCAGGATTACCAGCAGATTGACAACCTCATGATTCGGATGAGCAATCAGGCCCGGGCCGGACTGTTATCTGCTGAGGACCTTAGCAGCATCCGCACGGAATTTGGCGTATCCTTATCCAATAAAACCATGCAGGGGTTCATGTTCAACAAACCGCATGGCTACGCGGGCGATTTTGAAATTATTGAGCGCATGTACACCTGGCACATCAGCCCCGATCAGCAATGTACCAAGTGGGATCTGTTTGTGCAGAACCACGCTGCCTGCCGGGCTGTCCGCAACCGAAAATCGTATTTTAAGGAGGTAGTCAAGGTGTATATGGAACGTCATAACCGCACGGATATCCGTTT
Source organism: Spirosoma spitsbergense DSM 19989 (assembly GCF_000374085.1). Taxonomy (GTDB): domain Bacteria; phylum Bacteroidota; class Bacteroidia; order Cytophagales; family Spirosomataceae; genus Spirosoma; species Spirosoma spitsbergense. Next base: position 13,416 of record NZ_KB893608.1, on the reverse strand, counting down.
GCTAAACCTGGCCAGCGGCCCCTGCACGGAACTAGCCGAGTTCATACAGGAAAATCCTGCCTTCCACATCAGTGCCGACTGTGTGGATCTGGACAGTAATGCCATCGCTTATGCCAAACAAAAGTTCAGCGGCAGTACGGCTCATGTTCGGTTCATTCAAAAAAACATTCTTCGGTTCGCCCCTGATAGTCCGTACGATCTGATTTGGTCGGCTGGCCTGTTTGACTACTTCAATGACCGGCAGTTTGGTCAGCTTATCAGCCGGTTTATCCCGTACCTGACCAGTAAGGGAGAATTGATAGTTGGTAATTTTACGGATAACCACCCATCTCAATCATACATGGATCTGGTAAACTGGTCACTTAATTACCGCAACCCTGAGCAACTGTTACGGCTGGGACAAGAAGCCGCCGGGGACAATTACAATGTTCGGGTGGGGCAGGAACCTGAAAAAGTAAATCTGTTTCTGCACATCCAACGCCCGTAGCAGCCACCACGGATCAACTCAATAGGTGACCTCTGACCAAGTACAACTTATTAAAGTATTGGTAAGATTATTCATGAAAAGTATGATCTGAGTATAGGGGATGAACCAACCGCCCCTCCTCGACCAAATCAGCGACATCCTGAATCAAAGTCAGGAGTAAAACCAAAAATACACATGGAACTGTCGACAATCGGGCAGCTTGACGAGTGGATGACCGCGCACTGCTACCCGGACAGCTACGCCATCGGGAGCCGGAATATCCACGAAGGCTACGGTTTAAGCACGGAAGAAAACGGATACGCCTGGTTTTACACCGAACGCGGAAAGCAATACACCATTCAGCATTTCGAGACCGAATCACAAGCCGTTGCCTTTGCCTTCGGGAAGATAAGGGGCGATAAAACGGCGAACCGGCACCTGATTGGCTTCCTGAACGACAATGCCCTGGAACAGGAGCTGTTGATGGAGCTTAAAGCAAGAGAAATTGCCTGGTGGAAAGATGAAATTCCATACGGCGGCCTGCACGACAAACGAAGCCGGATTTTTGTTTTCGGCTGCGACATCCGCCGGGTACCGGACCTGCTGGAAAAATACGGGACTTGGCAAAAGCGGAACTAAGTGACGCTAAACGAACATACAGATGCATCTTAAACTCTCATTCGCTTACGTGCTTACATTCCTGCTTTTGCTGATTGTTATGCTGGAATTGCACGAAACGGCTCACATTGTCGTGGGGCGTTTCATTTGCGGATGCTGGGGTCCGCGCGACTTCAACGTCTGGTCATTATGCGCGGGCTGCGCTGAAAGTCACCCGCTTTGGTGGCTGGCAACCCTGGCGGGGCCCCTGTTTTCCTTCGCCCTGATGTGGCTGGGAATGGGCTGGCTCGGGGATGCCGAACTGGACCGGGCTGCGCTGGGTTTTGCACTCATTTTTGCCAACATTCCCTTTGGCAGAATCAGCACCGTGATGCTGGTGGGTGGCGATGAGATGGTTGTTATCCGGCATCTGCTGAAAAACGAGTACAGCTATACTCAACTGATTTCGATTGGTTCTGTTTTGGTTTTGGGGCTTGGCGTACCGCCCGTTATTAAAGCGTTTCGGGTGTTGACTAACCGACGGTCCTGGCTATACGTAGTTAGTTTTCTAACGCTGCCCCTTCTCTTCCTGCTGATGTATGTGCTGACCGGATTAAACACCTTGCTAGGCGCGGGTATCTTAGCCACTCCCTGGATAATGGGTACTCCTTTATTGATTACACTTCACACAAGTATTGCCTTCATGGGGCTGCTGTGGCTGCGCAGAAACCTTTTACCGTCAACGTATCAATTATAAACACCTGTCATTCATTCCAAACCCCGCATGAATACTATCAAAATTCTTAGCGGCATCAACTGGCTCCTTATCGGGGTGTATGGTGCCTTCGTCGTCTGGGCGTTACTACAAAAGGCGAACCCGGCCAATGATGCTGGGGGTGGTGAGCAGGAAATTGCGCTGAAAGGCATCAGCGTTTTTATGTTACTTGTGTTGACCGGGCTGAACTGGCTGCCGCTCACATGGACAAAAATCGTCGCCCTCCTGCTCGTTGTATTGCTCCTGCTGCTAATCTACTTTATCAGTACCAACTAATCCGTTGGCTCAACTCTATCCATTTCACGCAAATAGCCTTAATCATGCCATTCCTTCGTTTCTTCTCTTTTCTGTGCCTGACAACTTTGCTAACCCAATGGACGATGGCACAACCCAAAAAACAGCTTGTTTTACTGGGTACTTATCACTTTGCCAACCCCGGTCTGGATGTTGCCAAAGTCAAAACCGACAACGTGCTGAGCGAACGCCGTCAGGCCGAAATCAAGGCCGTTGTCGAACGCCTGAAAGCGTATAAGCCCGACCAGTTATTCATCGAGTACCTGCCCACTGAGCAGGCGCACATCGACAGCCTGTACCAGCAGTACCGGCAGGGGAAACTCCGCAACCGAACCGACGAAGTAATCCAGCTCGCCTTCCGGCTGGCCGACGCGCTCAACCTGCCACCGGGTCAGATTCACTGCGTCGACAGTCCGGGCGATTTTCCGTATGATTCGCTGGTTCAGGTGGCCCAGACGACCGGGCAGCAGGCGGTGCTGGCGCAATTGCAGACGAGGATGGAAGCCTTCAGCCGCTGGTTTGACGGGTACCTGCCAACGCACACGGTATCGGACATGCTCAACGCTATGAATAAGCCCCAGTTTCAACAGGTGGATTTAAATACCTATTCGGGCATTCTCAACCAGATAGGCACCTCCGAAAACGCCGTGGGGTCATACATCGCGGGCGAGTGGTGGAAACGTAACCTGCGGATTCAGAGCAACATTCTGCGGGTTATGGCCGGTGAGAAAGCCCGGAAGGGTCTGGTCATTTTCGGGGCCGGACACGTATCGGTCCTGAATCAACTCTTCACCCTCGACCCGCACTACGACCTGATTCCGGTCGCTAAAGTCCTACACTGACCTCTCCCATGAAACCACTCCACATTCTACTTTCTCTGCTGGGTCTGGGCATCCTGGGTGGCTGTAAAAAGTCTGGCTATCAGACCAAAAATGGCTCGGTGTATTACAAAGATTTCCTGATGCGTTCGGCTGATTACGGATCATTTCAGGCCTTGAACAGCGTTTTTGCCCGCGACAAAACCGGCGGCTATTACCGGGGCATCCCCATCGACAGCACCGCCGGAGCCAGCTTTGCCGCGCTCGACGACCATTATGCCAAAGACAACGCTACCGTTTATTTCTGCGATAATTACATTGATTTCAAACTGTTCGAAACGACCCGGAAGGATAGAATCGATCGGGTTTTGGCGGCTGATGCCCCTTCATTCGAGATTATCGGCAGCGAATACGCCTATGCCAAAGACAAGATTCGTGTCTATTACGAGGGCAGAGGTTTTGCCGTGGCCGATGTCGCTTCGTTTGTGCCCCTCAGCCCTCAGTTTGGCAAAGATAATCGGGTGGGCTATTACCAGCAGGCCCCAATTGTGGACAGTGATGGCGTATCCTTTACCATAGTAAGCCGGAATTTCGCGAAGGATAAACGGACCGTTTATTACTGCTGGAACACGCTGGATATGCCCATTGGTGGCGCTACGTCGGGTGTTCGTGCGATCCAGAACGCGCTGCCCGACTCGTTCACCGCCGTGGGTATGTATTATGCAACCGACAAAAATCACGCGTTTTACAAGGATAAACTAATTTCCGAAGCGGACCCCGCCACCTTTGCCCAATGGGGCGAAGTAAATGTGTACTACGCCCGCGACAGTACCCAAATTTACTTTCAGCATCACCGGATTAAAGGTGCTGACCGGCAGACGTTTTCGCTGCTGGCCGACGATTATGCGCAGGACAGTCAAACCATTTTCTACCAGGACCACCCCCTGCCAAACGCCGACCGAGCCACCTTTATAATGCTTGAATACGGCTACGCCAAAGATGCGGGCAGGGTGTATTACGAGGGAAAAGCACTGGTAACTGCCGACCCGGCATCATTCGCTATGGTAACCAACGAAGCCGACCGCGACGCTGCCGATAAAACCCATTCCTACGCAGCGGGCCGCCGGATTAACCGGACAGAATAACCATGAACTTAGACTACAGCCCTACCCTCGACCAACTTTGTCAACTCGTAGCCAGTGTTGATGACAAGCTGGATTCCCACATTCTTTTCGTGACTAAAAATGGAGATGTTCACCTGTCTCCTTTCCGGGCCGACACCGCTGTTGGAGCCGAATACGCCAATGAAGAAGAGCTTCAGTTTGTGCTGGATACATTTATGATAGCCGAAGGGTACACAGGTCGTGAGGCCACACAAGACCGGGAATGGATGGACGAACTATTTTCGGAACTGATCGTCCATTGGGAGGATAAGACAACCGGTTTTGCCTGGGAATCAATTTAGGTCAACCGGCATAAATCAGGCTTTTTAACGCCACTACAAACCCTTTTAAAATCAATAACATGCTAACCAATTCAGTACTCATTTCTCTGGTTACCCTACTTATGCTATCGGCTCCGGGGTACGGACAGCCCCCAAAACCAGCCGTCAACTTTCTCGGGATTCAGACCCCGATCTTCGTTCAGAAAAACGGATATCGGCTAAGCTGGTCGGCCCACCCGGATGCCTCGCTCTACAAACAGGAATACCTGGTTGCCGGTGATAATTTTCCGAAGTACAAGTCGATGGTGAGCGTTGATTTTGTGCTGACTGAATCGACGGTAGACCAGGCTGTTGATACCAAACTGCGCGAACTGGAGGGCCTGAAACGGACGAACCCCATTGTCCAGTATACTATCGTCGGCAATGCCGCCACGGGCGAAAAAATCATCGACTGCCTGATCGGTAATAATGCAGCCGATGAGCAAAATAATCTGGTGGAGCGGGATGTGTTTCGATTTAAAGCCGTCAAAACCAAATCGGGTAAGCGCGGTATTCTACTGTTCATGGTCAGCAACCGAAAATACGGCCCGGAAATCACTCCGTTTTTAACCAAACTAAAAGCGGACAAGCCACTGTTGGTCAACGAAGTATCCAAACTAACGCTGCCGATAATTCAGTTGTAAAGACCCTTTAAACCAAGCAGAATTATATGAAATACATCGGAATCGGGTTCCTTATCGCCATTGCAGGTTACGTCTTGACGGCCTTTCTAAGTTATTATCTTATTGGCAAGTTTTCGTCCAATGGACACGACCGGAGCGTTGAGGCCAGCATGACCAGTATTTTCGTTTACGGCCCCATTGGCTTCGTTCTCGCGTTCATTGGAGGGTATTTTTGGGCTAAACACACGTTTTAAAACCGCTGACTATGTCCAACGCTGTTTTTTCCCCCAATCGGCAGTACAAGCTACGTTTCGACAGTTACGAGATGCGGATGAGCCACTGGATCGACCAGCCGTCGCTGATTCGGGTTCAGGATGACGTTTGTCTGTTTGCCCTCAACCAAGACGACTGGTCGGCTTGGGAGGTGCGGTGGCTGAGTGACTCTACCATTTTGCTAGTAATGCGAAAATACCCTGGCCTGATTGACTGTACCATCGAACTGAACGTCGGCACGAATGAGGGACAGGCCGTAAGCCGTAGAGCTTCGGTAGCGGGTAGTTTTTCGGCGGTAAAATCCTGGGTGCTGGGACTAACCTGACGGCCATTATCGATAACGAATGCCGATGGAACTGTAGCCGCCTTTGGGGTCATACGAAGCCCGTGCTTCTCCCCAGGCAAACCGGCCTTCGCGCCCCAGTTCGTTACGTAGCCAAACCCGCAGGGCAGTTCTTATGTCGAGTTCGTTTTGTTCTGACCACGAGTCCCAGCCAGCGGTCAAATCGAAACGGTCCTGACTGACGATCAGCTCAATATGTTGCAGGGCGTTGGCACGATAGCCAAGGGAGAGAATGATGTACTGCCCGTCCACGACCAGATTTTTATTGGTCAGCCATTGCCAGCCGTTCTTATGGTCGACTACCTGCTGAAGCTCATTGGCCGGGAAGGTCGATACATCCGGCAATGCATCCCCGGCATGAAGCTGGCAGGTGTCCGAAAGACGAATTGAACCCGTTTCTTTATCAATCATACAGAATTAGAAAACAGACCACCATGGTAAAATCTACTCCTTCAGCCGACATCAACGTGAAATCCACATCGTATTTCAAAGACGAAGAAACAGATTTGAACTACTTTAAGAATTGGGTCAGTCAACTGGAGAAGACTAATGCGAGGACGTATGAACGGTATACCGTATCAACGCCACTCGGAAAAACGAACGTTTGGGGGCTGAACACGCAAGAAAACTATTCTGACACGCTGGTTATATTCCCGGGAGCACGCACCACATCACTCATTTGGGATTTTGACAGAGGTTTGGACAACCTGAAGCACACCATGAAAATCTACATGGTCGAAACAAACGGATTGCCCAATCTGAGTGACGGAAATACCCCAGATATTCACTCGCTGGATTATGGCTGGTGGGCGACTGAGGTACTGGACGGTTTGAACATTGGTAGAGCGTTCATCACCGGGGCTTCGTTTGGTGGGCTAATCTGTATGAAACTGGGTGTTGTAAGCCCGAAGCGGGTCAACGCGGCTTTTTTGCTGAATCCTGGCTGTTTACAGCCCTTCTCCCTAAAGCTCAAAAATTTGTATTACAATATTTTACCCCTGCTGCGTCCGAATAAAAAAACTGTTTTAACCTTTTTGGAGAAAGCTGTCTTCGCCAAACCGAATCATCAATTGTCACAGTCCGCCGAAAAAATGCTGGTCGACTACGAGGTTTTCGCCATAACCCGGTATAAAGATAAAACGCAAAAGCCCTATTATATGGACGGGCAGTTGGCCGAGGTCACTGTCGACACCTACCTGCTTGAAGGGGATAAGAATTTACTGTTTCCCCACAAAAAATCCATCGCTAATGCCAGAAGACAAATTAAGTCGCTAAAAGAAGTCGTCGTGTTCCCTGATGTCGGACATGGGATTGAAACTTATGACAAGGCCCTGAATTTTATCGGAAAAATAATCCAAAAATAATGAAAGACCCCACTCATTCAACTGGCAATCCGGCCGCCGAGAACGGCCCACAATTGCGCTACTCCGACGATGGACGCGGTGGCACGATTCATTACACCAGTCCCGCATCTAATTTCGATATGTGGTACGAGTTGGCCATGTCGCCCGCCGTGGTTGACATTGGCATTCCCGAATCTAAATACTGGGTGGGACAGACAAAAACACCGCTTGCGCAGCGCGACGATATGCTGCGGTTTATTGGCCAGCAGGTGGTAAACGACAAACTTTCAGGACACGGGTATTTTCTGTTCAACGACCAGATTATGACGATTTATAAGGGTAAAAACCCGGATAAGGATTAACAGGTTTTAGTTCCGAAACCCTAATTTCACAACCCTTAACGCGCGACCAACTAACACGCTGTCATGACATTTATACCACAACGGGCTGAGCAGGAATTTTACGATGAGTTGAACGAACGCCTGGCGAACCAGCCAGGCGAGTGGCAAGTTCTGGCCAACGACCAAAAAGCGTTTTTACTATCTCCATCCGATTTCGATTACCTGCTGAAACTGTATCAGCAACATCAACCGGCACGGCCAATCGACACCGACGAGACCGGTTCGCCCATCCTGCTTTTTCGCGGCATTCGCGTAAAGCCCATATAAATTAGCCGAAATGATGAACCTGTTATCTATACCTCTGCTGTTAGTTGTCTCGACGTTTGCCACCGTGTACGCCCAACCGGAAACGCCCTCGCAATCGCTGAATCAGTACGTGTCGTTTCTGAATAAGTCGGTGGAGGTGCTAACCCGCCGGTTTCAGATGGTGCAGACCTACCAGACCGACGTAACCCAATACTTGAAAAAGCCTGATTTTGCGCTGCGTTTACCCTCATCAGGACCGCTGGAAGCATATTACTACCAAAAAGCACTGGCTTGTACCGGACTGACAGCCGCCGAAAAACAACGCCTGAACACTGGTGCCGAAGCGCTGTGGCAACTGCTAACCAAACTCGACAAAACGGGCAAAGCCCTCGAAACGTACGTTCGACTGACTACGTATCAACGCGATAACCTGAAGCAGTCCGACATGCTGATTGGTGAAATGCAGGGGATCTTTGACCAGTTCAGCCGGGACAAAGCGCTGCTTTACGGGCAAATTCAGCGGATTTATCGCCGGTATCAACCCTATCTGCCCAATGACCCGTATCTAGTAATGGAAAAGGAAATGGGGCAGGTGTTACTGAGTCAGCAACAGCTAGTAGATTCCCTGCCATGCTACCTGAACGAAGCTAGCCATTCTGCCTGGCCGGTGATGTTGATTCAGCAAAGTATACTGGCCGATGAAAAAATACTGGTATCGTTCGGGAAGGCACGGTCAGGCATTGAGTACCCGGCTTCTGATGCCATGTCGGGCTTTGTGTCAGAACTAAGGATTTTGCAAAGTCTGAAACGACGGGCTGTCGACGGAAATACGTTTGCTGCCCGGCAGTCGGCCCACTATGGCAATGCAGTCTACTGGTCGCTGCTAAATCAGTACAATCAGGGACTGCTGGCCAGTTACCGAAACTTTGTCGGCTACAGTAAAGCAGCCCGTCGGCTGCTCGACTACCCCGCTTTTAGTCCGGTATTTACGCCGGAACCGTCCGTTTCAGGTACGCCAGCCACTACCCAAACCCCACCTTTTGCGGACAAACTCGGCGTGTCCTATCAGACAAAACAAGCCACGTCTCCGGCTTCCCGCGCCACGTTTCTGGCGCTGAATGGCTACGTGGAATTCATCAACGAGTCGTTGCGGCAGATTCGTATTGTACAGGTACTGCTGCGCAATTATCAGGAATCGGCAGAACACTACCGGGACGCGGCCCAGGCAAACAAGCGGGCCAGTTTAACCTACAAACATGACGACTATCAAGTGCCCCTGTCAGCGTATCAACTGTTGCTCAATAGCAGTGCAGCCATCCCACCGCTTTACCGAACGACCCTTACCAATCAGGTAGAGGTGCTGCTGTCGATGTTGAAGGAAATGGACGGCCTGAGCATCGAGTTGATTGGGTACACGACGAAAAAGCAGTACCTGGACGACCAGCTTACGCGTTCTGATGCCATTCTGGACCGGTACGCCTATCTGTTTACCACCTTCGACCAGAAAAAAGAGCAGCTTTATGCCGATGTCCGGCGCGTGTATGAAAGCTACCCAGCCACTGCTCCAACCAGTTCCTGGCAGATTGCCGGTCGTGCCCTGCAAAAAACACTGGATGCGGACCACGCCATTCTGTTCGGCGTAAAAGCCTATTTGACCAGCGAACAAACACCGCTACCCGCAACCGATGAAGCGGAAACTCAGGCCCGAAAGCTACTCGCCGACGAATACCAGAACCTAAACGGACTGAAACGCTACGGGCACAACAACGGACTTTGCCCCTACTCACCCTACGAAGACCTGGCCGAAAACACCACCCGGTTTGCGGCAATGGCGAAGAACGTAAATGCTCGTTCATCCAGCTCGACTACCCATCCTTATCAGTCGTTCTTTTATTTTTACAACAACGAGCTGGTCTATCAATACAACAAATTCAGCGAGCTGGCACAAGTCAACCTGCTCAAGGCCATCAACCAGCCCGACGTGTTCGCCTTCCGCCGATTGCCACCGTCAAAACGACCCGATGCCGCCCCCGATACGACTATTTCGATAACTGCCGTTTTACCCCTCAGTTCTAAGCCGGGGAATGACAATCGTTCAATCGGGGAAACGGATAAAGAAATTAAATTAGTTGGTAACCAGCGTGATACCGTTTTTATAGAGCGGAACCGGGTCGATACGGTCTATCTAGAGCGGGAACGGTTGCCAACAGCCAGTCCATCACTCGCTGACTTTGCGGCCAACAACATGGTGTTGCTGCTCGACGTATCGGGGTCGATGGATTCGCCTTTTAAGCTGCCCCTGCTGAAGCGGTCCATCAAATCCCTGCTTGCTCTGCTTCGTGCCGAAGACCAGCTTTCCATTGTGATTTACTCGGGGAAGGCACGGGTGGTGCTAAAACCAACATCGGGCACCGAAGCCGCCAACATTGCCCGCGTCATCGACGAGTTGCAGTCAACCGGCGATACGGACGGTAATGGCGGACTGCGATTGGCCTACAAAGTGGCGAATAAAAATTACCTGCGGGCGGGCAACAACCGGATTGTTCTGGCTACCGATGGCGAGTTTCCGGTCAGTGACGACGTGCTTGGCTTGGTTCGTGACAATGCCCGGCAGGATATTCACCTGACCATCTTTACGTTTGGCCGTAACCCGCTCACCGGCCAGAACTTACAAAAACTAAGCCAGGCCGGGGGCGGCACCTACGCCCACGTGACCGCCGAAACCGCCGACTTACAGCTAATTCTGGAAGCACAGGCCAAAAAAAAGCCGTTGAAATAGGGATTGCTGGAAGGATTATTTTCGAGCCTTACTTGGTCGTAAAAAATAAGTGGCTGGCTGAAACAGTTCGTGAAATCTAGTGATTTTATAAGTACAGTAAGATCAGTTACCCTTTACTTTGAAAAGAGTTCAAAACCACTTCGATAGGCTTCAGATGAATAATACGTACTGTTCTCTCACGGGACAGATATGTTTAATTTCGTACAGCCCTCCCCCTTACTCATCCAGCCATTTTGGTCAATAAAAGGCTATCTACTGTTATTTAATGAACTCGTTATTTTGCTATCAATGAATGGGTTGTGTTACAAACAACTACCGTTAAAATCGTTCACGAAAATCTCCAAAAATTTGGACAAAACGAAAGCCATTAACAGGGGAAAGATGATTCGCCTCTCTTCCAAAGATGCGTTGTTAACCCCGATTGGACTGCCCTGATAAGCGATATTTAGGTATGAGAACTACCGTTTTATACGACCTAAGTGATCCCTTCTTTGATTACCTGGAAACGATGGCTAACCAGTCAAGTCCAGTGCTGGCCTATTCGACGAATGATATCCTGAACTTAATCGGACGAATCGAAGCGGAGGGATTTGTCGTACCTGCTTCGCTAACCATCGAGCAGGCGCTGGTGAAAGCCATTAACTATACGAACGCCCGGCTGTCCTCCTCGATGCGGATTGTTTATCGAGATGAGATCGTATTCATATCGACTGTCGCTTATCTTGTATTGCCCATCATTGGGTAAATCAAAAAAACGGACCGCTCCAGCGGCCTGGCGCAGCGGCGGCCGCCAAATTCGTCACTTGAGTTTGTTTTGTCCTTTTGGTGGTTATTCACGAACCACCTTTGAGAAAGCCGTAGCAGGAATTGAGCATTTTACGAGACGGTTAGTTTTTAAGATCTGTCCAACGTCGTCAGTCGCATACGGAATTCTTGGTACAATTAATTTTCTTGTAAAGAAGGTAAAGCTCAGTATTTACGTTTAGGGGCAAAGAAGATTTATTGAAGCAGCCACGCTACGGCCTTGTCTACGGCTGTCGATGAATAGGCAGATTCATCAGGCTCCACTGGCTTTCCATAGAGCGTTCTTGTTCGATCGGCCATAGTAGCTTGGGTTACATATAAACTAGCCCCGTCACTTAGTGTAATCGAGCCATTGGCCGTGGATAGTCCACAAGTAGGCGTGCCAAAGCTGCGAGTTTGGCTGCGTCCTTTAAACGAGATTGCAATGGCCTCTCCAGAACTGGCAGTGGACCGATTCGTTAACACCGCCACTTTGGGGTTCGGCTTGCGCAGCCTATACGGACCACTTACCAAGGCCATCCTCGTTTGATCGAGTAGGGCGGCTCCCTGCTGGTAAGACCAACTGGAATTGTTGCCGGTTGGGTCAATAAAGTACCCGACTGACCCTTCGCCTAAAATGGGTCCAATGCCCGCTAGCATAGGCCACATATTGCCCCCAGTATTATTTCTCAAGTCAACAATCCACCCCCGAATCGAATCCGAATCGGCCTTTTTAATGGCTTCCTGAATAGCTTGGGCAAAGTCATTAGCGGCTGAGCCAGTTCCTGAGAAAGCGGTGATCTTGACATACCCAATGAGGGGCGAAAGAATAACCTGGGCTGGCGAAGAGTCACTACAATTCAAGGGAGATGTCCCATAAATTGGATTGCCTTGAGCGGGTATGTAAAAGCTGTGATGGTCTCCCAGCAGGGTTAAGGCTAGCTGTATCGCTGGATATAAATCCGTAATGGTTTGTGCTCCGTGGGCTTTTTGATCAACTTGTTGCTTAAAATCAGTCCAATCGATGGCTTTTCGATTTATAGAATTTGCCTGCATATAATTGACCAGTTGGTCAATATAAGTCTGGGCAATTGTCGAAGCAGGGGCTGGAACCTGATCTTTCTGACAGGCGATCAAGCCACTCAAAAGCAAGTAAACGACTAGGTGATGGCGCGTTTTCCGGGAAATCATCGGGTTGGGAAATGGTTAAACCAATTGGAGAGTTAATGAATCAGTAGATTCGTTTCACCTGCCATGACAGGCCCTTTTAGTGAAGTGAAGTGATTCGACGTGCGAAAAAGAATAGACCTATCTTCATAGTCAGGGTGAATACATTTCCCATAGCTACTGGTTCTGTTTTAGCAATCTGTGCTCATCATAGCGTCGAAGTACTTCGACTAGGACTAGTCCGGCTAACTCCTGAGAGTGAGCCGCTATATAGTCGGCTAATGCGGGACCCATGTTTGGTAAAACCCGACTGAGAGAATATTCAGTGGGGACAATAAATCGAGGACGGTCACCTGGTTTCTGAATATAAAGGTCTTGGAATAATTTATATTGCCCATCAAATCGGTCTTTTATAGGGGTCTTGCGAGTGTATAGCTTTTGATCAATGGGTTGAAACTCTTTACTCCATCGGCAAAACAGTTTTGTATCCCCGTCGTATAAAACCTCATAGTAGGAGACCCGAGCAATCCCTAGTACTTTGTAGGGATCACTGATAAATCGGCGACCTTCGAAGATAAACTCATCGGGTAAGGCTTGAATGACTTCCGCCGAATCGGTTAGCGCACAGTAAATCTGATTGACCACTAGATTATAGGCAATAGCCGCCGACACCTGCCGCTGATTTCTATACACCAGATAACCCTGATGCCAAATCTGATTGTCTAGATAGGGGGTACCCAGATAAGTGAGACTGCTCGCTGAACTGTGTCAAGGCTGAGGGTGAATAGAAGGGAAAAAGAAAAATCCTTATTTTCACAATCATGACGGATACAACTAACGACTTCGATTTCGAGTCCTTCAAGCAGGCGGCCATCAAAGGCCTCTACGAAGGCAAACCCCTGACAGGCCAAAACGGCCTGTTCGCTCCCTTACTCAAGCACTTCCTGGAATCGGCCTTGGAAGGGGAAATGGATGGCCACCTGGTGCAGACCCGGCAGACCGAACAAAACCGCCGAAACGGCAAG
>NZ_KB893607.1 GCF_000374085.1 Spirosoma spitsbergense DSM 19989 | reverse complement strand
CAATCTTGACAGATGAACTGGCGGATACGTATGTGCAACCAGACTTGGCGGCCCGACATATCTAGATCGCGCACTTGCCTGGTTAAGTACTGATTGAGTTGGGTGGTTTGCTTGAGACAGGAAGGGCAGGCCTGGCTGTTGGTTTGGAGTTGGCAAAATAGTGTAATTCGAGTCGGTGTATATTCGACCCGCTGCACCTGCAAATCAGGCAAGGCTAAAAGCTGTTGGTAGAAGTCGGTTTCCTGCATAGACCAAGTTAACCACAAGAATTGTCAGAGTACCATTAATTTTATACCGAAAGTTACTATTTAGTTACAATTAGTATGTCAAACAATACCGTATATCCGTGTTAATGTATCCTATGGAAGTAAGGTAGCTAGTTATGAAGATAAGCACCTTGAGGGTACCTTTTTAATGCTTCACTTCATCGTTTCATCTATAATTTTTCAAACTACTGATTTATGGAAAAAAGTCTCTACCTGATTACTTTTCTGGTGAGCAACCTTGCCTGGAGCCAATCCAACATGGTTGTTACCAACACAACCGCCGATGCTGTTATGGCAGGTAATTACAATCCAGCCAGCTATAACTCTGGAATCAATGCTTTACCCGCTACCATAGCGGCTGATCTTAATCAATCTATTTCCGCCGATTCGCTGAGAACCTACGTTCAGAAGTTATCCTCATTCACCAATCGAAACACCAGTAGCTTATTTAACACATCGACTACCAGAGGGCTTGGAGCCGCCAACAATTGGGTAGAAGCAAAGTTCAGACAACTGAGTGCCCAGCGGAACAACCGGCTGCTGGTTTCCCGGATGAATTTTAGTGCCACTGTATGCGCTACGACCAAGACGTTTAACGAAGTATTCGCCGTTTTACCCGGTACCGACCTAACCGACAAGTCAATTATTATTGTGGAAGGGCACATGGATTCCCGTTGCGAAAATAGCTGTGATGCAAACTGCAATGCGCCTGGTGTTTCAGACAATGCTACTGGTTCGGCCCTTGTACTGGAAGCAGCCAGAGTTTTATCGAAATATAATCTGAAGGCCACCGTCGTTTTTCTGTTAACGGTAGGAGAAGAGCAGGGGTTGTATGGTAGTACCGCATTTGCCAATTATTCGTACAGCAAAAGCCGTAATATCCGCATGGTCCTGAATAATGATATTGCCGGTACTACGCTTTGTGGCCCCTGTTCATCGGCTCCATCCTGTACACCGGGGAACGTGGCGACAAACAGCCTGCGGATTTTTTCATACGGCAGTACCAACTCCATTCATAAGCAGTTGGTACGCTTCGTAAAGCTGGAATATGCAGAGCAGATAAAGCCAATAGCTGCGGTACCCATGACGATCAACATTATGAGTGCCGAAGACCGGACCGGCCGATCGAGCGACCATGTTCCTTTTCGGAGTAAGGGCTACGCTGCGGTAAGGGTTATTTGCCAGAATGAAAATGGCGATGGGTCGGGCAGTTGTGGTATCGTTCACTCGGTTAGAGATAATGAGCAGATTGATACCAATAACGATGGTATTCCAGATGCCTTTAGCGTCGATTTTGACTATCTGGCCCGTAATGCGGTTATCAACACCAACGCCATTGCCATGGCTGCGCAATCCGTTAAAGCCCCTACCAGCTTTACAGCGAAATACGTTAGTCCAAACAAAATTTCACTAACCATCACTGACGCGACCAATGCCCCTGCTTATCGGGTGGCGCTGCGTTCGGCTACCAACGACTGGGATTCGGTGTACACCGTTACCGGCAAAGCAACTTCGGTTATTTTCGTTGGCAA
Organism: Spirosoma spitsbergense DSM 19989; assembly: GCF_000374085.1. Lineage (GTDB taxonomy): Bacteria > Bacteroidota > Bacteroidia > Cytophagales > Spirosomataceae > Spirosoma > Spirosoma spitsbergense. The sequence goes on along the minus strand of NZ_KB893607.1, from coordinate 25,388 downwards.
TGGCAGCACCGTACGGTATGTTAGTGTGGCCGCTGTGAACGCCAACAACGTAGAAAGTCTTTTTTCGGGCGAAATATCCGTTACCGTTCCAGCCACCACTCCTGCAACGAATCAAGTGGTAGGGGCTAATTTCATGGATCAGCTGTTAAGAACACCTGCATCGCCGATAAAGGGAATAGAAATTCTCCGAAACTACCCGAATCCATTTGATGAATCGACCTATATCGTATTGAAAAATGAGGCCGATCAACAATTCAGCGAAGCTTACCTAACCATCAGAAAAGGCGATGGGACATTAGTTGAAAAAAGAAAAATTCAGATTAAGTCAGGTCTTAACGAGTACTTGTTCGATTATAAAAATGATGGTCGAATAGAAGTATTCTACTACACGTTCGAAGCGGATAATCAGGTTATTGCTACCAATCGAATGATGATTAGACAGTAATCAATTCGTTCAGTTCATTGTTGCGCCAGGTCCTTTTTCAGTAAGCTATCGTGCTACTGGAAAAGGACCTGGCATTTTTCAATGTTACCTGTCGGCAAAAAGTATCCAGAACAACCTACTATCCATCCTCGTTTCTTTCTAACTACATACCCGTTTTTTGCTAATCGACAGGAAATATTGTGTGGCTGGATTCTTCTGGTTGACAATACACGCCAAAGATGTTGTAAACAGCTTTTATAAAAACTGGTTTACATTTGCCTTATGTCCGACTCAATCGCCAATCTACAAGCCGACTGGAATCGGCAATATAGACAGTACGCTGACATGTATCAATCCGGTCAGTTATCGTTTATATCAAATCTCCTGCCTCAGACAGCCGTACAGTTTACGGTGTATCAAACGCTCGAAATTCTACATAAGCGATTGGGAAATGATGTATTGCGAAAGGCATTGAATCCGGCCGAAACCGTTGAAAGCCCAGTCAGCCAATATGCCGACGGGTCGTGGCTAAAGAGAAGCAACATGGTTGGGGTAAATGTCCGGACTATTGGTTCCTTCTGGAATCTTATCAATTATACCCTCACCTTACCGGCCAGTCATGATAGTATTCACCTGCTACCCATCTGGGAGCCGGGCGTGGTCGGTAGTTTATATGGCATGGTAAGCTGGCAGATAAACCCGGAGTTTTTCGATGTATCACTGGCCAGTTTCGTTCCCGCACTCGATTCGGTTGAGAAGCAACTGAAAGTCGTCACCAACCTGATTCATGCGCTGGGTCGAACCATCGGTATGGACGTTATCCCTCATACCGACCGATTTTCGGAGATGGTACTGTCTTGCCCATCATTATTCGAGTGGGTTCAGCGGGGCGTTAAACAGGGAAAACCCGCCGAACTGGTTGATCATTCCAGCTATGTTTACCGGTACGTGGAAGAAGCCATCTGGCAGTTTCTGAAATTTCACGGAGCCGCCGATAATACCCAGCTGACGTTTACGAAAGACACTTTTTTTTCAACGGACGTCACGCTGTTAAGTGACGATCAGCGTTCGCGGATTCTTTTTGGCTACCCGAACGATCACGGCGGACGGCTGAATCGGCGGCTGGCGCTGATCAGGCATCTGGTGGCGCAGGGATTTGAAACCCTGCCGATGACAATGGCCCCGCCCTACCGGGGTATCCATATTGATCCGAACGATTTTGTGTTGGATGATTTTGGGCAAACCTGGTATCAGTACGCGTTCGATAAGCCCGAAGCCATGTCGAGGGTGTTTGGACCTTTGGCACGGTATCGGTTTTACGAATCAAAAGACACTAATCAGCATTGGGAGCTGGATTTCGACCGACCAAATCTCCCTGCCTGGTCATATATATGCCGGAAAGTAGCCGACTGCCAGCGAATGTATAACTTCGATTTCATGCGGGGCGATATGGCCCATGTACAGATGCGGCCGGGTGGCGTACCTGCCGAAATCGATGATTATTACGACCCATTAAGGGCCATCAAGAAATACGTCCAGGCGAATGGTGTACCCCATTATGCCTTCTTCGCCGAAACCTTCCTGGCTCCCCCCGACACGATGGGCTACGGCAATGAAGCCGACCATCTTGAGGCAATTGAAGCCGATTCGACCCTGGGAGACTTACAGTCATTGGTGGTTGGATCGAAGGAGTTTAACCGTCAGTTTGCTGATTATTACACCTATCTCAAAACACGCCGGTTTGCCCCGAACTTCACGGTGATGACGGCCGATAAAGATGACCCTCGCTTCGACGAATTTTACCAGGCAGGTAATCTGTTTCGCTACTTCACCGCGCTCTTCCTGACCGATATGCCCAGTTACGTAGGACTTGGTTTTGAGGTACGAAACCGGCACGAACACCGGGGAGCCAATGAAGAATACACAAAACTGTATGTATTTAGAATAGAAGACGACCGGCAGCCCGACAAAGTAACACACGGCCAGTTCGAATGGGGTCAAAACGCCGACCAGTTCGTGTCTATTCTGCGGATGCGCCAGTTTGCCGAGCGTATCTGGCTGGATATTGCCGGCAGACAAACAACCTGGATCATACCACCCGGCGACACAAAAAAATACATTGTCTGGACCCAGACCAACCAACCTGGCATAGACTCGCCGACCTACGTTTTTGCGGCCAGCACGACCGGGAAACTACCTAAAAAAATAGCCGCCATCACGGGCGAAGAAGTCGTTTTTGAGGAAGATGGCTGCCGGGTTTATAAGATATAGTAAGCAGGCCGCATCGCTAAATTGCTTATCCAGCGCCAACAAGGCCTCTGGGTCAAAAATGTGTTTCGGGACCGTATTGACCGTACCTTTGCTTCATGAATCGTAACCTCTTCGATGGACTTAATTTCGCGTCCAAACTCACACCCAAACGGGTGGCGAATGCGCTGAAAGTGCTGTCGAGTTATTATCTGGCGAAGCAAACGGGCAAGCCGGTACAACGCGGTTTACCCATGTCTATCTCATTTGAGCCGACAACCTCTTGTAACCTGCGCTGTCCCGAATGCCCCAGCGGACTCCGGTCGTTTACCCGCCCGACGGGCATGCTGGGTGAGGAACTGTACAAACGCACCATCGACGAACTGCACGATACACTACTCTACCTTATTTTCTACTTCCAGGGCGAGCCGTATCTGCACCCGCAGTTTCTGGATCTGGTTCGTTACGCTACGGAGCGGAACATTTACACCGCTACCAGCACCAACGCCCATTACCTGACCGATGCCAACGCCCGCAAAACGGTAGAGTCAGGACTGGACCGACTGATTATTTCGATTGATGGTACTACGCAGGAAGTGTACCAGCAGTACCGGGTGGGCGGGAAACTGGAAAAAGTACTGGAAGGCACGAAGAATATTCTACGCTGGAAAAAAGAACTAAAATCCCGCACACCTCACGTGGTCTTTCAGTTTCTGGTGGTAAAACCCAACGAACATCAGATTGCCGAGGTTAAAAAATTAGCCCGCGAACTGGGCGTGGACGAAGTTGGGCTGAAAACCGCCCAGATTTACGATTACGAACAGGGAAACGAACTTATCCCTACGCTGGATGAATACAGCCGCTACGCTCATAAGGCCGACGGTACCTACCAAATCAAAAACGGCTTTGGCGACCACTGCTGGAAGATGTGGCACTCCTGTGTTATTACCTGGGATGGCCTGGTGGTGCCGTGCTGCTTCGACAAAGACGCGCACCACCGGCTCGGCGATTTGCAAACGCAGTCGTTTTCAGACCTCTGGCATGGTTCGGCTTATCAGGCTTTTCGCGAGACCCTGTTTCGTTCCCGTTCCGAAATCGATATGTGCCGCAACTGTACGGAGGGAACAAAGGTGTGGGCGTAAAACAATTAGTAACTGAGTGAGTGATAGAATGAGTGAATGAACGAACGCTACTACTAACTATTCACTTATTCTATTACTCACTCCGCTTTGGCGTACCGAGTCAACAGTCATTTTGCCAAGTCCTTATAACTAATCAACTGGATTCCTCTGGTTTTGATGCGCTCCTTTACGCGGGCATTGGTCCAGCAGTCGGTTACGCCTTGCCGGTCGATGGCCACCTGTTCGTAGCCAATGTGATGAATAGCCCGGAGTTCGGGCGTATCGAGGCCGGGGTGGTCAACAAACAGGTACGTTTTGCCCGCTTCCAGACTGTCAAGCATCTTCAGGAAGCTGTCGATTTTCTCCTCCGATGTATTATGGACTCCAATGTAGCCGATACTGGTTACGCCCAGGGTGCCGGGGTCGATGTCAATTTTATACTCCTGCGCCAGTCTTTTGACCAGGGCTTTTACGTCGTCCCCCATACCGGTGCAGCCCATATGACCGGAAATATGACTGATGCGCGGAATCTTTTTCAGGGCCAACTCAATCTGCGCCCTGAACTCTTTCTCTACATCGGCCAGTTGCCAGTTATTCTCGATTACCGAGCGTTTTGGATAGTTTTTGTTCGGGTAAATCATGGGATAAAAATACCCGTCGGCATCCCGCAGGCTTGGGCAATCCGACAGTGGTCGCCACTTGATGTTGTCCCACTCACTGCTAAGTGTCAGGTGAATACCTACATCGACGGTCGGGTTTTCGGCCAGCATCTGAACCGCTTCCGGAAACCAGGGTGATGGAACGAGCACTTCGATGGACGTTTCAATTCCGTCTTTATAGCATTTGATTAATGCTTCATTTCCGCCATGTGCATAACCCATGTCATCGCCCCGGATAATCAATCGGGGCGGTGGCGTCTGGGCTATGCCCACGCGTACAAACAGAAAAAAAAGGAAGGCAAAAAGGATTTTCATAAACGGTAAATCTCGACGAATGGCAATACTATCCGGTTTTGATACGCTAATCATCGTCATCCTCATCACCCTCGCCTTTTTTCCCTAATCGTACAAAAGCACCGCGCCTGGGAGCGGGCATAACACTGTTGTTGCCGCGCACTGTTTGCCAGACAATCTCGCTGAAAACAAGGTCGTCAATATCGTCGGGATGGGTCAGGTTAAACAGCGACGAGCGTTTGGAGTTTCGGTTGACGGCCACGTTTTTCTCGTTGATGTCGATGCCTGCTTCGCGGGATTTGAATGGAGTAGAGTCCGTCTTTTTGGTGAAACATCGCCACATGGGTGTGGCAGCGGCATCATACTGGCTCATGGGCTTGAGACCCAGAATCAGCTCCATGGTGCGTAACATACCCGAAGTTGAGTACATCGTGTGATCGATAAAGCCGCGTTTCACCAGTCCTCCGGCCATAAAAGCAATGGAACGGTGCGCATCCACATGGTCGGGGCCATTCTGGGCATCATCTTCCAGAATAAACACGACGGATTCGTTCCATATGGGGCTTTTAGACAAGTGTTCCACGAATCGGCCAACGGCCAGATCATTATCGGCGACGGCAGCCTCGGGTGTTGGCATACCCACCCGTGCCCCCGAGGTATGATCGTTGCCAAACCGCACGGTGCTAAGTGTCGGCAGCTTGTTGGCCGCTACCAGTTCATCAAAATCTTTCTCCCAGGCTTCTTCCCGTTTTATGTCCATATAGCCCATATCGAAGCCCTTGAAACCGGGACAGAAATGGTCTTTCAGCACGTTTATGTTGGCTTTTGCCTCATCGGCAAACCAGCCATAACTACGATAGGATATACCGGCACGCTGTGCGTGATCCCAGATGAAGCCATCTCGTGGGTGAGCAATTTCTTTGCTGCCCTCATAGTCATATGTACCACCCCGGCCACCATAACTGGTCACCCAGTTTTTTTCGATGTAGTCATTAGCGTACGCAGCCGACGACCAGTTGTGCCCATCGGCACTGACTTCGGCATCCACGTAAAAGTTATCCAGCAGCACAAACTCTTTGGCCAGTGCGTGCTGATTTGGTGTTATTTTCTCCGGGAACAAACACAGGGAAGCATCGCCGTTACCCTCCTTCATATCGCCCAGAATCTGGTCGTAGGTACGGTTCTCCTTGATAATGTAGAATACGTATTTGATGGGTGACCGTGACGACGAACCGTTGCCACCAACCCGCATTGGAATTGGGTTACCCACTTCCCCTTCCGCCTGAAGTTCTTTCGTTTTGGTGTAAGGTGTATTGGCATAAACTAGCCGGGAATAGGCCGCCAAAACATCAGTGCCGGGCACGTCAATGATGGAAAGTGTTCCTTTAAACAGGCCGCCAATGTACTGAACCGGACCGGGATTTGCCTGTGGATTAGGACCAACTTCCTGTGCCGTTCGGGCTTTTACAGGATTTGGTCCACGGGGATTGGCTTTCGATGAAAATCCTTTACCGTTTGTAACGAAAACTTTCGAACCAATCACTTTTACAGCCGTTGGATACCAGCCTGTTGGAATAAACCCGCTTGACTGGCTATGGCCTTTACGGGCCACATCGAATACAGCCAGGCAGTTGTTATCCGCATTGGCAATGTAGAGTGTATTTTCATCATCGCTCAGGGCAAGTCCATTGGGCGTGGTGCCCACTGGTGCATTGGGGAAGAGCGAAGACGTGAGCGTTTCAACAACCTGCCTTTTGGCCACATCAATCAAAGCCACCGTATTGTCGTTTCCGTTAGCGACAAACAGGTACTTACCATCGCGGGTGAGCAGCAGGTCATTGGGGTTTTTATTCGTGGCAATTTCAGCCGTGATGGCTTGTGTGTTCGTGTTGATCAGTACCACTTTGGCACCGCCCCAAATCGAAACAAACAATTCATTTTTATCGGGCGAAAGAACACAGGTATACGCTTTGTTACCGACGTTTATCCGGCGCAGCACTTGCCGGGTTTTAGTATCGCAGATGTACAACGAACTATCTTCTTTTGTGGCAACGTAAAGCCGATTCTTCGCATCATCCACACACAGACCTGTTGGCGAAATTTTCACCGGCCAGGGTTTGCCCAGCACAATGGGTTCGTCCGGTACCAGTTTCTGGCTTTCGATTTTATAGACCAGAATCTTATTGTCGTTGCCCCCCGACGCGTACAGCCGCGTTTCATCATCGCTGAAAGCCAGACCCAGCCAGGCTTTGGCCACTTTGGTCGAGTCGACGAGTTTTTCGGTTTTAGCATCAATCAGCATGATGCTTTGGGTACTCTGCCCGTTGTTCGTAACGGCGAGGTACTTTTTGGAGGGGGAAACCACCAGATTTAGCGGTAAATCGTCCAGGTCCAGACTGCGGCCAGTAGGCGTTAATGACCATCCATTTGGCAGATTTATCCGTTTGGTAGCCAGACTTTTATATACATCGGCCTCCTGAGAGGTCTGAGTCGAATTACTTTTTCGATTGCAACCGGCTGCTACTATAAGGAGCACCAGAGCCGCCAACGTGTACAGAATAGGGGTATGTTTTGCCATGGTTGATAAAGTATTGTAGCGTTTTTAACTTGGAAACGGTTTAATCATCATCGTCATCATCATCCACAGCACCAGCCAGCTCGGCAGGATACCGTTTTTTGCCTTTCGCACTGAACCACAAAATACGATTGAGCAGGTCATCATGACCCCGGTCGATGAGGTCAAATTTGTACTTGATTGACTGAGTGGCAAATCGCAGTGCTGGCCCTTTCAGCCCGGTGGGTGACGGGTTCATTTCGGCCAGATTGACGAGGTTTGCTTGCTTCCTGTACGCAAACGAACGGTCGGGCTTATCCGTAAAGCAGTCGAACATGGGAAGGGCTGTCGCATCGATGACATTCATGGGCGGCAGGCCCAGTATCTGTTCCATCGTTCGGACCATACAGGTCTGGTTATAGTTAGTATGAATGGTTTTTTTCAACCGGGAATAAGGACTGATAACAAACCCGGTCGTTCGGTAGGCCGATATATGATCCCAACCCGCCTGCGAGTCATCTTCGGTAATGAAAATGACGGTCGATTCCGCAAACCGGCTGTGCGTGACGGCATCCACAATTCGGCCAACTGCCAGGTCGTTATCGGCAACCATGGCCCTGGGTGTGGGAAAAGCCGGGTTCGTACCCGCCGTATGATCGTTGGGTAGCGACATCACCATCAGGTTAGGTAAGTCGGCATTGGGGTTAGCCGCTGTTTCATTTAACTCTTTGATAAACGCATCGGCCCGCATCTGATCGCTAACGGTTTCGTCGTCGCAGCCGGGGAAACCCTGCGCCAGAATGGGCCTTACGCGAGAAATAGTAGTGGTATTGGTGTATGAAAACGGTTTGCCTGCCTGTTGTAGCTGATACAGACTTTGCCAGTTTAGTCCCCGCTTGTCGAAGTGACAGGTACAGGCTTCCCCATAGATACGAACCGTTTTACCGTGGTCGAGGGCGTTGTTCCAGATCAGGCCTTTTTTATCGTATACCAGCGCATCATACAATACGTGCGGGTAACTGCGGAACCAGGCCCTTACGCTTTTTTCGGTGTAATCGGTAACGATAGCGGCACTAGCCCAGTGATGCCCTTCGGCCGACGATTTTCCGGAAACGTGATAATTATCCAATAGTAGATAATCTTTTGCCAGCCGATGCTGATTCGGTGTAATGCTATCGCCGAAGATGCACAGTTCGGGCATCCCATTGCCTTCTTTCATGTCGCCCAGCACCTGGTCATAGGTGCGGTTCTCCTTAATAATGTAAAGCACGTGGGTAAAAACGGACGGCTCACCAATTCGTTCCGGCACAGGTTTAGGCGCAATGCCGGGGCGGGGCATTTGTTCCGTCAACGCCAGCCGAAACTGCATACTCATCTTCTTTACCTTCTCCGTAAACGCATCCAGTTCCTGCTGACCGGGCACGGGAATAAACGAGACGGACGCCAGTTGCTTATGGGAGTTGTACGCTTTCACTTCCTTCCGGGATGGATTTCTACCCTGCCCGCCCTGGTCGACAGGATTAGCGATCCGGGCACCGGCTGCTTCCAGGTTCGTTACGTATAGTTCATCGTTGTTCAACACAATGCCGGAGGGATACGCCTGCGTCGGGATATATCCTTTGATGGATGTAGTGCCAGTGCCGGATGTGGCCGCCTTGCTGCCCAGTGCAACGACGCAGAGGGCATTATCCATCCCATTCGCTACATAGAGTGTGTTTCCCGATGGATTTATCGCCAGGGCGTTTGGCGTACTGCCGATGTAGCCATTGCCCCGGTTGTACAAACCCACAAAAATAGAGTCTGTAACCTGCTGCGTCTGCACATCCAGCACCGAAACGTAATCGCTGTTGCCGTTTGCTACGTATAAAAATCGCTGATCGGGGCTGCTGATGATGGCGTTGGGATGCAGTCCAACGGGTATTTCCCGCTCGGCCTTACCCTGCTGTATATCAATGATTGAAACCGTTCCCCGTGCTATGGCCCCTGTTTTAGGGTCAACGTACGCGCTTCCCCAGGGCACGCCGGCCGTTTCCAGGCCATCGGCGGCATCGGGTACGGGGCCAGCCCAGTTGGTGACGTATGCTTTGTTATCCACGATGGTCAGACCGAAAGGGGCCACACCGGTTGGTACTGTCCAGACTACCTGTCTGTCAGCCACCCGAATCTTTATTAATTGATTATTACCATTCAGAACCGTGTACAGGTACAGTTCACCATTTTCTTCTTTGACTACTACCTCGTTGGGCAGGGCAATGGTGGCAGGCGCTAACGGTTCGAAGGGAATCGTTTGTATTAGTCGGGCGCGGGAACCGTTCCAAACGGCCTGCATTACGTAGGAATTTGGCTTGCCACGACCGCCCGCTCCCCAGAAAATATAGGTGGAATCATGATGAACGATGGCCTTGATGCCTGAGAAAGAACTCATACTACCTCTAAAGTCCGAGCCTTTGTTATAATCCCAGCGTGAAAGAAGCTGATGCGTTTTTACGTCGAAAAAGGCGATTCCGAAGCGATCTTCTACGACCAGTGTCTGCTTATCGGGCAGCAGTACGGCATCCAGGCTATGATTTTCCAGACTGGCATCGCCAAAACTGACAGATTGCCCGGCTCCATCAATAACCCGGTTATAGGGCATCAGAAACGGCGATTTACTACCGGCCAACGTGCTATCGTCCGTAGCCGTTTTATAGGAAGACGTAAGGCCACCGGAATCACTGACTCTAGAACCAGCCCGGCGACAACTACCTAGCAAATCGAGTAATGAAAGACAAAGTGAGCCGTAAAAGGCAAACGTACTGTTGATTTTCATGGTATAATAGTAGCCTTCAGTAGTAGAAAGCCAAAGAACTCATTTTTATTACCTGCCATTGGCAAGTACACCAGATTTTATCTGACAAAGGAACGACTCTGTAAAAATAGCCGCACCGGATTTTTGGCAATTTATTTAAACATATGGGTTCTATCCTAACACCCAATGCCTTACCACGTTAAAGGATTATAAACTTCATCCATTGACTGTTCATTAATCCTTAATAAAATAAACATGCGTTTAGGCCGAATAAGATTTTGTGAAACATTCCGTGAAACAGTTCTTGCATTCATGAAAACTATCTGGCATCTTTGGGACTGCAACGCACAGACCCATGGGTAAAGTCATTGCTATCGCCAACCAAAAAGGTGGCGTCGGTAAAACTACAACAACGATTAATCTAGCCGCCAGTTTGGCCGCCCTCGAATTTCAGACGCTTATTGTTGATGCAGACCCGCAGGCGAATTCCACGTCGGGGCTGGGATACAATCCGAAAGAAATTGAGAACAGCATTTACGAATGTATGGTGGAAGGGGTTCGCCCACACGATGCCATCATTCATACGGACTTTCCAAATCTGGATTTGTTACCGTCTCATATCGACCTCGTTGGAGCCGAAATTGAGATGATAAACTTACAGAATCGGGAAGACAAGATGAAGCACACGCTCGACGGACTTCGCGATGAATATGATTTTATCATTATCGACTGTTCGCCTTCGCTGGGCCTCATTACCATCAACAGCCTGACCGCAGCCGACTCGGTTATCATTCCGGTTCAGTGCGAGTATTTTGCGCTTGAAGGGTTGGGTAAACTGCTCAATACAATCAAGATTATTCAGTCGCGACTCAATACGCATCTGGCTATCGAAGGCATTTTGCTGACGATGTACGATTTGCGGGTTCGGCTGTCGAATCAGGTAGTGGGTGAAGTAACAAGCCATTTCCAGCAGATGGTATTCAGCACCATCATTCCGCGTAATATTCGGCTGAGCGAATCGCCCAGTTTTGGCGTTCCGGCCTTAGCGCAGGATGCCGACAGCAAGGGGGCGGTGAGTTATCTGAACCTGGCCCGTGAGATTTTGATAAAGAATGGCCTGATGCCACAGGAAGCATAGACTATATATGATGCATGATAGATGATGTAGCCTTCCGGTCAGCCACGTCACATACCATGCATTTTACATCATACATCTGTTCGTATGGACAACGCAAACGCCAAAGCACCGAGTAAGAAGATGATAGGATTGGGTCGTGGCTTAGGTGCCTTGCTGCACGATAATGAATCGGTCAGTCGGCAGTCAAAGCCGTCGCCTTTCGAGTCTATTAGTACCATGACAGAAATTAATCTGTCATTGATTGAAGCCAACCCGTTCCAGCCGCGTACCCGGTTCGACGAAGAAGCACTCCAGGACCTGGCGGATTCTATTCGTACCCAGGGTATTATTCAGCCTATTACTGTACGGCAACTGGGGAAGGATCAGTACCAGCTTATCGCCGGTGAACGTCGTTTACAGGCGTCAAAAATTGTTGGTCTAACGCATATTCCCGCCTATGTTCGCACGGCTAATGACCAGCAAATGCTGGAAATGGCCCTGATTGAGAACATTCAGCGTGAAAATCTAAATGCTATTGAAATTGCGCTTAGCTATCAGCGGCTCATTACGGAGTGTAGCCTGAAACAGGAGGAGTTAGGCGAGCGTGTCGGTAAAAATCGCACAACGGTCAATAATTACATCCGGTTGCTGAAACTACCCCCCGTTATTCAGGCCTCATTACGCGACAACAAGATTTCCATGGGCCACGCCCGGGCGATTATCAATATCGAAAACCCGGAGACCCAAATCAAGCTTTTCACGAAGACGGTTGATGAAGAATGGTCGGTACGAAAGGTGGAAGAAGCCGTTCGAAACCTGTCTGACGATGGGAACGAACTGACATCGACCCGACGCATTACGCTACCCAAGCAGGAAATGCGAAGTCTTCAATTCAAGTTATCATCGCTGTTTGGTACCCGTGTATCCATAAAGGCCGACGAAAAGCACAAGGGTGAAATAAAAATCTCATTCACCTCGCAGGATGAGTTGACCAAAATCCTGGAAGTGCTGAACTCCCAGACGTAACCGTGTTAAATTACCTTAAAAGGGTGGGCAATGAGCGGGAGGGAAGGCAGTTCGTACGTTTTATACCCATGAAATGGCCTGTCACTCTGCTCATAACTGCCCTATTTTTTTTGCTACCCGTCTGGTCACTCTTTGCTCAGAAACCAGCCAATGCGCCAGCCCCTACGCCAACCGCTGTCGATTCGACTAAGTTGATTCGCTCAGCCGCTGATACGATTCCCGGAACAGTACAGCGAAACGGGGTTCAGGTCAGGACCAGCCCATTCAAACTGGATGACGCTTCTACAACGCTGGACAAACCGGATACAACCTACGTCACGGTTAAGCAAGACGCTAAAATTCATAAAATCATCCCGAAACAAGCCACAATGAGGTCGGTAATGCTACCGGGTCTGGGTCAGGCATACAACCGGCAGTACTATAAAATTCCGTTCATCTACGTTGGGTTTGGGGTTATGGGCTACCTGTTTGTCAAGTACCGGGGCCTTGCCAAGGAAGCGGAAACCGGTTACCGACGTTTGTTGTATGGGGATAAACTAGCTGATGCGTATCCTGCTATGCTACCCCCGGGATACGCACCGGCTTTGATAACACAGACCGTTACGATACCGGCATATATTGAGCCTGTTACCGAAGTAACGATTGGCATTGACCCATTTTCAGACAAAGCCGCTGTATTCCGCACAACGGCGGGAGCCAAGAACGTTTATGATACCTTTCGCCGGTATCGGGATTTGAATATTCTTTTGTCCGTAGTTTTGTACGCCGTAAACATTGTGGAAGCCAATGTGGCGGCTCACCTGAAAACCTTTGATTTGACCGACGATATCTCGATGAAGGTCGAACCCAATGTACTTACTATACCCGGTACAGGCTTTGTGCCCGGAGTTCGGGTGGCGTTTACGTTTAAATAGGTCTTGTTGTACGATTTATGGTCAACGAATACCTGGTCTATCCTATTTATATACCCACCAACCTTAAACCAGAAACCGTACACTTATTATGAATATTCTTCTCCTCGGCTACGGTAAAATGGGCCGAGCCATCGAACAGGTCGCGCTCGAACGGGAGCATCAAATTGCGGGCCGTATCAATGAAGACAACTACACGGACCTGGAAAACCTTGAACCTGATGATGTCGATGTCGTTATTGAGTTCAGTTCGCCCGAATCGGCTGTCGACAATATATCATATTGCCTGAAACGGGGTTGGCCCATCGTTTGCGGTACTACCGGATGGCTCAGTCATCGGGCAGAAGTGGAAGCCTTATGCCATGAAACGAAGGGTGCTTTTTTCTACGCATCGAACTATAGCATTGGCGTCAACCTGTTTTTCAGACTTAATAAAACGCTGGCCCGGTTTATGCGGAACTACCCATCGTACCACGTCTCGATGACGGAGATTCATCATACCGAAAAGAAGGATGCCCCTAGTGGTACGGCTATTACGCTGGCAGAAGGCATACTGGAACAGTTACCCGCCAAACATCGTTGGGTAAGCAACGAAACGGGTAGTAGCCCGGAAAATGCGGGCGACGATACCATTGAAATAGAGTCGTTGCGGGAGGGAAACGTACCCGGTACGCATACAATCCGGTATGAATCGGACGTTGACCGGATTGAGATTACGCACCAGGCGCATAGCCGACAGGGCTTTGCCATTGGGGCTGTAGTGGCGGCCGAATGGCTGGCAGGAAAAGAAGGCGTGTTTGGCATGGATGACCTGCTGGGTCAATGATGACCGGGTCGCGGGGCCGATTATGAATTATGCAGGACAAGCGGTTCAATAAAATCGGTACATCTTCGTAATTTCGTCTTTAATTTATCCGTTTGTGATTAACAATCAATTACATAGCCAGCCATTTATCATCGCTTTGGTTACCCGGTCATAATTTATCATCAATCATTCATAATTAACCTACGTGTCGGAAGTAAAAACCAGAGCCGAAGTAAAACCGGCCAAAGCGAAGAAATCACCAATTCGGGAGTGGTTCGATTCTGTTTTATTTGCCGTTGTGGCGGCTACCCTTATCCGATGGCTGTTTATGGAAGCGTTTACGATTCCAACGCCTTCCATGGAAAATAGCCTGATGGTGGGCGATTTCCTGTTCGTTAGTAAACTGCACTACGGCACCCGGACACCCCGAACGCCTTTGCAGGTTCCACTAACGCACCAGAAAATATGGGGTACCAACATCCCGTCCTATAGTACGGCCATCCAGTTACCGTCCTATCGGTTGCCGGGGTTCACTCACGTTAAAAACGGGGATGTCGTCGTTTTCAACGTGCCCCCGAAATACCTCAATGATAATATTGATTACCCGGTCGATCTGAAAACCAACTACATCAAACGGTGCATTGGTATTCCGGGCGATGTGCTGGAAGTTCGGTTGCGTCAGGTATATATAAACGGAAAACCCTTTCCTACCCCGCCCCGCTCTGAACAGAAGTACTTTATCAAAACAACGGAAGTGCTCGATGAGGCTTTCTTCCGTAAATATGATATCGTTAACGATTACCGTGACCCCAGCCAGCCCACCGAAAACTGGAAACCGCTGGAACAGTATAACGACTCAACCAAAGCAACGGCCATGGTTGGGTACATGATTAACACCACCGAAAGTACAGTGGCTAAATTCAGGGAATTTCCCTGGGTGAAAGGAATCGAACCCATGGTTGATAAGCCCGGTGAAACATCGCCCATGATTTATGGTGCTCCTACCTTCCACTGGAATCACGACAATTTCGGGCCTATCACGATTCCGAAAAAAGGTGCTACTATCCCCATCAACGCGCAGACCATTGCGCTATATGGGACAGTCATTCAGCAATACGAAGGGAACGAGAATGTAGAAGTAGGTGCGGCAGACATCAAAATCGGCGGCCAGCCCATTACGTCCTACACGTTCAAACAGGATTACTATTTCATGATGGGCGACAACCGGGATAACTCGCTCGACTCACGGTTTTGGGGTTTTGTTCCTGAAGATCACATCGTTGGGAAAGCCGTATTCGTCTGGATGTCGCTCGATCCGAACCCCGCTAACATCTGGAATAAGATTCGCTGGAACCGGCTGTTCAGAACGGTCGATTGACGAGTTTCGCATAGCGATAAGTCCAAACCCCCAGGTTTGTTTACGTATTTCGTAGCAAATTTGGGGGTTTGTTATATGTCCCTATCCCTGCTTAATCCGTTTGTACAATAAGAATTTCACAGCCTCCTCATTTTTTCGGGTACCTGTACTCCTGTATTGAATCCATTTTTATTGATGAATGTCATAGCAAAAACAGCAAAGAAATCACATGATGGCAGTTATAGCTGGTTTTCAATTTTACTAATCCTGTTGCTGGTTCACGGAAGGGTTTACCCTGTTTTGGCTCAGGGAAAAAGTAGTCACACGACCGTTCAGAAAAAGAGCAGCAAGCGTTCTGTCAGTCCTAAAACACGAGTACCTGCTACTAAAAATACGAAATCTATACGAACGGCAAAGACTGTAAAGAGGACGAATACCACGCTGAATGTGCCGATGCTGGGATCAAAATACGCTCGTGTAACCGTAAAAGACCGTACACTGGCAGGCGCAGTTTATTACCTGGTTTCTGGTCATGGTGGTCCCGACCCTGGTGCCATTGGGCATTACGGTAAACACCCGCTAGCCGAAGACGAATATGCATACGACGTAACAATTCGACTGGCACGGGTTCTTATGGAGCATGGCGCAACCGTTTACATGATTGTTCGAGACCCAAACGATGGCATACGCGATGAACCTATATTGAAACTGGATCGCGATGAGCTAACCTATCCCAGCCAAAAAATTCCCCTAAGTCAGGTTAAGCGGTTGCGCCAGGGCGTAGATGCTATTAATAAACTACATCGAAAATACAAAGGAGCGTATCAGCGGATGGTCACTATTCATGTCGATAGTCGCAGTGAAGGCCAGAATATCGATGTATTTTTTTACCATCACGAGAATAGCAAAAGCGGCAAAAGGCTGGCCACGCATATTCATAAAAGCTTCCAATCAGGCTACAGACGTAGTCAGCCTAATCGAACCTACCTGGGTACCGTGTCGGACCGCAGCGCTTTATACGTGGTTAAAAATACGCACCCTCCCACCGTTTTTATCGAGCTGGGAAACATTCGTAACGCGAAAGATCAGCAACGGTTTCTGTTAGCCAACAACCGGCAGGCACTGGCAAACTGGATATACACAGGCTTGCAAACGGCTTACAAAACGCGCTGATTACACGATTTTTACCACTCTACCGGTGCCAGTCCCTTACTTTCCAGGTAGGCATTGGCCTGACTAAAGTGCTTGTTTCCGAACCAGCCACCATAATTAGCCGCCATCGGCGAAGGGTGTTTGGCCTTCAAAATCAGGTGTTTTTTTCCATCAATGACGGCTCCTTTCTTCTGAGCATAAGCGCCCCAGAGCATAAACACGACGTGCTGCTTTTCGTCGGAAATTAGCTTGATGACCGCATCAGTAAACGTTTCCCACCCTTTCCCCTGGTGAGAACCAGCCTGCCCGGCGCGAACGGTGAGCGTAGAATTCAGTAGCATCACCCCCTGCGTAGCCCAGCGTTCCAGATTGCCGGATTTGGGTACGGGCTTTCCCAGGTCGTCCTGAATCTCTTTGAAGACATTGATCAGAGAAGGTGGCTTTGCGATGCCGTCGGCAACCGAAAAAGCCAGACCATTCGCCTGACCCTCACCATGATACGGATCCTGACCCAGAATAACGACGCGGGCGTCATCAAAACTACAGGTATTGAACGCATTGAAAATCAGGCGACCGGGCGGATAAACGCGCTGATTGCTGTACTCGTGCCGTAGAAACTCAGCCAGTTGCGTAAAATAAGCTTTGTCGAATTCGGATTGCAGCCGACTTTGCCACGATTCGTCAATAGATACATTCATGAGGGAACTGATAAAGTGGTTAAGACATTATACGCCTACAAACGTTTTAACGTTGTTTACGTAAGTTTTTAGGCATAGTGCTTGTCTAACTGAAATAATCAACCTAATTTTCGTTCTAAGGTTGTAAACGATAGCAAATTTATGGTTTCCACAATCACAGAAGGCGTAAAAGTTAGCGTAAAGACGGAGTATCAGTCCAGTTACTCCAGCCCTCTTCAGGCTCATTACGTATTCACATACCGCATCACCATCGAGAACGCCAGCGATCATACCCTTCAATTGCTTCGGCGGCATTGGTTCATTTACGACTCCAACGGCACCGTTCGTGAAGTTGAAGGCGAAGGCGTAGTTGGGTTACAACCCGTACTGGAACCGGGCGAAGTACACGAATATGTATCAGGCTGTAATCTTCGTTCCAGTATTGGAAAAATGTCGGGTACTTATCTTGTTGAGCGCATTATTGACGGAAAACAACTCCGGGTAACGATTCCTGAATTCACGATGATTGTGCCATTCCGGCTAAACTGATGCTACAAAATGAATATTGTAAAATGCATTGAATAGGCAGTCCTGACTGAAAGGATTGCCGTATTATTGTTCATTATTCATTATACACTATTCATTTTGATTGCCGCTTACTTCCGTTACCTGAGTCGCGCCCGCGACGAGCATTCGCTTCATTCCCCTTTTCTTTACGCCTTATATACCGAAGTAATTCGGGCAAAACGTAGCCCAAAAAAAGTGTTTGCTCCGATCCGGGCGGCACGAAAACAACTTCGGCGGAGTCAGCAACGGATCACGATTACGGACCTGGGCGCTGGCTCTAAAGTAAATCCATCCCGGCAACGTACCATTAGCGACATTGCCCGCAACTCCCAGAAATCAGCTCGTTTCGGACAACTCCTTTTCCGCCTTGTCCAGCGATTTCAAGCGACAACTGTTGTTGACCTGGGAACATCGTTGGGGCTGACAACCGCTTACATGGCCGAAGCTACCAGGCCCTACGGTGGTCGTGTAATAACGTTTGAAGGGTGTGCTGAAACAGCCGCCGTGGCCCGGCAAAACTTTGAACAGCTGGGGCAGGAAAACGTAACCGTCATTGTAGGCAACCTGGACGAAACGCTGGCTACCGGCATTGCGTCACTTGGTCCGGTCGACTTCGTTTTCTTCGACGCCAATCACCGCTACGACCCGACCGTCCGTTACTTTGAAACGTGTCTGCACCACATTCATAATGACACAGTTTTCGTATTCGATGATATCCATTGGTCGGCTGAGATGGAGCAGGCCTGGGCGTATATTAAAAAACACCCTTCCGTCACCGTCACCGTCGATTTATTCTGGATTGGACTGGTCTTTTTCCGGCGAGAACAGCCAGGGGAAGATTTCACACTCCGTTTTTGACAGCAGGTAGCCGCCTGTTTACCAGCACAACGCTTCAGATAATTGCTTCAAACAGCCTTCTGTTCGGAGTTAATTTACCTGCTGTGGTTTTACCCGGATGGGTGGATGGCCAGGTGGCATGATTTATCCTGCCCGTCAATCCGTTATCCTTTGAGTAAAATTGATTTTCCGCTCCTTTTACCGGTACGATTCCTATAAAAGTAACGGCCCTTTCCTATGTACACCTTCCGGTTACTGCTTCCGCTTCTTTGTGTCATTCTTTCGTTGTCCGGCAGCCAATACGAACATCCCCTTTCCCCAATCAGACTGGTTCAGGATACAACCAAAATTGATCGGGAGTATGCGCTGGAAGCAACCATGCTCGGCTATTTTGCCAAAGATGGCGCCCGAAATCCTACCCTGAAAGCCAATAAAGGCGACCGGGTTCGCATCACCATTACCGATGGCGAACTCATGACCCATGACATTGCCCTGGAAAAGATGGGCCTGAAAAGCAAGTCCATTAACGAAAAGGGAGCCACCGCCAGCATCACCTTCACCGCCGACAAAAGCGACACCTACTTCTGCACCGTTCCGGGCCACCGGGCTGCTGGCATGGTTGGTCAGTTTGAGGTCGTTGAAGGAGCAATCGCCAATGTGGCCATTACGGGACAGTTACCCATGAAAAACGGGCAACCCGTCAACCTGAATTTCGAGACGGGTACGCTGAAGGACTGGGCCGCCACCGGCGATGCGTTTACTACCCCCATTTTTTCCGCAGACCCATCGCCCATTCATGAGAAAGACATGCACATCGGCTTCGCCGGAAACCATTTTCTGAGCAGTGGAGGGACAACAAACGCCAAACTCACCGGTACCCTCACCTCCGTCCCTTTTACCGTAACCCAGCCATTCGCATCCTTTCTGGTATCGGGTGGTGCGTTGCAGGATACCCGCGTCGAACTGGTACACGCCGGAACGGATAAGGTCATTTTTCACAGTACCGGGCAGGGCCGCGCTACCTTACAACCCGTTGTAGTTGACCTGAAGCCGTACATGAATCAGGCCATTTTCATTCGGATTATCGACAATGAAACCGGTATTTCGCAGATTCCCTACATCCCAAACGATAAATGGGCACACATCAATTTCGACGACTTCCAGTTCTATCCCACCCGACCTAACTTCCCCAACGAACTGAAACCGGCCGATATCATTATCCTGCCCCCGCTGGACCCCGTCCTGCACGCCGGGCTTTCCGGTAAGGAAGCGGCTAACGTTATGACATTACCTAAAGGCTTTACCATTACGCTGGCGGCTTCCGAACCGGATGTTGTGCGGCCTATTTGCTTCACCTTCGACCCGCGTGGCCGACTTTGGGTAGTAGAAGGGCATACGTATCCCGTTCCCGCGCCCGAAGGTCAGGGCAAAGACCGGGTGATTATTTTTGAAGATACCAATGGCGATGGCACACTGGATAATCGGAAAGTCTTTGCCGAAGGACTGAACCTGGTCAGTGGGATTGAGGTCGGAATGGGGGGAGTATGGCTCGGTGCGGCACCCTATCTGCTGTTCATTCCTGCCGATATTAATACAGATGTCCCAACGCCCGCCGGTCCACCCCAGATACTGCTCGATGGGTGGGGTACGCAGGACACGCACGAAGTATTGAACAGTTTCCGGTGGGGGCCTGATGGTTGGCTGTATGGCACCCACGGCGTATTTACCCACTCCAATGTTGGCAAGCCGGGCGCACCCGACTCCGAACGCACAAAGCTGAACGCAGGTGTCTGGCGCTTTCACCCCACCACGCACCAGTTCGAGCTGTTTGCCGAAGGGACCAGCAATCCTTGGGGGCTTGATTTCAACGATTATGGCCACGCCTTCATCACCGCCTGCGTGATTCCTCATATGTACAACATGATACAGGGCGGACGCTACTTCCGGCAGGGGGGCAAACATTTTAACCCCTATACCTACGACGATATCAAAACCCACGCCGACCATGTTCACTGGCTGG
The DNA here is from genome assembly GCF_000374085.1 of Spirosoma spitsbergense DSM 19989. Taxonomy (GTDB): domain Bacteria; phylum Bacteroidota; class Bacteroidia; order Cytophagales; family Spirosomataceae; genus Spirosoma; species Spirosoma spitsbergense. The sequence goes on along the minus strand of NZ_KB893607.1, from coordinate 4,832 downwards.
GTGAACGTGGTCCCCACGCTGGAAACTTCCGGTCGGCTTCGGCGGGTGGTGGTCATGCCCATTCCGGGGCCATGATTTACCTCGGCAATAGCTGGCCGCAGGAATACCGCAACGATATTTTCATGAACAATATCAACGGGGCGCGGCTGAACCACGACCACCCCGTTCGGGCAGGTTCGGGCTATATGGTTACGCACCGACCGGATTTTCTGGTTATGAACGACTCCTGGTCGCAGTGGTTGAATATGAAATATGACCCTAGCGGTTCCGTATGGGCCATCGACTGGTACGATAAAAACCAATGCCATAGCCCCAACCCGGATGTCCACGACAAAACGATGGGCCGGATATTCAAAATCACGAACGAGAATGACAAATGGGTTCGGGTCGATTTAGCCAAAGCGTCGGATAAAGAGCTGGTCAATTACCAGCTTCACCCCAACGAGTGGTATGTACGGCAGGCCCGAACATTACTACAGGAGCGTGGCCCGAACAAAAAAGTCCACAAAGCCCTGAAAGAAATGCTGGCCAAAAATCCCGACATTACCCGCAAACTCCGTGCGCTCTGGGCACTGCATGTCACGAAGGGAATTTCGGAAAAAGAGTTGACAGACTTGCTGACCCACGAAAACGACTACATCCGGAGCTGGGCTATTCAGTTGCTGGCGGAAGAAAAAACGGTTTCGCCCGAAGCGTTGAAACAGATGGCGATTCTGGCTAAAACGGACAATTCGGCCATGGTACGGCTTTATCTGACTTCGGCAATGATGCGCCTTCCACCAGACCAGCGATGGGATGTGATGGACGCACTCGTTCAGAAAGCGGAGGATAAAGATGACCATAATCTACCGCTGATGGTTTGGTACGCTACCGAACCGCTGGCATCAGTGGACGCGAAACGGTCCCTCCAACTGGCAGAGAAGGCAAAACTACCCAACCTACTGCCTTACACTGTTAAACGCATCGGGGCTATTGGTACGGACGAGTCGAAAAAACTGCTGAAAGATCTAAATGACCGGGTGGGTAAGCGAGACCATTCACCCGAAAATCATGAAGTTCAACGGCTGATTGCCCAAGTTCTGGGCGAATAAAAACCGAATGATGACAATGAACAAACCAACCATTACCAGCATCCTGCACCCGGTAGGCAGCCTATTGATGATTTATCTGTCAGTTACGCTGTCGCCTGGGCAATCGACGACCGGCGTTTCTTCCGGCGATTTTAAAAAAACGATACTGACCCGTGATTTTATTTCGGAAGGGGTAGCCGTTGCAGACCTGAATAAAGACGGGCGCATGGATATTGTGGCCGGTTATTACTGGTTTGAAGCCCCCAACTGGACCCGTCATGAAATGGCCCCGTCGCGCACCTTTGACCCACGAAAAGAATACAGTAATTCGTTCCTGAACCTGGGTATGGATGTCAATCAGGATGGTTGGGACGATGTAGTAGTCGTTGACTACCCCGGCAAACCCGGTTTCTGGTTCGAGAACCCAAAAAACAAGCAAGGGGATGTGGAGTGGGTGAAGCATATTATCGCCGATTCAACAGGCATTGCCAACGAGTCGCCGGGTTTTGTTGACATCGATGGCGACGGTCGGCTGGATATACTCTGTGGCGATAGGGCAAAAAAGCAAATAGTCTGGCTGAAACCCCCATCCAAACCCGGTGAAACGGAATGGAAACGGTTTGCCCTTAGCCAGGAGAATGTTCCGGGAACGGAGCAGTATTCGCACGGCATCGGCTATGGGGATGTTAATAAAGATGGGATCAAAGACGTGGTTGTTCGCGAAGGATGGTTTGAAGGAACGGCGGATAATAAATCCGGCAACTGGGTATTCCATCCGGCCAACCTGGGCGAACCCTGCTCCCACATGCAGATTCTGGACGTTAATGGCGACGGGAAAAATGACGTGGTTAGCGCATCGGCCCACGCGTTGGGGGTCTGGTGGCACGAACAGGTGACCGATGAGTCGGGGAAGCTCAACTTCAGAACCCACCTGATGAGCAACACGACTTCCCAAACGCACTCTTCCATTATGGCCGACCTGAACGGCGATGGCCGCGCTGACTACATTACCGGAAAACGGTTTCTGGCCCACAATGGCCGCGACGCCGGCGATGCTGACGCGCCCATGCTGATGTGGTTTGAATTTACGCCGGGTCAGGAACCCTACTACAAAGAACACCTCATTGATAAGGACTCCGGTGCGGGACTGAACATTGCCATACATGACATGAACGGCGACCGAAAACCCGACATCATCATCGCCAATAAAAATGGTGTTTTCCTGTTTGAGAACCAGCTTAAGAAGTAGGCTATCCGCTTCTGGCTATTGGTGTGTTTCAAAAATACTTTTTGCGCCTGATAGCCGCACATGACAGCTATGCATTAGTTTTTTCAGAGGAAAAAGCTTTTAGCCAGGCCTCAACAGGCAGGTATATAAACAATGTTGATTCAATGCCGTTTAATAGCGACTGAAAGTATATGTTTCTCACAAAATTCAGTACACTAAAATTTACAGTTATGAAAAAGGTACTTATTGCTGCTTCTATGTGTGCTCTGATGATGGCTGCACAAAACAGTTTTGCTCAGGCCACGCAGGAAGTGAAAGCAGCCAAGAAAGAGATGAAGGCCGAGAAGAAAATGATCAAGGCTGAGAAGATGAAAACGAACGCTGCTACCGGCAACGGAGTAGAAGTTGCTGGTGTTTCTGATCCAGCCACCCGGAATGCTAAAGCCGACCGGAAAATGGAGAAAGCGGAGAAGAAAATGATGAAAGGTCAAGCCAAAGAGATGAAAGGGGAGGCCAAGGAAATGAAAAAAGCGGCCAAAGATGTGAAGAAGGACGCGTCGAACTAGTCATTAGTTTTTCATAAAAACGGGGATGCCTGACTGCTAGTAGTCAGGCATCCCCGTTTTTGCTGTACCTTTTTGTAAAGCTGGTTGTCAACCATCAACTAATTTTAAACTTGTTAGATGGAATAAATTTTCTTTATGAATCTCTCTATTACGAAAATAGGCTAAAAATGACGGTGGGCAATTTGAATTGAGAAAAATTTAAACGTCATCGATAGTTCATCGAATTTATCGTTCCTAATCAAACAACACGTCCAGCATCCGCGCAAATTCCGCCTGAACGGGAGCGATAACACTTATTCCCTCCACCGAAACCGGATGCCTGAACGTAAGCTGTTGGGCGTGTAGCAGCATGGTGTTCATCTCGAAATTCTCCTTGAACAGCTTATTCTGTTTGTTGCAGCCGTGGGGCCGGTCGCCAATGATGGGGTGCAGGATGTGGGCCATATGTTTGCGCAACTGGTGCATCCGTCCGGTCGTAGGCGTTAACTCTACCAGCGAATAGCGGGATGTAGGGTGTTTACCAAGTGGCAACGGGATTTCGGTACGTTGCAGCGTTTTGATGTGTGTGACGGCATCCTGCGACACACCCGTTTCGTCGTTGCGGAGGGGGTAGTCGATGGTTTGCGAATCAGGCGTGTAGCCGCGCACGATGGCGATGTACGTTTTATGAACCTGTCCTTCCATAAACTGCTGCTGCATCACTGAGTTCATGGATTCAGAGAGCGCAAAGAGTAAAACACCACCCGTTTTGCGGTCGAGCCGATGAACGGGGTAGACCCGCTGCCCTAACTGGTCGCGGAGCAGCTGTACGGCAAACTCCGTCGCATCGCTGGCTATCGGCGACCGGTGGACCAACAGGCCATGCGGTTTATTAATGGCTACCAAATCATCCGATTGGTACAGAATAGACAACAAATCGGTAGCAGAACCATCCATGTATCCGTTATCGTCTAGCCAGCGCAACAATATCCTTCACTTCCAGAACCGTCTTTTCGTAACCAGGGCTAACTGACTTAATCATGGCGAGTGCCAGTTCCTGCAACGTGGAAAAGCCAGCGGGAAAAAGTGCCCGGCCAATGGGATAAATCCAGGCAATAAGCTTATAATAGCTCTTCACGTTTTTCAGACCGGGGGTTGCCTTCATAAATCCCGGCCTGAACATATAGGCTTTTTTGAACGGTAGCCGCAGAAGGGCATTTTCGGTTTCGCCTTTTACCCGGGCCCACATGCTGCTGCCCTGCTCGGTACTGTCGGTGCCCGTACCGGAAACGTAGCAAAACGTCATGTCCGGATTTAGTTTCGCCAGTACCTGGGCTGCGTGCAGGGTCAGGTCATACGTGAGTCGGCGGTATTCCGGTTCTTTCATCCCTACGGACGATACCCCCAGGCAGAAAAAACAGGCGTTGTAGCCACTCAACTGACTCTCAATGGGTGTCAGATCAAAAAAATCAGTGTGAATGATTTCGGATAACTTATAATGCGATACCCCACCCGGTTTTCGGTTGATAACCAGCACCTGCTCTACGTCAGCATCGTTCAGGCATTCGTGCAATACCCCTTCACCGACCATGCCGGTAGCTCCAGTTATAATGGCTCTTATTTTCATAGGCTGGTTGCCGTCGCGGTTTATTCTATTGAATTTGATAAATGTACCGGGTCACCCGACAGCATCCAAATGGCGGTAACCACAAAGTAAAACCAACATGAGTCATCCCGAATTTTGGGTGATGGCGAATGCGACCATCAGTGCGTTAGTGATGGCTGAGCGTAAGCGGTAAATCGGCACCAAAGCTTTTCGGTGCCGATTGCCTGTTCGGGGTACCCACCGTTTGAGAAAAAGAGGCACCCAATGGGGCCAATTCCTCAGTAACGACAACAAGAAGTCATACACCAAAGCGACCATCCCCAATAACTTCAGCCTGTTCTCCCAGAACCAAAGTCGAGGTGACTCCAGCCCCAATTCGGCTT
>NZ_KB893606.1 GCF_000374085.1 Spirosoma spitsbergense DSM 19989 | reverse complement strand
GTATGTGCAACCAGACTTGGCGGCCCGACATATCTAGATCGCGCACTTGCCTGGTTAAGTACTGATTGAGTTGGGTGGTTTGCTTGAGACAGGAAGGGCAGGCCTGGCTGTTGGTTTGGAGTTGGCAAAATAGTGTAATTCGAGTCGGTGTATATTCGACCCGCTGCACCTGCAAATCAGGCAAGGCTAAAAGCTGTTGGTAGAAGTCGGTTTCCTGCATAGACCAAGTTAACCACAAGAATTGTCAGAGTACCAAATATTTCTGTTTATATCTCGTAATACGCATTCTCCTAAATTGTTTATGAATCCATTATATTCTGAAGATGAAATATATGATAAATTGTCTTGGAATGGAATGATGGAATCACATTCAAATGGTAGTATTATACTACCTTGCTGATTCATAAATGAACACTTTTGTTTATGACAAAAAGCAAGTAGTCCATTTGAGACAAAAGGAAAATTTCGTTCATGAATTATGTTTTCCCTTCCATGCCAAATTTGCTCGCCAGATTTGTTGATAGCAATAACTTTTTTGTCATTCAAATAAGATCTATACTTAATCAAAGCAATGCCATTTTGAAAAGGACTAGGTTCTGATTCGTATACACAATCAATCACAATATTTTTATTGCGGTCACAAAATCCCCACTTATCACCCTTACGATACGGAATCAAAAACGGCTCCTCAGATTTAGCCAGCAGTTTTTCCGTCAACGCCAGTTGGCTGGAGACGCGGGCTAAAGCCAGAGATTGAGTGGTTTTAACGAGGGCGGTGGCGGGGTTGTTGGAGTTCATACACGATAGATTACAATAATTTGCGCTAACTCATCCATCGTTTTAAAAGTCAAGCCGGATTAGTTCCTTTTTGCGCTTTGTCAAACTGGCCCGGCAAAGATGCGCTAAGGCGGGAATCTGCTCCTCAAAGCGGTCGTAGTCTTCATCAGTGAGGGCCGTCCGACGTTCCGGTGTGTTGGGGATATCGTTCATACCCAAAGATAACAAAACTTCCGGCTGATGTGGTAGTCTGCCTTATTGCCGAAGCTACGCTATTGCCCAAGCCCGTTTTTCCGCTCATCTTTGCTCTTCGACTCTTTACTACCATTCCCCGTTTTCTGATTCATTTATGCTTACCCTGGATAATTTCGACCAGCAACTGCCCCGTGACCTGCTCAAAAAAGCGGAACCTTACTACCGCAATGGATCTGTCCTCTACATCGATCAGGGAGAAGACGGTACGTGGCATGCTGAAGTGGATGGGTCGGATACGTATTCGGTGGAGATAACCCTCAACGGACGCACCGTTACGGATTCCTTCTGCGACTGCCCCGTGGAAAGTGCGATCTGCAAACACGTAGTGGCGGTGTTATTTTCGTTGCGGGAAGAACTCAAAAAACAGGCAAAACAACCGAAGTCAGGTAAAGCCGCTTCGGGGAAATCCTCGAAAAAGCTGACTATCGCCGAATTGGTTAAACAAGTCGGTGCCGACGAACTGCGGGCGTTTCTGATCGAATACGCCGTAACGGATAAAACCTTCGCAACCAAACTCCAGCTTCATTTCGCCGATAAAGATGAGCGCATCGACGTTGAGAAAAACTATACCGAACTGATTCGAAAGACCATCCGGGCTCACGGCGACCGGCATGGGTTTATCGACTATCGGGCTACGTTCAAACTAGCCAAAGAAATCGACGCGCTTCTGAGCACGGGCGTAAAACTCGTTGGGCAGCGCAACTTCAAAGATGCCATGACACTGGGCATGGTACTGCTTCAGGAAATGATGACGGTACTGACCGAGAGTGATGATTCGGCAGGGAATATGGGCGGGACGGTGAGCGGGGCCATTGAGTTGCTACAGGATATTGGTCTTGATGAAGATACGGCTCCACCCCTGCGCCGGGAATTGTTCGATGCGCTGGCTAACGAACTAATTGACAGTCGCTACTTCGACTATGGTGACATGGGGCTGGATTTGCTCGATGCTACCTACCAAATTGCCCTGCGATTGGCCGAACCAGACCTGTTTCTGGTCCTGATTGACCGATTGTTGCCATTACATAAGTCCAGTACCAGCACTTTTTATCTGGACCAGTTGCGAACACTCCGGGTTAAGTTTCTGCGCGAAATAGGCCGCACCGACGAAGCTGACCGGCAGATGCAAGCCAGCATGGATGTGGTTGAAGTACGGACGCAGGTTGTCGAAGAGGCTATTCAAACCAAAGACTACAGTCGGGCCAAAACGCTGATTCAGGAAGGCATTCGGCTGGCCGGGGAGAAGAAACACCCTGGCACCGTGCATCAGTGGGAAGAAAAGCTGTTGACCATCGCCGTCGCGGAACTGAATATGGGTGAGATCCGGCGACTGACCAGAAAGTTTGCCTTCGACCGGCAGTTCGATGTGCGCTATTTTCGGCAGTGGAAAGCCACGTTTTCGATAGACGAATGGAAGGCAGAGTACAACCAGTTGGTGGCCCGAATCCGGCAGGAAGTAGCCGACAATGTTAAAAACCGAAAGCCCGGTTGGGGCTACAATGAAGCTGACGAATTACTGTATCGGTTGCAGCCGCTGCTGACGGAGGAAAAACAGTGGGCTGATTTGCTGGCACTCGTTCAGAAATCGCCCCGGCTCGATGTGTTGAAGCAGGTGTTGCCGCACCTGGCTGAACCCTTTCCTACCGAGATGCTGGCGTTGTTTCTGCCCGCCATCCGAAACTTAGCCAGCCAGGCCAGCACCCGACCCGATTACAAGAACGTAGCGTCCCTGCTGACGCTGGTTCGCCAGACGATTGCCAACAGTCGCCCGGCTACAGATGCGCTCATTGCCGAACTGAAAGAAACATTCATCAAACGCCCCGCTATGCAGGAAGAACTGCGCGGCATTAAATAACCCCTTATGGTATGCTGACCGACGACGAAATGCAGTACAAAATTGACTACGAAATCATCGTGGATGCCTATGATGAGTATGAGCAGAGTGCGGGCTGGAGTATTTTCTTCGACGAAACGCTGGAATTTCCATTTACGGCTACTGCGCAACTCAAAAAGCGCGATGGAACCACCGAGTCAAAACGGGTGAAGATAACCGGGCTATCGTCTAAAGAAGATGATTTCATGTCGGACGATTTCAATCTGGAAATGGAGCAAGGACAGTATGTTCGCCCCATCGCCTACTCCGCCCTGAGCGATATTGAGGCTTCCGAAGAAACGCTGGAGGCCTTTCAGATTTGGGATTTTGCCTGGCGGGCGTGAGCCCCATTTTTTGTATCTTTAACGATGAACCCCGACGATGCCGATGAAAAAGACCGAAACTACCGCAGCGCAGACCGCCGATTTGAACGACTACCACAAGGAGCGGAACAGGCGAATGGTCAAGAAAACCTCCGAACAGCCCTTGATGTCGCCCGACGAGTTCATCGAGCAAACCCGTCGCTTAGCCCGGCAATCTACCCAGACCACCGTGAAATCTGGCGACTGAGCGAAGAGACGAAAGAACTGGAGTCCCAGGCACTATATGAGTGGGCTGATGCAAACAGACTTAGTTTAGACGCTGCCGAATTTACCCGATTGTGGTTTGAATCCGGGTGTATTGAAGGCGGTGAAAACCAGGTTTTTTCGGCGTCGGGCGTCGCCTACAAGCGTAATAACCTGGCGTTTCACACCAGCTATCTGGAGTATTTTGAGCGACTGATTCTTCACAACTGGCTGTTCCCGGATACCTACTACACCTTCCTGGGTTTTATGTGGGTTACGGAAAATGAGGAACCACGGCAATGGCGACCAGTCGTCTTCCAAAAAGCGTTTCGGGCCGTTCGGGGTGCTACCCGTCAGGAAACCGAAGCAGAAATGAACCGTCTGGGATTCACCCGCCGGTACGAAGACAATTACGTAAATGCTGACCTGAACCTGTTTGTGGATGACCTGCACGATCAGAATGTACTAATCGATGCCACGGGCGAACTGCTCATTTTTGACCCGGTTATCTACCTGGCTGATACGTCGGAATAATTCGTTCACAAACCTATTTCCTCCTCATCTTTGTTATCCTGATAACATACAACCTGATATAGCACTGAGGGATGAGTTTCAGTGGTTGCCGGAATTCCCACACCACCATTACTCATTCGCTCATTTACTCATTCGCCATTAAAAATGAAACTCCTTAAAATTGCCGCTGGTGTGCTCAACCAGATTCCCCTCGCCTGGGAACACAACAAACAAAATATTATCAACGCTATTGAAGAAGCGCAGCGGCAGGAGGTGAGCCTGCTCTGTCTGCCCGAACTCTGCATTTCGGGGTATGGCTGTGAGGATGCGTTTTTTGCCCAGAACACGATGGATCAGTCCATTGAGTCCCTGCTGGATATTGTGCCGCATACCAACGATATTACCGTAGCCGTAGGGCTACCGATGCGGCATAATAACCGTACTTTCGATGTGGCCTGCCTGATTGCTAACAAGCGGATTCTGGGCTTTTCGGTAAAGCAATACCTGGCCAATAACGGCGTCCACTACGAGTCGCGCTGGTTCCAGCCCTGGAACCCATACCTGCGCGATGAAATCAAAGTCGGGGAATTCTCCTATCCGTTTGGTGATATCGTGTTCGATCTGTCCGGTATTCGGATTGGGTTTGAAATCTGCGAAGATGCCTGGGTGGCTAATCGGCCGGGAAGGATACTATACGAACGGGGGATTGATATTATACTGAACCCTACCGCCAGCCACTTTGCCTTCCTGAAATCGCAGGTGCGCGAACGCTTTGTGGTCGATGCCTCGCGGTCATTTGGCGTGAGCTATGTGTACACCAACATGCTGGGTAATGAGGCCGGTCGGATGATTTACGATGGTGATGCCATGGTAGCTTCCAACGGCGAATTGCTGGTGTCGGGGAACCGGCTGAGTTATGAGGATTTTCTGATTGTTCCAGCCGTAGTCGACGTAGAAATCACTCGCCTGAACCAGACCCAGAATCGGGCTAATCTCGCCCTGGTATACCCCAATCTGCGCGTTTCGGAACGGTTTGACTGGCCCGACATTGCGCCCGTTATCCAGAAGGCGGAACTCGAAGCCTGGGAGCGGGGCGGTTCTCTAAAAGAAGAAGAGTTTGCCAGGGCAGTGGCTTTAGGCCTGTTCGATTACCTCCGGAAAAGTCGTTCGCATGGGTACGTCCTGTCACTGAGCGGGGGGGCGGATTCATCGTCCATCGCGGCACTGGTTTTTCTGATGATTCGGATGGCGGTGGAGAACATCGGCATCGACGGAGTAAAGAAAAAACTCGGGCACATCAACGCCATTCAGCACTGCGAAACGCCTGAGGAAATGATCTGTAAACTCCTGACCGTCATGTATCAGGGTACTGAAAACTCATCCGACGATACGTTTAATTCAGCCAAAGAACTCGCTGACGATATTGGTGCCACGTTCCTGAATATCAATATCAACGGCCTGGTGGAAACCTACCGGGGGCTGATTGAGGGGCAGCTGGGTCGGGAACTGTCGTGGGAGACCGACGACCTGGCTTTGCAGAATATTCAGGCGCGGGTTCGTGCTCCGGGTATCTGGATGCTGGCTAACATCAATAATGCACTGCTACTGAGTACCTCCAACCGCTCCGAAGCCGCCGTTGGCTACGCCACGATGGATGGCGACACGGCGGGGAGTATTTCGCCCATTACCGGCATCGACAAACATTTTCTGCGGGGGTGGCTACGGTGGCTGGAAACCGTTGGCCTGAACGTTAAAAACGAGCAAACCCCCGCCGACCGGACGGGTGAAGTTACCAGTTCGGTTGCGGATAACGACCTCATTAAAGTGAGAGGACTGCACGCCGTGAATAACCTACAGCCCACCGCCGAACTACGCCCGCTGGACAGGAAGCAAACCGACGAAGACGACCTGATGCCTTACGATGTGCTGAACTCCATTGAAGAAGCCGCCATCCGGGATAAACAGCCGCCGGTAGAAGTGCTAAAACTGGTAGAGGTTCGGTATGCCAACGTACACGATCGCGACAGGCTAGTTGGCTGGGTTGAGCGATTCTTTAAATTATGGAGCCGCAACCAGTGGAAGCGCGAACGCTACGCGCCCAGTTTCCACCTGGACGACCACAATCTGGACCCCCGGTCCTGGTGCCGTTTCCCTATTTTATCTGGTGGTTTCGAGAAAGAACTCGCCGAAATGCGTGATTGGGCCGCCGAACAGAAGCCCAATGGCCGAAAGGGGAAGATTGGGTTCTAGAGCTTCCTATAGTATGTTGTGCTAAGGGTTAGGCTCTGTGGAGGGCGGTAGAAGGCTGCGTCTACTTCCGCTGTCTCCCGAATTTTGCCGATGCGTGTAGTAAGGTGAAGTTGATTCGGCGGTTTGTGAAGGTGTGCGGTAGTAGGGAGCAGCCGAATACGCAGGCTTACATGGTTTCTACGAAAAGATATTCACACACAAAACAACGATGATGAAAACAGATAGCAGTGAAAATAAGTCGATGGAGTCTACCTCCGACCTGCCTTCACAGAGCTTCTATCATGGAACGAAGGCCAATCTGAAGCCGGGAGACTTAATCGAACCCGGCTTCAAGTCAAATTATGGTAAGCGGAAGAATGCGTCCTACGCGTATCTGACTGCCACCCTGGATGCGGCTACCTGGGGAGCCGAACTTGCCCTGGGCGAAGGCCCCGGCAGAATTTATATCGTGGAGCCAACGGGCCCAATTGAAGATGATCCCAATGTGACAGACAAGAAATTCCCTGGTAATCCAACAAAATCATATCGCTCCCGGCATCCGCTTCGTATTTCGGGTGAGGTCACGGATTGGCAGGGACACTCCCCCGAGAAACTCAAAGCGATGAAGGATCACCTTAACCACCTTAAGCAACTTGGTATTGAGGCAATCGAGGACTAAGTTAACCTGCGAAAATCAACTCGACACCTCAAACAGTAAAAACGCCAAATCGCTACTATGTGATTTGGCGTTTTTGCTGTTTGAGGCAATAATTTCACTATCCATCTGAAGTTCCAGCTCAACCGCAGGCTGTTGAATAGTAGAATGAATTTATATATTGGTTCTGTAATAGGCGATGCTTCGGGGCTCAGCAGAAGGAGTACAGAATAGTACCACGACCCCAGTCTTTCCAATGTACTTGGAATTATATAATTCCTGTAATTTCTTGTTCTTTATCTTTGTTGATATGATAGAAATGAACTAGGATGCGATACGTAGGTTTTCTGTACGGGTTAGCTTTTCTGGGGGTAGTCAGTTGCCAGCCTGACCTCCCCGGCGAGGTGAATAATGCCATGACGTTGCTGCCCGCCGAGTTGGAGTATAACCAGCACGTGAAGCCCATTTTGTCTGATAAATGCTTCGCCTGCCATGGTCCCGATAAAGCCAAACAGAAGGCGGGTCTGCGTCTGGACCTGGCCAGCAATGCCTACGATGACCTGCCCGAAAGTCCCGGTAAAGTGGCTATCGACCCCGGCAGTCTGAAAAACAGCGAGGTGTTCCGGCGCATTCTCTCTACCGACCCCGACGTGGTTATGCCCACGCCCGAATCGCACCTGAGCCTGACCGCCTATGAAAAAGCGGTGCTGGTCAAGTGGATTCAGAAGGGAGCTGAATACAAACCCCACTGGGCATTCGTAAAACCTGAAATGCCGAAAATCCCGTCTATCGACAACGAGGACTGGGCCGTAAACCCCATTGATAATTTTGTGGCGGCCAAACTGGCTGAAAAGAAACTAAACCCGGCACCCGAAGCAAGCCGCGAACTCCTCATCCGGCGCGTAACCCTAGACCTCACCGGCCTGCCACCCACGCTAGCCGAAATCGATGCGTTCCTGGCCGATAAGAGCGAAAACGCCTACGAAAAACTAGTGGACAGGTTGCTCAAATCGCCCCACTACGGCGAACGTATGGCCGCCGACTGGCTCGACCTCGCCCGCTTTGCCGATTCGCACGGCTACACCGTCGACCGGCTTCGCGATATGTCGCCCTACCGCGACTGGGTCATCAACGCGTTGAACAAAAACCAGCCCTACGACCAGTTTATCCACCATCAGCTGGCAGGTGACCTGATGCCTGGTAAGCCCACGAAAGCAATGCTGATTGCCACGGCTTTCAACCGTAACCACCAGCAGAATTTAGAGGGAGGGATTGTAGAGGAGGAGTTCCAGCGGGAGTATGTTCTGGACCGCACCAATACGCTGGGTGATGCGTTTCTGGGCCTGTCGGTGGGGTGTGCCCGTTGCCATGACCATAAATACGATCCTATTTCGCAGAAGAATTATTACCAGTTGTCCAGCTTTTTCAACAATGTAGAAGAGGCTGGGCAGATCTCTTGGGATGATGCCATGCCCGCGCCTACGCTGTTGCTTCCCACCCGGAAACAGGAGCAGCTTATGCGCTTTATCCAGACCAAAATCAGCCAGCAGAACGCACAGGTAGCAACAATCCAGCAGCAGGGAGCGGCCGATTTTAAGCAATGGTTGAATAAGGGTGACTATGCTGTACTGAAAGGTGAAAACTTCCCCGCAAAGGGACTGATGGCGCGGTACAGCTTCGAGGGTAAAAAGCTGTTTAACGAAGTTACCCGAAGGGATACGGCCCAAACCAAACGAGAAACCGGAAAAGAACCGGAACAGTGGACTACCGGTCACCACGGGCTGGGTCTGAAACTCAACGGCGATGCCTGGCTGGACCTCGGTAAAGTCGGTATTTTCAGGAAGTCGGAGCCGTTCACGGTGGGGCTTTGGGTAACTATTCCGAAGGACATGAAGGAGGGCGTACTTTTCCATAAATGTCAGGCCGAACGGCTCTATAACTTCCGGGGCTACCACGTGTACCTGCGAAACGGCAAACTGGAACTCAGCATGGCGCATGTGGCTCCGTCCAACGCCATTACCAAAATTACAACCCGGCTCGTTCCCCGCGACCAGTGGCTGCAACTCACCATCACCTCCGATGGGTCGGGCCGGGCGGGCGGGCTGAGGCTGTACGCCAACGGTATTGACCAGCCCATGCGAACCAAAATGGACCAGTTGACCAAAGATATTTTGTTCGACAGTACAAAAGTTAAGCCTGAACCGGGTTTGCAAATTGGCGGCTGGTATCGCGGGACGGGTTTTAAAGATGGTCTGATCGACGATATTATGGTCTACAACCGGACCCTTACGCCCTACGAGATTACCGTTCTGGCCGAGCGGGCCAACTGGAGCCGGATAGCCAACAAACAACCCGCCCAGCTCACACCCGCCGACCGGAAAATCCTGAGCGATTACTACTTCTCTGCCGTTCACGCGCCCACGATACTGGCCCGAAAAACCCTGATGGAAACCCGCAGACTACTGGCCGACAGTACTGAAAAAGTGCAGGAGTTAATGGTGATGCAGGAGTCGGTCACGCCCAGACAAACCTACGTGCTGGAGCGTGGTGTTTATGACGCACCGGGCGAAAAAGTGTACCCTACTACGCCGGAACGTATTTTTGCCTTTCCGGAAAACCTACCTAAAAACCGCTATGGGCTGGCGCAGTGGCTCACTGATGCAGACAACCCGCTTACGGCGCGGGTAGCCGTCAATCGCTACTGGCAACTATTTTTTGGCACCGGTATTGTCAAAACAACCGAAGACTTTGGTAATCAGGGCGAACTGCCCTCGCACCCCAAACTGCTCGACTGGCTAGCCGTCACTTTTCGCGAAGGGGGTTGGAACGTGAAGCAGCTGGTGAAAACGATGGTGATGTCGGCCACCTACCGGCAGGACTCCCGCGCCAGCCGCGAACTGCTCGAAAAAGACCCCCAAAACCGGCTGCTGGCCCGGGGCCCATCCCGCCGACTATCAGCAGAGATGATGCGCGACAACGCCTTAGCCGCCAGTGGCCTGATGAATTACGAAATTGGCGGGCGCAGCATCAAGCCCTATCAGCCCGATGGTTTGTGGCGTATCAACTCGGCTACCTACGTACCCGACAGTGGGGCCATCGTCTACAAACGAAGCATTTATGTATTGGTAAAACGCTCCGTACCGAATCCTACGCTGGGTACGTTCGATGCACCATCGCGGAGTTTCTGCACTGTCCGGCGGCAGAAGACCAATACGCCGTTGCAGGCGCTGGTTACGCTCAACGACCCTACGTTTGTGGAAGCGGCCAAGGTGCTGGGCGAGCAGATGACCCGCCAAAAGGACGAAAAAGAGGCTATTTCTACGACCTATCGAAAGCTGACCGGTCGCCGACCCACCCGCCCGGAGGTAAACCTGCTGGTAAAAATGCAGGTCGCCCAATTGAGCCGGTTCAGCCAGGCAGCCGGCAAAACAAAGGGCTGGCTGGCAACGGGCCAGTACAAAATAGACAGTACGCTCAATGCCGCGCGGGTAGCCGCCAACGCTGTAGTAGCCAGTACCATCATGAACTCAGACGCAACCCTTACGAAACGGTAACTTTATGGTCATTCGTAGTCATTATGTGGTCATTGATTGAGTTAACAACCAGCGACTAGAAATGACTACTTAATGACCCCAAATGACGAAAAACTATGGACCATCACCACGATGACGAGTTTCGGCCGGGCCACGCTAGGCTTAACACGCCGGAGTTTGCCAGGCTTAATGAAAAACTGGACCGCCGACGGTTTCTCACCAAAACTACGCTGGGTTTGGGGGCGTTGGCGGCTGGCTCGTTGTTCGGTAGTCAGCGGTTGTTTGGAGGGGCTGCTGCCAAAGCACCCAATGAACTCAACGAAGACACCCAGGAAGCCATCCTGCGCGCCCTGCCGCACTTTGCGCCCAAAGCTAAACGGGTGGTCTATATGTTTATGAGTGGAGGGCCGTCGCAGTTTGAAACCTTCGACTACAAGCCCAAACTGGCAACTATGTTTGGTCAGCAACTGCCCGATTCGGTGCGGAAGGGGCAACGGCTCACGGGCATGAGTGCCAACCAGAGCAGCCTGCCCATTGCGCCGTCGGTGTATAATTTCAGTCAGTACGGAAAATCGAATACGTGGGTGAGCGAACTGTTGCCCCATACAGCCAAGGTGGTGGATGAGTTGTGCATCATCAAGTCGCTGTATACTGAGCAGATTAACCACGACCCCGCCATTACGTTTTTTCAGACGGGCAATCAGCTTCCGGGTCGCCCATCTATTGGCTCGTGGGTGAGTTACGGGTTGGGTTCCGACAATGAGAACCTGCCGACGTTCATCTCCATGATTTCAAAAAATGGTAGCGGCCAGCCCCTTTACTCGCGGCTGTGGGGCAGCGGTTTTCTGCCCACGCGCTATGAGGGCGTTCAGTTTCGGTCGGGGAAAGACCCGGTGCTGTTTCTGAACAATCCCGAAGGCTACGACGGGGCCGACCGGCAGGAGATGCTCACCTACCTGAAACAACTCAATGACTTGCAGCAGAGCGACTTCGGCGACCCCGAAATCGAAAACCGCATGGCGCAGTACGAAATGGCCTACCGGATGCAGACGTCCGTGCCGGACGTAATGAGCGTAGCGGGCGAACCCGATGAAGTATTCGACCTCTACGGTCCCGATAGCCGCGACCCCGGTACCTACGCGGCTAACTGCCTGCTGGCGCGCAAACTACTGGAGAAAGACGTAAAGTTTGTGCAGTTGTATCATCAGGGGTGGGACCAGCACGGCGGCTTGCCGAGCGGTATTAAACACCAGTGCAAAAATGTAGACCAGGCTACCGCAGCCCTCGTTACCGACCTCAAGCGAACGGGATTATTGGAAGATACGCTCGTAATCTGGGGCGGTGAGTTTGGCCGGACGGTATATTCGCAGGGTAAGCTGACCAAAGACAACTACGGCCGCGACCACCACCCGCGCTGTTTCACGATGTGGATGGCCGGGGCGGGCGTGAAAGCCGGTATTAGCTACGGCGAAACCGACGATTTTGGCTATAACATTACGAAGAATCCGGTTCATGTCCACGATTTTCAGGCTACGATGTTACACCTGCTCGGCATCGACCATGAGCGGCTGACCTTCAAAAGTCAGGGCCGGCGTTTCCGTCTGACCGATGTGCATGGCAAGGTGGTGCATGATATTCTTGCCTGATGCCGCATCGGGGAATCCGGTTACAGCTGTATGAGCAGGAAATCGTAATCAAATTATTCAAACTCATTTGAGTAAATCAAGGGTGAAACCGGCTATACTAGGTATGAAGAAGAATAGCTTACTTATTCTCATTGCCTGCGCGCTGCTGCTCAGTAGCTTCGTTCAGGCGCAGAGCCTCGATAGCTTTGCGGCCGATGATGGCTGGAAGGCAAAAATCGAACGAATAGCCCCGGCGAAGACTACGTATCCGGCCAAGAAAAAACATAAAGTCCTGCTCTTTTCGCTGTTTACCGGCTTCGACCACTGGGTAGTGCCCCATACCAATGCGGTTATCGAGATTCTGAGCCAGAAGAGCGGTGCCTTCGAGGTGGTTCAGAGCAACGATATCATGTTCTTCAAAAAGGACAAACTGAAGGACTTCGATGTGGTTGTGCTGAACAACAATTGTTCTATCGGCACCAATCGGGATTTGTTTCGGGATAAACTGAGTGAAGACAAATCGCTGACCGAAGCCCAGGCCATTGCAGGAGCTAAAGAACTGGAGCAAAACCTGCTGAATTTCGTCCGGAAAGGCGGTGGGCTGATGGTTATGCACGGTGGTATCGTGATGCAGAACAAGTCGGCTGAATTTAGTGAGATGATGGGCGGTAGTTTCGATTACCACCCGAAGCAGCAAATGCTCCATGTCAAACTGGTTAATCCCAGGCACCCGCTCGTGCAGGCTTTCGGGGGTGAGGGGTTCAACCACGTCGACGAAGCGTATATGTTTAATGTGGCTTATAGTAAGCGTAATTTCCGGCCCCTGCTGTATCTCAACACCAAAGAAGTGGAAGGGTTGAAGGGCGAAAATCCTGAACCGGTAAAATACATTTCCTGGATTAAGCGGTACGGCAAAGGACGGGTTTTTTATACCTCTCCGTCGCACAATGCCCAGAGTTTTGACAACCCCAACCTGTTGCAGTACTTTCTGGATGCCATGCAGTATGTGGCAGGCGATGTGAACGTAGATGATTCCCCGATTGGTGCCAACACGCCCTGATCCTGACTGATATTCCTGAACCATTAACGGATAAATCAATGAAAAAAACAGACGAAACAACTGACCAGAGCCGCAGGGCATTCCTTAAATCAACTGCTGCCGGAACCGCCGGCCTCATCGCTACAGTGGGCTTCCCGACCATTGTGCCGGCCAGCGTATTTGGTAAAAATGCGCCCAGCAATAAAATAAACATCGGCCAGATTGGTTTTGGGCGTATTGCCTCCGGCCACGACCTGCCCGAAATACTTAAAAACGAAGTTGCCCGCGTCATAGCGGTGGCTGATCTGGATAAAAACCGGCTTGCCATGGGCAAGAAATGGATTGAGAAAAAATACGCCGACAAAACCGGTAAGGAGAACTACGTCGATGTGCAGATGTTCGACGATTATAAGGAGTTACTGGCCCGGAAAGACATCGACGCGGTTATTATCAGCACGCCCGACCACTGGCATGCGCAACCCGCCATGGAAGCAGCGGTAGCGGGCAAGCACATCTATATGCAGAAACCCACCTCTCTCACCATTCAGGAAGGCCGGATGCTCAGTGATATGGTGCAAAAGAAAGGGGTAAAGTTTCAACTGGGTAGCCAGCAACGTTCTGCTACTCCCTGGCCGCAGTTCAAACGAACCTGCGAACTGGTACGCAACGGCCGGATCGGTCAGCTTAAAAAGGTGTATGTGGGCCTTCCCGGTGACCCCGCTGGCGGAAGTGATGCCAAAATGCCCGTACCCACAAACCTTAATTATGATATGTGGCTCGGCTCCACGCCGGAGGTCCACTATACCCTGGACCGGGTGCATTCGCAAACCAGTATCAATGACCGGCCCGGCTGGTTACGTCTGGAACAGTTTGGCGCGGGTATGATTACGGGCTGGGGGTCGCACCATGTAGACATAGCCCACTGGGGCATGGACACCGAACTGACCGGCCCCGTCGAAATTGAAGGACTGGCTGCTTTTCCCCTGCCTGGTTCGGGATTATGGAATGTGCATGGCAACTTTCTGGTCATGGCGACGTATGCGAATGGGGTGGTGATGGAAATAGGGGGTAATAACCCCAACGGCGTGATGTTCGAGGGTACTGAGGGCTGGATATTCGCATCGCGGGGTGATGTAGGCGTTACGGCTTCTGACCCCGGCGCGGCACAGGCTTCGAAAGAAAATGAGGCCTTCCGCGCCAGTGATAAGAAAATTCTGGGGTCGGTGATTGGCCCCGACGAGATTCATCTGTACGATAGCCCCGAACAGCACCGAAACTGGCTGGAGTCCATCCAGAACGATAAACAAACCATTAGCCACGTAGAAATCGCTCAGCGTTCCTGCTCGGCCTGCCTGCTCGCTCACACCGCTATGAAACTGGGCCGCAAGTTGAAATGGAATCCTGAAAAGGAGCAGTTCCTGAACGATAAAGAAGCCAATGCCACGTTGTCCAGACCACAACGCGCCCCTTACGGTACTACGAACGTAAAAGGGTAGTTGCTTTTACCTATCCTGCTTCATTTGATTGGCTGGTGTTCAGGCAAAGAAACAGGTTGGGGTAAACGTTCGTGGTGAAGCCAACTCACCTGACATGATTCTGTTAACTATCTCTACGTTTTTTGGGCGAATGCACCCGTTGGTGGTGCATTTGCCCATTGGTTTTCTAGTACTTGCGGCTCTGCTGGATCTGGCCTCCTACTGGCCGAAATACAAAAACGTTCAGGCTGCGGTGCCGTTGGCGTTGCTGGCCGGGGCTGTTTCGGCGGTGTTGGCCTGTGTGCTTGGCTGGCTACTGTCTATCACTGGCGATTACGCCCCTATCTTGCTGGATAACCACAAATATTCGGGGATTGCTCTGGCCGGGGCTGCACTCGTGTTGTACACCCTGACCACTCCCATTTTTATTAGCTACCTGACTCTGCCCAGGAAGGTTTTTTCTATCGCGTTCCTGGGTGTTTTGGGATTAATGAGTTACGTCGGGCATCTGGGGGGTAGCCTGACGCACGGCAGCGATTACCTCTCACTGGCTACCCTGACCAAAACTGAGCGTACCAAACCAACCCGTATAGAGCAGATTTTTGTGTTTGAGGACGTGGTGCAGCCCCTGCTGGAGAAACGGTGCGTACAGTGCCATCGGGCGGGTAAATTGAAAGGGAATCTGCGCCTGGAAACGCACGGCGATTTGCTGAAAGGGGGCAAGCACGGCCCGGCCGTAGTTGCAGACAACCTGACAAAGAGTGAGCTGTACCGACGAATTACACTCGACCCCGTTCATAAGGAATTCATGCCGACTGATGGTAAAACTCCCCTCACCAAAACGGAGGTCGCTCTCATCAGATGGTGGATTGAAAAAGCTGCTGCCGCCGACAACATCAAACTGACCGATGTGAAAGGCTATCAGAATGTGCAGCCCATGGTGGCGAGCGTACTGGGTTTTGCCGGAACAACCAGTGTCATGGCTGCCGAAGAAGGAAATAGTAGGTTTCCAGTCAACCCAAACATCCCCTTGTCGGGCGATACCGCGCAGATTACGGTGGCCCGGCGCGAAGGCTTCGTTATTCGGGTAATGAACCACCAGCCCCTTATGCTTGACGTGACGCTGCCCCCAAAAGCGGGTAAGTCGGGAGTCAATCTGGCCGTACTGAAACCACTGGCCAGGCACATCATCTGGCTCAATCTCTCCGACCTGAACCTGACCGATGGACAGCTCAGTACCATCACTGACTTCAGCAACCTCGAAAAACTGCGGGTGGAGAAAAATCCAATCGGTAATGAGGCTCTGAAAAGTATTTCGGGGTTAACACACCTGCATGCCCTGAACGTATACGGCACAAAAATTACCCCCGCCGGTTTAGCAACGCTGAAGCATATGAAGCAACTCGAAAACCTGTACGTCTGGCAAACGGGCATTACCGCCAGCGACGTGAAAAAGGTGTTTGGCGACAGCACGTCAATCCGGGTTGCTTACTAACGTATTTTTTTCCGTAGGTCAGGGTATTTAATTGGTTAAAGCTACTCTAACGTCTTGTTGATAACGCTGTTCAGCACGCGTTCAACGTCTAACTAACTTGCTACATGAAACGCTACTGCCTTGCCCTCGATCTTATTGATGACCCGGCCCTGATTGAAAAATACAAGTGGCATCACGCGCCCGAAAACCAGTGGCCTGCTATTAACCAGAGCATCCGCGATGCGGGTGTGGCCAGCATGGAAATCTATCTGTTTGGCAACCGGATGTTCATGATTATGGAGGTGGACGATACCTTCTCGTTTGAGCGGATGAATGCCATAAACCAGAATCCTAAATCGGTGGAGTGGGAAAACCTGATGTGGGGTTTCCAGCAGGCCGTACCGGGCGCGAAACCCGGCGAAAAATGGGTGCTGATGGAGCAGGTATTCAAACTGCCGCAGTAACCGGGCACCGGTGTGAACAAGTTGCTTTCAGCAAACAGAAAAAAATTTCTGACAGAAAATGCGTACCGATTGATGACTTACCTGACGACTAAAAACTACCCCCAGCCAGCCGTACTGGATTACCCGGAAAAAGCCTTGTTTTTCGGCACCGGCGTATTGCTGCGCGGATTACCACTCTATTTTATCGAAAACGCTAACCGGCAGGGCATTTTCCGGGGCCGGGTAGTGGTGGTGAAATCCACGATGCGGGGCGACACAACGGATTTTGACCGGCAGCAAAACTGCTTTACCACGCTGGTTCGGGGCATTGAAAAGGGGCAGGAGGTAAACGAGATCTCCATCAACTGTTCCATCAGCCGGGTCCTGACGGCCTCAACCGAATGGGCACAGGTGCTGGCGGTGGCCGAAAGTCCGGATTTGAGTCTGGTTGTTTCCAACACTACGGAGGTAGGCATTCAGTACGTTGAGGAATCCATCTTTGCTACGCCCCCCGTGTCATTTCCGGCTAAATTACTGGCCGTGCTGCATCAGCGGTATGAAGCTTTCAGTGGTGACCCGGAGAAAGGTCTGGTTATCGTACCGACCGAACTTATCTCCGAAAATGGGGATAAGCTGCGGGCTATTGTGCAGCAACTGGCTGTATTCAACAACCTCAGTTCATCCTTTATCACCTGGCTCAATGAAGCCAGTGATTTCTGTAATTCGCTGGTCGACCGGATTGTGCCGGGGCTGATTACGGGTGCGTTGAAAACCAGCATGGAAGCCGAATTGGGCTACCGCGACGATTTGATGATCATGGCCGAGCCATACCGCCTGTGGGCCATCGAAGGCAACGAACGGGTCAGGCAGAAACTGACGTTTTCTGCGGCCAATGCCGGTGTTAAAATTGAGCCATCCATTACCAAATTCAAAGAGCTTAAACTGCGTCTGCTCAATGCACCCCACACGTTATGCTGCTCCGTTGCCCATCTGATGGGATTTGTTACCGTGAAAGAAGCCATGAAAGATGCGGAGTTTCTGGCCTTCATGCGGGGGGGCATGTTCGATGAAATCAGTCAGTGTCTGGATAAATCCATCGAACAGGATGAGATTCACGCCTTTGCCAATGCCGTGCTCGACCGCTTCCGGAACGAGAACCTGGATCATCGGTGGCTGTCCATCAGCCTGAACTATACCGCAAAAATAGCCATGCGCTGTGTGGGGTTGCTTGAAAAATGGTATCAGCAACGGTCAACCGTTCCGGCGCACATGGCCTTTGCGTTTGCCAGTTATCTGTACTTTATGCGGGTTCAGAAAATGGAAGATGGCTCGTACGCTGGCTTTGCCAATGGCGCTTCGTATCCCATCAACGACCCGGAAGCCAATGTGTTGGCGTCGGCCTGGGAGACGGCTGCCAACAGTGATGAACTCACCCGCCTTATACTGACGAATAGCGATTTGTGGTCGGTTGACCTGAACGCCCTGCCCGGTTTTTCAGCGGCTGTGTCGCAGTATCTGGACACTCTGTTGACGTCCGACTCCTTTGCGCTGCCCGACTTTGCTCAGGCTGTTTACGAATAAAGTCCTGAAAATTTATTCTGCTAAGGGTAATTTTATCAGACCCTGATTTTAATCGGGGTTTAGTGGAGCGTCAGAATAAAATACGCAGCCTGATTGGGCTGGCGGGTGTGTGTGCCAATGGTGGTTGGAACGCGGTCGTCATCAGCGATTAACAGAAGCTGATTGTTGGGCAGTATAGTAATGTCTTCTGCTTTATGCCCTGCTGTGTGTAGGGGCTTCCCCTGCGAATCGCGAATTAGGGCGAAGGGCTTGCCAGCGTATACATCGCTGAGGGGCGCGGCCCAAATAAAGGTGTCCAGCCTGTTGTCGATTTCCTGCGAGGTGAGCATCCAGACGAGCTGACGGGCGGGGTCATACTCCAGACTGGATAAACCCATTTGTGGTAACGTCGAATCGGCTTTGGCTATCACGAAGTCGTTGATAACCTTCCAGTCGTTCTCCAGCCGGATACGTTCACCATCGCCCGTTTTATCAATCCGGTACGAGACGCTGACTAGTTGCGCCCGGTACATAAAATCCTTGTAGTCCTTACCTTCTTCCCGGATTCCAAACAGTAACTGACGGTCGGTAGCGGCCAGCCCTTCAACCTTGAAGTAGGGCATCTCGCCCGGAAATTCATTGGTGGCCAGTACCCTGGCAAGCTGTTGCCGATACCCCATGGAGGTTCGGCTGGTATCGTCAGGTGCCAGTACATGCGGGTGTTGCTCGTCGCCCGTGCGCCAGTATAGGATCGTGTTGTACCCGTCCCAGTCATGACTGCCGGGCTTTACCCGGTCGAATGCCGTAGTTAGAAAGACGAAACGCTGGTCGGGCGTCTGGGCAAAATCCTCGTACTTACGAGCCGCCGAAAAAATAGGCTGCGTCAGGTACAATGGCGGTTGTGTCGAGTCACCCAGGGTAGCAGGTGTTTTCATGAACACCGGACTCAGACCATCGGGCATGTCTTTATCATTGGCAATAAGTACATTTTTCCCATCGAACACCACCGCCGACGCTTCGCACCAAACGGTCTGCCCGTTCAGGCTGGTACCCGGTGTGAAGCAATCGAGAAAACCTTCCTCCGAAATACTCGCCGTGGGGAGGGTTTTACCAGCAGGAAGTTTGGCTGTTTTGCAACCGGGAATCAGTAACAGAATGGTTACCGTAACAAGCAATAATCGGTGGTACATACTGACTCGGATTTGAAAGACAGTAAGAGAAAAGACGCAAGATATACACTAACTGTATCCTGCGTCTTTTCTCTTACTGTTTACTGTCTTCTATCCATTATCCATTCGCTTACCTGCTACTTGTCCGATACTCCGTACTTCATTTCGCCCCGGTCTTTCTCCACGGCGGAGCGACCGTCTTTCATCCAGACGGGTTCTGGCGCATCCTTGAGGTAGTAATCAAAGAACTGGTACATGCGGATGCTCAGGTCCTTGGCATTGTGTCGGCCCATCAGGTTGTGGGCTTCGCCGTTGTACACCACCATCCAAACGGGTTTATTCAACCGGCGTAAGCCCGTAAATAGCTCGATGCCCTGTTGATGCGGAACGGCTCCGTCGGCATCGTTGCTCATGATGAGCAACGGAGTTTCCACCCGGTCAGCGTAGAAAAGGGGCGAATTTTCGATGTAGTTCATCGGCTTTTCCCAGAGCGTACCCCCAATCCGGCTCTGCGTTTTTTCGTACTGAAACTGCCGCACCATGCCCGTTTCGCCCCGGATGCCACCGTAGGCCGATGTCATGTTGGCCACAGGCGCACCCGCTTCGGCTGCCCGGAACAGATTGGTGCGCGTGATAATAAAAGCCGTTTGATACCCGCCCCAGCTTTGGCCCTGAATACCCAGCCGGTTACGGTCAACAAACCCCCTGTCCAGTAAGCTTAGCACGCCCGGTACAATACAGTCGTAAGCATCTGGTCCCGGCTGCCCAACGGTGTATACAATATCGGGTACAAAAACCAGGTAACCATTCGACACGCAAAACGGGATGTTGATGGTAGATCGACTGGGAGAAGGAGCTCTATAGTCGTTTAGGGTTTCGGCGTTGCGCTCGTAGAAGTACGTCAGCATCGGGTACTTTTTGGTCGGGTCGAACCCTTCGGGTTTATAGAGTAATCCCTCTAGTTTGGTGCCGTTGGTGCCGGTCCACTTCACCAGCTCCACGCTCCCCCAGCGGATGCTGTCCTGTTGCAGATTAACACGGGTAAGCTGTTTTGGATTGGCCAACGTTGTATCCGTCCCTCCAGACCGGGCCAGAAACAGGTTGATTGGCTCCTGAAAATTACCCCGGTAAAAGGTCATCGTCGGGGCATTTTTTGCTTTGCTCAACCCGAAATAACGGTGGTTGCTCTGTTTCAGAACCGTAGGAGCCAGTGCCGAAAGCCCGTTTGTACTTTTTAGAATGCCGGTCGATTTGTCACTTTCCCAGATGCCGGTCAGGAATAGTTCGGCTTTGGGATCAATGGCTTTTTCAATGCTCAGGCGGCCGCGTGTGTTGTCGTCGTCGAGTTCAGCGCGACGGAGCCGGACGTTATTCTTACGGCCCCAGCCAGCGGTTAGGTTTACGGGTTTCTCTTTGCCGGTTGGGTCAATCTGCCAGATATCGTAGCGGTCATAAATCCAGACGTAGCGGTCGCCGGTGGTCCAGCCCGCCGAACCGTAGGAGCCGGGAAGGCTGGGTGTATCGTGCTCTTCGTCGAAAAATTTACTGGGTAAGCCACGAGTCAGGTCGATGTGTTTACCAGCGGCCACATCCCACGCCCGCCAGAGTGAATCGGCCTCATCGAACCAATAGGCATACTGACCACCGGGCGATAGTTTCGGCTGTGATGCCATCACATCATGGGCAATTCGTTTTTTGTCGCCCGTTTGCGTATCAATCAAATACAGGTCCGTGTGGCCGGGGTCCCAGGACGATTGCATCTGGTAGGGCAGGTCACTCAGGCCAAGTACATAGCGCGTAGTTATTTCGGGATCAAAGGCAACCGTCGGAATTTCGCGGTTAGCCAGCGGAATAATTTTGCCAGACTTAAGGTCATAAACGGCCAAAAAACCACGCTCTTTTTCTTCCTTGAGCCGCCGTTGCTGCATGGGTTGTAACCGACTATCGGTCCAGGTCCAGATATCCATTTTTACCTTCTCGTCGTCGGGCGTGAGCGTATCCTTGGTGGGCTTTGGTGGAATGGGGGAGGTGGAGAAGTAGAGCCTGCTGCCATCGTCAGCAAACTTCGGCTCGCGAAACTCATTCACCGACCAGCCTTTGGGTAGGGCGGCCGTTGTGGTATCGGCAATAATAGTGAACGGAGATTCGGGGGCTGTTGCTTTGGCGCGTTTGCCTTTAGCCGGAGCGGCTGGCAGCCTGTTTTTGTAATAGAGCGAAAAAACCTTTACGTCGGCTCCGGCACTATCGGCCGATGCCATCCAGGCCAGTTTCTGCCCTGCTTTGTCGACAGCCAGTCCTTTATAAATTTTACGCGTCGAACTGGTATCTACCAGGGTTACCTGCCCGTTGTCCGTATTAAACAGGAACACTCCCGGAACGGCACTGGCACCCGCTTTCAGCGAATCGTTGGCCGATTCCTTGCTATAAAAGACGGCCTTTCCATTGTCGGACATAACCATGTTGGAAACGTACCGGAACGTTCGGCGGGTGCCATCTGCCAGGTTGAGCAGGGTCATATTATCGCCCTTGATTTTTTTTGTCGGTCCCTTTCGGGTGGCTACCGTAGTAGTGGAAGCCACGGGCGTTGGGGTAAGGGTATCACTTTTCGACTGAGCCGGTGTTTTGGCAGCTACCTTCTCCTTCTCATCCTGACTTGTCTGGAGAACGGCTAGCCAGGAACCGGCCTCTTTTCCAAACGAAAACGACTTCACATTGGGGAGTTTCGTTGTTTTACCGGTTGCCAGATTCAGGGCCAGCAGGCTGTCTTTCGGCATCTCGTCGGGCTTTTTCTTTTTGAGTTTGGCCTTCCGGGTATCGGCAAGTGGTACTTTTAATCGCATCACCAGAAATTTACTGTCGGGCGTAAACTGCGCCATGTAGCCACGGGCAAAAACGTAGCGCGTGGGAGTACCGACTGGATTGCTGCTTACCACCTCCAGGCGGCCATCGCCTTCCTGGGGGTCAACCTGATAAGCCACCCAGTGGCCATCGTCGGAGATTTTTTCGGACCGTACCGCTTGCCAGCGGTCGTAGTCGGATGCGTTGAGCGGCCGTTTCTGGGATTGCGCAAAAAGCGATGTTGAAATAAGTAACGGGAGAAGAAACTGATACAAACGAATCATTGATGAGTGAGATTGAGCTTTACTAAACCCCTAAATTACAAATCAAATTTTAATACTGATGGTCCATTCATAGTTAACCTACTGAAGTAAGGCTATTTCGCCGTATTTTATGGTAGAAAATAGCTGTAAGGCCAATCTTTAAAGCAGTTTTCTGCTGCCCCCGGTAATTACGTTCCAGCCACGTATTCCAGGCAAAGCGTTGATAACTGAATCGGATGTCAGAATGGAAAAGAGATAAAAACAGGACTGGACGGGCAGCGTTATTGCCCGTCCAGTCCTGTGATTTTGGTTAATGTTCCATAAAACAGCTACCGAATCCGGTAGATAAGAAAGCCTATTCGGCTTCGGCCATTTCCCGGAGTGCCTGTAACCAGCGGTCGGTGGCCTTGTCCAGACTTTTCTGTAAAACAGGGCCTAATACGCTTACCAGCCACCCTTCCATACTTTCTTCGACTCGTACTTCCGTTGTGCCATCAGTAAGAGGTCTGAAAAACCAGTTGTGTATCGCAAAAGCCCCAAAGGCCTTACCCGACCATCCAAGGGCTTCCTGCGGTGTAACCGTGTGTAGCGTCGAATGAATATCCATACCACTGGCGTTCCAGTCGAAGGTTGAGCCGACCTGAAGGGGGCCGTTTAATTTGGCTTTGCTGATATCGGATTGCCAAGTCACCCATTGATCAATCTGGCTCATCACCTGCCAGACTCGTTCGGGCGAGGCCGAAATCCGGATTTTTTTGTCCGTGCTGGCTGGCGCATCGGGATTAGGCGTGGAGGATTCAGGGTGTTTACTGAATTTTTCGGCGATGATAACGGCCGTTACCACTGCACCCAGCAGGATGGCCCCATATACTAGCGGTTTCTTGTTCATGAGTTCCAAATTGATTTACATTCACTTAACCGGTTTTTAGGCTTTGCAGTTATCACTATTAATTTCCGGCTGAATGGCCGCTTCTATCCATGCTCATCAGGATGCGTTTGCACTACCACCAGTTCTGCCAGCCCCACGCCGGAATCGGCGGCTCCGTAGTACACCCAGATTTGCCCTGCCTTGTCGCTATCTTCCGGCCATTGAATCCAGCCGTTCGAAAAGACTACGTTTGGGAAAAAACCCTCGCGCTCCCAGGGCAATTCGGGCGTAAGCAGGGGCAGGGCCGAGCGGTCCAGAACGATGGATGGATCCTCCTTATCCAGCAGGGCTAAAGCCAGCGCGTAGGCGTGGGTAGCATCGGCACCGTGGTAGCAAACCAGCCAGCCTTCATCGGTCAGAATTGGTTCGGGTCCGGCCCCGATTTTGGCTCCTTCCCAGGCATACCGCTCATCCGATAAGGCCCGACCCCCGAACAGAAAACGATGGTTTCCCCAGTGCATTCCATCCGTAGAATCGGCCAGCCAAACGGATGGCTTCCCAATTTCCGATACCATGGGTCGGTGTAGCAAGTAGTACTTCCCGTTGATTTTTTCAGGAAACAGGGCTACGTCTTTGTTTGGTGGAGGAAGTATCATACCGACCCGCTCGACATTCACAAAATCGGTCGTGACGGCCAGCCCGACGCCGGGGCCGTGCTCCGACACCGCCGTGTAGGTAATCCAGTACTTGCCTTCCAGAAACGTGATTCGGGCATCTTCTACCCCATACGACTCATCCATCCGGGCCGGAAACAGAAACGGTTTCTCGTCGATGGTGAAGTGAATTCCATCCCGGCTGCGGGCCAGCCGCAGGTGACTCATGGATGTCAGGTAGGTTTTTTTGTTGATAGTAACGACCCGCGCATCATAGGGCTGTGGCGGTTTGGGAAGGTACTGGACGGTGAGGGTAGGCACACCATCCTGCTCCACCAGCAGGGGAATGGCCAGCTGACCGGTTTTAGGCTTTGGGGCTTCGGCTACGCGTAACAACAAAATAACTTCATCGCCAAAAAGGCAGGCTGCCGGGTTGAAGGCTCCAAGCACCTCAAAACCGTCGATGGCTGGTTTTACGTCGCTCGTTTTTAGAATAGGCTGGTTAACCAGTCGGCGGAGTTGATAATTTTTCATTGGAAACGAAACCCATGAGGCTAATACTTTTCAGGTGAATAGTTGGGGTAGGGCCTTTAATTCTTTGTCAACTACCTGATTGCAAAGGACAAGCCCGCAGGAGGTTGACGTGTACGAAAGGAAACGACCTGATGCAGGCATGATTAATGAATAAAATAACCATTAATTTGTTTCGCTTACTTTCACTGAATATCTATTTCCATTAGTTTTGACGCCGGCTAAACCTTCCGGAAAACAGCCGAGTTATGACGATCAAATCAATTATACTACCTTATCAGCCATGATTTACCAGCCAACGTTTGATCAGGACGAAGACGTGCTGATGCTTAACCCCGATCCAGAAACAGCCTCTATGGACGATGATGACGATGATTTCGACGATGATGGCGCCGAATTCGATGATTTAGGCTCAGGAGCCGGCAGCGGCTATGGAGCCGATGATATTGACGATATTGAAGAAGAATTTAGTGAAGATGATATCGACGAAGACTTAGACAATGACGACATCGACGATGATTTTGACGATGATGACGACAGTTTGTAGTATATCCTTTTTTGTAAAGTCAACGGGATCGAAAACTGTCTGATTTACCTTACCCTTTAGCAAATCTATTCGTTATGAAAAACTCAGAAGAGAGTACCGATCCTGAAGATGCGTTGTATGTTACGACTGAAGATGCCGTGACGGAAGGCACCGCACCCGATGCCGATACCCAATCGTCGGCCGCCAGCGAAGCTGGTGACCGTACGGCAGAAGAAGGTTCCCGCGCACCCAGTGCCCCCGCCGAAGGCGAGTGAGGGTAATTAATGAACAATGTAGAATGAATAATGAACAATACAGGATGAACCGGCCTTAAACATACCGTTCGTTCTACATTGTTCATTTTACATTATTCATTACATCAAGTAGCGTTTGGCATTTCATTTCGGTTTCTAGCCACTCCCGCTCCGGCTCTGAATCCTCCGTTAGTCCGGCTCCGGCGTACAGGGTAGCCATCTTGCCTTCCAGCTTCATGCAACGGATATGAACGAAAATGCCGGTTGCCGGGCCTTTGCCATCGGCGTCAATGTTTACTGGCCCCAGAAAACCGCTGTATAGTTCACGATCGTGCGTTTCATGTTGCTGAATGAACGCAAAAGCAGCATCGCGGGGGGTACCACAAACCGCCGAGGTAGGGTGTAACAGCTTTAGCATCACGGTGCCTAATTGTGGGTATCGTACCGCCTGAGTATCAACCGTGAAGGAGGTGCCGAGGTGCATCAGGTTCCCCGCCGTAACGGTTTTTGGCCCCTCTTCAATGTATTCCCGCAACCGGATTCTTTTGAAACATTCGATAATATAGCGGCTCACCAGTGCCTGTTCTTCAATCTCTTTCTGCGCCCACATCGCCTGCGCCGGACGTTTAGCCGTTCCATCAGGATAGGTAGCCGACTGAGTGCCCGCCAGAGAAGCAGTTCTGAAAATACCGTCTGCATCCACACTCACTAGCCGTTCGGGCGTGGCACTAATCCAAATCTGGCCCCGCTCTGGAATCGAAACCGCCGATACAAAAGCATTCGGATACGCTTCACAGAGTTTGTCGAACAAGGCAACGGCATTGGGCGCACCGGTAAACTGCACCCGCTTGGTCCGCGAAATAACGACTTTTCGCATCTCTCCTCGGTGTATCGCTTCGACCGCCTGGGTTGCGTTACGGACATAATCCGCCTGAGCACCTGCATCGTGAATGGATGTGGGCGGAGTCGAAGCGGCTTGCAAATGGTCGGCGAATCGGGGTACACTATCAAGCGTTTTCCGAAACAGATCGGCCCGTTTCATGAAATCATGAAAAGCGTTGCCCGGCGTGGATTCGCCCGGCGTGGAGTCGCCCGGCGTGGAGTCGCCCCGCGTGGACTCTTCAGGGGTGGTTATGGTCTGGTCTGTTTCTGAAAAAACAGCCTGAATATCAGCGCGTATGAACAGTGTGCGGACCGTATGACTCGCTGCATCCGATAGCGGGGTGAGATTATCGAACGGACTAACTAGAAAACCCGCCGGTAATTCATCAAAATCAGCCGATACGCGGGGAAGTACCTCATCGAAAGAAACGATCAGGTGTTTATCCCGTTGGGCGGGAAGTCGCCACAGAGCGGCTGGAAAACCAAGTGTGTGTGCCGTTTCCCACAGGTCGATGCACCGGGGTTCGGGCAAAAAAGTGCCTTGCTCGGTAAAAGGCGCGGCTAAATCGGTATGACGCTGAGCGGATGAATACATAAAGCATAAACAGCCGGATTCGGGCTGACTGAACAGATAACAATTCTGGCCGCTAATTTGTGCTCAATGACCTAAAACACTTTTTGGGGGGTAGTTTGGTTGTTGTTGAGCATCGCTTAAGCAGGCAGGTGAATATGGACACGATGGGAAATAACAGACCCGATATTCGCCAGTGCCCGTATTTTCTGCGAACTTAGCGGCCAGATAGGCTACTCCTCATTGTATGATTCGCATCTTTCAGCAGGACGAAAGCTCCGTTCGAAAAGTCCGTGATATTGATTCTTTTTCACACTCTGCCCGTACACTCTGGGTGGATCTGCAAAATCCGACGGCGGCTGAAATTAAAAGTGTGGAAGAGAAATTCGATGTCGATTTTTTGAGTCAGCAGGAGCAACTGGAGATCGAAAGCAGTTCGCGTTACATTGAGGAAGACGACTTTCTAATTGCCAACTCCAACTTCCTGGTACCCGATTCCGAGCATCGATATGCCAACGTGCCGGTTAGTTTTCTGCTCAAAGACGAAATGCTCTTTACGTATCGTAATGCTGACCTGAAATCCTTCGCCGATACCGTAAAACGGATTAAATCCAAACGGGCGGTATTCAGTGATGGCGCGCAGATTATGATTTCCATCTTCGAATCGCGGATTGATTACGACGCCGATTTGATCGAAATGGTATCGGGCGAGATAAAGGCCATCAACAAAATGCTCGACCTGGATGCTAATCTGGACAAGGAAATGCTGCTGAATATCAACGATTACCAGGAATTGACGATGTCGATCCGGGAAAACGTGGTGGATAAGCAGCGGGTAATCTCGTCCATGATTCGTTCTGACGGCTGGTTCAACGACCTGGAACAGCAACGATTAAGAACACTCATCAAAGACATTAACTCGCTGATCGATCACACCAACTTCATTTTTGAGCGGCTGGAATTCCTGCAAAATACCTACCTCGGTCTGATCGATCTGGAGCAGAACCGAATCGTGAAAATATTTACCGTCGTCTCGCTGGTTTTTCTGCCGCCTACCTTACTGGCCAGCATCTGGGGCATGAATTTCGACGAAATGCCCGAAGTCCACTGGAAGTACGGCTACGTGTTTGCCTGGGCCATGATGGTGCTGTCCTCGGCCCTGACGGTCTGGGTATTCCGGCGTAAGAACTGGCTGTAGGGCCCGGGGTGCTGCACAAAGCTCGTCAACCAGTCGATGTAGATGGGCTGCTCTGTTTTGTTAAACAGCAGAATCGCATTCGCCCCCTACTTCCTGTAAGTTGTACACAACCCGTTATGCTCATTTTCAACGGTAAAGTCTCTGTTGATGAGCGTTACCTGCTCCGACTGAACAGAGGCTACGTGATAGATCGAGTGGGCATAGTTAAGGCGCATACGCGATACGAATGGTAATAGATTCTTCACCAGAATAGCGGAAAATATGCTTTAATCTGCGTGTGTTCTCGTTCTCTTTCAAATAAAATCCTGTTGATTCTGCTGGTTTTTTGGATTCTATCGAACTGATAGCCACAGCTAATAGGATTTGATAATATCTAGGAGTTACGCAAATTCATGTATCCAGTTTCGTTGAGTCTCTCGATAGAGTTCGTCTCGTAGGCCGTAAACCGACCCAATGAGCCCATCCCGACTCATGGCCGCTAACTTTTGGAAGGCCCGTAAAACACTGTATAGATGAGTCGTAATGGCCGAGGTCAGCCGAACATAAAACCGCTCGGCCTGACAGACCTGTTTGATGCTACGAAATAAGTCCTCTACCTGCCAATGAGCCAGATGCACCTGCTCAAAACAAGCAACCGTGTACAGATGGGCCTGTGCATAAGCCCCATCTGGGTGATACAGTAGATAGTGTCGCGCGTTGCCGTCTTTGCCAACTCTCCGAAACACCGCTATAAAATCGAACCCTTTCAGGTGAGTGAACAAGCCGCTGGCTGGTATATCAGCCCGTCCGACTTGCTCATACTCACCTGGTTGACTGGACACCAGCCGGTTCTTCTCCAGACCCATCATGACCCCTATTTCTAAATTGCGCAGGAATTTGAGGTTGTCCAAACTACAGAACCAGCTATCAGCCGTCACCCAAGCCGGACGCAATCCCCACTGCCAGAGCTCCCGCATCATCTGCTGAAAGTAGTCATTCTTAGTTTTACCCTCTTCTTTTCGGTAGAGTCTGAAGTTAACCGGCACGCTATGACCCTTGTGGGTATAAATCAGTACCAGCAAATCAATACCCTGAACGGCTCGGTGATGCTTGCCGGACCAGAACTTGCCTACTAACTCGGTGGTACCTGCCTGGGTATAGGGTTTATCAAGTACACTATCGTCGGTTGAGAGAATACCACCCTGTAAGTCAAGACTATCCCGAACCGATTCAAACAAATCACGGCCTGTATATTCGGCGTTAATTAGAAATCGATTGACCTCATCATGAGACACTTGTAAGATTTGTCCCGCTTTGACGCAACTACTTCGAGACACGTTGCTCATTAGATAGGCTACATACTCATCAATTGCCATAACGCCTGATAAAATTTGATCCTTACTCTAACTTA